>JAZSEA010000024.1:0-20559 GCA_045531455.1 Eubacteriales bacterium
GCGGCGGGTGTTGGTATTACTTGGATTCGGTGTTATTGAATATGGTATCGTACAGATTGGTGTCAGAACCACCTATTTCAATTCTATTTGTATCGAATCTTATAAAATACGCATTTTCAATTATTATTTCCTTATGGCTGAGTGCTGCATCTATATAGTCATATATAGTATCATATCCGTACTCTGCATAATCTGGACAAAAGATTAAAATCGGAAAAAAATTGCGATTAAAATTGTAATCTAAGTACTTATAATCTAAAAAGCCAACACAGTCCGGATATATGTTAATCAGTAATGCAAGGAAAGTCATATACTCCGCATCTTGGATGTTGTCTTCATTTCCTTTGCCTGCGGTAATATCTATGCTGATTACATCACTTACTTTTTCGGGAACGTATTCGCCACATGTATTAAAGCCATAGTAATAACTAATCACATAATTGAGCGATAATAACTCCTCTGTTTCTTTGAGTTCCAATTCAAAGGACGTGCTTTTTCCAACCTTGCTTTTCGCCTCTACAGCCAATGCTTTAAGTACAGCTTCAGCAGGAAGTTTTTCAAAGGCTTCTAATTCTAAGTTTAAAGGATTCAAAACATTCTTACCAACCAACGATTCGTTTTCGACTTGCTCTGACGATAAGTTCTCTCCCTCCGTGTTTTTTTCGGAATTATTCAATATTGCAGGCATGGCCAATGCCGCAACAACAATAATTGCAAGAAGAACGCAGAAAAAAACAATATTTTTTTCATAATATATATCTCCTTTTTTATTTTTATTCGCTTTATGAGGATTCTGTAATTGAAATATTGTAGGACCTAACAAACTCATGTTCCGTTTGACCACTGGATGACACGGAAATAACGTAAATTGAATTTTCATTCAAACCGTTATCAAATACTAAAGTATTCAAATCGGGTTCGTTTTCCGTTATTCGCCCTACGAAACTGCATTTTCAGATTCCACTTCCTCTATGATGTCGGGTAGAGCGAAAGCGGACTCCGAATTTTCATCCGTTGAATTGCCGTTTGAAGGATCATCCGTCGCCGATATCGTTCCTACCGCATATGACGGGCTGATAAGCATTGAACAAAGCATACAGGCAGTAAGCAACAACGCAATAATTCTTCTTTTCTTTTTCATAATCGTTCTCCTTTAAATTTGTCAATAAAAAGCAGTACGGTTACGAATGGCGCACGGGCACGCCGCACACGGTTTTACCCGTGCGCTTTAATAGCGGATCAAGATCCGATCTCCGTAATAAATATTTCGTTTATTCTCCGAGTAACTTTTCATATTTTCCTCCTATTATATGAAAAGATTTTTTACCATTATCATTATAACATATCTACCCACCCGCGTCAACGTCATATTGCACAAATTTTCCAATTTACTTTTGTGCAGTATTGCCAAAGGATTTTATTAAAAATAACGGAACGCACGCGTTCCGTTATTTTGTTTATTACCAAAGATCCTTCTCGGCGATCTCGGAGAAATCGCCCTCCTTAAAGCCGACTTCGCCGAGGAAGGCTTCAACGCGTTCGCGAGCGTCGGGGTAATTCTTGTGAGAATCCGATCCGTAGGTCACAGGAATGCCCATTTCAAACATCTCGCGCAGATATTCAGCGTACTGACGGCGGAAATTTTCGCTCGCCTTGGGAGTCAGGAAGAAATGCGAGTTGCATTCAACGTACTTGCCGTTTTTCTTGAGCTCGTTTGCGATATCAAGCTTCATCGAACGCGGGATCACGTCAAAATCCTCGTACCAGATAGCCTTTCCGATATACCAGGGGTGACCGAGAATGGTCACGCGCTCGTCGGCGGCAAGATACATCTGCTGACGGTACCACTCCTTAATGCACGCGTCAAGATCGGGATCAAGCTTTTTTGCAAAGGGAGAATCGACTCTCCAGTGCGCCGCGCCGATGGCGTAACGCACGCCGAGCTTCATAAGTTCCTCCTTCGAGCAGGCGAGCTCAATATCATAGAGTTCCGACTGCACGGGCGGCTCGTAGCCCTCGCGCGTACCCGTAACGGCAATATAATCGAATTCGGGCTTCTCGATGGGGGTCAGCTCAACGCCGAGGACCATAAAGGGATACTTTTTCTGTGCCTCCTTGACGCCCGCTACGGATGCGTAAAGGTCGCCGAGGAACTTTTTATCGTTGAAATTTGCGTGATCGGTGATACCGACGCGGCAAAGCCCTTGCTCCTTTGCCCTCTCGGCAATAAGCTCAAGCGGATTTTCCGCATCGTACGAATATTCACTGTGAATGTGCCAGTCGGATTTAATGATCATTAAAATGTAGCGCCTTTCGACTTGTTATATTTCTTTTGATGTTTTTTCTCAAATTTGCAGAGCCATTTGAAAGCTTTTGCCATCTGCTTGTTGACTTCGTTGCAGATCTCAAGAGCAGCTTCATCATTGAACTTCTTCACAAGTTTATACCGCTTTGGCGGAACAAACTCGGAAGCTTTCTTTTCACTTACAGTATGATAGATTTTCCCAATACCTATTATGTATTCCGAGTACAGATCATGATAAAAAAACGCTTCTTCATACATTCCCTTGAGAGAATACCCGAGGTTGGTATCCCACGCCGCGATCTGATCTTCGGTGATGTCCATCCACTCATATACGGTATAATTTTTGTTTTCAGAGTTTGGAAAGATGGCAGATACGTGAACGTAAAACGCTCCACCCCATTTTCGCGTTTCCAAACTGATCAGTTCAATACAATCATCACGCTCTCTGCGAAAATGCGGCCATTTGCCCGTAAAACCTTTTTCGTAAAGTTGCGGAAATACGTATTTGCGCAAATAAGATTTCATTTTTTCGATATTGGTCATTCGCGCACCGCCTTTCGGTGTGATATAATCGGTAATTATTTTCCCATTACCGCCGCAGCTATTTTCAGCATATCGCGGATCGGGAGATTATAGGGGCATCTCGTTTCGCACACGCCGCACTCGATGCAGTCGGATGCGGTTTTGGACATACTCGAATATCGGCTCAGTGCCCAATCTTTAAGATCGTAACGGCTGTAATAGCCCTCAAAGAGGAACACGCCCGAGATATTGATACCCGCAGTGCAGGGCTGACAGTAATTGCATCTGCGGCAGAAATTCGTGCCGAGATCGTCCTTGATCTTTGCGATCTTTTCCTGCTCCTCTGCGCTGATAGGCGAAGTATCTGAAGTTGCCGTCACGTTCTGCGCGATCTCCGCGGTATCCGCCATTCCGGGGATGACCACGGTCACAGCGGGATTTCTGACGATGAAGCGCAGAGCAATGCTCGCATCCTCGATAGCACCGCCCGCCAGAGGCTTCATACAGATAAATCCGATATTCCTCTGTGCGCACTTTGCGATAAGCTCCTCGCCCTGTGTTTCAACGATATTGTAGGGGAACATAATTGTTTCGACCCAATCGAGACCGATCGCCTTTTCGAAAAGCTCCGCCGAATGGAGCGTGATTCCGATATGACCGATCTTTCCCGCTTCACGTGCCTCAAAAAGTGCCTCAAGCGCACCGCCCTCTGCAGTTACCTTCTCAAGGTCAGCCGCCGAAGGATTATGAACCTGATAGAGGTCGATGTAATCGGTGCGGAGATTTCCGAGACTGACGTCGATATCCTTCACCATAGCCTCCTTCGTACGCGCCATACTCTTGGTAGCGAGCACGAACTTGTCGCGCACTCCTTCAAGCGCGTAGCCGAGATATTCCTCGCTTACGGTATATCCGCGCGCGGTGTCGATATAATTGACACCCGCATCTATAAGCTCACCGATAAGAGCCTTCGTGCCCTCGGCGTCGATCTTCTGGATCGGAATGCCGCCAAATCCGAGGCGTGATATTTCAAGTCCTGTTTTTCCCAAAATTCTGTATTCCATATTAAAACTCCTTTATCATTATATTAATTATAACTCTTGAACGCGTGGTTGTCAATACGTTTGAAAGAAGATTGATTGTGATATATAAATTATTAAAAAATAATGGATCTTTGCGTGGCAAGCGCGAACACAGACCGCCGACAAAATCCCACCGCAGAAAGCTATCAGATGAATTTCGCCTCTTTTCGGATCTGCATTGGCGTTTGTCCCGTTTGCTTTTTAAGTATTCTGCGCAGATACGCGGAGGAACAGAGTCCCAGAGCGGACGCGATCGTTTCCACAGTCATATCGGTGGTCGTCAGCATAAGCGCGGCGCGCTCCGCTATCTGTCGGTGCTTGATCTCTATCGGCGTTGACTGAGCGTATTCGCGGAAGAGCGAGTATATCCCCGATTCGCTTATGCCACACGCTCGCGCAAGCTCGGGTACTGCAAAGCTTTCGTGACTTTGGATGTAGTTGAAAGCCCTTTGAAGCAAAGCCGCCTTCGGATCGGATTCGGCTATGCGGAGATCGGGAATCACCTTTGACAGGAAAAGATACAAATATCCCACCGACGCAGGAGAAACCGTCTGATCCTCCTCCAGACGGTCAAGCAATTCGCAAGCCTCTGCAGAAGGATGTATTTTTTGCATAGCATACCGTGTTTCATCGGGAATCGGTAAATGCGTAAAGCCGTAGGATTCCCAAGAAACCACCCTCTCTCCCGTCTCGTCGGTCTTCCAATACGAGTGATATTTGAGTCCCATAGGAAGATAAAATATATCTCCCGCGCTCAGATGCAGCTCCTCGCCCGACAATGCTCGGATAATTCCGCTGCCGCTGTGCATCCTTGCAATGAAATGACAGGGAATTCCTTTTGAATTGTCCGTGTGACGGAATGAGCTCACACGAATGGTCCGAAAGGAAAAGGTTTTGTAGAAAAGTGTCCGTTCCATAGCTCTCACCCTTGCTTTTGTGATAAAATGTGTAGAATCGTATCTGTTTTTTACAGTATAGCATATTGTTTGTTATATGTCAAGATGGTATAATAACAAAAAACGGAGACAGGGAGATCGTAACCGATATGAAAACGAAACAGATCATCTTTACCAAACCATACGTCGCAGAGCTTTTGGAAGCCGAGTGCCTCCCTCCGAAGGAGCACGAGGTAACCGTGAGCCTGGATTATTCAGCAATAAGCTCGGGTACCGAAAAAGCAAATCTGATCGGTATGCGAAACGGTACAGGCGTCCCGGAGGATCAGGAACCTGTTTTCCCGAGAACGGTAGGCTACAGCGCATCGGGTATCGTTACGGAAACGGGAAGTGCCGTTAACAGCGTCAAAGCGGGAGACAGAGTGATCGTTTTTTGGGGAAAGCACAAAAAGAATATCACAATAAGCGAAAACAACGTCCTCAAGATTCCGAATGAGGTGACGTCCGCCGAAGCATCTATGGCACTCATTTCCACCTTCCCTCTTGCGGCAATAAGAAAAGCAAGGCTTGAGATCGGCGAATCGGCTATGGTCATGGGACTCGGCATACTCGGTATTTTTGCGGTTCAGGAGCTGAAGACTGCGGGCGCGTATCCAGTTATCGCGGTTGATCCTATCAGAGAACGCAGAGAATTCGCGTTGAAAATGGGCGCGGATATTGCTTTGGACCCGACGGAAAAAGACTTTGCAAAGGAAGTAAAAAAGCTGACCGACGGCGGAGTAAACGTCTGCATCGAGGTCACGGGACTCGGCATAGGACTGATCCAGGCTCTCGATTGTATGAAGCGTTTCGGCAGAGTTGCACTGCTCGGCTGCACCCGAAGCTCGAAATTTGAAATTGATTATTACGGAAAGGTCCACGGACGCGGAATAACCCTCATAGGCGCACATACCATGGCGCGTCCCAAAACCGAATCCGCGCCGGGACTTTGGACCGACAGAGACGATCTGACGGCTATTCTCAACTTAATAAAAGGAAAACGCCTGAACTTCAAGGATATGATCAGCGAGATCCACTCCCCCGACGAAGCGGGACAGGTATACGAAAGGCTTGCGAACGATAGAAACTTCCCTATCGGCGTGTTATTTGATTGGAGGAATATTCAATGAGAAGGATACGTATTGCTCAGATCGGAACGAACCGATACAGCCACGCGCCCGAGATCTTCACAACCTTAAAGCTCCACCCCGAGATTTTTGATCTTGTCGGCTATGCTCTTGTCGAGGATGAAAGAGAAACCTGCTCCAAGAAGCTTAAATATTTCGAGGGATATCCCGAGCTTACGCTTGAGGAAATACTGAACGATCCTACGATCGAGGCGGTTGCCGTTGAGACCGACGAGATACACCTGAATAAGTATGCGCAGATGGCGGCGGACGCGGGCAAGCATATACATATGGAAAAGCCGGGAAACCAGGATCTTGCGGATTTTGAACGTCTCATTAAAACTATGAGAAAGAGTCAAAAGGTGTTTCACACGGGGTATATGTACCGCTATAATCCGCTTATTGCAAAGGCTATAGAAAGAACAAAGTCGGGCGAGCTCGGAACCGTTTACAGCGTTGAAGCGCATATGAGCCGATTTGACAATCGGGCTTGCCGCGAATGGTTCGGAAGCTTTAAGGGCGGAATGATGTTCTATCTCGGCTGTCATCTTATCGATCTCGTAGTTCAGATACAAGGCTTTCCGAAGAATATTATCCCGCTCAACACTCGGACGGGCATTGACAATATTCATACCGAGGACCTTGGCTTTGCGGTTTTGCAGTATGAAAACGGCATATCTGTCGTTCGTATGGGCGGCACAGAGGTGGGCGGCTATCAGCGCAGACAGCTTGTAATATGCGGCTCTGACGGCACCCTGGAGATAAGACCTCTTGAAATATCCCTGCCCGAAGCTCAGTACGGGAAGAAATATATGTTGACAACGAAACAAAAAGAGTGTATTTTGGACAAAGACCGCCGCTGCAAAATAACCGAGAGCGAAAGCGAGCCCTTCCAACGCTATGAAAATATGCTTTTTTCCTTCGCGGAAATGGTGCGCGGAGAAAAAGAAAATCCGTACACGCTCGATTATGAGCTTGAGCTTTTCAAAATAATTCTGCAATGTTGCGGTGTTAATGATAACTAAAGGTAAAAGGATAGGATCATGAAAGCGATACTTGTAAACAAAGACAGATCTTTACGTTGGGATAACGTTCCCGATCCCGTGATAAGCAATGACGAGGTGCTTGTCAAAATAGAAGCGGCGGCTCTCAACCGTGCGGACCTGATGCAAAGAGAGGGAGATTATCCCCCGCCCGCAGGCTGTCCCGAATGGATGGGACTTGAGATCGCGGGTGAAATAGTCGGGGTTGGCGATGATGTAAAGTTAAAATCGAAGTGGAAGATCGGCGACAAGGTCTGCGCCCTGCTCGGCGGCGGAGGATATGCCGAATACGTTGCCGTCAAATACGATATGCTGATGCCCGTGCCCCGAAATTGCTCTATGGTCGAAGCCGCCGCGATCCCCGAGGCATTTGCGACGGCATACCTCAATCTCTTTATCGAGGGTGGCATCAAGGAAGGCGATACCCTTCTTATGAACGCCGGTGCATCGGGACTTGCAAGCGTCACCATACCGATGGCGAAAGCATTCGGTATCCGCGTGATCACCACCGTTTCGACCGAAGAAAAAGCCGATCGCATCAAGCATCTTAACGCGGACAGAGTTGTTGTTACGTCGAAAGAAGATATATCCGAGGTTCTCAGAGAAGAGCTTGAGGCTGGACGTGGCGTTGACGTTGCCATCGACTGCCGCGGCGGTGAAATTATGGGAAAGTGCATCCGTTATCTCAACCACGGAGCGCGATGGATAATGATAGCCGCGCTTTCGGGCACAAAAACCGAGATCGACCTCAAAAACGTCTACGTCAGAAACGTAAGGATCATCGGAAGTACTCTTCGCTCACGCGCGCCCGAGGTGAAAGCCCGGATCCTCGCGGGAATCGTGCGCGACGTCTACCCGAAGATCGAATCGGGCGAGGTAAAGCCGACTATTTATAAGGTCTTCCCGATCACCGAAGCCGAAACGGCGCAGGATATTCTTTATCGCGGAGAAAACGTGGGCAAGGTCGTTTTGACGGTTAATTAACGAAATACGGTTGGTACTTTATCGGAGAAAGTGCGAACACAGCCCAGTCCCGTCGCATAGTCGAAATGGGCGCAAAGCATAGCTTTACACCCATTATTCGGCGGGATATTATAATTGGCACAGATCTTTGTCGAACCAAGTGCGAACACAGCCCAGTCCCGTCGCATAGTCGAAATGGGCGCAAAGCATAGCTTTACACCCATTTCTCCTTGCTTTGGGGACAGCGCTTGCAAAAAGCATCACACAGTGATGTTTTTTGCGGCGCTACCCAACGAGCTACGCTCGTCGGAGCATAATTCGGAGGTGGGACTTGTAACCACCCGTTTGCGCGCATTATTCGGCGAGATAATTTAATTAGGCAGTCGCGCGCAAACCCTTTGTCATTCGCCGGCGAATGACAAGGTGGTTTCAAGTCTTCTTCGTAAGCAAAAAAACAAGGTAACCTTTGGTTACCTTGTTTTTTTGGTTGCGGAGGTGGGACTTGAACCACACGGCCTCCGGGTTATGAGCCCGACGAGCTACCAACTGCTCCACTCCGCGATATTGAATTGCCGGTTATCCTTCGGCACTGTGTGGTGCCGGTGACCGGATTTGAACCGGTACGATACTTTCGTATCAGCGGATTTTAAGTCCGCGGCGTCTGCCTGTTCCGCCACACCGGCTAAAACAGTACACTTCAAGTGCCCGTATATTATATCACATAAATTTCAATATGTCAATACCTTTTTGCAATTTTCTTTAAACTTTCGGGACAAATATTTCGACAAGCCTATACGCGATTGACATTTTTTCATCAATATGATATAATAATCGCATCCAAGATACGGAGGTTCAACTTGAAAAAGCATATTCTCGCCGCCCTTGCGGCACTGATCATAATCCTGTCCTCGTGCACCGCCGAGCCGATCGCTCCCGAGTTGAGCGATCCCATCGGTACGACCGACGTATGCGCTCTTCCCTCGCATCTCGACTCGGATTCGGACGGCTTTTGCGACTCCTGCAACGCTTCCGTCACCGTCACGGTCGATTTCTACTCGATCAACGACCTCCACGGCAAGCTTCTTGACAACGAAAGCCAACCCGGTGTCGACGAGCTGACCTCATACCTCAAATCCGCGCGCGAGAGCGACGATCACGCCGTCTTTCTCTCGATCGGAGATATGTGGCAGGGCGCATCCGAATCAAATCTGACGCACGGGCTGATGATGACAGATTGGATGAACTCGCTTTCCTTCGCCGCGATGACGATCGGCAACCACGAATTCGACTGGGGCGAGGAATTCATCGAATCGAATCTCGCGCTCGCCGACTTCCCCTTCCTTGCGATCAACATCTATGAAAGGGCGACAAACACCCTTGCCGACTACTGCACGCCCTCGGTCACGGTAAGCTGCGGCGAGGCTGATATAGGTATTATCGGCGCGATCGGCGACTGTTATTCATCGATCGCGGGCGACAAGGTAGCCGATATTTATTTCAAAACGGGCGAGGAGCTGAATTCTCTGATTCGCGCCGAGTCCGAGCGTCTACGCTCCGAGGGCGCAGACTTCATCATCCTTGCGATCCACGACGGCTCGGCTGACGTCACGCTGTCAAAGGAGCACGTCGATCTCGTCTTCGAGGGTCACACCCACAAAAGCTACGCCAGAGCCGACCGCTACAGCGTCTACCATCTTCAGGGCGGCGGCGACAACGACGGCATCACGCACGCCGAGGCTGTGATCAACTTTGCAGGCGGCGAAAGCATTGTAAAAACCGCGGAATGCATTCCCGCACACATTTTCGACGATTCGCCATCCGACCCGATCGTATCCGAGCTTATGAAAAAGTATGAATCCGAGGTCTCGAAGGCTGACGAGATCATCGGCAACAACGAGGTCTTCCGCCACGGCGACTGGCTCCGCGCACTCGTTGCACGTCTATACTATGAGCGCGGATCTGCAGAATGGGGAAAGGAGCACGACATCGTCCTCGGCGGCGGGTTTATCTCGGTCCGCGCGCCCTACAATCTCTCCTCGGGCGAGGTCAGATACTCAGACCTGCAATCTCTCTTCCCCTTCGATAACCGAATCGACCTCTGCACGATAAAGGGCTCTGATCTCAAACGCAAATTCCTTGAGACCTCGAACTCGAATTACTTCATCTACTGCGGAGAGTACGGCAATTCGGTCAGATTCAATATCGATCCGAACGCAACCTATTACGTGGTCGTCGATTCATACACCTCGTCCTATGCGCCGAACAACCTCACCGTCGTCGCCTCCCTCGACGATAACCTCTTCGCCCGCGACCTGCTTGCTGATTATATCCGGAGCGGAGGGCTGGGATAGTAGTGACCAGTGGCTAGCCACTACTCATCCCTCTCGCCCTCAACGACCTTCGTGCCGCCGTCGGTGAATCGGAAGAGCAAGCCGCTCTTATGCTGACCTATCCTGACCTTTTCGAGGTCGGACTCGAGACCGTTATATTCGATCTCGCAGGTGATGCCGTCGAACGCGCTGTCGCCGATCTCGGTAATTCCGTTGCCGATGCTCACTCCCGCGGCACCCGTACAGTCACAAAACGCCTCCGTGCCGATCCTTTTTACGCTGTTTGTCAAGCGGATACCTCGGAGCGTACTGCAATTCTTGAACGCGCTGTCGCCGATATATTCGATCCCGTGGTTGAAATCAAAGACCTCAAGTCTGCGGCAGCTTCTGAACGCATTGGCTCCGATCGAGACAAGCTCTGCGCCGTGATTCGCGCTGACAAGCTGAGTGCATCCGTCAAAAAGTCCCTCGGGGATATTTTTCACACTCGCGCTGATATATACGTACTCAACGTTGATACAGCCCTTGAAGGCATACACACCGATCTCACTTACGCTGTCGGGGATCGCAAAATCCGTAAGCTTCGGGCAATTTGCAAAGGCATATTCGCCTATGCTGTTAAGATCGGATTTTAAATTAATGCTCATAAGCCCGCCGCAATTACGGAAAGCTCCCTTTCCGATACTCCTTGCGCCGTATACGGTGATCTCGCTGATCGCGCTGCAGGATGCAAAGGCGTAATCTCCGATCTCTCTGACCGAAAGAGGTATCCTCTTGATCGAAAGCTTGTCCATTCCGTAAAAGGCATAGTCCGCGATCGAGGTAACGCTTCCGTCGTCGGGGATGGTTGATGCCGTGATACCCGCTATGACCTTCATCTGCTCACTGTCGATCAGACAACCGTTTTTGTAGTACAGATAGGTTCCGGCACCCGAGAGATCTATCCGATGCTTGCCGCTGAATTTTTCAGAAAGAGTAGCCGCGATACGGCGCGTATCCTTATGCAGAACGATCGCGGTGTTTGCGGGGTCGGAAACGTCCAGATCCATCAAATACGCATATGGATTGTCCGCGCTTCCGAGGTATTTTCCATCGGCGTAGGTATTATAATTCAACCATACGCAGCCCTTGAAGCTGTCGGTGAAAATACACTCCAGACCATCAAGCAGATTGACGGTCTCGAGAGCAGTACAGGCATTGAACGCCTCGCTCTCAATGATCTCGACCGAGCTGCCGAACAGGATCTTCTGCAGCTTATGGCACATGGAAAACGCGCCCTGCGGGATCACGCGGAGTCCGTTTCCGACAGTCAGGCTTTCCATCGCCGAGCAACCGTAAAAGGCAGACTCTCCGATCTCCGCGACGCTGTCGGGAATATCGAGTGAGGCGAGCGACTTGCAACCGTAAAACGCATAATTACCGATCCTGACGAGCGATTTTCCCAAAGTCAGCTTTTCCAGAAAATCGATCCCCGAAAAAGCCTCGTCGCAGATCTCCTCGACGCCGTCCCCGATAACGAGGCTGTAGATATTCAGACAGCCTCCGAAGGCATTTTGTCCGACAGTCACAACGCTATTAGGGATCACGACCTCGCCTGAGGTCGTATTTTCAAAGAATGCCTTATCCGCGATCACGCGGGTGCTTTCGTTTATCGTGATCATCGGCAGGATCCTCTTCGACGTGCGTACGAGAACGAGATGCGGATTATCGTTATTTCCGAGATAGAGAACGCCCTCCTCCTCGGTATATTTCAGCGAGTCACAGCCCTCGAAGACGTTCGAGCCGACTCTCTTGATCGAGGAAGGTATCCAGATCTCCTCAAGCGTCTCAAGACCCGCAAAGGCTTCGTCTGCAATCTCCGAGACGGGAACGCCGCGGTAGGATGACGGGATCGAGATCCTCTTCGCGGTGCATCCGCTTCCGTCTGCAACGATATAATGCGAGCCGTCCGCAGAGGGCGAGAGAACGATGCCCGTCGGCAGGATCTCGTTACGATTGATATTCTCAATTCCTCCCACACCGCCGAGCAGACCGCCGAGAAGCGCACCGATATCAATATCGGGCTCCTCTCTTTCGGGAATATTCCAGTTATCGTGAAAGCAGGAGCTGAGCACAGGCAGGCAAATGACGGCAAGCAACAGTGACACGGCTCGTTTGAGAATACTGCGTTTTTTCATGACTCGGAGCTCCTTTAGTATTTTTTCGATTTTAGTATATCATATTGCACATGTTTTGTCAATTCTTTTTTAAATTATGGATAAAAATTTAAAAAACTCATAATTGCTTGACAAAAGTGTTTTTATCTGCTATAATAATGCTACCATAATAAAAAATTGGAGGCAATTTTGAAATGAAAAAGTTTTTTGCACTCGCGCTCTGCCTTATCATGGTTCTTTCCATGGTAGCTTGCGGCGATAAGCCCGAAGAGCCCGCAGTAACCACCGAAGCTCCCGCCGAGCCCACAAACGCTCCCGAGAAGACCGACGCTCCCGATGCTACAGACGCTCCCGAGCAGACCGATGCTCCCGAGCAGACCACCGAAGCTCCCGAGCAGACCACCGAGGCTCCCGAGACCACTGAGGCTGCAACTCCTTCTCTCGAGTTCAAGGATCTTCCCGCTGACCAGCAGGCAGCTCTCCTCGGCGTTATGCCCTCTACCCTTCCCGATGGCTCCGCTTACGAGCTCTACTGCCGTACCATGTGCTTCGACAACGGCGCAGATGACTACTACGTCGAGGGTAACTCCGCAGGAAGCGTTGAATACGTTGACGTATCCCAGGGCGCTATCTTCGGTAACGCTGTAAGAATCAAGGCTATCAACGATAAGGGCGACAACCGTACCGAGATCCAGATCATCCCCTACAACGACGTTAACGTTGCAGAGGCTAAGGGCGTTATGTTCTACGTTGACTTCTCCGACGTTGAGCCCCACTCCGACCCCGAGAAGAAGATGTGCACTTCCGTAACCCTCAACACCAACGACTACCGTGCAAAGGGTCCCGCAAACGGTAACGGTGACAGCACCGCTATCGCTTACTACTACCTTGCAGGCTCTTGGGTACAGACCACCAACATCAATGCTTGCCGTCAGGAAATTCCCCAGGGCTTTGCAGGTTGGGTTTACATCCCCGCTTCTACCTTCTACAGCAAGCCCGACGGTGCAGGTCTCGGCGAGACCTTCGGCGACATCATCGTTATGAACATGCGTTGCTACACCGACGGTTACACCTACTCCGCTACCGATTACATCATCTTCGACGAGATCGTATTCGTAAAGTAATTTAATTCTATAATCCCTCGGCTGAGATCAGCCGAGGGATTTTTTAGTTTATACTGTTCGCGCAGAGCGCGAAGTTAAGATCCGCCGATGGCGGAATTAAGGTCGGCTGCGCCGAGTTAAGGTTTCCGCTATGCGGAAAGTTTAAGGTAGGAATTTGCCGCGGGCAAATTCCTTTATTTCATAAAACTTTTTTCGCTTTGGCGAAAAATTACCTTCAACTTCGCCTTCGGCGAACATTAACTCGCGCTCCGCGCGATCTTAACTTGCGCAAAGCGCAACATTAACTTACCGAAGGTAACCTTAACTCGGGCTCTGCCCGACAATTTCATCTTTTTCGCATTGAAGGATTGACTTTTCCCTACATATATGGTATAATTGTTTATTAATGAATTCAAAAACTCAAACGGAGATGAAAAATTATGCTTGATTTAAAGTTTGTCAGAGAAAATCCCGAGATCGTAAAGCAGAATATGCGCAATAAATTTCAGGACCACAAGCTCGGTCTTGTTGACGAGGTCATCGCGCTTGACGCGGAAAACCGCCGCATCATCAGCGAGGCTAACGACCTTCGCGCGGAAAAGAACCGTCTCTCCAAGCAGATCGGTATGCTTATGGCGCAGAAGAAGATCGAGGAAGCCAACGAAACCAAGCGCAAGGTTGCCGAAAGCGCGCAGAGACTTGCAGAGCTCGAGGCACTCGAGCCCGAATACGAGGAAAAGATCAAGAAGATCATGATGTCTATCCCGAACATCATCGATCCCAGCGTCCCGATCGGTAAGGACGACAGCGAGAACGTCGAGGTACAGCGTTACGGCGAGACCGTGACCCCCGATTTCGAGGTTCCCTACCACGCAGATATCTTCGAGTCCTTCGACGGTATCGACCTTGACGCCGCACGCCGCGTAGCGGGCAACGGCTTCTACTACCTTATGGGCGATATTGCTCGCCTCCATTCCGCAGTTATCTCCTACGCGCGCGATTTTATGATCGGACGCGGATTTACCTACTGCATCCCTCCCTTTATGATCCGTTCCGACGTCGTAACCGGCGTTATGTCCTTCGCTGAGATGGACGCAATGATGTACAAGATCGAGGGCGAGGATCTCTACCTCATCGGCACCTCCGAGCACTCCATGATCGGTAAGTTCATCGACACCATCAACCCCGAGGAATCGCTCCCCTACACCCTCACAAGCTACTCCCCCTGCTTCCGTAAGGAAAAGGGCGCGCACGGCATCGAGGAGAGAGGCGTTTACCGTATCCATCAGTTCGAGAAGCAGGAAATGATCGTTGTCTGCCGTCCCGAGGAATCTCCCATGTGGTTCGACAAGCTCTGGCAGAACACCGTTGACCTCTTCCGCTCGCTCGATATCCCCGTACGTACCCTCGAGTGCTGCTCGGGCGACCTCGCCGATCTCAAGGTCAAGTCGATCGACGTCGAGGCTTGGTCCCCCAGACAGCAGAAATATTTCGAGGTCGGCTCTTGCTCGAACCTCGGCGACGCTCAGGCACGCCGTCTCAAGATCCGCGTAAACTCGAAGGAAAAGGGCAAGTACTTTGCTCACACCCTCAACAACACCGTCGTTGCTCCCCCCAGAATGCTCATCGCCTTCTGCGAGAACAATCTCTGCGCCGACGGCTCGGTCAAGATCCCCGAGGCACTCCGTCCCTATATGGGCGGTGTCGAGAAGATCTACCCCAAGCACTAAATATAAAGAAAGAAGCATTTCGCCGAGGCGAAAAGCTTCTTATTATTTTACCACCATTGCTGATTATGAATGAACGCATCGGGATAAACGAATTCCTCACCGTACGTCGAGCTGCAATCGAAAACTATCTCTGCGTCAACCTTGTTGTCACGGTAATAACTAAAGAGACCTTTGTATAATCTGAATTTTCCGTCCGCATATTCTAAACATACGTCGTCTACAGTTATATGCTCATTGTTTCTGAACCACACGCGGATCAGTCCGTCGTCATAATCAAAGACTCCCTTCACAACGATCTCAAAATTCTGTCCTTTTTCGGAATACTTTGCCTTGCCGAGCCATCTGTCAAACTCGATAGTGATCTCTCTCGGGACGCTTTCATTGGTTTTTCCCGTCAAGGTTATAATGCCGTCGGGTCTGAGATTCAGCAATTGTTCGGTCGGGAAAAGCAGAGCTTCTTTTCCGTTGTTGCAGTAGGAGATTGTGATCCTCGGCTTTCCGGAATAGGGATCGTGCGTCTCTTCCGCAAGTATCATCGGATACACTTCCTGCACTTCATCCTTGTGATGATACATCACCTCGTACTTTACGGTGTCTCTGAGAGCGGTGACGTATTCCTTGCTGTCGGACAGCTCGCCGCCGTCAAGCAGAATGCCGTACAGACGTGTTTCATCGTTTGGCTCCGCAAAGCTCGTCAGACAATATCCCTCTGTTCCCGTATCGTGGATGCGCAGTCTGTCGACTATTATCGCCTCGATATCGTGTATCATCTTGTTGTAGGTCTCCA
This sequence comes from Eubacteriales bacterium, assembly GCA_045531455.1. Taxonomy (GTDB): domain Bacteria; phylum Bacillota; class Clostridia; order Oscillospirales; family CAG-272; genus CAG-390. The sequence goes on from JAZSEA010000024.1 coordinate 16,084, forward strand.
AAGCCGAATCATAGCTCGTCTTGTCCGAATAATCGCCGTGGTACGGAACGATCTCGCTGTATCCGAGGGAGGGTACCTCGCATCTGTCGTATCTGTTCATAATTATTTTCAGATCGTAATCGATTCCGCCCGTCGGCTTCGGATGCTTATGCTCGATGAAATCTGTGACGATTATTCTGTCGTACTCGAAATACATCCTTATCGAATCGTTGATGATGAAGGTGATCTCCTCGTAGGTCAGCGATCGGCGTTCGCCATTCTCGCGGAGACTCAGCGATTCCGCGATCTGCTCCTCGGTAAAGAGGCGGTAAATCTTCTCGCCATTTTCGCCTGTCTCTTCCCTGCCGTAAGCTCCGAATTTCTTCTGCATAGCCGACTGCGCCGCGGGAGTTTCTTCAAGCAGGTTCGGCAGACTCATTTCGTCGGGATCATACTCCGAGCTTCCCTCGGGATCTGCCGAGATCAGATACATACATCCGCTGAGTAAAAGTACCGAAGCCAGCACGAGCGAGACGGCTAAAACAATTATTTTCTTGGAATTATTCATATTACTCTCCTTTCCCCCAAGCGGTCGGCTCATGCGCGTGGCAGAAATAGTGTAGTTCTTGCCGCCGACCGCTTTGGTATTTGTATTATATCTCCGTAGGATCATCAACTTATCTTCAAGTTGTCATCAAGTTGTAAAATCCAAAAAAACTTTCGTTCCCTCGCCGATTTTTGACTCGAAGCGAAGTCTCGCGCCGTGGATATCGGCGATATTTTTACAAAGAGCAAGCCCGAGACCCGCGCCACCCTCTGCACGTGAGCGTGATTTATCGGTTCGGTAGAAGGGCTCTGTGATGTGTGAAAGCTGTTCCTCGGTCATTCCTTTACCGCTGTCCTCAACCGAAACAGAGCTCTCCGAGCACCGCAGGATCACTCTGCCGCCCTCTCCGCAAGCCTTTATCGCGTTCTCGGTAAGATTGTAAAAGAGCATAGAAAGCAGAGTCGCGTTGCCCGATACTATCCTTTCCTCGCAGTCGCAGACGATCTCCACGCCCTTTTCCGCGCCCCTTGAATCAAGCCTCTCGGCAGTATCGCGAAGGATCGCGGAAAGCTCCAGCTCCTTCATCTCGGGTGGATTGCCGCGGATGTAGGCTCCGTCAAGGAGGATCTCGGATATCTTCGCCAGCCTTTCCGCCTCGGATACGATATATTTTGCCGCAAGGAGACGCTGCTCCTCGCTTACCGCGGCACGTTCAAGATATTCCGCATAGCCTCGAATGCTCGTCAGCGGCGTTCTCAGCTCGTGAGCCATATTGTCAACGAGCATCTGCTTCTTTTCCGCATCGGCTTCGAGAGCCGCCATCTGAGAGTTTATCGTCGCAAGCATCGAGTTGAAGCTCGCGCCGAGCATTGAAAATTCATCGTTACCGCTCTCGTCCGCGCTGACGGAAAGATCTCCGCCGCGGATCCTCTCGGTCGTCTCGCGCAATCTGTCAAGAGGAAGAGAGAGTCTTCGAAGAAGAATATACAGGACCGTCGCAAGCAGAAGCGACACGCCGAGTGCCGTCATCACATAGGTAAAGGTCAGCGACTTGAATTCCTCATTGAGGCTCTCGACGTTCTTAGCGAAGATCATCCTATATCCGCCCGCGGACGAGCAGATGACAATGTGCCGCACACCGTCAAGCTCGGTATGCAGGAGTGTATTATCATTAATTTCAATAATATCGGTTATATTAGAATAAACTTCTTCACCGTCCGTCGAGAAGGAAAGAGAGATCCCCTTTTCCGAATAATAGGCACCGTAGCTCTGCATCAGAAGCTCGCGGCTCTGATGCTCACCGATATCCTCAAGATCACGTTCGAATGCCCGCGCTATATAGTATTGCTCTGCCGACGCGGTCGCCTCCGCCGACGCCACGCTCTTGCTGTAGGTGTAATAGGTCAGCGAAAGTATTCCAGCATTGAGGCAGATAAGGAAGACCGCCAGAGTCAAAATATAAGTTTTCTGCCAGAATCTCATTTTATTTCAAGCCTGTATCCCGTCTTGTAGACTGTCTTCAACCGCTCGGCTATACCGAGCTTTTGACGCAGCTTCTGAATATGAACGTCGACCGTACGCGTGTCGCCCTCGTAATCATAATCCCATACGAGCTCGATCAGCTTATCACGCGAGAGCGCGAGATTGCGGTTCGTGACGAGTGCCGCAAGCAGCTCGAATTCCTTCGGCTTGAGAATGACCTCCTCGCCTCCCTTGAAAACGCGCCTCGTATCAAACTCGACTCGGATATCGTCAAACTCGAAGAATGAGACCTCGCCCTTCGTGCGCCGCAGAACTGCTTTGACACGCTCGACAAGCTCGAGTATCTCAAAGGGCTTGACGATATAATCGTCGGCACCGAGCTTGAGTCCGCGAAGTCTGTCGTCAACAGAAGCCTTCGCCGTCACGAATATCACGGGCACTTCGATCTTTCCGATAATCTCAAAGCCGGAAAGCCCCGGGAGCATCACGTCGAGTATCACGAGGTCAAAGGCTTCCGAGAGAGCGCGTTCGAGCGCATCCTCTCCGTCAAAGACCTGACTGCATTTATGTCCGACAAGCTCGAGATTGAGCATAATAAGGTCGTTTATCGCCCTCTCATCCTCGGCTATCAGTATTTTTGCCATATCGTCGCCTCCAAAGAAACTTATTCATATTATTATACCAAAACAATATTATCAACTTGTAAACAAAAGGGCTGTTCCACAATTTGTGAAACAGCCGATTATACATTTCGATCAGTCGTTGATGGAATCCTTAAGAGCCTTGCCGGCCTTGAAAGCGGGAGCCTTGGAAGCCGCAACCTTTACGCTCTCGCCGGTGCGGGGGTTCTTCGCAACTCTCTCGGGACGCTCACGAACCTCAAACGTACCGAAGCCGGTAACCTGAACCTTCTCGCCTGCCTTGAGATTTTCTGCGATGGATGCCCAAAGTGCATCGTAAACTGCCTCTGTATCCTTCTTGCTGACGCCTGCCTTTTCAGCAATAACGCCGATAAATTCTTTCTTAGTCATGGTTTTATATTCCTCCAAATTAATTAGTTTCGACTAAAGTATTTCATATTCGTCGGTAGTATATGCATTATAGCACACATTAAACCGTTTGTCAATAAATTATGGACAAAAAATGGCAAAATAAATGTAAATTTATCAGCACTTTTGTCATATTAGCCGAAATTTCAATCAAGGAATTGTGCAAACTGCACAGCTTTTTGATAAAGCAGAGCAAAATAGGAATTGATATCGAGATCCTTGTAAATATCGTGAGTATTCTTGCCGGGCTTGGAGGCAAGACTCATCTCGAAGGTCAGCTCGCCCGAGTAATCCACCCTCATGAGGCGATCCGCGATCCCCTTCCAATCTGCAACGCCGTCGAAGGGCATCAAATGCGAGTCGTCAAGCCAGGTGACGACGCTCGGGTCGGTCTGACCGAGATTGTCGTTGAGGTGGGTGCAGATCAGCTTGTCGCCGAAGAGTGCGGGAACGTCCATCGAATTATTGTAGCACATCTCGTGACCCGTGTCCCAGCAATAACCGACAGCGGGCGACGATCCGAGCTCCGCGATGATCTTTTCAAGATACTCGATGCCCTCAACGTTCTCGAACGCGAGCATAATGCCGAGCCTTTCAGCCTCGCGAACCAGTCTGCCGAAACGCTTGATACCGAGGTCGGTGGGGTTGTGGCGATCCATACCGATGATGGGATGGATGATGACGATCGGCGCGCCCGCCGCCGAGCACTCGCGGATGCACTCGATCAGCGAATCGATCTCAGCCTCGCCGTCCTCGCCCTCCTCCCAGGGCTTGTGCGCGTTCTTGAAGGGTGCGTGTACCGACTGGAATAAGAGCCCCTTCGAGCGGATGATCTCGCCCTCGCGGACCATATCACCGGGTGTCCAGCCTGTAAAAACGCCGTCAAATCCCGCCACCTTGAGCGCGTCAAGGCAGTCCTCAAAGGATACGCCCTTGAATCCGGGGTTGACATTCACACAAATTTTATGCTTCATAGTATAATTCCTCGCTTTGGGGATAAAATATTTATGTGTTAATTATAGCACCATTTGCACAAAAAATAAAGTCTTTTTTCAAAGAATATGATATTTTTTATAAAAAGCAAGATTTTTTCAACAAAAATCAAAAAAAGGCTTGACAAACGAGGAATTTTCTGCTATAATATACACCGCACGACACAGTGCGAACTAAATATGCAGCGTAGCGGCGTCGCCAAGCGGTAAGGCAACGGACTCTGACTCCGTCATTTCCTAGGTTCGAATCCTTGCGCCGCTGCCAAAAAAGAACAACCACCCAACGGGTGGTTGTTCTTTTTTCGCATCGTCTCATTGATGATGAACCTCTTGATGCCGCTTGCGGCATCAAAAGTTTGCGCGCTATCACAGCATATCACTTTCGCACCCAATTATGCGCGCAAACAGAGGTTCTGAATCCTTGCGC
>JAZSEA010000068.1:0-7930 GCA_045531455.1 Eubacteriales bacterium
GCAAGACTCCTACATATAAGAACGCGACCCACACCCTTTCCGCGCTGACGATCACATCGAACGTCGTTTACGGCAAGAAGACGGGCGCAACTCCCGACGGAAGAAAGAAGGGCGTGCCCTTTGCTCCCAGCGCGAACCCGATGCATAACCGCGAGCAGAACGGTGCGCTTGCGTCGCTCAATTCGCTGACCAAGATGCCCTACGATTGCTGCCGCGACGGTATTTCGAATACCTTCTCGATCGTTCCCGATGCTCTCGGAAACTGCGACGAATCGAGAGTAGATAATCTCGTCAACATCCTCGACGGCTATTTTAAGAAGCACGCACATCATATCAACGTAAACGTGCTCAATAAGCAGAAGCTTATCGAGGCTTACGAGAATCCCGATCTCTATCCCAACCTCACCATCCGTGTTTCGGGATACGCTGTCAACTTCCACAAGCTCTCAAAGGAGCAGCAGAGAGAAGTTATCAGCCGTACCTTCCACGAGAGTCTGTGATATGGTAGGTAGAATAAATTCAATACAAACGCTCGGGACCGTTGACGGTCCCGGCGTGCGTTTTGTACTTTTTATGCAGGGATGTCCGCTCAGATGCGCTTATTGCCACAATCCCGATACCTGGGATTTCGCGGGCGGTTATGAAGTAAGCGCGGAAGAAATATTCGAAAAGGTCAAAAGATACCGCGAATATTTCGGTAAGGACGGCGGAATAACCGTCTCGGGCGGCGAACCGACGATGCAAGCCGATTTCGTCCACGAGCTTTTTGAGCTTTGCAAATCTGAGGGAATCCATACTGCGCTCGACACGTCGGGATGTGTTTGGAATGAAAAGGTTGAAAAATTACTTGAAGTGACCGACCTTTGCCTGCTCGACTATAAAATGTGCGACGCGGAGGATTATGAGAGATATACCCGATGCAAAAAAGAATCGGTTGATCTCTTCCTTTGCGAACTTCAAAAGAGAAGTATCGACACGTGGCTGAGACAAGTGATCGTCAAAGGAATCAATGACGATCCCGCAAGTGTCCGTAAGCTTTATGATGTTGCAGATTCTCACCCTTGCGTAAAAAAGGTCGAACTCCTCAAATTCCGCAAGCTCTGCGCGCCGAAATATGAGAATCTGGGGATAGAATTCCCTTTTGGAAATATACCCGAAACTACGGCAGAGGATATTTCTACGCTTCTGACAACTATTGGTAAGGTGTGATATATAAGCAGTTTGGCTTCAAAAGTCGAACTGCTTTTCTTGTTTAGAAGTGCATTATTATATTTTATCCGTAGGGACCACCGCCGGTCTGAAATTGATGATTAATTTCTGAATTAAATATTGCAATAAGAAATTATTTATGTTATAATTAATTTAATGAAAGAAAGGAGCGAAATGATGGCTAACAAGTATAAAACCGAAAAATACGTTAAAAAGATTTTCAATGTCTGCGCGATTTTGCAATGCCTTTATTGTCTTGGTTGCATTATCGTAATGATATGTATGCCGCTTTATACCGCGTTTTATCCGTCCGAGTTTTCGGATATATGCTTCGGGATCGGAGCAGTAATGAATTTGATATCCTTTCTTAATCCCGTAGCTTTGATATGTTGGATAATAATTCTTATTGCGTTCTGCATCGACCATAAGGTCATTCGAAATAAAAAGGTAAAAATCGTTATGATAATTTGGTTGGTGCTTTCACCTATTCTGAGCGTTCTTTGCTGGATTGGCTCTGTCTGCTCGTTTGTTGCACATTCGGGCGGAGTATAAAGGAGGAAATTTGTCATGAAAAAAACATTCCGCGCAATCATTTCGCTATTGCTTTGCCTCTCGATGTCCCTCGGATTTTTTGCCTGTACGGGTACAGAAACGCCTCCGCCCGACACGACAGAGACTGAGAGCGCGAATACGACCAAAGAAATAACAACGCAAGAGGAGACCACCGAAATGGAAGATATCAATGAAAAAGTGTCGCTTGACGGCAAAAGAGTAATCTTTATAGGAAATTCCTACGTTTATTACGGCAGAAGCGTGATGAACGTGTCTTCGTCGGTGATGTCGCAGGCGGCGAGAGAAAATGACAAGGGATTTTTCTATCAGCTTTGCAAGGAAAACGGACAAGAGGTCAACGTGACCAACTGGACCTTTGGCGGTCACGGTCTTGCCGACTTTTTTGGTGCGCCCTGCGCTCATGCAACGAGTGCGTGCCGTGGAACTCGCCACGAAAATGAACTGAAAAACCGCTATTACGACTACGTTTTCGTTTCTCCCGGCGGAGGTGACAGACAGGCGAGCACGCTCGCGGACGATTTCGATTACATAATCAAGTTCTTTACCGAAGCAAACCAGAACGTAAAGATCGTGTGCCTTGCAAATCTCGGTTGCCACGGTTATTCCTCCTTTGGCACTGATCTTCCCGCTATCTATAATTATTATTCCACACTCGCAGATAAGGGCGTGATCATAGCAGACTGGGGCGGACTCGTTTACCGCATTATGCACGGCATCTATACCGTTCCCGGCGGAAGTCAGACCTACGGCAAGTATTCTTTCATCGTTAAGGACGGATTTCATCCGAATATGCTTGCGGGTTATATCACAACTCTTATGGCGTACTGTTCCGTGACGGGCGAAAGCGCGGTCGGTCAACCCTACGATTTCTGCAACAACTACAGGGTAAATGCGAAATTTAACTTCAATAATTATATTAAGGACTACTATACTGCGGAAAAGCCCACGAATTTCCCAGATATCTTCAAATCCGAAGGCGATATGAAGGGCATTCAGGAGCTTGTTGACAAGTATCTCGCTGAAAAGACCTATCTTGAAATGATCGAAAAGCCGAAGTTTGAAACGTCGACGGTTCTTTTGACCGAGCATCCGAAGAAACCGATCATTTCCGTCGTTTTCAGCAATGAAAAGCCCGCGGGCGACGGATGGATCCCGTCTTCATCAAGATGGGCAAAATATAACACCGACGGCTATCGCTATTTCTCGGGACTGCGCGGTGACGCGGATGCTATCGCGTCGCTCGCAGGCACAACCTCTGCGAACGGATTGAGTGAAGCGGAGAAGAAGGATCTTGCCGACATCCGCTACGGTCTTTCGGCTATCGGAATATCGCATTTTGGTCTCACGGAATATACGGTAACCACCGATAACGGCGGCAAAATGCAGACGACCTCTCTCGTCAATCTTCTCAACGGTCATTTCGGCTCATCCTATACCGCCAATATCTATTTTGACGATAAGACTTATAATATAAATGGTGAAGAAGATGCAGGCTCGCCCTATACCGCGCTCTTTACTCTGAATTTCGGTTCGGTAAAGACTTTTGAAGCAATCGGATATTCCTCGGGCAACCTCAAGGGATTCCCGCAGGCGCAGGACGTTTACGTCAGCGATGACGGAGTGAATTGGACTCTCGTGCCCTCCGCTTGCTTTGATACCGATATCGCGCCCGTCGCAAGCATCAAGGACAAGAGCGGAACCCGCGATCCGTGGTATAACAACGAACCCAAGCAGGAAGTACTTTTCTCAATGGAAAACGTAAGCGGAAAGTATATACGAATCGCCGTTAAGCGCGGTGCGGACGTAGATTACCACGGAATTAATACGAGAGAAATTTTGGTTTTTGGTGAATAAATGAATTACAAACTTTTGCTTGAAGAGGATAAAATCCACCCATATCCCCGTGTCTGCGCGCACAGAGGATTGCGTTCTGCCGCGCCCGACAATTCGCTTCCCGCTTTCGGTGCGGCGATCGCGCTCGGCGCGGATGAGATCGAACTTGACGTGCTGCCGACAAAGGATGGCGTACTCGTTTCGATGCACGACCGCAGGCTTGCGAAAATATCCGACGGTACGGGACTTGAATATGAATATAATTATGAAGAACTGCTGAAGCTTGATTTCGGGGTAAAATATTCCGAGGAATACCGCGGACTTCGCGTTCTGACATTCGAGGAAGTACTTCGCAAGCTCGGCAGAAGCGTGATTATGAATATCCATATGAAAATGTGGGACGTTGCTATAGGAGAGCCCGATTACGAAAAGGTAGCCGCGCTCATCCGTAAGTACGGATGTGAAAAGTACGTCTATATAACCTCGATCAATCTTGAGCATATGGAAAATTTCCATAAGATCGCGCCCGAGATCGAGCGTTGTTATGCCTTTAACTGTATCAAGAGCGATCCGTATGAATGTATCGACTCCTGCGCTCGGATGGGCATCGGTAAGATCCAGATCAGCGATCCTACGCGCGAGGTAATCGAATACGCTCATTCAAAGGGCATCGTGGTCAACATCTACTATGCCGATGATCCGGAAAAAGCGCGCGAATACCTTGATATGGGCGCGGACGTGATCCTTTCGAATAATATTTTGAGGATCATGCCGGTGGTTGAATGCAAAATGCAAAATGCAAAATGCAAAAATAACCGATAATTCAGTTTATCGCTTACAAATAAAAAGGACTGAAATAAAATCAGTCCTTTTTGTTTAGAAACAATAAATTTAATTATTGTCTCACATTTTGCATTTTTTAATAAAGTTCAAAGTTAAAGATATGAGCCGTCGAGCTTCCGTAGTCCTCGCACATCGTCTCGCTGAAGTGGGTCGAGAGGGGAATGAGACGGACAGCCTTCGCGGTGATATCAAGGTCGTGCCTTACGAAACGCTGATGGTTGTCGAATACTTCGATCACGGTGCTCCACTCTCCGCTTGCATCCTGTGCCTCGATCTTATAATGCTTGACAAGGCACTTGGGGAAGCCGAAGGTAGTGTTATTATGGCTTGCCGCCATAAAGAGGATCATCGAGGTGTGCAGACCGTCGGGGTTGCCGTCGGTATACTCGCGGTCAAGGTCGCTGTCGAATACGAGGCGGACGCCGCCGACGTGCGTGGGCTCGTCGAAGGTGTATGTGATCGCCTTGTTGGTCTTGCCGTAGTAGCCGTTATCGTTGCCCCAGATTCGGCGGTCGATGCCGTTCAGAAGCGCGGAGCAATCGCCGTAGTCTGCGGTGAGGGTCGCCTTCTTTGTAAGCTCGGAGGGCGCTCTGCGGAAGCCGGGGAGGAAGCAGTCGTCGTCCATAAGGATCTTCTGGATCTCCTTGATCTTCTGCGCACAGACCTCGCGGGGAGTGAGATCATTCTTGGTAGCAACAGCCGCAGCAGTACCTACAGCCTGACCGATAACGCCGATGGTGCCCATTACGCGGGTGGTGCTGAAGCCGATGTGCGTTGCGCTGATGTTTCTGCCTGCGAACATAAGGTTCTCGATATTCTTCGAGTAGAGAGCGCGGAGCGGGATCGAGTAGGGCTCGGAAAGACGGCGCTTCTGCAGGTGGTTTCCGCCCTTTGCGTTCATATGGAAGCCGCCGGGAAGGTGGTTGTCGATCTGCCATCCGCCGTAAGCAACTGTGTCCTCAAAACGAGGGCAGTTTTCAACGTCGTGCTGGGTGATGACGTAGTCGCCGACGTAACGGCGGCTCTCGCGCTTACCGGGAAGGAAGCCGATCCACTCGAGATCCCAATTTTCCGCGCCGTGGTCGCCGTGGTTCTTGATGTGGTCCCAAACGCCGAATGCGATCTTAAGAAGCTCGTCGCGTACCTCTTCGGTATCGTCGATCGAGTTCTGCATACCGCCAAGCTCGATCCAATAGAAGTTGGTGTTCATTTCGTAGAGCTTGTGGGGCTTGTTGTTCATCGCGTCGTCATCGGGGAAGTCGTATGCCCAGGCGGGGGGAGTGTAGCTTACGGGATGGTCGGTCTCGCGGCACTGGATCATAAGGCTCATACCCATGGTATGATTGTCAGCCACCTCAAGTCCGAATTCCTCGCCAAACTCGCTCTTTGCTTCGCGTCCGACCTTGTACTCTGCACCCGTGAGGGGAGCGAGGATCGAGTCGCCCGAGCTGTCAACGAAGATCTTTGCGCGGACCTCGTGCCAGGTGTATGTGGTGAGCTGAAAGCCCTTGACGTACTCGATCTTGTTACCGTTCATCTTTGCGTCACAGCAAGTGCAGTTGAGCATAAGATCGATGTTGTCCTCGAAACGGACGAGCTCGTAGAGAATGGAGTCCCAGATAGTGAAGTTCCTCTTCGGGTTGCGGTGCATATTCTCAAGGAGAAGCTCCTCCATGATGCCGGTCTCCTGAAGATCGCGGACTCTCGTGCCCGCACCCGAGATCCACATTCTTATCTCGCTCGAGCAGTTACCGCCGAGGACAGGTCTGTCCTGCATAAGGGCTACTTTTGCGCCCTGTCTTGCCGCGGAGATAGCGGTGAACATACCGCCGATACCGCCGCCGATAACGCAGATATCTACGTTATGTACCTTTGTTTTAAGCATTTCACTCATTGGAAATTCTCCTATTTGATAAAAATAATTTTTCCTATTGCATTTCGCACCATTATAGTGTATAATAATTATACACATCACAAAATAAAATGTCAATGCTGATTGTGACATTAATTTATCAATTTGTGACATATGGAAAATGAAGCTGTTATCGCATTATCTGCAAAACAAAAATGATCCCCGCCACGAGATCACAAACTGGGAAAACAATCTGATAAACGATTCGCTCTGCTACTCATACAGAAGCACGGTTTACGATATGAACACCTTCCCCTCGAGCCTTCACAGCCACGATTACTATGAGCTTGTCATCTTTGTTGAGGGCGAGATCAATTACGTTTGCGAGTCGAGCGTTTATTCGCCAAATCGCGGGGACGTCATCATCATCCCACCGGGAAAATTCCACATGTCGAAGCTCAAGGGCGAGCGCACGCACTACAAGCGGCACGTCTTTTATCTCTATCCGAACGAGTTCGACGCGGTCTCGCCGAGCCTTGCCGATATATTGATAAGGACGAATGAGGGCGTACATTTTTCGCTTGCGTCAAGGGAGAGGGAAGAGGAGCTTTTGACTCTCGCCGAAAAGCTTGCGTCTGCCCTCAAAAAACGCGGAGACGATCTGTCTCGCGCGCTCGCATTCGGATATATAATTGAGATCTTCTGTCTTCTGAATCGTAAGGACATCCGCCACAGCGGCGAGAGTGAGCGTCTGCCCGAGAATATACTCGCGCTCCAGCAGTATCTTGATGCGCACTATACCGAGATCAATTCGGTATCCGAGGTCGCCGAGCACTTTTTCTACAGCCGCGAATACGTTTCAAGGCTTTTCAAAAAGTATTACGATACCACGATCCTCGACTATATCCACAAGCTCCGCATATCGAAAAGCCGCACACTCATCGCCGAGGGTATGCCTATCATCGACGTCTGCTACGCCGTCGGTTTTTCCTCGCTTTCGACATTCATCCGAGCCTTCCGCGCGGCAACCGATATGACCCCGTCGGAGTATAGGAAGATCGTAAGAGAATAAAAAGAGGCTGATTCATTAAGGATTTGTGTAATATACCGCTCGAACTGAAGTTATTACTAACAAAGTGCATCCGTCGCTTCCCTTGCGTAGCAAGGATCTCATCACACCACACTTCCGTGTGGTCCCCCTTCCCCACCGGGGAAGGTAAAATGGTTAGACCGAACCTTATCGCATTTCAGCGAATATTGTTAAGTTTTCACCTATAAAAAGTCAAAGAGGAATATTTTATTTGAATCAATTTGCACTTACAATTATGTTTTTGCAAACTTTTTCAATAAAATATTCCTCTTTGATATACAATACTATATCCCAGAATGATAATCGCTGCACAAACGTAACAAGATTGCTATCTACTTTACCTTCCCCGGTGGGGAAGGGGGACCACGCAAGTGGTGGATGAGGGGAAGAGACGGAGATACTGTGTTAGTACCAAAAGTAATTACGAGTTGTGTTTCTATTTGTCATTATCAGCAAAATCCTTCGTTTATTCCAACAATTAGTCTACTTAAAGGGCTGATCCATTGATTTGTCAATGAATCAGCCTCTTT
>JAZSEA010000099.1:0-7598 GCA_045531455.1 Eubacteriales bacterium
GCTGCGGCTCGGTCACGCCGCGGGTCTGACAGTCCCCCGGACTGTCATTCAATACCGCGCCGCCGCTTCGCTACTCGTAAACCGAGGCGGGGAACCTCGTTTCTGCTCAAATTTTGTTTTCGGATAGAGATTTTGTCGATAAGTATGTAATTTTGCATCTGCAAATCGGGACCTCCCTCCCGCCCTCCCTCCGTAAACCGGAGGGAGGAGTTTAAGTGCACAAACTTCATTGCTCGGTTTTCTGAATCACGGACTGTTATTCAATCCTGTTTCGCCGCTTCGCTTTCTCGCTGCGGCTCGGTCACGCCGCGGATCTGACAGTCCCCCGGACTGTCATTCAATACCGCGTCGCCGCTTCGCTACTCGTAAACCGGAGGGAGGAGTTTAAGTGCGCGAACCATTAATTACGTTTTCTGTCGGTTTTCAGCTTAATTAACAATGAAACTCCGCCTTTTACACCCAATAAATTGAGTGAAAAAGACGGAGTCTCGTAATTTGATTTTTGCTTTAATATCCTTGGTCAACGATGCGCCAAGCCTCGCCCTCATTTCTGACGAGGATCCAGTTCCAGCCCTGATATTCCGAGCCTGTGTTCATTGTCGGACTGTCCGAAAATATGCTGACGTAAAAACCCGAAAGAATGACGATGACCTCGTCTGCATCGTTTCGGTCTGCCCAATCCTGATATGATTCGAGCTTATCGTCGCCTATATAGCTCGCCGTAAGCAGAGTGCATCTCGGCCATTTTTCCTCGAAGTTGGATATTACCGAGTTTATCGCCGATTGGATATCCGAGTCCGAGTAGACCTCGGAGCTATATTCGGGAATTTCAACGAACGATACGACTCCGTGGCTGCAGGAGGAAAGCGAGAGCACTATTGCGCAGAGCAGAAGGATTGAAAGTGCTTTTTTCATTGTCATACCTCTTTATCACTCGGGAAATATAGCAGAGAATATCTCCTCCGCATACTCACCGTCGATGACGATCTTTTCGCCGAGTCCGCGGGCGGGGTCGATATAGAGTGCCTTGTAGTACTGATCGCGCTCGAGCTCGCAGAACCAGACGATATTGTCGTTTTCTTCAAATCCGATCACGATGTAATAAACGTACTTCATAAGACTGCCGTCCTCATCAACCTGACGGGTCAGACTGAATCTGTCCTCGATCTTTGTCGGAGCGGCGTAACCCTTTTCGATCAGTTCTATGAGAGCGGGATCGCTTTCGCGGTCAAAGAAGCATATGCGGTTTTCATCGGTGTCGAAGAGCGACATCTGACTTACCGCAAGCTCCTCGAGGTGGATGTAGTCTTTTTTGAATTTGTCGGGGCGGTATTTCGTATCGGTCTCGGTCTCATATAGCGTGCTGCTCAGGCTGTCGTAAAAATCCACTTCAATGACGGAAAGAGATTTGATAGTCCAATCAGTCATTGGATCGGGCGCGTCCTTATGACAGTATACCGATAATTCGCAAGATACGTCCGCCAAGGCAGGGAATTGCGTTCTGGATACGTGGGAGCGGACGACAAAATCCTTGCTCTCAAAGCCGTCGATCATAGAAAAGCGGTCTTTGTGGTTGAAAATATCGATCTTTTTCTCGATTTCCGCCTCCCAAACGGATGCGGAATAGAAACCGAGACGGTGATTGGGCTTGTAGTTATCATCGAATGAGGAGATAAACGCCTCGTCAAAATTGTCCGAATAATCGGGCACGCGGTCGATGTCAAACAGAATATTGGGGTCGAAATAGACGTAGGGGTTGTATCTGATCATACCGATCCTGCCGAAGTCGGTCAGGATGAGCAAGCCGGCGAAGATGACGATCAGGATGAGAATGACGATGCCGAGTGTTCTGATCAAAGCCCTTTTATTCATTATTTGCTCCTCCGTCAATCATTCTTCGCCTTATGATGATAAGGGGATTTTTGTAGTTGGGGTTTTCGCTGTAACGGATATCTGCGATTTCGTCGGTATGGCGGATCAGAAGATATTCGGTGTCGCTGTCGGGCGCGAGTCTCCAATGGTATACGTCGAAGATACCCTCAGCGTCGGTTGCGTCACTTTTTTTGCCTTTGATAAGGGTGGCAATCAAGCCTTCCCCGGCAACCGAGCCAACTTCGTAATATTCTGACTCCTCACTGTCGACCGTGATTGAATAGGTGAGAAGCAAGTCGTGAGTTGATCCGAAATTTCTGCAGTAAAGCGGATAAAACATAAGTGCGATAACGAAAAGCAAAGAGAGAAGCATGATCACGGCTAGGGCGGTAATCGGTTTTTTATTGATCTTTTTCATTAGCTTAACCTCAAGCCAATACCCCCATAAGGAAGCAGACGAAGCACGCGCCGATAACAACGATATCGAAAGCCTTTAGTTTGACTCCGCGGCGGTAGATGATGTAGCTGACGGTCGCAAAGATCAGAGCGAGAAGCGAGATGATACCTCCGCCCGCCTCGAGTGCCCAATAAATGAGCATTCCCGTGGTGACGGGGATCAGTACCTTGTAGCCGACGGGCGTATCCGATATCTCGCCTGCGCTTTCGGCTCTCTTGCGGCTGAAGAAGTATACAGTTCCCGCGATGAAGAGCACGCTGAGGACCGTTATCACGATCAGGCAGATGAGCATTGCGTGATTGTTATTTGTGTGAAGATTCGGCGTTACGCTCTTCCCGCGCGCGAGATCGCTGCAATAATCGCTCATTACTCCGAAGGGATACCAGACGATGAAGAGCATCTGATCGTACCACTTGATGCCGAACATTTCGGTGTAGGTCAGCGCGAGAGGGCAGAGAATATGCTGCCAGGAGATCGCGATGATCGCGCCGTCGGCGGTCGAATTGCAGAGCGAGAAGAAAAAGGCGTTGAATGCGTATATGAAGAGTCCGTAAAGGATCGAGATGAGGAAAAAGTCCCAGATCGGTCCGAAGGAGAACCTGTCGGAGCAGGGCGAGATCATTATGGCGTACCAGATAAACGCAATGGTATAGGGGAGAAGGAATTGCAGAAATCCGTTGATGAGATTTACCGATACCATTGCGGGGCGCGAGATCGGGAAGGAGAATGCCGAGTCGAGATAGCGGCGGCTGTTGAAGGGCGAGAGCTCGATCATAGGCAGAGCCGTGCAGAGAATGACCGTGATCACGACAAAGAGCGGAAGCCCCGGGTCGATCGACCAATCGTATTCATAGTAGGGATCTCTTGCTGCATACTCTGTGTAGCTGCGGTAGGTCTCGTTGATCCCCTGCGCCGCAAGGGTGACGACAAGAAGGCAGATGAAGGTTATGATCGCAAAGCGGATCAGGCTCGTTCTTGAATGATGCTTGAAGTATCTGATTACGGTGTTCATTGTCTGCCTCCCTTCACGTCGGTGATGAAGATGTCCTCAAAGCTGAGCTTTTCGCGGTCGATGACGGCGGGATTCAGCGCGAGGAGCGATTCGTAAAGCTTTTCCTCGTCGCCCTCAAGGGTGACGGTGACGAATTTGCCGCGTATCTCAAGATCGCGTACGTTGAGGTGGGAGAAGATCTCGCGGCTCGGAACCTCGGTGAAGGCGAGCTTGTAGCGGCTGTATTTCGCCGCGTGCTCCTCGAGCGAGCCCTGTGACTTGATCGTTTGTCCCTCGATGAGGGCGTAGAGATCGCAGAAGGTCTCGAGCTCGGAGAGGGCGTGGGATGAGATCACGACCGTCGAGTTGTTTTCCTCGACCGCGCGGTTGATCTCCTCGATAACGGTCTTCTTCGTGAAAGCATCGAGTCCATCGAAGGCTTCGTCGAGAAGAAGATATTTCGGTCTTGCGGAAAGCGCGAGCGCGATATAGAACTGACGGCGCATACCCTTCGAGAAATTACGCTGATGCGCGCCCTCGTCGAGCTTGAAGCGCGTAAGCAGCTCGCGGTAGAGCTCGCGGTCGAGATTGGGATAAAAGGTCTTGTAGGTGTCGAAAATACCGACGCCCGTCGTCTGACCTGCATAATAAGGGTCATCTGGGAGGAAAAAGATTTTTTCGCGTACCGAGGGGATCGTGACGTCCGCGCCATCGTATTGAACGCTGCCGCTGTCGGGGACGTAAACACCCGACATCAGGCGGAGAAGGGTCGATTTGCCCGAGCCGTTAGTGCCGACGAGTCCGAGGACCTTGCCGTCGGGAACTGTGAGCGAGATATCCTCGAGGATGACTCTGCCGCCGAGGGAATGTGAATTGATGCTGATATTGATCATTTGCCGTACACCTCCGAGATAAGTGTGTCGAGTGCCTCGCGCGAAAGACCTCTTTCCTTGAGCGATGAGAGGATATCACGCGCGTCGCTTGTGAGTGTGTCTTCTTTTTCTGTTTCTTCGTTCGGTCTTGCAACGTAAACGCCCTTCTTCGGGAGGGTGTAGATGAGACCGCGCTCCTCAAGATATGAATAAGCGCGCGCCATAGTGTTCGGGTTGATGCCCATCTCCTGCGCCGCCGCTCTTACCGAGGGGAGCTTTTCGCCCGGCGAAAGAATGCCGAGGCGGATGTAGGATTCGTATTTTTCCGCGACCTCAAGATATATCTCCCGCTTTCCGGAAAAATCTGTATGCACTTATATCACCTCGCTTCTGTGTGAACTGTGTTATCTGTACTAACTGTATTATATCATAGGCATTGGAGTTTGTCAATAGGGTTTTTGAAAATTTTTTTGGGAGACAGTGATCGGAACCAAGTGGACAGTGGTTAGTGGACAGTGGTCAGAAAGATGCGGAGTTTGATCTATAATTTTGTTCGGGCTCTTATGACTTCGTCAGACAATAAAATTATTATTGTAAAGTGAAATCTCGGATATCTTGAAGCTTAACACTTCTCAATATCCGAGATTATTATAATTCAATTATCTGTTAGCACAATAGACTGAAAGTAAAAATTAATTTATCATTCGCATCTTTCTGTCAACTGTCCACTAAACACTGTCCACTAATTATCAGTCTCTCTTCTTGAATACGACAGCGGTTCCGAGGAGAGCAACGACCACAGCGGCGCCTGCAACGAATCCGCCGCAGCCCCTCTTTTCCTCGGTGGGAGCATCGGTGCCGGGAGCGGGAGTCTGCTCGGGTGCTTCGGTGGGAGCATCGGTAGCCTCGGGAGCATCGGTGGGCTCGTCGGTAACAACGGGAGCCTCGGTGGGTTCATCGGTTACAACGGGAGCTTCGGTGGTCTCGGGAGCTTCGGTCTTTTCGGGATAAGCCGCGGAGAGACGCTCGTAGATTCCCTTTGCGCAGGTGTCAACAACAGCCTGAGCCTGAGGAGTAAGACCTACGGCGAAGATCTGGTCAAATCCACTCTGTCCGCTTCCCTGGTCGCCGAGATAGAGAACGTCATTGACTACGATCGCGTTGCAGAGCGAGTTTGCGCCCAAAGCGATAAGGATATCGTCGCGGTTGATTGGAAGAGTTATCTTGTCTTCCGTGACCTCAATATTTGCAATGGGGCTGAGAAGGGTCTTGTCGTAGATGCCGACCTTACCCGTCTTCTGGGTGGTTACGAAGAGGTAGTTGTTCCATACGGCAACGCCGTATGCAGTATCGTGAGGGAGCTCATTGAGGATGAGATTGCCGTCAGCGGAGATAACGAGAACCTTCTGACCCGCGGAATTGTTTCCTGCGAGGTAGATGGTGCCGTCGGTGTCGACGTCAAGGTAGTTGCCTTCATTGAGGTTGAAGGGCTCCTTCTGGAGGTCGATGAGACCGCTGTTACCGAAAGCGGTGTCAAGAACGGGATTTGCGGGATCGTTTACGTTGAGACGTGCGAGGTAGTCAACGTCGTAGTTAACAACAACGTAAGCGTAGTAGTTGCCGTTTACCTTTTCAACTGTGAGTCCGTTTACGCCGGTCTTTACCGATTCGCTGGTGGTAACGACGTTAGCGTAACCGATCTGCTTGATGGTTCCGTCAGCGTATGTGAAGGTCGCAAGGTCGGCGCGGGTGTTGTTGGGGTTCCAGGCAAGAGCGGCGTAGAGATATCCGCGGTCGTCGGTAGCGAGTCCCTTGGGGTAGGAGGACTTGCCATTATCGGGCTGGATGTACTGGAAGCCTGCAACTACCTTGCCGGTCTCGATCTCGGACATTTCGATAGCCGAGGAGCCGTTGGGGTTGAGGTAACCGCCGAATGCGTATTTGCCGTCCTGAGAAATAGCCATACCGCGCATCTGGTACTTACCGTAGAAGAGAACGTCGTCGCCGGTATAGTTATAACCGTTGGAGGACTGCATTACGACCGTGTACTTGAATCCTGCGGCGTCGGCATCGGTGAGAGCCGAGGAGGGGAGAACAAATACGGAAGCGATGATCGTCAGGGTGAGCATAAGAGTAATAAGCTTTTTCATTTTTTGATTCTCCTTTCAGAAGTTACCTTTATTATAGTATGTTTTTTCATTATTGTCAAGTGATTTTTCAAAATGACTTGATTTTTGTGTCAATCTGAGATATAATTTACATAATAAAGCGAAAGCGAGTGTACAAAAATGAAAATTGCAGTATCAACAAAATTTGCCGAGCGTTCCAGAGAGGGTATTTTCGGCATTTGCGAAAGCTTTGAGCTTATAAAAAACGCGGGCTTTGACGCGGTCGAGGTTGATCTTTCGAGAGGCATCGGCGGCGCGGCTCTTGAGTCGGATAATTGGAAGGACGGGATGATCTCGATCCGAAATGCCGCAAACGAGGCGGGACTTGAGATAATTTCCGCACACGCGCCCCACGATCCGAGGCTCTATATCCCCGAAATCGCTCCGACAGCAGAGGAGAGAGCGCGCTTTGACGCCCTGCTCGAGCGTTCTGCCGAGGCGGCAAAGCTTCTCGGCGCGGGTATTCTCGTCGTTCATCCCGTCGACGATCTGATAAATGCGGAATACGACAGCGCGGTAAATCTCGAAACGAATAAAAAATACCTCGGAGGAGTTATTGCCGAGGCAGAGAAGTACGGAATAAAGATCGCGGTCGAGAACGTATATTATTCGAGCGCGTACCGCCTTCGCCGACGTTACGGCGAGAGTGCGGAGGACGTTATCAATCTTGCCGATGCGATCGGCGCGGGAGTCTGCTGGAACTGCGGACACGCTCATCCCGTTACGATGGATCAGGCTCGTGCAGTAAAAAAGATCGGCGGGCGTCTCGTACTTATGCACCTCAGCGACAGCCGCGGACATACGGACGCGGGTCTGCCTCCGATGATCGGCGGAGGAAATATCAAGTGGGAACAGATCATGCCCGCGGTCGCCGAGATCGGATTTGAGGGCTACGCTGTCCTCGCCGCCGAGAGCTATCTCCCCGTGATGCCAAAAGCACTCCAGCCCGATGCAGCCGCTTTCGCAAGAACGGTTTGCCGCAGACTCGAGGAGCTGGCGAGATAAAGTAAGATCACCGCGCGGAGCGCGGTGATTTTAGCAAAAGAGAGCCATCGGAGACATGAAACGATAATTCTAACAGCGGGTCTTGCGGTTTTCGAAAGAAAACGGCGGTGTTCAGCCGCCGAGGAAGACCCGGCTTTCGCCGCAGGCGAATATGGAGACTCAGAACTCATGTGTGCGGATTGAATTTGTACTTGAGTGACATTGGTACTGCCGCACACTATGGCGAGCTAAAG
>JAZSEA010000077.1:0-4282 GCA_045531455.1 Eubacteriales bacterium
CACTCTCCGGCGAATAAATTTTTGATGGATTTTGGTGGGATGTAGCGAAGCAAGGTATTAACCTTGCGAGATATATCACGCCGAAAGACGCGAAAATTTATCGCCGCAGAGCTTATGGGTTCGGCTCTCTTCGGCTATAGCACTATGTTCGCACTTATTAATCTTGCCTCCCTCTGAGGAGGGAGGTGGCACGCGAAGCGTGGCGGGGGGGGAGATTACTTGATTTGGGGAAGATTTCTCTCCCTCCACCGTCGGCAAGCGACGGTCTCCCTCCCTCCTCAGAGGGAGGCGAGGGGCGCAAAATTCATTTTATTCTACCAATAAAGTGACGCTCGACTTATCGCAAATTACCGTATTATGTGCGATCTTCGCAGTTGTCTGGAGCGCGAAGGGGCCGCGGTTGTTGGTGTGGCGGACGTAGAGCGGAAATGCCGAGGACGAGACGTCAATGCGAAGTTTTTCACCCTTCTTGATGACGAATGCGTGCTCGTCGAAGCTGAAATCCATCTCGATCTCTTCTCCGGGGATATATTCGGGCGCGAAATTCGAGATCTGATTGATGTCGTCGCGCAAGCCGTAATATCCCTCCTTCTTGACGAGGCTTAAGCGGATATAGAAGCAGGTGTCCTCGCAGTCGGAACGGACGCGCAGGCGAGCAGTCATCTTGCCCTTGACGTAGGTATCCTCCCCGAATTCGGGCGTGAAGAAGGAGAGGACGTCGGGCTGGATATCCGGCTTATACTGCCAGGCGTTGCCGCCGAAGTTTGCGGAAAGACCGCCCTTGAATTTGGCGGGGGCATAGGGGTTGTAGGTGTAGGTCTTCTCACCCTCACCGAGGGTGAAGGTAAGAGATTTTTCGGGCGCGGCGAAATCGTCGGTACACCATTCGTTACCGAAAAGCTTGTAGTAGGTGACCTTTCCGCGCTTGATGGGTGCTTCATCCTTGCCCCTTACAGAGTCTATCCAGCGAAGGTAAAGGTCGTCCAGAACTTCCGCACCCGAGGGCGCGTCCTCAAAGACTATCGGCTGATCTCCGTTTTTGTTGTTGCCGTGGTCATAGGGATGAACGAGCAGGGCGCATTTTGCCTTTGTTTCGGGCGCGATGGCGTTCCACAGATCGAACATACCGCCCGTGTAGATGTCGTAAAAGCCCGTGACGATGAGGATCGGGATGTTCGCGTTCGTCAGCGCACCGCGTGAATCGTTTCCGCCCGCGCGTGTGTTCCAGAAACCGTCGTTACGGTCGGGGTGGAGAAGAATATCGTCGAAGCTCGGTACGCTCTCGCCGAAAACGGTCTTGGAAAAGTCGATGAGCGGGAGCATATTGTAGGTTTCCTGCTTGTACGCCTTCTCGCGGATGCTTTTGTGCTTATACATTTTGACGTACCAGCCGCCGTGGAGCCCCATTTTGTAAAAGCCGTTTCGGTAATTGCAGTTATATCGTTCGGTGTCCTGCACGGCAAGGACCGCGCCCTTGATGTCAGCCGCAAAGGGAGCGGTGACCTGATGGACTGTCGACTTGTAGCTGTTGCCGACGAGGTAGAGCTCGCCGCCGTAGAAGGATTGCGATCTCACCCAATTTTGCAGGAAAAGTCCGTCCTCGCGCTCGTTTATGTAGGGAATACAGTCGCCCGAGCTCTTGCCGCGCCCGCGGCAATGCTGATAAACGACGGCGTATCCGTGCGCAAGCCATTTTTCCACGCTCGCGGCGAAATTAGCAACGATCTCGTCCTCGGCTGAATCTTCAACCGCATCAACGTAAGGATCGCGCCTGATAACGATCGGAAATTTTCCCGACTCTTCGGGCAGACAGATCACGGTGAAGAGAGAAGCACCGTTGAATTCGAGGTATTCGTAGTAGGATTTCATGATTATTTATCCAAAATCTCAATAATCGCATCTCCGACCTCGCTTGTGGAAGCGTTTCCACCGAGGTCGCAGGTGAGGGTCTTGCCCTCGACCATAAGCTGTTCGATGGCGTCGATGAGCTTTGCGCCCCAATTCTCATAGCCGAAGAAATCGAGCATCTGGCTTGCTGACCAGATGGAGGCGAGGGGATTTGCGATGCCCTTGCCCGCGATATCGGGCGCGGAGCCGTGGATCGGCTCGAACATCGAGGGGAATTTTCTCTCGGGATTGATATTTGCGCCTGCGGCAAGTCCCATACCGCCCGAGATGGCAGCACCGAGATCGGTGATGATATCTCCGAAGAGGTTGGAGGTAACAACGACCTCGAATCTCGCGGGATCCTTGACGAAGAACATACTTGCCGCATCGACGAGATAGGACGCGGTCTTTACGTCGGGGTATTCCTTTGCCACCTCGGCGAAAACGCTGTCCCAGAAGACCATCGAATAGTTCAGCGCGTTGCCCTTCGATATGCTCGTCAGCGTTCTCTTTTCCTTTCTTGCGAGCTCAAAGGCATAGCGGATGATCCTTTCGGTGCCCTTGCGCGAGAAGACGCCCGTCTGGAGCACGGTCTCGTTTTCCTGACCGCGGTAGAGCCAATCACCCGCTCCCGCGTATTCGCCTTCGCTGTTCTCGCGGACGACGATCATATCGATGTCCTCGCAGGTCGCATCCTTGAGTGGGCAGGGAGCACCGCGGAGGAGCTTGACGGGGCGAAGATTGACGTACTGATCGAATTCGTGGCGGATCCTCAGCAAGAGATCCCAAAGCGAAATGTGATCGGGAACGCCGGGGGTTCCGACCGCGCCGAGATAGATGGCATCGAACTGCTTCAGCGTCTCGATACCGTCGTCGGGCATCATTTTGCCCGTCTGCAGATAATAATCGCATCCCCAGGGGAAGTGCGTGAATTCAAATTCAAAGCCTCCGTCGAGTTTTGCAACGTGCTCAAGCACGCGAACGCCCTCGGCGATGACCTCGGGACCTATTCCGTCGCCCGCGATAACGGCAATTTTGTATTTTTTCATAGTGATACGACCTTTCTGTGTTATTTAGTCCATTTCAGTATATTTTCGTACATTCTTTCTGCCGCCTCGGGGGAGGAGAATCTGTTTCCGCTGAGGTAAACGCCCGTCGGATCGACGGACTTGATAAATCTCTCGAGTTTGTCCTCGTATTGCTCGTTAAGAGCCCAGAGGAGGATAAGATTTTTGCCCTTATCCTGGATCTTCTTGTAAATATCGAACCATTTTTCGTCGCAAAGAGGCTCTTTACCCGCGCCGGGATTCCATTGTATTCCGTTGAGTCCGGGAATATCGAGGATCATATCGAGATGAGGAAGCTCGCCGATTCCGTCGAGGTGGTAGACCGCGCGCTCGAGGTGAGCCGCCTGATCGACGAGGTCGGGGAGGACGAACTGCTCGAACTGCTTCGGCGAGATCATATAGCAGAAGTCGCACTGCATCGGATACCAGGGCTTTTCGGATGGGATGTTCATCCAGGTGATGAATGGGAGATCGTTCTTACGGATGATCTCGACCTGTTTATCATACGCATGGTAGAACTCCTCTCGGATCTTGCGGGTATATTCGGGTATCTTTTCGGGATAGTCGTAAAGGTCGTAGAGAAGATCTTCTGTTCCGCGGAGGGAGGCGAGGATATCCATAACGCCGCCGAGGTCTGTTATCGAAAAGCATACGTCGGGATCGGCGGCAAAACGCTCCTGCATTCTTGTGATATTCTGCCACATTTCGCTCTGCTCGTTGAAGATGACCTCGGGAGCGTTCTCCCAATCGGTTATGTATTGCGGTTTATCGAACCAGACGGTTTGCTTTGCAAGCTTATATCCGCCGCCGATGCAGGCGGCAAGGCATCCGGGACCGAGGTTCGTGAAGTATCCGGGGATACCCTCCGCAAGGAATTCCTGATTTTCTGTCCTTCTTTTGAAGGCTTGGTAGTTATATTCGGGATCGAGCCACTGCTCCTCGACGTTTGCGGGCGCACGGTAGGCTGATGTTCCCGGCTTCGTGTAGGCGATATTGAGGATCGGACGGCTCGTGTTTTCTCTATTCCAGAACTTTTCGTATTCCGCAAGGACGGAGCTGTATTTCTGTTTGAACATTTTACTTGCCTTTCTTGTTTTGAAGGTGCTTTTACATTATATCACAAAACGGGAAGAGTTTCAAGATAAAATGAAAAATTCAAAATCTTGATAATTGGGTTGGATAAGAAGGCGCAAGGATTCAGAACCTCTGTTTGCGCGCATAATTGGGTGCGAAAGTGATATGCTGTGATAGCGCGCAAACTTTTGATGCCGCAAGCGGCATCAAGAGGTTCATCATCAATGAGACGATGCGAAAAAAGAACAACCACC
>JAZSEA010000072.1:0-5432 GCA_045531455.1 Eubacteriales bacterium
CTTGCCTTGATGCTGTTCATCTCGGCAACCCATTTCAGGGCATCAGAAGCCTTTAATTCTTCGTCTATGCCGCTGTCGCGGGCAAGGTTGGCAACTATGGCTTCTACCATTTCATTGGCTTGTACGTCGATTTCGTGAAGGTGTGCGTTGAGCTTACCTTCCGTGAGAAGTGTGGTGTATGTACCTCTCTTGTGTTGCTTGATGTAGTCGCGGTGAAGAAGTCCGTATTTGCCGATTTTGTGTTCCTTTTGCTCTGCGATTTCGAGCATTGGATAGTATTGCTCGCCTTTAAGCTCGTATTTGATGCCGTTTTGAGTAATGTACTTTTCCATAATCATATTCCTTTCGTGTTACAAAATTTCTTGTAAACACAAGCTTTTTCGGCACTTTTAGAATATGTTTCGTCCGCCTCGGCTCTTCGCCTTTGAGTAGATCAGGTATGAACAATCCGACCAAATAAGGGCAATCCGAACGAATTCGGGTTGCCCTTATTTCGTTTGACTTCAATGGACGCCGAACGTCTTGGTGTTCGCCCCGCGAACACCAACAATTTGCGCGCTAACCGACCAATTTCACCACTTAAACCACACAATGCGTGCAAATAAACGTTCAGTCGTGTCACTCAGACAAAAGAAGAAGATTCGAAAGGATCTCCTTTTTTCTTTATTTTATAAGGATTTTAGGGCATTTTGAAGGCCTCTTCAAAATGCCCCGTTTTTATGCCTTGTTACACAGTTTTTTTAGAGGTGTTACGCAAATTAAATAGTATGTACTTATGGTATAAGTTATAATACGATTTTCACTTCCTTCATTTTACTACTTCTTCTGATAAATCCGAATATAAAGCTATCGTTTATCTCCTTACTAGTAATACGCGCATCAATCCTATATATGTCTATATGTCGCAATAGCTGTAATTTTAGCTGAGTTTTCGGAATCAGCGGAACGGATTTCAACACATCAGAGATTTATCATCCCAAAATAATCTTCAGTTTATCAATTCCAATAAAATAATAATGACAAAAATAAAAAAATTGTTGAAATTTGCTCCGTGTAATGATATAATATATTTAATTATGCTATAGCCGAAAGGAGTTAGACTATTATGAATTATACAAAAAATTTCGGATTCAAACACAAATCGGGAATCATTATGCCCGTCAGCAGTTTGCCCTCCAAATATGGCATTGGCAGCTTTGGTAAATCTGCTCACGATTTTATTGATTTTCTTGACGCCACCGCGCAGAAATGCTGGCAGGTGCTTCCTCTCAATCCCACCTCATACGGCGACAGCCCCTATCAGTCCCCTTCATCGGTTGCGGGCAACCCTTATTTTATAGATCTTGACATCCTTGCAAAACAGGGACTTCTTACCAAAGAAGAGCTTACGATGAATCTCAATGATTCAAAAAAGGTTGACTACGGTTGGCTTTTTAATACCAGATATACCGCTCTCCGCCTGGCTCATTCCCGCTTTACTCCAAGCAAGGAATATGCGAAATTTGTGAAAAAGAACGCATCCTGGCTTGAAAATTACGCTCTCTTTATGGCTCTTAAGGTCAAGTATAATTACTGCCAATGGACGCTCTGGGATGAAGAGCACCGCGACTACAAAAAAGCGATCGCGCATAAGGTTGAGCACGAAACCGAAATGTCCTTTTGGCGTTGGATACAGTTTGAATTTTCAACACAGTGGCAGTCGCTTGTTGACCACGCTCATGCAAAGGGTATTATGATAATCGGCGATATGCCCATTTACGTCGCGCACGATTCGATGGACGTTTGGGCTGCACCCGAGCAGTTCCTGCTTGACGAAAACTATAATCCCAGCGTTGTTGCGGGCTGTCCCCCCGACTACTTCTCACCCGACGGTCAGCTTTGGGGCAATCCGATCTACAATTGGGCACTTATGGAAGAGCAGGGCTTCTCCTGGTGGCTTGACAGAATCGGTTCGGCTTTCAAGCTCTATGATATTCTCCGCATTGACCACTTCCGCGGCTTTGCGGGATACTATAACATTCCCTACGGCGAGTCGACCGCCAAGAACGGCAAATGGGATTCGGCTCCCGGTATTGCGCTCTTCCGCACGGTTGCAGAAAAGTATCCCAAGGCGAAGATCATTGCCGAAGACCTCGGTCTTATCACCGACGACGTCCGTGAGCTTCTCACCGGCGGCGGTTTCCCCGGCATGAAGATGCTTCATTTCGCATTCGACGACGAAAACAACGAGTATCTTCCCAGAATGTATACCACTAAGAACTGCGTCGTATACGCATCCTCGCACGACTCGGATTGCACCCGTTCCTGGCTCAAGAACCTCGCGGGCGAATCAAAGAACCGCTTCAACCGCGAGTGTCCGAGAAACCGCGAGCAGAGCCGCACCTACGACCTCATCGAATTTGCTTTCCGCAGCATTGCAAATCTCGCAATAGTACCAATGCAGGATTATCTTGAGCTTTCAAACGAAGAAGGACGAATGAATACTCCCTCCACCGCATCCGGCAACTGGGCTTGGCGCATAAGTCCCCGATACAACACGTCAAAGCTTCGCGGCAAGATCCTCGATCTTACCACCAGAACCAAGCGCAATAAATAAGATCAATACAGAGGAGTATGAATATGAAAAGCTCTATTCGTATTATTTCCCTGCTTCTTGTTCTGACACTTGCACTTCAGCTATTCCTTTCCTGTCAAAGTGGCGACACCACAACCGACGACACAATATGGCAGCCGCCCGCATACGAATATAGCTTGCCCATTGAGGAAGGTCATAACCAACTCACTTTCTATTGGAATCACAACGGCAGCTACGAAAACTGCGACATCTGGATCTGGTGGGGCGACAAGGCAGGACAAGGCTACGTTTTCCACGAATGCGAATACGGTGCAAAGGTTGTCGTCAACGTTCCCGAAGGAATCGAACAAGTTGGATTTATTGTCCGCAAAGATTGCTCTGAGCCCGGCGGAAGCTCTTGGGGCAACGCTACGAAGGACTACGATCAGGACAGATTTGCCATTATTGAAGGAAAAGAAACTGTTATCTATCTCAAATCGGGCGATGCTTCGCAATATATCAGCCAGGACGGAGGCAAAACTCTTGAAATGATTAAAAAACTCGCGCTTGCGGCACTCGTCGATGAAAAAAAGATCGAATACCGCATCACTCCCAAAGCGATCATCTCCTCTCCCGATCAGGTCAAGGTTTACGAGGGGGATCGCGAAATCGCAGTTACTTCGATTTCCACACTCGGAAGATCGGCATCCGCGGGATACATCGAGGTCGGCGAAAGCCTCGACTTGACAAAGAATTATCGCATCTCTATTGAAGGATACGGCGCAAAAACCGTTATCCCAACCACCATATTTGACACAGACTATTTTGCCGCAAACTATCACTATGACGGTGACGATCTCGGTGCCATTATAAACGGCTCCGGCACAACCTTTAAGGTCTGGGCTCCTACGGCTTCAAAGGTCGTTCTCAATCTCTTCACCGCGGGTAACGGAGTTGACGCATACAAGAGCGTTGATATGGTGCGCGGAGAAAAGGGTGTGTGGGCGCATACAGAAGAGTGTGGTCACGGAACATATTATACTTATACAGTAACCACAGCTGTCGGCACGCAGGAGGCTGTTGACCCCTACGCAAAATCTGCAGGAGTCAACGGTAAGCGTGGAATGGTCGTTGATCTTTCGCGTACAAATCCGACCGGTTGGGGAAATGCCGCCCTCTCTTCCCCTATCTCCTCTTATTCAGAGGCGATCATTTGGGAGGTTCACGTAAGGGATTTCTCAAACAAGATATCCTCTTCCAATTATAAAGGAAAGTATCTTGCATTTACAGAAACGGGACTTGTCAACGAGCACGGAAAGTCCGTCGGTGTTGACTACCTCAAAGAGCTCGGCATAACCCACGTTCACCTTCTCCCCGTATATGACTACGCGTCGGTTGACGAAACAAAGCCCGACACGCAGTTCAACTGGGGCTATGATCCCGAGAACTATAATGTTCCCGAGGGCAGCTATTCCACCGATCCTTACAACGGCGAAATCAGGATCAAGGAATACAAGGAGATGGTCAAGTCTCTGCACGATGCGGGGATCGGCGTGATTATGGATATGGTTTATAACCATACTTATGATGCCAACAGCTCACTCAACAAAATCGTTCCTTATTATTATTACAGATACACTAATACCGGTGTGAATTCCTCCGCAAGCGGATGCGGAAACGACACGGCATCTGAAAGATATATGTTCGGAAAGTTTATGGTCGATTCAACATCCTATTGGGTCAAGGAATATAAACTCGACGGTCTGCGCTTTGACCTTATGGGTCTGCACGACCTTGAAACCATGCAAGAGATTGAAAGTGCAGTTCATACGATCAATCCGAATGCTATTATTTACGGAGAAGGCTGGACGATGGGTGCCACCATTGACGGAAGTGCTCAGGCAAATCAAGCCAATATCTCTAAAATCACGCCTACGGGCAACGCCATCGGCTCCATCGCAGTATTCAACGACGCCATCCGCGACGGTCTTAAGGGCAGCGTGTTTGAAAAAACGTCAAAGGGCTACATAAACGGCTCATCGAAAGCAACGCTCTCGAAGGTTCTCTTCGGAATCAAGGGCGGAGTCGGCGTTGGTGTCGGATGGTCGGTTGAGAACTCAATGGTCATCAACTATATGAGCGCGCACGACAACAATACCCTCTGGGATAAGCTTCTTCTCTCAAATCCGACATATTCGGATGAAATGCGAAACGATATGAACAATCTCGGCGCAGCCATCCTTATGATCTCGAAGGGAACTCCCTTCTGGCAGGCGGGTGAAGAAATGCTCCGCACCAAGGGCGGCGACGAAAACAGCTACAAGTCGAGCGATGCCGTCAACAACATTGATTGGTCGATGCTTGCGGAAGGTACAATTCAGTACGAAACTATGCTCTACTATAAGGGTTTGATCGAGATGCGAAAAGCATACCCGATCTTTACTGATTCGAGCAGCACCGTCACCTCGGAACAGATCGGCGACAAGGGATCGGTAGCAATCACGATCGAAGACGGCAATGGCGGAAAAGTTCTGGTAATCATCAACCCCACCGAAACCAATTTTACGTATACTTTGAGCGGAGAATGGAATCTCATCGCAGATTCGGAACGCGCGTCATCCTCTGTGCTGGCACGCGAAAGCGGCGATATATCTGTCGATTACATCGGAATCAGAGTATATATCAACGATGCCCTTATCAACAAATAAGTTTTCGTATAGCCGAAGAGAGCCGAACCCATAAGCTCTGCGGCGATAAATTTTCGCGTCTTTCGGCGTGATATATCTCGCAAGGTTAATACCTTGCTTCGCTACATCCCACCAAAATCCATCAAAAATTTATTCGCCGGAGAGTGCGAAGCAGTTTTCATCGAGCAAAT
>JAZSEA010000035.1:0-13650 GCA_045531455.1 Eubacteriales bacterium
CCTCCGGGAGGGAGGGGGACCGACGCAGGTCGGTGGAAGGAGAACGCGATTGCGTCTTTTCAGAACTTGAAGTAAAACTTTGGGCTGAAGGTGATGGTGTATGTTTTCCGCAAAAAATTACTCTAATTTACTAACTAAATGAGCCAACCCCTTTTAGGTAAGAGGGCAGAGGTAAGGTAGCTTTTTTCGCTGTGCTCTAAAAGCAATTTTATATTTTGCACAAAAATCCTTCTTTCCCTTTGTGCAAAGCGACAAAGTTTCCGTATTCTTGTGACAAATGCGACACGGATTGCTTCTTATTAAGTGAAAGGACAATTTGAAAGGAGACGCCGAAAATGAACGACAAAGGCATAATTGAGCTCTTTTTTGCCCGCGATGAGCAGGCAATCGCCGAGACCGAAAAGGAATACGGCGCGCTCTGCCGATATATCGCCTCAAACGTCCTCGCCGTGAAGGAAGACGTCGAGGAATGCGTCAGCGACGTTATGCTCGCCCTCTGGAATGCGATCCCGCCCGACCGTCCGCGCGATCTGCGAGCCTATATCGGCAAGGCGGTGCGCAACCGATCGCATGAAATGGTGCGCGATGCAAATGCATGGAAGCGCGGAGGACGCGTACAGATCGTAAACGAGGAGCTGCTTTCGACGATCCCCGACGGACGCGATCTTGCATCCGATTTTGAAGCAAAACGCGCGGGCGAGATCATCAACCGCGTGCTCGAGGGGCTCGGAAAGACGGACAGAAAGATTTTTATCCTGCGTTATTGGATGGGGCAGAGCTACAGGCAGATAATGACCCAGACGGGTGCGGGAGAAAGCCGCGTCAAGATGTCGCTCCACAGAACGCGAAAGAAGATCGCGGAAGAGCTTGGGAAGGAAGGTATAACGGTATGAAAAAGGAAATAAGAGCGGAAAACATCCCTTTTCTCGATTCGATCAATTACATTGACGACAAATACATCGCCGAGGTCCTGGCTGATGTGAAATTGCCGAAGGATGCGGATGATGGCAGACTGCGTCGCGCCTGGAAGCAGATCGCGGTGCTGGCGGCTTGTGCGGTGATCCTCGGTGCGCTGTTCCCCGTGGTAACAAGGCTGATCGGAAGATCGCAGATCGATCCGGGCGGAAATCCCGGTGCTCAAAGCGGGAAAACAACTCCTATCGAGGGCGAGGAACTCTCATATCCGATTCCCGAGGGCGGTCTCGATTTCATCGAGCACGTCGGAGAGGTCCCCGAGGATTTCAAAAAGATCGTGGAAGACGATCTTTTCAGCGGCGCGACTATCTACGGAGATATACTGCTGACCTATCGCAACGTCGATAATAATGATTTGATCAGAATACTTGATAAATCCGGCAAAGTGATGGGCGAAATAGTCATCGACAAACCTCTCTCAAATTTTTATCGTTCAATTCAATGCTCGGACGGTAATTTTATCACGTTCGTTGACACGAGAGATTCGATATATTCCGCTACTCATATCAAACTTGTCAAGTTTGATATGCACGGAAACGTATTGTTTGATAATGATTATCAATATTCGAGAGAAGTTTTTCAAAATATAGTTGAGGTCGATGACGGATTTATCTGTATCGGTACCTGCCTCGCCAAAACTGACGTTTCCAAGCGCTCTCAGGATGATATTGCCGTCATAAAGCTCTCCTCGGACGGTCGGGTGGAAAACTATATTGAGTTCGGCGGCAACGATTATGATACGATACACCACGTGGAAAAGATGGGAAACGGAGCCCGGCTGTATTTTGTAATGCGTGAACAGGGAGAAAAGAAAACCTCGAGCTGGCAGAGATATGATTTTGACAGCGATCTGAACATTACAAAACGCACGGAAATAACCGAAAATGACGTTCCCGATGAAGATGATCCGCGGTTTACAATCGACGGCAAGCCATACGACAGGTATGAAGATTTCTTCCCCGATTACAGCCAAAAGGATTTGTTCTACACGATTATAGAGTACGACGACTTCGTGATTGCGATATACAATCGCTTTACCTCGACAATGACCTTCCGCGAATATATGTTATCAAGTTCCATTTCACCCTTGTCATATTATACCGAGAAGGTTTATGCCGCCTATACAAAGCAGGGCGAGCTGATCTGGCGCACCGCATTTGACACCACCAACTACGAAATGCTGAAAGAGTATTACGGAGAATAACGGAAAAAGGATGATTCACTTATATCAAGTGAGTCATCCTTTTTTGTTTATTCAAACCTTACGTAAAAATCGAGCTTTGCGATCTTGGAGCCGCTGCTGTTGAAGTGGAGGTAGACGTCATTGCCGACGTGGAACATCGACTCGGACTCCATCTTGGTTGCCACCGAGACGATACCGAGATATTCGCCCGTAGCAAGGTCGTAGATCTGGATGATATTGTCGCTCTTGCCGGTGCTCGGGCTCAGGGGGACGTAGGCGAATTTCGAGTCGGCGTCCATACCCTGACCGATATAGCTCGGCGCAGATTCGAGAGGCGAGGAGCGGATTGGGTTGAGGTCGGTGTCGGTGATGACGAGACCGCTTGGCGTGCCGTAAGCGAGGAAGACGTACTGTCCCGCGCCGTCGATATATCCCGTCGCCCAGCTTCCGTAGGCGGGCGTTTTCTGCTTGGTGATCTTAAGCTCCTCGGGATCGATGAAGGAGACGATGTTGTTTAACATATTCGTGACGATGAGGATCTTGTTCACGGGATCGTAGGTCATGTCGTTCGCGTGGTCTAAGGGCAGCTCTTCGCTCTCGGCAACGATCTCCCAGGTCGCCATATCGATTTTGACGATGCGGTCGGTCTCGTGTTCTCCTTCCTTTTTCTTCATAGCAACGTAGGCGTATTTGCCGTCGGTCGCCGCACCTTGAGCGGTACCGAAGTCGTCCTTGCCCGAGTACTCGAAGAGGATCTCGAAATCTGCGCAGACGGTCTTGCCTGCGCGTAAAGCCTCGCCGACGTCGACCGAAGCGGCGGAGACCTCATTCCTGATCTCGAGTCCGATGGGGAACTCGGTTTTGCCGTTTATGGTGTAGTTGGGGATGACGAAGTCGAAGAAATGATAAAGAGCCTCGTTGCAGGCACTCAGAGTGGAGCCGACGATGACTACCTTGCAGTCGGTGATGCGGATGATGTAGCTGTCGGGGGCGAGATCTGCCATAGCCGCCGCCGATTCATCGCGCGAGGTCGAGAAGAGAAGGACTTCGTGCGAGGTCGCGGGATCGGGATCGAGAGGGCTTAGCCAGTCCACGCCGAGCTTGAAATCGTCGCTGAGCTTATCCTTGAGCTTCTGATAGACGGCTTTGGCGGTGTCGAGGTAGTATCCCTGCGCGCTTTCCGATCGGATGACGCGGAAATCGGTCGCGCCGTTGTCGGCAAAGACGAGAGTTGCGGGTGCGGGCGGCTCGGTCTCGGGGAGAGTTGTAGCCTCGGTGGTCACCTCGGGCTCGTCTGTCGTGCAAGCCGCAAGCATAGAGATAAGCGTGGCGGCGAGAAGAATGAATGCGATCAGTTTTTTGAAATTCATGGCAAAAACCTCTTTTTGTTAGTTTCGGAAATTTTCTATTCTGTGGAAGGTGGTGAAATTCGAGTTATGGAAGCTGTTCGCGCCGTTTACGGCGGTTCGGCAGAGGTAGAGGATGTCCTCGCCCTCGATGAAGAAATCGACGTATTGGAAGCCGACCTGCTTCGGGTCGTTGTCGCGGCGGTCGATGAGGTGGCGGCAAAGGCTCCATTCGCGCAAGTCGTCCGAGCGGATCAGCGAAAGGAGATTGCGCTTCGTCGCGGGCTCGTCGAGCGCGTAGCTTACGATCGAGTAGTATTTTTTCGAGACCCCGTCAAAGACGATATTGAATTTCGACGCGGTCGCGGGGAAGGGGATGACGGAATCGAGTGTCATTTCAGCCTCGGGATCGTCGGGATCGTAATTGAGGATCAGAGCCGTGCGGTCGGAAAAACGGAGAAAATCGACGATTTTGCCGTCGGGCGTGAAGGTCACGTTGCCCTCAATACCGCCCCAGATGCGCTCGGGGAGAGGGTCGATATGCTCGCGCGCGTCGAAAAGCTCGGTGCAGACCCAGTTTTCGGCGTCGAGGAGATCCGATTCGGCATCCGCGGAGATCACGGCGTCGCAGAAGACCTTTGATGACCACGCGCCGTACTGAACGTCGGTCATAATGCGCCCGCCGCGGATAAGCATCGGCATCGGCGCGCGATGCCAGCCGACCTCCTTGCAATGGCATCCGCCGCGAAGGAGGACAGTCGGCGAGGACCAGGTCTTTCCGCCGTCGTCCGAGCGTCCGATGAGGAGGTCGCCGTATTCGGTCGAGCAGCCGAGCATATAGAGTTTTCCCGCGCAGAGGAACATCTTGCCCCAGAAGCAGGGGAAGAGCTCCGAGTGATGCGACCAGGTCGCGCCGTTATCGCGGGAAATATAGATCAGGGTCAGATTCTGCGGCGCGCCGCTCGCGTAAAGGTCCATCGAGGCGAGCAGATCGCCGTTTTCGAGACGGATGAGCGAGGGCGAGCAGAGGTATCTGCCCGAAAAAGCATATTCGGGGTCATCGGGATGAAGATAGTTTACGACTGTTCCGGGGACGTCACCCGTGCGTACGAGCCTTTCGGTAGATGAAACCGAGTCATTTCGGACAACACGGAAGGCGTAATCGCGGTCGGATCTGAGCCCCGTGACTCTGCCCGAAAAGTCGGCGAGAGGCTCGGAGAAGGTCTCGTCCGAACCGCATTCCTTCCATTCAAGGCGGTATTCGGCGTTCTCGCAGCAAAAATCAAGGAAATCGAATTCAAAACCGTCCGCCAAGGGCGCGATACGGCAAACGTATGGCGCACGCGCGCGATCTTTTTCGTGCAGGGGGAGATATCTTTCGTAGCTCCAGGACCGTGAGGCTTTCATAAAAGGCTCCTTTGATTAGCCGTACGGCTAGGTGTTGATATAATTATAATATGAAAGTGCGCGGATGTCAAGACGGAGAGGGAAATTTGGGATAAGAAAAGCACGACGCGAAGCGTCGTGGAGAAAAAGAGCCGTACGGGAATCTGAAGCCCTGAATGATTATCAATAGGAACCATGAGCGGGTCTTGCGGTTTTCGTAAGAAAACGGCGGTGTTCAGCCGCCGAGAAAGACCCGACTTTCGCCGCAGGCGAATATGCACACCATGGCGAGCTAAAGCTCGCGGGGTTCTGATTCCATGGAGTTAGCAAAAAGAAAAGCTCCTCGCGAAGCGAGGTGCGTTTCTTTTTGGTGACCCGTACGGGAATCGAACCCATGTTCCCAGCGTGAGAGGCTAGTGTCTTAACCGCTT
The DNA here is from genome assembly GCA_045531455.1 of Eubacteriales bacterium. Taxonomy (GTDB): domain Bacteria; phylum Bacillota; class Clostridia; order Oscillospirales; family CAG-272; genus CAG-390. Next base: position 5,322 of record JAZSEA010000035.1, read on the forward strand.
GACCAACGGGCCATCGTTTGGTGCTTGAATATTATAGCATAGTTTCGGCAGAATGTCAACCCTTTTTTGAAAAAAAGTTTGAGAAATATGCGGTTATTTTATTATTTTTTCGTTTTTTGAGGAAAATTTTGCGCTCGGGACGGAATTTTCTCCGCGATGAATAGAAAAGCGCGCGGCGGTGAATAATATTTTCAAGCACAACGGCTCCCGAAAAGAGGGATCGTTGCAAAATAATATGGAGGCTTACCTATGATCATCGACCGTATTGCTCTCATTCTGACCATCGTCGGCGCGTTCAACTGGGGCGGCGTCGGACTCTTCAAGTTCGACACGGTTGCCTGGCTCTTCGGCGGCAACGACAGCCTTTGGGCGCGTATCGTCTATACGCTCGTTGCCCTTGCGGGACTCTGGTGCGTTACGCTCCTCTTCCGCGCCCGCGACGAGTACGAGGAATCGTCCACAATGTAAAATAAAGCGGAGCGCAAGCTCCGCTTTATTAATTGGATTAATACGGTATGGCTGTTCGCTCGTAATAATCCTTTATCGCGGCATACGAGGTTGAATCGACGGCGGTCCGCCAGATTAGCTTGCCGTCCTTGGTATATCCCGCGTAGACTGTTTCTGTGTAGTAAGATTTAACGTCAATAGTTGATGAGGCATAATATTTCCAGTAAGTGTATGACGATGTGAATCTGCCCGAGACTATGAGTACGAAATCGTCATATTCTATCACATAGTTGCTGAAATAGGGGGAATCGATGCCACGGTTGGGATCGTTGGTAAAGTCAGCTAAGTTGTCGAACTTTTTGCCGTTTATGGTATAGCGGAAATCGCGCTCGGGCACATCTTCCTTTGAGATCGCCGTTTGCTTCAGAACGGTCAGATCATTGCTTATTTCGTAGAGATAATATTCCGATTCGACTGTCGTATCCTTCGGCAATCTGAGGTACAGATAGGCTCCCTTATCCGTTTTTTCGATGGCGGAAACAGAGTCGCGTTCTCCTTCGGTGCCGATGCGGAGGGTGTGTTGGATCATGCCGTCGTGCGTGAGCTTGACGACCAAAACGTCGTAAGGCATCAAAGTTCTGGGATAGTTACCATCTTCTTCGTAAATCATTCCCGCGAAAATATATCCGTCATCGGTTTCGACATTATAACCGAAATGTTTGGTCTTGTTTGGAAGATCTATATCGAAAACCACCTCGCCCTTGGTGTCGAACTTAACGATCTTGGCACCCGAGTTGAAGCTGTTGTCTTCAAAGCACACAAGTAAATTGCCCTCGGAATCAATAAACTTTTTCCAAGCATAAGTGCGTTTCTCGTCGACAAAGTAGGGATATTTTGCCTTGAAGGTGATATTGCCGGCTTTGTCAAAGAAATAGAAAATGCTCTCGTCTTCCGTAAGGACAGTGCGTATCAGAACATCGCCGAAAACCTCTACGCCGGCAAAGAGATTGTTTTCTACAATTTTCCTGAATTCTTCGGGTACCTCGCCGACGTGCTCAATAAAATTGAGACCGCCCTCGGGTTCGGGATAGTCGAAGTCATCGGGCTTCTCAATGGGAGAGTGCTCCCATTCGAGGTCGGCTGACTCGGATTCCGTATCGTTTGAGAGAATGTCCGAGGTCGCGCTCGGATTACCGCCGGGATTACCGCCGGGGGTGACACCGATGACTCTTGTTGCAATGTAATTTGCAACGGGGATGACAGTCGCAAGCAGGACTATGCAGGCGGCGAGAGAGACGACGTACCTGAGCTTTTTGCCGCTCAGCCTTTTGCTTGCCGCGCCCTCGGCGGGCAGATCGTCGTAATATTCGAGCATTTCGGAGATATATTTGCTGTCGATGCGGTCGATCGCCTCGAGCAGCCTCTTGTCCTCAAAGCCGTTCTTTTTCATACCGTAAAACCTTCCTTTCTGAGTCTTTCCGCGAGTTTTTTCCGCGTACGCATAAGCATCATCTTGATCTTTCCCTCGGAGAATCCTGTTCTTGCCGAGATATTCCCGATGCTCTCGCTCATCCAATAGCGCATAATAAACACTGCGCGCTCCTGCTTTCCGAGCGTTCCGAGCAGATCGTTTATGACTCTGCCCGCGCGTGCGGATTCATAATCCTCGGAAAGATCGCTGCCGTCGTCGATGACGGAGAGGAGCTCGTCGCTGACGATCTGGACCTGACCTCCGCGCTTCCAGGCATTTGCGGCACGCGAGCGGTCGATCGCGCGGCAACGGACGATCTCGGCGATATAGGTGCGCAGATCATCGGGGTGCGCGGGCGGGATCGAGTTCCAGAGCTCGAGCATAACGTCATTTACGCATTCCTCGCGGTCCTCGCGCATACATAGAAAATTCGTTGCAACGTAGTGGCAGAGCGCGCCGTATTTCTTCTCGGTCTCTGCGATGGCTTTCTCATCGCGGGCGAAAAACAGTTCTAAAATTTGCTCGTCCTTCATAGACACGCCTCCTTTCGTCCTTCATCCTATATGCCGTAAAATCGATCGCTTTGGTAACGCGATTTAGGAAAGATTTTTAAATTTTGTCGCCTTGCACAAAACGGAAGGTTTGATTTTGTGCAAAAGGACTGAAAATAAGCGGGCAGAGGATCTGCCCGCTTGATGATTATTAACCGAATACCTTTTCGCAGACGTTATCAAGCTCGCCGATATCCCAGAGGAGTCTGGGGAGGACGTACTTGTCTCTGATATCCTTGGTGGATTTGAGGGTCATTGCGAGGGTGGAGGAATCAAGTCCGATCGCCTCGAGGGTCTTGGGTGCCTCGATGGAATCAAGGATAGCCTCGAATTCCTCGACCGAGGGAAGCTCCTCGTCGATGATGCGGAGGATGTCGTCCCACTTCTCGAGGATGACCTCGAGTCTTGCCGCGTGCTTGTCAAGGTCGTATTTCTTCTCCTTGGCTTCAAGCGCGATCATAGCCTCTGCGCCCTTGCCGACAAAGGTACGGAGCTGTTCGCTCCAATCGGCAAAGTCGAAATTCTTCGCGTAAGCGAGAGCCTTTTCGCGGTCGGGAGTGATATTCTTGAGCTCCTGATAGCACTTGATGGTGTTGAGAGTGCCGAGAGCGACCTGCATACCGTGCGAGGATGTGGGAGTTCCGAAATCGAGACCTCTCATATCCCAGATATGCGAGAAATAGTGCTCAACACCGCCGCCGGGACGCGAGCAGCCGGCATAGTCCATAGCCTTACCGCAGTTGATGAGTCCCTCGAAGAGCATCTTCATACTCTCGTCGTTGTGCTCGAGGAGTCCCTTGGCGCCGTTTACGCAAGCGAGGAGCGACTGACGGGTGAACTCGGCGACCTCTTCGCAGTAATATTCGCCGTTGATGAGGTTCGAGAGTCTCCATTCGCAGATGCTGACGTACTTTGCGAGCATATCGCCGAGACCTGCCTTAGCCATATGGATCGGCGCGCCATTGAGAATATTGATATCGCCGATGATGACGTCGGGCGACTTTGCGGGAACGGTGACCTTGACGCCCTCGATAGCCATTGAGGAGCTGCCTGCGGCGTAACCGTCCATAAATGCCGCGGATGCTACGATAACGTAGGGGGTGTTCGTCTGATAAGCAAGGATCTTGCTGATATCGTTGATAACGCCCGAGCCGATCGCGATGATGATGTCGCTCTTGGCGTCATAATGCAGAACGAGGGAGCCGACAGCCTTTTCGTCGGGCTCGAGGCGTCTTTCCTTGAAGACGTACTTGGAGCAGGAAATGCCCTCTGCCTCAAGCATAGCGGTGATCTTGTCGCCTGCGAGAGGATAGGTGTTGACGTCACCGATGAGAAATGCTTTTTTTGCGCCGTATGCCTTGGCGTATGCGGGGATGGCGTTGATCGCGCCCGCCTCGATGGTAACGTGCTCGACGGCTGTGGTGTGTTTCTTTCCGCAGGAGCAGACAACTGCGGGATCAAAATTGAAGCTCATTATGTTTTTTCCTCCGAATTAATATGCTCTTACCTCGAACACGGTGATATTCTCCGCGCCGTTGGTGGAATGGATGACGAAATCGACTCTGTCGCAGTCGGTGGGATCGAATTTATGTACGACGTGACGCTGATGGTTGCCCTTGACCTCGAGGGTCTTGACGACCTCGCCGCCCTTCTTGAAGACGACGTCATAATCCTTGACAAGCTCTGCGGGAACGCCGGGACGCTGCTGGACCTGACGGTTGGGAGCCATTGTTACGCGGATGGGGTAGTTGAAGTCACTCTCGAAGGTCAGCGCGATCTCGGAGATGGTCTTTGCCGAGTCGAAGGACATCGTGAGCACCTCGCCGCCCTCGCGGATTCCGTCGGATACCCAGCCGTGGGAGTCGTCGCCGAGTCTGCGGGAGATACCGTCGGTGACCTTTGCGGGCTCGCTTCCTGCCTTCGCGGAGGTCGCGGTGAAGGTCGCGGTGCGCGCGAGGTCGAGAATATCCTCGTTCTTGAAGCCGGGGATGAAGCAGTCGCGGCGGAGAAGGAGCTGCTGAAGCTCGGGAACGTGGGGCGCGAGTCCGCGGGGATTGCATCCGTACTTCGTGCAGAGTGCCGCAGCCGCACCGACAGCCTGTCCACCGACGGCGCAACAGCCTATGATACGTGTCGAGCACATACCGAGCTTGGTTGCCGAGATATTTCTGCCCGCCATAAAGAGGTTTTCGATGTTCTTCGAGTAATAGGAGCGGTAGGGAATGGTGTAAACGCCGTCGTAGAAGCGGCAGTCGCCCGAGGGCATAATGTCGGTGTCAAGCAGACCGTGCGGACAATGGAGGTCAACGCACCAGCCGCCGTATGCAACGGCATCCTCGAAGATGCGGTTGTCGAGAATATCGGTCTCATTCAGAACGTAATCGCCCATCAGACGGCGCGATTCGCGTGTTCCGGGGAGCATACCGACCCACTCAAGGTCGTGATTCTCCGCGCCGTGGTCGCCGCCGTTCTTGATGTGATCCCAAACGCCGTAGAGGGATGCAACAAGCTCGTCGCGGATGTTTTCGTAATCGGTGATGATGTCGTCCTTGTCGCCCATCAGCTCAATCCAGAAATAGCCGTAGTCAACGCCGCGAGCCGAAACTCCGCCGCAAGCCTCATTCTTTTCGGGATCCTTACAGCCCGAGAAGTCGACCTTGTGGTTTGCGCAATGCATACGGAAGCGCAGGTCGTGCTCGGTGTATTTCTTTGCAAAGGAGGGGGGAGTGAATTTTACGGGATGACCCATATTGCGCGCGCGGAAGAAGATGGTGTTGCCCATTCTCTCGTTGTTGCCTGCCTCGGGAGCGTCGAGCTCGCCCGTTTCAGCCTTCGATTCGCTGCCCTGACGGTATTCTGCGCCCGCGTAGTAGCCGAGCGTGCCGTTACCCGTGCAGTCTGCGAAGAGAGGCGCGGTCAGGCGGTAGCGCATCTCGGTCGTCTCCTGAACGCAGAGAGCGGCGGTGATGCGATCGCCCTCGGTCTCGCAGTCGTAGAGGACGGTGTTGTAGTAAACGGTAAGGTTTTCGGTGTTCTTTGCCGCCTCGAAGAGGATCATATCCCAGATCGAGTAGGAAAAATGCTCGTTACGAGCCTTGTTTTCGAGCATAAGCTCGTAAAGGAGACCGCTTTCGGCGAAGTCGGGCTTCTCCATACCGTGGTCTGCGCCCGAGATGTGGACTCTGACCTCGCTCGATGCGTTACCGCCGAGGACGGGACGGGCATGGACGAGCGCGGTCTTCGCGCCCGAGCGTGCAGCCTCGATAGCGGCGCAAACGCCCGACATACCGCCGCCGACGACGATAAAATCATAGTTTCTTTCGGCAAATCTTTCGGAAATTCTTTTCATTTTAATATGTACCTCATAGCCAAATTATTTCATTATAATTATAGCACAATCGAATTTGATTGTCAATAAGTATATTGACAATTCGTGACACTTGTGGTACTATTAATATTGCACAAAATAATACCCTCTTCTTTGTGCAAGTATACGATCTTTCGGAAATGCTGAAACCAAATTGCCGATTTGTGGTACTTGATAAGTGAAGGGCCCTGGATCGAAAATCAACAAGAAAGGAGATCGCGGATGAGAGATGACGAAATAATTGATCTGCTGTTTGAACGCAGGGAAAAGGCACTCGGAGAGGTGCAGATCAAATATGAAGCGTTTTGCCACACGGTCAGCTCGAATATTCTTTCGATGCGTGAGGATCGAGAGGAGTGTTTTAACGAAATGCTGCTCGTGCTCTGGAACAATATTCCGCCCGAAAAACCGCAAAATCTCAAGGCTTATATCGCAAAGATCATTCGCAATATCGCGCTCAAGAAGTCGAGATCCGAGAATATCTGGCGGAGATGCTCGAATTTTGCCGACGTTGGCGAGGAATTTCTCGAGACAATCCCCGATTCGCTCAGCCTTGCCGAGAGATTTGAGTCGGAAAGAGCGGGCGAGATCATAAACGATCTTCTCGGAAAGCTACCGCAGCACGAGCGCGAGGTCTTCGTTCTGCGCTACTATTTCGGCGAGAAGGTATCCGACGTTGCATATGATATGGGCTTTACCGTTGGCAAGGTGAAATCGATACTGATGCGGATCCGCATCAAGCTTTCGGAAAGACTCAAGAAGGAGGGTATTTTGAATTGAAAAGACATAGCGAACACACAGATAAGAGGCTCATCGGCGCGCTCGATCATATCGACGACCGTTTTGTTGCCGAAGCCGCAAACAAAATTAAGGAGAGACCCGTCGCAGGTACTGCGGTCAGGTTCAATAAGATGAGATCCTTCAAGCAGATCGCGATCCTCGCCGCGTGTCTGTTGCTGATGGGTGCCGCAATACCGCTGGCGGCGAATCTTATCGGAAGACTTCCCGATATGCTTGCGGGTGCGGGATCGGGCGAGCCCGATACAACAGAGGCACCCGAGGAAACGATCCCCGATGAATATTTCAGTACGGGCAATATCGTTTACTATGGCTCGGCAGGTGCGGGAATAGAATACGAGGGCTCGTGGATTTTTGTCGAGCATCTTAACTCGGGCGGCGATCGTATTGCTAAATACGATCCCGAGACGAAGGAGAGCTCAAGCGTTTGCCTCGACACCGAATGCGATCATTCAAGTATGTCCTGCCCGCTTTTTTTGCCGAGCAAGTGGATGCTTAATTACATTGACGCGTTCGGAGATTGGCTGATGTATGAGAAAAGCACCCAGAGCGGCAACAATTACGGCCCCAACGGCAAAAGACTCGGTATCTACAATATGAAAACCGGTGAGTCGAGAGTGATCGGCGAGAAGACGGAAGAAAACGGCAGCATCAAGTATCCCGGCGGTGCTTTGCTTATGGACGGTAAGGTTTACTACACAGTGAATGAGATTGACGTTACCGATCCGAAGAATCCCACGTACAAGAACTCTTCCATTATGTCCTATGATCCCATGACCGACGAGGCTGTATTTATGTTCGAGGAGCCCGAAGATCTGAGCTTTATCGGAATCACCAATAAGCGCATTATCTTTTCAGGAACCCGAAAGGGACTCTTTGATCCTGCCAATATCTGGACTACGGATTACAGGGGCGGTGAACTGAAGAAGGAATCCGTGCTCGATTTCGATACCGTAATGCTCTGCGGAACCTATGCATATTCTACGATGGAGAGGGATTATGCAAAGGACGGATTCAACACGCGCGTTTATGATCTTACCTCTGATACAATAAAAAAGATCGATCTCGGCACGCCGATCTCTTCGATCCTCGTTGGTTCGGGCGTGATCGGATACGTGACAAAGAGCAATATCGACGAGTATAAGGAATATATGAGTCACAGGACCGCGTATATTATGAAGCTCTATCCCGAGATGACCGAAGCTGATATCAACACCGCGTGGTACGATTCGATCAAGGAAAAGCTCGACGGAGAGATCAAGCACAAGGGAACGACCTACATTTATTTAACCGACGCGCTCGGCGAGAATAAGCAGCTTATCTTCGAGGGTGAGAATATGAATATGTCTCTGCTTTGCAAAGTCGGCGACTATATTATGGCGAGCATCGAGTACGCCGATCCGAATGACGGATATAAGATCACGGAAAAGGGCTATTACGCGATCAACGTGAAGACGGGCGAGCTCAGCGCTGTACCCGCAGTTAATAATCCTTAAGATTGAATAATTGAATAATATGGGGCTGAGTCGAGCTTTTTTGACTCAGTCCTGTTTTATTCATATCATTGATTAATGGTTGTGTATTCTGCGTTCTCCCTTCGGGAAAACTTATATATCACTCTCTGCCCGAAGGTTTTGCTTTGAATCATAAACAGATGCAAACGCGGGCTCCTTCCACCGCCGCTTGACGGCGGTG
>JAZSEA010000007.1:0-41768 GCA_045531455.1 Eubacteriales bacterium
CAATATTTTACGAAAAAATATAATTCTGTTTTGCGTACCATAATCTCAATCTATAACTTTTGGATAAAAAATATGGGCTGTCACATTTTGATTAATGAGACAGCCCCTTTTTTATTCAATTCGATGAAGAAAATCCTTCGTTTTTGTCAAGCGAAACTACAATGTCGTTGAAGGTCTCCTGTGCGGCGAGGTAGCTGATAAGATCGTCACCCGCGAGCGTTGAGGGTGCCTCGTAAAATACAACACTCACACGGATGGGGCTCTCAACGCCATCAAGCTGCAGCTCTCCGACGTCAATTCCGCTCTCGTTGTTAAAGAGGAGCGAATACACCGTCTGATTTCCGCCGCCGACACGCGCGCTGAAAATGATGCATCCCGTTCCGTCGCCGAAATATACGTCGGTTCCGATAAGCTCGGAGAACGCGCTCGAATAGCTCATTGTGCCGTAAGAGGTGGTGATCAGCACGATCTCCTCCTGCTCTTCGACCGACTCGATCTTCAGCTCGGGAATATTCACCTCGCTGTTGAGCGGTTCGGATGCAATGGGCGGCTCGGTCACGGGCACACCCGACTGCTCGGGGATACTACTGCTGTCCGAGGGCTCGGTGCCGTCCCCGCCCTTCGCGCAAAGCATGATCACGACAACGACTGCCAATATCAATATGATCGCGGCGAACACCGAGATAAAGATCTTCGTCAAATTCTTTTCGGAAAATTGGGCCTTATTATTCATCTTTTTTCTCCTTTATCTTATGCTCTCGGTAAAAACGTCGAATTCCATACCGTTTCTGTACTCGGAGTATTTTTCATAGGAATTATGCGTATCGACGAGTATCGCGTGACGTTTTTTCTCGCGGTCCTCGGGCTTCGGCAGAGTCATATAGTCGCCGTAAAGGAAGGAGAGCATCGCGTCAGACCCCTCGGGGATCGGATATTCCGCGCCCTCGAACTCGCCGTAAGTTATATTCGTAAAGAGTTCGCGCGGATATACGTTCTTCGAATAATCGCGTGCGGCGGCAAAGAAGCTGTGGACTGTTTTTCCACCCTTTTTGCCATTCTTTGCGATCCCGAGGAAGAGCTTCATCGGCATCAGCCTGCAAAGCTGCATAAAGATCTTCTTCTTCGAGCTTTTTGTCTCGTATCCTCTGCTGTAAAGCGATTTTGCGATAACGACCTTTGACGCGAGGAATTGCATCCTTCTGCCAAGCTCGGAATCCGCCGCATCGTCGCAAGGAAAAATGTCAATATAGATCCCCTGATGAACCGCATTGTCCTTCGGATGGTATTTTTCGATGCAAGCCGTGCCGTTGAGTCTCAGTTTAGAGAAAAACATCGGCCAATGCTCGGAAAATTCCTTCTGCAGGAAAAACGTCTCGCGGTCGAGATACTTATCCGCCTCGCAAAGAAAGCGGTCGTAATCCTCGCGGAGCATTACGATATCGAGATCGTCGTCCCAAGGGATAAAGCCCTTGTGTCTGACAGAACCGAGCAGAGTGCCCGCGAAAAGCGTATATTTTATATCGAGAAGTCGGCAAATGCGGTCGAATTCACAAAGAAGCTTCAGAAGAGCCTCGTGATGCTCCCCGAGTGTCGAGCCTTTGATCTCCGTTTGTTCCATCTCACACCTCGTTATCCGCGCAAAGTATATCGGCGATCATAGCCGAAGCACCGCCCTCGATCTCGCCGCGGTCTCTGTGCATCGATCTGTACGCCTTCTCATCGCGGAGAAGCTTGTTTATTCCCGAATATACCTCATCCTCGCGGGTGCCGATGATGCGAACTGTGCCGCTGAGCATCTCCTCACGCCTTTCGCTGACGTCGCGAAGGATCAGGGTGGGCTTTCCGAGTGCCGCCGCCTCCTCCTGGATGCCGCCGCTGTCGGTCAGCACAAGAAATGAATTATCGAGAATGTGATGGAAATCAACAACGCCGAGCGGCTTCGTCAGCATTATTCTCTCCTCGTCCGCAAGCATTTCTTCGGCTATCTCCCCGATTTCGGGATTCATATGAACCGGATAAATGAGCTTTACGTCCGGGTTGTCCTCGACGATCCTGCGAACGGCTTTGAAGACGTTTCGCATAGGTTCGCCGATATTCTCGCGGCGGTGAGTTGTAAGCAAGATCATACGCGATCCGCGAGCCCATTCAAGCACGGGACAGCTATGCGGATCTTTAAGAGTCGCGCTGAGCGCATCAAGAACGGTATTTCCCGTAACGAAGATGCGATCGGGTTTCTTGCCCTCGGCAATAAGCGCGTATCTCGCAGACTTTGTCGGTGCAAAGTCGATATTCGAAATGAGCGAGACCGCACGTCTGTTGAATTCCTCGGGATAGGGGGAAAAGATCGAATACGTCCGCAATCCCGCCTCGACGTGCGCCACCGGGATCTTCAGATAAAAGCAGGAGAGTGCAGCGGAAAACGCAGTCGTCGTATCGCCGTGTACAAGCACAATGTCGGGCTTTTCCCTAAGAAGGATCGGTCTGATTCTGCTCATAATGCTCTCGGTAATGTCAAAGAGGCTCTGATCCTCCTTCATAACCGAAAGATCGTAGTCGGGTTCAACTCCGAAAGCTCCGAGCACAGAATCGAGCATTTCGCGGTGCTGACCGCTGACGCAGACGGTAACCTCGATTCCGCCCCTCTTGCGAAGCTCGTTTACAAGGGGACACATCTTTATCGCGTCCGGACGCGTACCGAATACAGCCATAATTCTTTTCATAATGCATCCCTCCCACAAAAAATTGTCATATAAAGGCATGGGGATTCGTATTATCGAATCCCCGTATCATATTATTAATTTCGATCAGTTTTTCGGAACGTAGAAGAGCTCGACCACGTTCTTCTTCAGCGAGTCAACATCGGGGAAAAACTCCATATGCACCTCGCCGACTACGTTATCACCCTCGATCGTTCTGATCTCGGTGAATTCATAATCGATGATCGTTTGCGCCAGCTCTGTCAGCTGATTAGAGCTGCAGTCCGACACCATATAATCCGCCATCTGAAGCACAGCAGTCAGAACAAAATTCTCGTCGCTGTTCTTGCACTCGATGCTCTTTTTGTAAAGTGCATCAAGATACTGACGCTGACGGACCATTCTCGTGCTGTTCGAGCTATCGTCAAGTCCTTTTCTCGTACGGATATAAGTAAGAGCCTTTTCGCCCTTCAAAGTAACCGTCTCGCCCTTGACCAGCTCATCATCAATGCCCGTAAAATCATCGAGCACCGTAACTTCTACGCCGCCCACAAGGTCATTGTATACAGGAACAGAATCCATAGTCACCGAAACGTAATGGTTCACGGTGATATTGTAGAGCATTGAAGAAACCGCATCGGCAGTATTGCGGCAGCTCACTTCCCTGCCGTTTCCGTAGGTATGAGCAAGCGCAAGCTGCTTGTTGACCATACCGATCTTCTCACCCGCAATACCCAATACCGGAATATCCGCCATTGTGTCGCGGTTGATATGAAGCGCGGTCACGGTCTTCGCGTTATCATCAATAACAAGAAGCATAACAAAATCAGCCTGTTTGTTATTGGTGTAGCCATCGACAGCCTCGACCTCGTCGAATTTATCAAGTCCCAAAACAAGCAGGGTTCTTATACCTTCTTTAAGCTCGTACTCTGTTCCGTTATATTGCATAACAGACTGCGGTCCGGCTGTACCTTCGGGAAAATAGGAGGAATTCCTATTTTCCCAAAGATTCACGATCAGCAAAACGGTAGACAAGAGAAATATAAACAGAAAGACTCCGGCTGCTATACGCAGCTTAATATCTCTTGAACTGCCCATGATCAGTAATTTTGCAGATTATCAGTTTTCTCTCTTGCTGAGCTTGTAGCCAACAACACCGAGAGCAGATACGGAAGCTACCATAAGTACAATGTAGATCCACATATCGGAGGAATCACCGGTAGAAGAGGAACCGGGCTTGGTGTTGTAAACAAGTGCGAAGGGAGAAAGCTCTTCAACATAGAATGTGATGTTGCCTTCGCTGACGGTGGAATCAAGAAGCTCCCACTTTTCGCCGTTCAGGTGGAGAATACCAACGTAGTTATCAACGAGTTCGGGCTTGATGGTGATGGTGAAGCCCTTGTGACCCTCGTGCTGAGGGCACTCGTAGTAGCTTACGTCGAAGAGGTTACCGATTGCAAGAGCGCTGTAATCGATCTTGAGTTCTTCAGCAAGCTTGGTAAGCTCAGTCTTGAGCTGGTTATTGATAACCTGAGAATTTACGATATCCTCGTATGCCTTCTCGAGAAGAGCGCGGGTCTCAGCGGGAAGGGTGTGTCTCTCAGCGTAAGAAGTGATTACGAGCTTAGCGGTACACTCGTGGTTATCGCTCTTGTAATCAACAAGGGTAGGAGCGGGAACGCCGGAGGGGCTGGAGATGAACTCTCCGAGTGCTGCAAAAGCGGGAACGCTCATAGCAACAACAAGTACGACTGTCATGAAAAATGCAAAAAATCTTTTCATTTTCATTCTTCCTTTCTAATGTAGAAAATAAAATTATTTACTGATTTATTTCGAAATACAAAGGAGATCCCTTGTGAATTCGCTGATGTGATGCAAGCACTCCCTGCCGAAGCGCTTTTCGATAGCCTCCGCCGCCTTTCCGATAGCGGGAGCACGGGTGGTAAGATTGTGGCAATCCGAGCCGATAACGTGGATGGTACCGCTTCCGAGCATTTCAAGCGCGCGACGCTTTGTGAAGAAGCCGGTAAAGAAGCTTGCGTTTACCTGCGTCAGCACATCGCTCTCAAAAAGCCTTTCCCAGGCATCGGAGCTCTGGAAGGAAAGATAGCGGTCAATGTGCGCCAGAACGACCGTCACTCTGCCCGAACGAGCAAGTGCCGTGACCTCCTTGAGAGTCAGCTCCGACCATTTGCTGAAGGGCATTTCAAGCAAAAGCACTCTGCTGTCTCCCGCACAAAGGAGCTCAAGCCCCTGAAGGCGGTGGATCCCGTCGTAATATTTCACCTCGGCGCCGAGTATTATCTGCGGAAGTCCGCTGAGATCCGCCTCCAGCAATTTTGCATACGCCCTTGCACGTCTTTCAAGAAACGTCTCGACAGACATACGGTCGGGATAGAAATGCGGAGTTGCGACAACGGTATCAACGCCCTGAGCGGCGAGCATCCGAAGAAGCTCGAGGCTTTCCTCAACGCTTGCGCTGCCGTCATCGATCGCGGGAAGAATATGGCTGTGAAAATCTATCATTCAGATTTTTTCTGCTCCCCGTGGGATGATCTCTGCTTTTTTCTGACCTCGTTACCGTCCTCATCGGTGGTGGTGTAGTATCTGTAGTACTTATAATACTTATACTTCTTGTACTTTCCGTACGCGCCGCCATCGTGCTTTGCGCCGTTGAGTACGCATCCGAGAACCTTTACGTTCGAGAGCTTGAGCTGTCTGAAGCAACGCTCGATCTCGCTCTTTTCGGTATAGTCCTCGCGGACGACCACTACAAGTCCTGTAATATGTCCCGAGATCGCCATAGCGTCGGATACGATATTTACGGGAGGAAGGTCAACAACGATATAGTCAAACTCCTCAGCCATGGTATTGAGCAGCGATCCCATTCTGCGCGAGCCGATAAGCTCGGAGGGGTTGGGAGGAAGCTCGCCCGCGGGCATAATATACCAATTATCGAGGACGGATGATTTAAGTGTGTCAAGCGGACGGATCTCGGTCTTCATAAGATAGTTCGTAAGACCGTAATCACCGTTGATATCCATCTTCTTCGCGATACTCGGAATTCTCATGTCTCCGTCGATAAGGAGGACCTTCTTTCCGCTTTCCGCGAGAACGTAGGAAAGATTTACCGCGGTAGTACTCTTACCCTCACCTCTCATCGAGCTTGTGATGCCGATGATGGGGCACTTAACGCCCTCGGGAAGAGTGAATTTAAGGTTGGTTCTGAGAACCTTATACTGCTCTGTGGAAGTAAAATCAAGATCCTTATGCAGAACAGTCTTTACAGCACCCGACGAAAACGGAGTCGGTATGCGACTTTTTTTCAAAAATCCCATTTTATCTACCTACCCTCATTTTGTATGATGCTTATGGCTCTGATAATAGTAGCCGTACGACTTGGAATCGGTATTGACAAGATCGGGGATCTTGGCAAGGATCGGATAATCGTAATTCTGGAGGATGTATTCTTCTCCTCTGATGGTATCGTCACGCATATCGATAACTACAAGAACAAGTACGCAGATTATCGCGCCGACGAGCATTCCTACAACGGTAAAGCCCGTGATACTCGGAGCAACCTTCTTGAGGTTGACAGCACCCGAGTCAACTACCTCCATCGAGCTTCCCGCAATGATCTCGCTGATTCTCATAGGGAGAACGACCGCGATCGCATTTGCGATATCGGCAGCCTCGTAAGGATCGGTCGAGGTTACGGTTATGCGCATTACCTCGGTACCGTTTACCGATTCCGCAACTACCATATCCTCAAGCTCATCGAAGGTGTAGTCAACGCCTGCCTTTTCGATGACCTTATTATACGTTGTGCGGTTATCAAGCATTACAATATATGTATCAACAAGGCTTCTTGCTCCCAAAAGCTCGGAATTAGTTACGTTAAGTATCTCGCCGACGGAGAAACTGCCGTTGTTGACGTAAAGCATGACCGAAGAAGAGTACTTGGGAGTGATTCCGAAGGCAGCAACACAGAATCCGAGAATACCCGAAAGCACCGTTGCAATCGCTATGATCCATGCTTTTTTCCAAAGAGATTTGATAATCTGCACCAGATCGACAGAATAAAAATCTCTGTTGTTTTGTGTTTTCTCCATATATATTTATCTCTCCGAAAATTTCAACTGAATAAGACGGTATAATAGCACTGTCGGACGCACAAAGCGCCGCCAATAAACACGTCTACTTATACATCCATTATATTATATCATAAGTCAACAGAAATTGCAATAGATTTTTAAAATTTTTTCTTATTAATAAAATATGCTGCCCGAAATCGGGCAGCATTGAATCAATATCTGATACTTCGGTCGTATCCGTTGCCTACGTAGTGGGCGTAGATCGTTCTTGTATCCCTGTTTACCGTGATCATACAGTAGCTCGTTCCCGACTCCTCGTCATAAATAAAGGTACCGAGATCATCGTCCCAATGGCATTTGGTAAAGAACAGTGGCTCGCCGTTTTTATCGAAATCGCCCCATTTTTCCTCATACGCGGGCAAAGATCCGATCGGAGTGTTCTCCCTTCCCGCGCACATATTCGGCGCGCAGAGTCTCGGGAGCCAGGGCTCGACCGAATCCGACGACGAAATAATATCCTGCTTGAAATTATGGATATGTCCGTGGATACTGCAAATAATTTCTGCGCGGGCAGAATATCCGAAATCATACCTTACACTGTAAAAGCTTCCCTCGAGAGTATATTCTATCGAGCCCGATCCGCCCTCTCTGTATGCCTCAAGGATAAGAAGAAGACGGGTGATATCCTTCGTATAGTCGAGCGGTGCGTGAGAATTGATGATGATCCCCCACTCGTCGGCGTTCTTTTTTTCCGAAAAGTCAAGCGCTGTCCCGGCAAGCCACCGCAGCTGCGCCGAGCTTACGCCGAGCGAGGGCGCATCCTTGCCCTTGACGAAGGAGTATTCGGTATAAACGTCCGAGGTATTGAGGAAGATCATTCTGATCTTATCATCGGGGAAATCGATATAACCGTATCCGCCCTTCGGATTTGCGGGATCAACCGTCAGCCCGCGGCTGTTCGAGTCGATGTATTCGTAAAGCTCCTCGTTCGTCGTCGGACGCTCGGCGTCGGCATAATAGTTTATCTCGTGATTGCCGCGGATCCAGGCGACGGGGAAATCGCCGAGATTGCCGAAGGTTTTGCGGACGTAATCAAAATCCGCCTTTATATGGTCAATCGAATAGCTGTGCCCCGACGCCGTATAATCTCCGAGCATTGCCGCGGCGTCGATCAGGGTCATCTTTTCGATCAGCGAGAGCGTTTTTACCGCAAATTCGCAGGATTTTCTGGTCGGTATCTGATTATATCCCGTTCCGACGTTGTCAACGTGGATATCAGACATTGCGGCAAATGTGAAGCCATTCTCTCCCCTGGCCGCATTGATCGCCGCCGAAACGCGTTCAGCCTCGATCAGAGCGAGACTCTTTTGGCTGACCTCGTCCATTACGAGATCGCAGTAGAGACACTTTTTCTGTCTTACGCTGATCTCCGCCGTACTCTTTTCGTCATTGGTGAACCATTCGCCCGCAACGTGCCCCGGCGACTCTGTGATCTCGGTGTTCAAAATTGCGGTACATCTCGAGCATACCTTGTGCTTTATTCCGTCCGCGGTGCAGGAAAGCACTTGTTCGGTTACGGTCCAGCCCTCGCTGTGACCGTAAGCCGCCGTTATCTCTCTCTCGAGGATCTCTCCGCAGACAAAGCATTTCTTTTCCTTTACTCCATCGGAAGTACAAGATGCACGGCTGACGGTTACCCATTGACCGCTTACGTGACCGCGCACAGCAAGCTCGCGGCTTTGGGTCTCGCCGCAAATACAGCTTCTCTCTTCAAGTCCCTTTTCGGTACAGCTTGCCGATCCGAGAACTCTCCAGGCACCGAAGGCGTGATCCTTCTTCGGTATACTCTCGCTCTGCAAAAGCTTTGCGCATCTCACACAATTCAGCACTCTGACGCCGTCAGCAGTACAAGTTGCTTCTGCGGAGACTGTCCATATACCCTCGGCGTGCCCGAGAGCCCGTGTGTCTCTGCTTTGAGTCTCACCGCAGGTACAGCTCCTCGATTCGAGTCCTTTATCTTCGCAGGTCGACGCCTTGATCACCTTCCACGAGCCCCAAAGATGCTCGTGCGGTGCCTCGGTAGTAATCTCTTCCGTCGCAACCTCTTCCGTCGTAACTTCTTCCGTCGTTACCGCTTCGGTTGTAACTACTTCGGTTGCGACTGATTCTGTCGTAACCTCTTCTGTCGTTACCGCTTCGGTTGCAAGCGTTTCGGTTGTTATCTCTTCAGCACCAACCTCTTCTGTAGTTATCGGAGGAGACGGAGAGGTCGTTTCCTCATTTGTGACCGCCTCGGAGGGAGTCTCGGGCTCTGTCACCTCGGGTGTGCCGTTATTGCAGGATGAAATGATCAGAGTGAAAAGCAGTATAATAATCGGCAATATGATTATTGATGCCTTTTTCATTTGTTTCTCCCGTCACAGCTTTTCCGCGAGCGTCTTGCCCTTCTGCCATATCGGAGAGAGGAAATATAGCATACTCGGGATCGCAAAGCCGTAGGGCGCAAGTCCGTAGCCGAGGACGAATCCGTAAAAGCCCCAGCCGAGCTTGATTCCGAAGAGCCAGGATAGTCCGATCCTGAGCACAACTCCGTCGAGGAGTGCCAAGGCCATACTGAGCCGCGCGTTTCCGATGCCCTGAACGAAGGCTCCGCTTCCGCGCATTACGGCAAATGCGGGGAACATCCAGAGGATCGCGCTGATAAATACCGCGGATTGCGCGTGCACGAGCGGATCGTCAGAGAAAAGCATAAACAAATATTTGCCGAAGCAAACGTAAAGTACCATAAAGAATACGGTAAGCGCGGCGGAATAAGCCCAGGCATAATAAACGACCTTCTTCGCGCGTTTTTGCTCTCCCGCGGCGATATTCTGGCTGATCATCGGCATTGCCGCATACTGAATACCCTGCGAGATCTTGTTGACGATATCGTCGATCTTGACACCCGCGCCGAAGGTTGCCGATTCAACGACTCCGATATCGTTGATCATAGCGTTTACGAAAAGCATCGAAAGGTTGATACATCCCGATTGGATAGCCATCGGAGTGCCGAGCGAGGCGATCATACCCGCGTATTTTTTCCTGATCCTGAAACTTTCCTTCTTGAAATCAAATCCGAAAGCTTCCTTATTCTTATATAAGTAATAGATTGCAAAAATGAATGCGGCAGCCTGTCCGATTATCGTTGCCCAAGCCGCACCCGCAACTCCCCAGCCGAGATAGCCCGTGAAAAGGAGGTCAAGGACGAGGTTGATCGCCGACGCGATACCGATAAAGAGGAAGGGACGCTTTGAGTCGCCCATACCGCGAAGAACGGCGGAGACCATATTGTAGCCCGCCGTAAAGACGAGTCCGCCGGCGCAGATGATCAGATAATCGATCGCCATATCGTAGGATTCCTCGGGCATCTTCATAACGTCCATTATCCAGACGTGCGCCGAGATAATTATGACCGAAAGGATCGCGGAAAATATTGTCAGTATACTGAAAAGCGTGCCGATGATGTCGTTCATCTCGCGCTTTTTACCCGCTCCGAGTGCCTGCGAGACGAGGACCTGACCCGCGTTCGAAAGTCCGAGACATACCATCGTCGCAAAATTGACGATCTGGCTCGACTGCGAGACCGCGGAAAGTCCGGGTGTGCCGACGTATTCGCCGACAATGATCATATCTATCGTGCTGTAAAGCACCTGCAGGGCGTTCGACGCCATAAATGGCAGCGTGAAAAGCAATAGCTGCCTCGGTATATTTCCTTTTGTAAAATCCTTTGATAACTTCGCGGATGCCAAATCAAAAACCTCCGTTGCAATAGTTAGTATTATTTTATCATAAATTTTGGAATATGTCAACGGGAAGTTTGATGGCGGCATAATAAAGTGGCTAGCGGCTAATGGAAGGACACATACCAACAGCGCAATCATTCACAACGTTCCCTTCCAAGTTTTAACTCAATTATATCATAAAAAGATTGATTTTCAACCCCAACTGTGCTATAATTAAAGAAAAAACGGAGATCTGCCATGCAACGTTGGAATTACTATACATCAAATGAGATCAAACCCGAGGGTTGGCTTCGCCGTCAGCTCGAAATTCAAGCCGGATCGCTTGCGGGCAACCTTGACAAAGTCTGGCGCGACGTCCGCGACAGCAAATGGATCGGCGGCGACGCCGAGGGATGGGAGCGCGTGCCCTATTGGCTCGACGGCTTCATCCCGCTCGCATACCTGCTCGAGGACGAGGACATGATCGCGCGCGCAAAAAAATACATAGACGCCATCATCTCCTTCCAGAAGCCGAGCGGATGGATCTGCCCCTGCACCGAGGAAGAGATCCCGACCTACGACTCCTGGGCAGTTCAGCTCATCTCGAAGGTCCTCGTAGTTTATTACGAATGCTCGGGCGACGAGCGAATCCCCGACGTCCTCTACCGCGTTGTCAGAAATTACTACGACCTTCTCTCCTCGGGAAGGATCACCCTCTTCAAGTGGGGCAAATATCGTTGGTTCGAGACCTTTATCGCTATCGGATTCCTCAAGGGAGTCTATAAGGAGCCCTGGCTCAACGATCTCGCGCGAATCCTGAAGGATCAGGGCGCGGATTACTCGAAGCTCACGGGTCTTTGGAAGCGTCCGCTCAACAAATGGACCTACGACACCCATATCGTCAACCTCGCAATGATGCTCAAGTACGAGGCGGTCAGCCACCGCTATCTCGGCGAGGAATATACCGACGTTGCCGAAAAGCTTTCCGAGGTGCTCCGTACCTATAACGGCACCCCCGTCGGACTCTTTACGGGCGACGAATGCCTCGGCGGTCTCTCTCCGATCCGCGGCACTGAGCTCTGCTCGGTTGCCGAGCAGATGTACTCCTACGAGCTCCTTTTCGCAGAAAGCGGCGACTTCAAGTGGGCGGAGCGTCTTGAAATGCTCGCCTTCAACGCGCTCCCCGCTACGATCAGCGACGATATGTGGGCTCATCAGTACGATCAGCAGAGCAATCAGATCGCCTGCATCCGCTTCCCCGGCAAGCCGCTCTTCGGAACCAACAAGCACGAAGCGCACCTTTTCGGTCTCGAGCCCGAATACGGATGCTGCACCGCCAATTTCGGTCAGGCTTGGCCGAAGCTTGCCCTTTCGACGTGGGCTTTCAACAGATTCAAGACGATCTGCTCGGTCGTTCCGCTCCCCTCCTTCATCGAGACCGAATGGGCAAATATTACGCTTAAGACGAATTATCCCTTCGAAAACGTCCTCGAATACACCATCGAGGCAAAGGAAGACTTCAATTTCTTCGTCCGCCTCCCCGCAAGGATCGACAACGTCAGAGTAAACGGAAAACGCCACTGCGATCCCGTATTCCTCAGCCAGTTCCTCAGCGCGGGTATGCAGGAGACTCTCACCGTCACCTTCGACACCAAGCCCGAATTCATCGACCGCCCGCATAACCTCAAGAGCGTGCGTTGCGGCTCACTCGTCTTCTCGCTTCCGATCGAGTACGAAAAGAAGATGTACGAATACGAACGAAAGGGCGTCGAGCGCAAATTCCCCTACTGCGATTACGAATATATCCCGAAGTCTGATTGGGGCTACGCATTCTCGTCCTTTGATTTCAAGGTAAACCGTAAGGAAGTCACCGATATTCCCTTCTCGTCCGAAAAACCGCCCGTAACGCTTACGGCAAGGATGCGCAAGATCTCCTGGGGGCTCGAAGACGGCTACGAACACGTCTGCGCCAAGCTTCCCGAATCGCGTACGCCGATCTCGGACGAGCTTGAGATCGAGCTTTATCCCTACGGCTGTGCCAAGCTCCGTATGACCGAAATGCCGCTGATATGAAAAAGCTGATAATTCCTCTCCTTCTCTCGCTTCTGCTTCTTTCCTCCTGCGCACCGACGGAAGTGCCCGAGGTCACCGAAACCGAATCAACGACAATAGCGGAAACAACTCTCGAGGAAACTCTCCCCGCAGAGCCCGGCATCACGATCGCGGGCAACGATATCTCGAATTACACTATAGTTCACGACGGCACGAAGGCTGCGGCTGACTTCGCATCCGATCTCCGTCTGCTGATCTACAAAACCGTCGGCTGCCGCCTTGAAACCAGAAAAACGACGTCCTCTGTCGGTGAATACGAGATCCTCATCGGCAAGACTAACCGCGCCGAGAGCAAGGAGATAAGAGCAGATTACGCCCGACCGAACGTCTGCTACGACGTAAAGGTTGTCGGAAGCAAGCTTGTAATTATGGCTGAGGGCAGAACGACCCTCAAAAAGCTCGCTCCCGAGCTGAACGCTCTGATCGAGAGCGGCGCGACTACTGCACTTGAGCTTGCGGACACACCGATCAGCGGCAATATCATCGCAGAGGTCGATAAGAGCGCAAACTCGCTCAGTATGGCGGAACGCGCAGAGGGAACCGATCTCCGCGTCTTCCATTGGAATTTCGCCGCTCCCTATCTCGATCCGAATGTCACGACTCCTCCCGTCGTCTACACCGATAACGTCACGCGCGGAGAGGATATGGCGGATATGATCCTTCAGCTTCTCCCCGATATCATCACAACCAACGAGTTTTATGCAAGCCACAACGGCAACACCACCTTTTTCGATGCCGTTATGAATCAGCTCGGCGAATACTACGTCTGTCTCGACTCGCCCTACGACAAGGACACGCCCGAGGCGGGTGCAGACGCGATCAAGGGAAAGACGATCAACTCGAACATCATCTACCGCAAGGATATCGGTCTCGAGGTCATCGCATCGTCCTGGAGATATTCGACGCAGAAGACAAGCACATCGAGCGCGAACCCGATGGGTTATATCTACTATCACGGCTCTCACACCGCAGTTTTCTCTTATAAAGGAAGCAAATTTATCCTCTCGACCGCGCATTACGCCGACAGCCGCTCGAGCAATCAGTGGGCTCGAGAGCAGCTTGCCGCCATCGCGGATGCAAAAGCCGCGCACGGCTCTTCTCTCCCCGTGATCCTTACGGGCGACCTCTACACAAGCTACAATCAAAGCTCGCAGGGAAGCGGATACAAATTCCTCGTTGCCTCGGGATTCAATGATGCACAGCGTACCGCCGCCGTCAACGCCAACCGCAACATCTCGCAGGGAACCTTCCACAAGATCGGCGAGCGCGAAACGAACCGCATCTCGGAGGACTTCATTTGGTACACCGATGGCTTCAAGGCTCTCTGCTTCAAGGTCCTCGCAAACCAAGTGACCGATGACGCAAGCGACCACTACCCCGTTATGGCGGATATTGCATTTGATTGATTATTAATAAAAAGCCGCTTTCGGCGGCTTTTTATTCTTCAATCGCATATTCCACATCATTTATTACGAGAGTACCGTCATCCTTCCAATAGATCTCCATATCCTCGTATTCTCGCCATTCTCCTCTGTATACGATCTCGCCGCGCCCCTTGAACAAGGTATTGCTCTTATACACCCTGACCACAGTATCCCCGCCGAGTGCGCCTTGATCGCTTTCAATAACCTCAGCGTATCTGGTTCCGTCGGGAGACGGGAGAGTTTGAATCACGGTATCCTCTCCGATACTGCCAAAGAAAGTAACCATAAATACCGCGAAGCAGATTATCGGAACCAAAATCAGAGCCAACAAGGCGATTATTGCCGAAAAAACAGTTTTCTTCATTCCTTGCCAACCAACTTTGCGTATTTGTTGGAAAGCACGGCGGACATTACTATAAGAAGCAGGCTAAGGCAAGCTCCGGGAGCAAAGTAATACTTCAAAAACAGAGCCGAGGTCAAAAACTCGACCGAGAAGAATTCATAGTGCCAGAGTGCCCAGACAAATGCCGCGAGCGTTGCGCCTGCGGTTGAGATGCAGGACGCCAGAACGAATCGGGATCTGTTCTTATAAAGTCTGACAAAATACCAATTCGCAAGCGAGAGCATAAAGCCCGTCGCGGGAATTACAAGCCAAAGAGCCCAATTTCCGTTGAAGAGACCCGAGGGAGTCCTTGCCTCGAGCGCAACTCCCAGGGTTATGATCCCGAAGGAGAGAAAAAGCATAAGCGACTGAATGATCGATGCCTTCCAGGTGTCGATCTTTTTCATCCCCGAGGGCTTCTCGGGCTCGGCATCGGTGACCACCGAATCGTTCTTCATCGCTTCAAGTGCCGCGCGGCAAGACTCGCAATCCTTCAGATGCTCTTCTATCAGCCTCGCGCTCTCGTCCGAGCAACAGCCGTCAACGTAAAGCGGCAGCAGATCAAGAATAATCTTACAATCCATTTTGTTTACCCCATTCTTTCAAGAATTTTTTGTTTGGCGCGGTAAAAAGTGACTCTCGCCCAGCTCTCGCTTTTGCCGTAAGCCTTGCTGATCTCGGCAAACGTCATCTCGCCGAACACGTTCAGCATAAATACCTCGCGGTAAGGCTCTTCGAGTGCATCGAGGGCACGGAACGCCTGCTCTGCAAGCTCACGTCGGGAATATTCCTCCGCGATATTCGCGGAATCGGGAATTTCGATCGCCTCATCGAGCGGACAGAGCCTTTTTTGCTCGTGGAGCCACGCATAATAGGCATTTTTTGCGATCGAGCAAAGCCACACGGGTGCTTTTTCGGGATCCTTAAGGCTTCCGATATTCATATACGCTCTGAAGAAGGTCTCCTGCGTCAGCTCCTCGGATAGCTCAGCGTTCCCGCAAAGCTTCATAAGGAATTTATATATCAACGCGTGATTTTCCTCGAAAAGTTTCTCGGCTTGCTTCACATTCTCACCGCCCTTCATCTATTAGATAAGGAAAACGTCGGATCGTTACAAAGTTTTTTAAAATCGGGAGACAAAATTTGTCTCCCGATTTATTTACTTGATCTCGATAACCTTGTATCCGTTTTCTGTGATGACCTTGGTCAGCACCTCGTCGCATACGGGTGCTGTGAGCTTGACGATGGCGGAATCGTCCTTATGGCTGACGATAGCCTCGCTTACGCCGGGGAGCTCCTCGAGGACCTTCTTGACTCTTGCTTCGCAATGGGGGCACATCATACCCTCGATCTTCATTGTCTTTTCCATTTTCATTACCTCTTTTTTATTTGTATTTTTTTGTTTGATCTTTTTATCGTGCTTCGGCGAACGGATGTTGCACAGATTGAGCCGCAGAGCATTCGTAACCACGCAAAAACTTGAAAGACTCATAGCCGCCGCGCCAAGCATCGGATTCAGCGCAAGCCCCGCCCAGACGAACGCACCCGCCGCAACGGGAATGCAGATGGCGTTGTAGATGAACGCCCAGAATAGATTCTGATGTATCGTCCTGAGCGTCGCGCGGCTGAGTCTTATCGCCGCGGGAACGTCGGAGAGACGGCTGTTTACGAGCACAACATCCGCCGCGTCGATGGCAACGTCCGTGCCCGCTCCGATCGCGATTCCGACGTCGGCACGTGTCAGCGCGGGCGCATCGTTGATACCGTCGCCGACCATAGCCACTCTGCCCTCCTCCGCAAGTCTGCGGATGACAGCCTCCTTGCCGTCGGGCTTGACCTCGGCTATGACCTCGTCGACTCCGACAGCCTTGCCGATCGCATCGGCGGTCCTCTTGTTGTCGCCCGTCAGCATAACCACGCGGATGCCCATATTTTTCAGCTCACCGATAGCCGCCGCGCTGTCCTCCTTGACGGTGTCGGCAACGGCAATTATACCGATGGTCTTTCCGCCCTTTGCAAAGAAGAGCGGAGTTTTTCCCTCTCCCGAAAGTCTTTCGGCGGATTCTTCGTATTCCTTGCCGATAACGGCACATTTGCCGACAAATCCCGCGTTTCCGCCGACTATCAGCTCACCGCCGACCACGCCCGAAAGTCCTCCTCCGGGGTAGATCTCAAAATTCTCGGCATCCGAGAGAGTAAGCCCGAGCTCCTCCGCTCTCTTTACGATCGCGCGTCCGAGCGGATGCTCGCTCTTCTTCTCAAGGCTGTATGCAAGCGAGAGAAGATCATCCGAGCCGATGATATCGGTTACTTCGGGCTCGCCCTTTGTGACCGTGCCCGTCTTATCGAGCGCGATCACCTGCGTTCTGCCCGCCGCCTCAAGCGAGGATGCGGTCTTGAAAAGAATACCGTGTTTCGCGCCCATACCGTTTCCGACCATTATCGCAACGGGTGTCGCAAGTCCGAGCGCACAGGGACAGCTGATAACGAGGACCGATATCGCCCTCGCAAGCGCGAATCCCACGCTCTCGCCGAGCAGAAGCCAGATCACGAGCACGACCGCCGCGATCGAGATCACCGCGGGCACGAAAATGCCCGAAACCTTGTCCGCGATCTTTGCGATCGGTGCCTTTGTTGCCGCCGCATCGCTTACCATTTTTATGATCTGCGAGATCGTCGTATCCTCGCCGACTCGCAAAGCCTCGCATTTGATGAAGCCCGAGCGGTTTATCGTTGCCGCGCTGACGCGGTCGCCGATATTCTTCTCGACGGGGATGCTCTCGCCCGTCAAAGCCGACTCGTCGATCGCGCTGTGTCCATCGAGGATGATTCCGTCAACGGGCACGCTCTCGCCGGGCTTAACGACGAAAACATCTCCGCGACGAACCTCCTCGATACCTACGCTGACCTCGGAGCCATTTCTGATGACGGTTGCCGTCTTCGGCGCAAGCTTCATAAGGCTCCTCAGCGCATCCGTCGTCTTACCCTTCGAGCGCGCTTCGAGCATCTTGCCGAGGGTAATCAGCACGAGTATCATAGCAGCAGATTCAAAATAGAATTCGTGAAGCAGATGCTCGGGATGCTCCGCGACCGTCATCGCAAGCAGTGCGTAAACGCTGTACCCGAAGGACGCCGCCGAACCGAGAGAAACGAGCGTATCCATATTCGGCGAACGGTGGATAAGCCCCCTCACACCGTTTATGAAGAATTTCTGATTTATGACCATCACGATCGCGGAAAGGATCAGCTCGACCACTCCGATCGCGATTGGATTGCCGTCAAAGAAGGCGGGAAGCGGGAAGCCCCACATCACGTGCCCCATCGAGACGTACATCAGAAGCAGGAGAAAAGCGAGCGACGAGATCAGTCTTTTTACAAGGATCGGAGTTTCGCGGTCGGCAAGCTCATCCTCTGTACCGCTACTCTTTTTCTCGCTTCCCTTCTTCGATGCGCCGTAGCCCGCGTTTTTGACCGCTTCTATGATCGCATTTTCACTTGCCGTGCCCTCGACTCCCATCGAATTTGTCAGAAGGCTGACCGAGCAGGACGTGACGCCCTCAACTCCCATCACCGCCTTCTCGACTCTCGCCGAGCAGGCGGCACAGCTCATACCCGTTACGTTATACTGTTCCATTTCTTACCTCATAAGTTTCTGCAAGGTCGCAACGAGCTCATCGACCGTTTCGTCCTTGCCGTTTTTTATATCCTCGGCAACGCAGGTCTTGATATGATTTGAAAGCAATTCCTTGGAAAACGCATTCAATGCCGCGCTTGCCGCCGAGACCTGCACGAGAATATCGGTGCAGTACGCGCTGTTTTCAACCATATTCTTAATGCCGCGGATCTGACCCTCGATGCGGTTGAGACGGTTTATGAGCGAACGGTACTCCGCCTCTCCCCTATGCTTGATCTTGTGCGTGCAACAACATTCCTTGTCCATTTTGTCACCTCAAAGTTTTTCTGTATATATTATATACCCCCGAGGGGTATTTGTCAAGAGGAAATATATAAAATTATAAGGGGGCTGTCTCATTAATCAAAACGTGACAGCCCATATTTTTTATCAAAAAAGTTATAGATTGAGATTATGGTACGCAAAACAGAATTATATTTTTTCGTAAAATATTGGTTCGAGCCTGTAGGGACCGACGTCCTCGGCGGTCCGAGCAGCACAACAGTATAGCATTAACTAAATTCAGAAACTACACTTTAAACCTTTTAATTAAATACACAGCAATAATTCAAATGGGTCCGGACCGCCGAGGACGTCGGTCCCTACGGACTCGTTATATCGTTCTTCCGAAAAAGTTGAATACATTATCGTACTTTAAAACTAATTGAGGCTGTATCACATTTTTTGTGAAACAGCCCCTTGTTTTATTCAATTACCTCATCATCAATAACGACGGTGATAATATGTTCGTTTACGTAATATGCCTTACAGAGCAAGTAGTCTTCTTCATTAATTACCGAGTCAAGGTCATAATTATCGTATACGGCAAAATACAGCTGAGCGCGGTTGTCGTGGTTATTGAACGCATAGCCGATCTTACCCTCCGACTCGAGATCGGTATATGGGCAATAAGCGTAGGTTTCAACCTCCCATTTTCCCTCCGCATTACGGTATCTGCCGCCGATGATCAGCGCATCTCCAACGTCCGCGATGAAGGTATACTCGCTTCTCTCTCCGTTTATATTAAAGGGACGGACTTCAATGATCTCAACGCTTTCGTAATGATCGTCGAGCATTCGGAGTGTGATCCTCTCATTCACCTCTCGCGTCCAACTGCGGATCGAGCCCGGGAGAGCAATAGCGAGAAGCACCGCCGCGATCATCAAAAGAACCGTTCTTCTCTTTTTTGTTTTCTTTGTCGATTCGATGTAATTCTTGATCAGAGATTCGGTGTCGATCTGTTCACCGCCGATCCCCGCTACCGCTTCGCTGTACTCAATACCGCTGTCTATCGCCTCAAGCGCACGGCTCGAAAGCATAGCGAAAACGGTATTGCCCGTCGATGCGGAAACAGAGGTAAAGATCACTCTTGCGGAATGAATATCTCCTCTTTTCAGCGCGGCACGCGCTTCGTGGAAGTAGGTTATGAACGGATATATCGTTCCCTTGCTCTTCGGATCGATCGGGCGAATGAAGGAATCATAGTCTCCCGCAAGATACATCTCGTATTTGTTGATGATCCCGGTCATTTTCCGAACTTTCTTTGTTTTGAGCCTCGGCAGTCTGCATTCGCGGAAGCGTCGGCATACCGATGCAAGCCCCTCGTCATCGCCCATGCAATAATAGTATTGAGCAAGAAAAGGAAGCGTCGCATATCCGTGCTTTTTGGACAACGTACTGTCCCCGCATACGGCTTCTCCTATCGCGATCGCGCCGGGGATATTGCCGACGTAAAATTCGGCGTCCATAGCGTAATAAAAGTTCTGTGCGTAGAATTCCGCCGTTCTTACGACCTCACGGTAAAGAGGCGCATCAAGATCGTCAAGCACGACTCCCAAAATATTCTTGCGGACCTTGAAGATCGTCAGCTTCCACAAGATCACCGCTATGCTCACACCCGCCACAATTACAAGAGGAAACAAGCCGATGTAATTCAGTATCGCGGATAACACAAAGTAAAGGAACAGACCCGCCAGATATATAGCCGTCAAATTTGATGTATATTTCTTATAAATTTGTTGAGCTTTATTCATCTATTAACCTCCAAAAACATTTTTATCGGCTATCTTTTGCAACACCTTCGCGTTTTCGATTCCGTTTTCATCAAGAATAGTCGCCGACTTGCCGAAGATCGCGGCAAAATGCACGCAGACGGCCAGATACGCGCCGGCTTCGCTCGTATGACCGTTGTCGTCGCCCCAGAGTCGGATATTGGTGTTCTCGATTGCGTACTCAAACGCGCGGTTTACGTATGCGCAAACCGCGCCGTTCTTCTCGGCGATCTCGGTAAACAGCTCGTCAAACGCGCGGCATTGCTCGACGGGCGAGCGACCGAAAGCCTCGTAGCCGTAGGGCGGGCGGACGTAATAAGCCACCTTCGCTCCGCTCTCGATAGCTTTCGACGAAAGCACATCGCAAGCGTTTATGCACGCGATTCTCTTTTCGTCCGATGAAATGCAGTTTCCGTTGTCCTGAAGCACGACGAGATCGTAACCCTTTTCGATCTCCGCAAGTGCACGGCTTCCGTCAGCGGCGTGCTGAGAAAGACACCATCCGCCCTTGACAACGCGCACCGACTCTGTCGGAAAGCCGGCATCCGTCGCAAGATGCGCGAGCGTCTCGGGAATATCGTGCACGTAGGTCGCACTGTTGCCTATGAAAAGGATCCTCATTCCTCGTATACTCCGTAGGTTTCGAGGACAACTCTACCGAGGTCGTAGAGATAACGCTCAAAGGCGTCCTTGAGTGCCAGAGGCGCGCCCGCAAGGCGAGTCTCGCGCTCATACTTTCTTCTCTTATTTGCAGGTGTAAAGAATCCGCCGACCTCGAAAGTGAAATATCCGTCGTAGCCGATGTCGAGAAGTCCGTTCATCACGGCGTCGAGATTCATCGTGCCGAGGAAGGGCACGAGATGGCTGTCCGAGGTCTCCATATTATCCTGAATATGGAGCGCGCGGACGTGCGAGCCGAGCAGACGAAGCTCCTCGTCCTGAGGCATTTCCTGCATATTCGCGTGTCCCGCGTCCCAAACGGCGTGGAAAAGCGGATGGTCAACGACCTCGATCTGACGGAGCAGGTCGGTCGCGTTGTCTATCCAGTAAAGTCCCTCGTGGTGCATCTTGTTGAAGTTTTCGACGAGGATATTTACCCCATACTTCTCCGCCTCGCGGAGAATGGGCATAAAGAAGAGCTTGTTCTGCGCAAAGGTCTCCTCGGGAGTAAGCCCGTGAATATATCCCGAATGAACGACGAGATTCGGGATGCCCCAGTATCCGCAAGCCTCAACGCAGCGGATGGTATCTGCTATGAAAACACCGCCGTCATCGACCAGAGGCTTGCCCATCGGCGAATGTGCCTGAACGAGCTTAATGCCGATCTTCTCGGCAGCCTCGGCGACCTCGCCGAAGAAATACTTATAATCATCCGAATAAACGCCCGTACGGTCGCGGTAGTCGCCGCCGAAATTATAGTCCGCGTACTTGAATCCCGCCGAGCGGATATGCTCAAGTGCCTTTGTCTGAGAATGTGTGTAACCGTAAAAATCACCGGTAGTCGTTGCAAGCTTCATTTTGAATGCCTCCGATCAAAGTTGTTGTAATCATTATATCACATTTTTTCTCGCAAGTAAATAGCATTATCAAAAAAGGCAACGCAATAATATTTCTTGACTTGACAGCTATATTATGCTATAATTATTATGGATATAAATAATTAAAAGGAGAACGGGCTAATGAAAAAACTCATCTGCCATATTCTGACGGCGATTTTACTGATCTCACTTCTCACCTCCTGCTCGCCCTCCTCCGCGCTTATGAAGCTCGAGGAAGCAGAGCGTGCGGACAGACTCTTCGACATCACGAACAATATCACAAAAGAATCCTTCCTTATTAAAATCGAACAAAACATCACGGGCATCCTCGAGGGAATGAAGACCGATATGCGCATCACGCGCGACGTTTTTTATATCGATCTGCTCTCGGACAGCCCGAAGATCCACTTTGAAATGAACGCCGAGGCAGAGATCGACGTCAAAGGCGAGACTCTGACTACCAAGCTCCGTACCCGCTCGGGCTTCCGCGACGGAAAGATGTACTCGCAGAACTCCGCATCGTCCTCGATCTACTCGAAGATCAGCGCGGAGGAATACCTTGCGCATATCGGCGCGGGCGCGTCGCTGATAAACAGTGCCGTCACAAACGCGCATAAAAGCGCGGCTGTGAAAAAATGCATCCGAAACGATGACGGAAGCCTGCACGCAACCTTCTCGGGCTTTCCCGAGGAATCCTTCGCACTTCTGGTCTCCACCTACTTCGATCCATCCGTGCTGACGCTTGACGGTGCGCGTGCGGTCGGTCTCACTTTTGAGATAAAATCAACGAAAAAGCTCGCGCTTGCCGAGATGAAATACACTATTCATTTCGAGGGTCAGAACGAATCCGCGGCAACGGCAACCGTCACTCTCTACGACGCCGAAGAAAAGAATCTGCCGAAGATCGATTTTTATAAATTCCGCGAGGTCGGCGACCTGCGATTTATAGACAAGATCCGCGAGAAGGTCGCTGAAAAGATCGCATCGGGCTCCGGTAAGTTTACCTCGACCGATATCGTCACGCAAAGGATAAACAACAATTCCACCCACAAGAACATCGAGGGCATCATCGACTACAAAAACACCGAGAGCGGCTTCGAGTTTGACTACAGCTACTATAACCACGCAATTCCCGATGCCACCTCGAGCATCAGCTACCGCGACGGCATCTTCGGAATGGGACGAAAGATGAGCGATCTCGAGGCGCGCGCCTATATTATGAAGCGTTTCGACACGGGTGATATGGTCAACGCCCTCGTCTCCGACTACAGGATCGATAAAAACAACCCCGACAAGTATATTTTCTATATCGACAGCCCGTCCGTGACCGAATACTATCAGTACGTCGGCGGTCTGCCGCCCGAAAGTGTCGAGTCAACGGGCAGGATCGAGATCACAATCAAGGATGACGAGATCGTCGAATACCGCTATTATCTCTCGATAACAGCAAAATATCTCACCTATTCCGCAAAGATCACGCAGTCGAATATCAGAACCTTTGAATTTGAATAAGAAAGGAAAAGAAAATGAAAAAAGCATTTTTACGCGCGATCGCCGCGCTTCTCTGCCTCTCGCTTCTCTTCTCGCTTGCGGCTTGCTCGAAAAGCCCCGATCTTATGAAGCTCGAGGAATCCGAGCGCGCGGACGCATTCTTTGATCTTGTAAATAAGGATCCCGCTGATTCATACACCGTCGAAATGAAAATGGAGCTTGAAGGTACGCTTTACGGCGCAACCGTCAAAGCCGACTCCAAGAGCGAAACGACCTACATTGGCTATGCGGGAGACGATCCCATCCTTCATTCCGAGGGAAGCTCTACCGTCAAGGTCGGCGAGGTCGAGGAGATCTCCAAAAATATTTTCGGATTCGCAAACGGAAAGATGTACGAATCGAGAGAAAGCGGCGGCGAGACAACCTCTCTCGTCTCGGAAATTTCCGCCTCCGACTTCAAGGCACTTGAGGAAAAGCTGGTCGGCTATACCGAGGAGGAGCTTACCGCTCTCCACAAGAGCGCGACCGTCAAGGAATGTAAAAAGGACGAGGACGGCTCCTGGAAGGCAAGCTTCTCGGGTTATTCCGCCGAGAGCATCGCGTCTCTCGTTGACTATTGCTTTGATCCGACCGTTCTCCTCTTCGACGGATATAATATCAAGGATATCGTGTTTACCGTTGAATCGGATGCAGATTTTCTCCCCACCGACTGGGATTACAGAATAGTTTTCGAGACCGACGGAACCGAGGGAGAATTCACCGAGCCGCGCGCCAAAACCGAAGTAAAATTCGATAATATCGGAAGCGCAAAGGATCCCACCCCCGACCTTTCGGGCTACACCGAGGCGCAAGGACTTGCCGATCTCCGAGTGATCAGGGATCTGCTTTCCGAGAAGCTTTATTCCGAATCGGGCAGCTTCAACCTTGAGACCAAGCAGACCGTAACCTCGGTCTCGACCTGGAATTTCACACGCGAAAACGATTCGGTCGAATATGAAACGCAAAACGGCAAATACTCCTTCGATATCAAGGTAAACGTCTCGAATCTCAATGACCGCGAGGGTACAACTTACCATATCAGATACTATAACGGCTTATTCAGCACACTCGGATCGGGAATTTCGAACACAAATCAGGAGATGTCCGAGTCGAACGCGCGTCTCTTCATTTACAGCCTGAGAGATCCCGCGGGACTCGCAGAGGCGCATATCAGCAACATCAAAACGGGCGGCGAAGGATACACATACAGCTTCGTTATCAAAAATCCCGATACCACCGCTCTTGAGACCTCGCTTGCGGCAACGGGAGCATCTAATTTCAGCTCCGAGGCAGAGGTCAGCGTATTATTTGAGGACGGCGAGATCAGGAATTATTACTATATTCTGACTCTCAAGTGCTCGGCAGGCGGTCAGGATTTCACGATCAAGACCGAATATACCGTAACTACGAGTGCGGAGTAAATGAGGCAAAAATGAAAATCGTAATACTCGATTCGGGCACGCTCGGTGCCGATATCGATCTCTCGCCGATCCGCGCGGTCGGAGAGGTCACAGAATACAAGCAGACGGCTCCCGCCGAGGTTGCGGGAAGACTCTCGGACGCAGAGGTCGTCGTCATAAACAAGGTAAAGCTCGGAGCGGATAATCTCGCGGGTGCGAAAAACCTCAGGCTCATCTGCGTTGCGGCAACAGGCTACGACAATATCGATACCACCTTCTGCCGCGAGTGCGGGATCGCTCTATGTAACGTCCCCGGCTATTCGACCGACAACGTCGCTCAGCTCTCCGCCGCGATGGCTCTCTCACTCGTCACACATCTCTTTGAATACCGCAATTTCGTCCACTCGGGCGAATACTCGGACTCCGCAAGCGCAAACCGCCTCGAGCCCGTCTATCACGAGATTGCGGGGCTTTCCTGGGGCGTTGTCGGAGGCGGAGGCATCGGCTCGAAGGTTGCCGAGATCGCGCAGGCTCTCGGATGCCGCGTGCTTCTCTGCCGCCGTAAGCCCGAGACCCGATATGAAGCCGCCGACATCGACCGCATCTGCCGCGAGTGCGACGTCATCTCGATCCACGTTCCTCTCACCGACGAGACACGCGGAATGATCTCGCGCGAACGGATCTACTCTATGAAGGATGGAGTCATCATCGTCAACACCGCCCGCGGTGCCGTTTGCGACGAGCGCGCCATTGCCGACGCCGTCCTTTCCGGCAAGATCGGTGGTCTCGGCTGTGACGTTTACTCAAAGGAACCCTTCGGCGCGGATCATCCGATGCACGAAATCATCAAATACCCGAACGTCTGCCTTACACCACATATGGCTTGGGGCTCATACGAAGCGCGCAACCGCTGCGTAATGCGTATGGCGGAAAACATAACCGAATTTTTAGCGGGCAATACACATAACAGAATTTGTTAAAATGACCATCAGAAAAATCACCAAAAACGACAAACAGATCTACACCGAAATGGCAAAGGATTTTTATTCCTCGCCCGCGGTGCTCGAGAATATTCCCGAAGAAAATATCACCTCTTCCTTCGAGCTTTTCCTCGCGGGCACACCCTACGGCGATGCTTTCATCTTTGAGTCGGAGGGACAGACCGTCGGCTACGGCGTTCTTGCTTACACTCATTCGCAGGAGGCGGGCGGCAGAGTCGTCTGGCTTGAGGAGATATATATTAAGGAAGAATTCAGAGGCCACGGCTACGGATCGGAGTTCATAGACTTCGTCTTAACCGAGATCCCCGCCAAGCGTTATCGCCTCGAGACCGAACCCGAAAATGAAAAAGCCGCCGCCCTATACCGCAGACACGGCTTCGAGCACTTTGAATATATTAATTACAGATTGGACAGGTAAAAAATGAATCTCAACGTCAGATTTTCCGAACAGATCGGCAAAATGAAGCCGATGCACGCCGTCAACAACGCTCCCGTTCGCGCAATGAAGTCCCAGTGGCGCAGCAATTTTGACAGCTTCAAGGCACTCAAAATACCATACGCGCGCACTCACGACGCATCCCTCTCCGAGATCTACGGATCACAGCACGTAATGGACGTCCATTGCATCTTCGCCGATTTCTCGCGCGATCCCGACGATCCCACGGCTTACGATTTCCGCAACACCGACCAATACGTCACCACCTGCTTTGACGCAGATTGCGAGATCTACTACCGCCTCGGCACCTCGATCGAGCACCTACCCGGCAAATACGGCTCGATCAAGCCCTCGGATCCCCTCAAATGGGCAAAGATCTGCGAGCACATCATAATGCACTATACCGAGGGATGGGCAAACGGTTTCCATTATCCCATCAAATATTGGGAAATCTGGAACGAGGCTGACCTTGACGCAAATGAAACCGAAAACAAGCGTTGCTGGAGCGGAACGCCCGAAGAATTCTACGAATTCTTCAAGACCGCCTTTCTCTACCTCCGTAAGAGATTCCCCGAGATCAAGCTCGGCGGTCCCGCGCTTGCAAACAATCTCCCCTGGATGCGCCGCTTCCTCGAGAAAATGACCGAGGGCGAGAGAGTTGAGCTCGACTTCTTCTCCTGGCACATCTACACGATCCACGCCGAGAAGATGCTCGACCGCGCATATAAGGTCGCCGATCTGCTTGACGAATTCGGCTACGGTCATATCGAAAAGCATCTCAACGAGTGGAACTACATCGAAAACTGGACGACGCAGTTTATAGACAGCGTTCGCGTCATCAAGGGGCTGAAGGGCGCGGCATACGATTTCGCATTTATGGCTGCGGGTCAGAACTGCCCCGTTATCGATATGATGATGTACTACGACGCCCGCCCCGATAAGGAATACAACGGACTCTGGGACAGCCACTTTATTCTTCCCCTCAAGGGCTACTATGCCTTTGAATTCTTCTCCGCGCTCTATCAGCTCGGCACTCAGGTCAAGCTTGAATGTGATGACAGGGAGATCTACGCCCTTGCCGCGACCGACGGCGAGAAGGGGGCTGTCGCAATTTCCTATTACACCAACAATCCCGATGCCGCCGACAAGACATTCCGAGTCTGCTTCGACCGCGCGGGTGACTACACGCTCTTTGCGATCGATGAGACCCGCAACGCCGACAAGATCGGTGCGTTCACGGGCACCGCGATCGAGATCACAATGAAACCCAATACACTTATAATGATAGGAGAATAAAAAATGATCCAGATAGGTACTTACGTTCACGGCGGCGAATATCTTTCGCCCGAAGAAAAATTATCCGCCATCAAGGAGGCGGGATTCGATTTCGTTGCGCTCGGTATGAGTGCATTTTCGGAGGACAACCTCGAGGAGCTTGTCGAGCTTTGTGAAAAATACGGATTTGAGATAGATAACATCCACCTTACAGGCGCAAAGACCACCGAGATCTGGTTTGATGGTGAGCTCGGCGACAAGGTCTGCGCGCGCTACTGCCGCGAGATCAAGCGAGCCGCAAAGGCGGGAATCAAGAAGGGCGTTGCCCACATCACCTGGGGACACAAGGATCCGGGCGAGGTCAACGAATACGGCATTTCACGTCTGACGAAGATGGCGGATTGCGCGCTTGAAAACGGCTTCCTTCTCTGCCTCGAAAACTCGGTCTATATCGAGCATCTCTACGCAACGATGGAAAAGCTCAAGGGTCATCCCGCCGTCCGCTTCACTTATGACAGCGGCCACCGCAACGAATTCGCCCACGAGCACGATCTGCTCGGAAAATTCGGAGACATCCTTGCCGTCACGCATATCGACGACAACGACGCGGAATTCGACCTTCACCTGATGCCCTTCGACGGAAACGTGGATTGGGAGCTTGACGCACGCCGCCTTGCAAAGACGGAATTTGCACGCAAGCGTATCTGCGCAGAGACCTCCTTCGGCGGCGCGAAAAAGATCAAGGACCTCACGGACGAGGAGATCCTTGCGCGCATCGCTACCCTCCCCATCTCCGCAGAGCCCGAGCTCTACCGCGTTGAGGACAGCACGATGTACGCATACACCGCACTTTCATACAAGGATTATATGGTCCGCCTCCACGCAAGACTCAAAAAGCTCGCGGAGATGATCGAGAAGAATATATAAAACAATTATTTTGTTCGAGTGAAGAATCTACCATTTTAGCCGATTAATATTACGAGCCTATAGGGACCGACGTCCTCGTATAATTGACAGATTACTAATATAAATATCACTCGTACCAACATACGGAGGAAAAAATGACCAACGAAATCATCCACCTCTTACCGTCACAAAAATTAAAGGACAAGATTCGTGAGGCAGAGCATGTCTTTACGGAGACGGAGTTGCTATATATTATCTCAATGTACGCACCGTCATACGACAAAAAGCTCGAAATGCTCTTCCGTTTCGCCGAAATCGCGTCTCCCGAGGTTGCCGATGCCGCACGACAATTTATACGGTGGTATGAGGATAACCTTAAAGCTTTTATAGATAAATCTGATGATGCTGTCTACAAGGTAAAGATCTGGACGGACACAGTTCCCGGCCGTTTTAATGAAGATTTCAACTTTATCTGCGCTTCCTATGAAGCCGCGCTCAAGGGAATCGACGCATACTACAAGGAATACGCCGACATAGGTGCTGAAGAAACCGAAAGAGCAAGATACAAAATCATAAAGACGCATCTTTTCACAGGCAACGAAAGCGACGATGACGGATTCCCCGACTATCTCGGCGAATGCTGGCTCGGCGCGGGGAAGGTATTGCTTGAAGCAGATGACAACAGCGTACCCTATGTTTTTCCGGACGGAGATGACGCTATATCTCCCTACGATGCATACGACATCGCTGTCCCCGATATAATCCGCAACCGCGACATTGTTTTATACGAAAGCGGCAACAAGACAAAGCGCTACGGAGTTATCCTCGAACATAAGCCCGAGGAGTTAAGCAGTTATCTTTTCGCCGTACCGCTTGATTCGGGTTATATCAAGCATCACAATTTCGGAGAAGCATGGCGCGACCATGACCATCCTTATGCACACGATGCCATAGTTGTTACCCCGGATGAGCTCCCCGAAGAAATACGCGAAAACTATTTCGCATATATGAAATACCTCGACGAACAATAACAATACGGCTGACCGATCGGTCAGCCGTATTGTTCATTTATTTTGCCGAAGGCAAACTATCATTCTGCGTAGCAGATCATCATTTTGCGAAGCAAATCATCATTCTCGCAAAGCGAGATCATCATTCGCCCGTCTTTTTGACAAAACATAGCCTGTTGCAATCACGATAATGAAGACGGGCGATATAACCGCCGCTCCGCATCCCTTCTTTTCCTCTGCGGGAGCAGTCGTCTGCTCGGGCGCATCTGTTCCAACGGGAACCGTAACGGGTGCGGTCTCGATGGGATCGGTCTCGGGCTCGGTTACGAGCTCTGTAGCCTCTGCTGTCGTCTCCTCGGTCTTCGGCTCTGCGAGATCGAGAGTTACCGTGAACTGATTATTCTCGAGGTAGTAAGCCTTGCGGTCGGTCGAGTAATACTCAACCTGAAGCGTCTTGCCGTCCTCCGAGAAATAGAACATTGCAACGAGTCCCGAGCCGCCCTGTGCCTTATCGACACCCTGAGGGTCGATGAGCATCTGCGTTACGGTATTGCCGTTGTCGCCCTTTGTCTGTGTACAGACCACGTTGTCGCAGGGGTCGTGACCCGAGAGAACGAGAACGATATTCTCGTGCTTCCTGATCAGCTTATCCCAGATCTGGTCGCCGTTGTTATACTTCTTGCCCTTGTTCGAGGGAGGAACAACGTCGCCCGCGTCGAGGGTGGTACCGTCGCGGAAGAGATATGCGTGGGTCGTAATGATGACGTTGTGATCGGGATGAGCCTCGATGATCTCGCTTGCCCAATCAAGAACCTCGTCGAATGCTCCGTAATCGAGCGTGAAGATGAGGTATTTTACGTCGCCTACCGCGAATTTATGATAGGAGTTGATGATGCTGTTCGCCTCGTAAGTGCCCGTTACGGTCGATCCGAACTCGCTCATCGGGAAGTACTTCTTCATCATAGCGATCGAATCGTGGTTTCCTCTTACGAGAGAATAGGGCACGATGCCGTTCATTCTTGTGATATTCTTCTTCGCAAGCTCCCATTCGGCGGCTGTGTCGTCGTCGGTGATGTCGCCGAGTCCGAGAACGTACTTGATATTCTTCGATTCTACGTTATCGAGGACCCAATCGTAGAGCGCGGTGAACTTTTCGGGATAGTTCACAGCAAGGATTTGGGTGTCGCCGATAACGGCAAAGGAGTAAGCGTATTTCTCAAGAGGTGCCTTTTCGGTGAAATAGGGCTGGAAGAGCTTGGCGTTATAGCCGTTTCCGCTCTTGTCCTCAATGTCGACGGGATCCTTGAGTCCGTCAACCTCGAAGGAGCAGATCATTCCGTCCTTGCCCGCGGAGGTAACGTCAGCCTTGATCTCGTCCTCGGTGCGAACGTCAGAGTAAAGAGCCACGTTCTTGAGTCTGCCGCGGAAGTACTGCTCGTTGCCGCTTCTCTGGTCGCCGCCGAGGATATGGACGTCGGTCGTGATAACGTCGGGAACACTCTTCGCCACGGTCTGCTTGAGCTCGCCGTTGATATAGCACATAAGCTTCGAGCCGTCTCTGACGATCGCGATATGGTTCCACTGGCCGTTATAGAGGTTGATCTGATCGAAAACTATATTATAGGTAGTGTTCGACTTATCCTTGACGTAGAGTCTCGGGGAGCCATCCGAGTAGACCTCGAAGTTTACGCAAGGGAGAGTGCTGTTGTAGTTACCGATGATAACACCGCCTCGCTCGCTTGCGGGCATCGACTTCGGGAAGTATACTGTCGCCTCGAGGGTCTTGATCGGGGTCTCGATGATCTTTGCAAGCTCATAGGTATCGCTTGTGAAGGTCATACCCGCGGTCTCCTTGTCCTCCTCAATACCGGGATTTGCCCAGAGCTTGCCGCTGTAGACAAGATCGTTCTTATTCACAGATGCGTCGGTAAGTCGGCTTGCATCGGTGGGCTTGAGGTCATAGCACGCAAGCAGATCGGCATCAGCCGCGTCTACCTTGGTCATATCCGACTTGATCTCGTCCGCGGTACGCATATCGGCAAAGACAGCGACCGAGGAAAGCAGGCTGTTCTTGAGATATCTCTTGTTGCCCGAGCGGAGGTCTCCGCCGATGCAGAGAACGCCCGCCTTTGCAATATTAACGTCGGGGTAGCTTCCCGCTATAGTCTGCTTGAGCTCGCCGTTGATGTAGCAATATGCGTTTTTCGCGTCAAAGGTGATCGCTACGTGGGTAAGCTCACCCGTTCTGAGATCGACCTTATCAAAGGAAACGCGCTGATTCGTGCCCTCTCCGCCGTATCCGAGCCAGAGGAAGGGGTTACCGTTTGCGCGGACTTCCATACCGTAGCTGTGGGTCGTGCTGTTCTTATAGTTGCCCGCGATGACGCCGAGCTCGCTTGCGGGAGCATTCTTGTCAACCTGAACCCACGCCTCAAAGGTATGGGGATGCTTCGAAAGATTGTTATTCGAGCGGTAAAGCTCGTCAACCTCGAATCTTACGCCGGCTTCATCGGCGGCACCGATCGGGAAAATGCAGATACCCGCCGTCATTATCAAGGCGAGTATAGCACAAAGTACTCTTTTCATAGTAATTCTCCTTTTATTGTCATTCTATAAAAAAAGCAGACCTATCCCGTCTGCTTTTTTATATTAAAGCTTGTTCTTGATCTCCTCGAGACACTTGGAACAGATCCTCTTACCGTTAAAGAAAACGATATTGTCGGCATCTCCGCAGAAAATGCAGGAGGGCGAATACTTCTGAAGAATGATTCTTTCATTGTCGATAAAGATTTCAACGGGATCCTTTACGTTGATGTCAAGCGAACGACGGATCTCGATGGGGAGCACGATTCTTCCGAGCTCATCAATGCGGCGTACTACTCCGGTAGATTTCATTGGGAAATTCCTCCTAAATTATGTTGAGGATATTATACCACTTTTTTCGTCATTTGTCAACATTTTTTGATGATATTTCTAAAAAATTACAGTAATTTTTTTACAGTACGCACTAAAAATGTATTTTCGCCAAGGCTCTGTATCATAATAGAGTTGACAAATCGTCCGAAAAGTGCTATAATATACGGTGGATTTTGACCGCCCCAAGGAAATAAGGCGGTATACATAAATAAAAATTCAATAAAACACCGCCTCGGTATGCCAAAAACACCCGAGGTCTTGGTTTGTTTTGCAAAAAGGAGAATATATGCCTAAAAAGAAGAATAACACCACCCCTGCGGAAAACGTCTCCGCAGAACCCGCAAAGAAGCGCGGCAGACCCGCAAAGAAGCAGGAAATCCCCGCCGCTCCCAAGAAAGCCGAAAAGAAAAAGAGTGAAAGACAGACCCACGTCAGAAAGCCTAAGAACTCCGCTCCGAGAAAGAATGAAAAGAGCGTAAAGGTCATCTCGCTCGGCGGCCTCGGAGAGATCGGAAAGAATATGACCCTGCTCGAATTTGAGGACGATATCATCATCATCGACTGCGGCATCGGCTTCCCCGAGGAGGATATGCCCGGAGTCGACCTCGTCATCCCGAATTTCGCATACCTCGAGGAAAACAGACATAAGGTACGCGGTGTCCTCCTGACCCACGGTCACGAGGATCACATCGGCGGTATCCCCTATCTTCTCCGCCACTTCAATATCCCGATCTATGGCACCGCGCTGACGATCGGTATCGTCAAGGGAAAGCTCAAGGAGCACCGTATGCCCTTCGTTCCGCAGTTCAACGTAGTAAAAGCGGGAGACACAGTCCGTCTCGGCGTTTTCGCGGCGGAATTCATCCACGTAAACCACTCGATCGCGGACGCTTGTGCTCTTGCGATCAATACTCCCTCGGGAATCATAGTCCACACGGGCGACTTCAAGATCGACGTCTCCCCCATCGAGGGCGAAATGATCGACCTTGCACGCTTCGGAGAGCTTGGCAAGAAGGGCGTTACCCTGATGCTCTGCGAGTCGACGAACTCGGAGCGTCCCGGATTCACACCCTCGGAAAAGAGCGTCGGCAGCACATTTGAGGACATCTTCACCGCAAACGAGGGCAAGAGGATCATAATTTCCACCTTCTCCTCGAACGTGCACCGCGTCCAGCAGATCATCGACGTATCTCTCCGCCACGGCAGACGCATTGCGCTCAGCGGCAGAAGTATGCAGAACGTCGTATCCGCCGCCATCGAGCTCGGATATATGTCGCCTCCCGCGGGCGCGATCATCGACGTCACCGAGGCGAAGCATTATGCTCCCGGCGACATCACCGTCATCTCGACGGGCAGCCAGGGCGAGCCGATGTCCGCTCTCTACCGTATGGCTTTCGGCGACCACCGCGATATCACCCTCGGCGCAAACGACGTCGTCATCTTCTCTTCAAGTGCCATCCCCGGCAACGAGAAGCTGATCGGTCGTATCATCAACGAGCTCTCGCACAACGGCATAAAGGTCATCCACGACTCGGTCCAGCTCGGTCTCCACGCATCGGGTCACGCCTGCGCAGAGGAGATCAAGCTACTCTATCAGCTCGTCAAGCCGAAATTCTATATGCCGATCCACGGCGAATACCGCCATCTCGCGGCAAACCGCAATATCGCATCCTTCCTCGGTGCTCCCGCGGAGAACATCTTCGTCGGCGAGCTCGGTCAGGTCCTCTCTGTCAGCCGCCACCGCGCGGCATTCACAGATACCGTCAGCGCGGGCAGAACGCTCGTTGACGGCTACGGCGTCGGCGACGTCGGAGGCGCGGTGCTCCGCGACAGACTCCATCTTTCGGAGGACGGCATCCTCATCGTCTTTGCCTCGGTCGATCTGACCACCCGCTACGTCATCAACCCGCCCGAGATCGTAACAAAGGGCTTCGTCTACGTCCCCGACGCCGAGGATCTCCTATATGAGGCAAGAATGCGCGCCGCAGAGATCATCTCGGATATGCTGGACCGCTCGAAGAAGCCGAATCTTGAGGCGATCAAGGAGCGCGTCCGCCGCGAGCTTTCAAGGCTTATGATGAGCGAAACGGGCAGAAATCCGATGATAGTGCCCTTCATCACCGATCTTTAAATGCAATCGAGTGAAAATTTCTCACAAATTTACGGTTTATTAATATATAAAGACGATAAAAATAGTATAATATAGCTTGGTCTATCTCCGGCGGTGTCCGGAGTACATAAAAATCAAACGGCACAGCCGGAAAAACAAATTGCGCATCCCGCCCCCTATGTTGGCAGGATGCGACGGAAAGGTAATTAACATGGGAAAAGGAAACAGAAGCAGACAGGACAGAGCTCTTGAGACTGTAAAGAACACTCAGGAAGCTACTCCCAAGAGCACAAAAATCAAGACGATCGTTGCCACATCGGCGGTTGCATTCCTCATCGTAGGCTGCATCCTCCTTTCGGTAATCGTAAACACCGGTATCGTTCTCCGTACAAAGAGCGCTGCCAAGACAGACAACTTTGATGTCAGCGGTACGGTTATGTCCTACCTCATCTATCAGCAGGCACAGTCCCTCGCTTACACCTATCAGCAGTGGGGCATGGAGACCAGCGTTGCAGACATCATCAGCCAGTTCGGAATCGAGTACTTCTCTGCATCGGTTCTTGAGCAGGTAAAGCAGATGCTCGTT
The DNA here is from genome assembly GCA_045531455.1 of Eubacteriales bacterium. Taxonomy (GTDB): domain Bacteria; phylum Bacillota; class Clostridia; order Oscillospirales; family CAG-272; genus CAG-390. Next base: position 34,902 of record JAZSEA010000007.1, read on the forward strand.
CTTTGCGAGTATGCAAAGGCAAACGGCATTGAGCTCTCCGAGGAAGATAAGACCGACATCGAAGAGTACATCGCATCCATCGAGGAGGCTGCTGCAAGCAACCTCTACTCCACCAACGCTTACGTAAAGCTTATGTACGGTAACGGCGTTAACGTATCCGATATCCGCGAGGCTCTCGAGCTCAACTATCTCTCGAACGCAGCTTACGAAAAGCTCCAGGAGACCCTCAAGGGTCAGATCACCGATGAGCTTACCGCTAAGTACATCGAGGAGAACCCCGATCAGTTCTATATGGTAGACTACCTCACCTACACCTTCACCGCAGCTCTTGAGGCTGAGGGCGCAGAGGCTACCGAGGACGAAAAGAAGGCATATGAGGACGAAAAGGCTGAGATGGCAGCTCTCGCAGCTACCCTCGAGGCAGCTAAGTCCGCCGATGAGTTCAACACCATCGTTGTTGACTACATAGTAAGCAACTCTATCTCCGAGCTCTTCGACGAGATCTACGAAGAGGACTATAAGGAGACTCTTGAGACCGAGCCTGAGGCTTCCGTTCTCGAGGCTGACAAGGCAAAGCTCCTCAAAGAGGTAACCGATCAACTCAACACCCTCTATAAGGAAGCAACCTCCGATGAGGAAGTAAAGGCTGAGGAAGAGACCAAGGAAGAGGGCGAGAAGACCGCTTATGAAGAGGCTCTCGACGATATCCTCGAGGAGATCATCACCGAGGCTGAGGAGACCTACAACAGCGTTCTCAAGGTAGAGTATCCTCACTACGCAATTCCCGCAGAGGGCGAAGAGGACAAGACCTCCGAGCTCGACAAGTGGCTCTTCAATGCTGACACCAAGGCAGGCGCAACCAAGCTTACCAAGAACGAGGGTGACGAGAAGTCCACCTACACCGTCAGCATGCTTATGACCGAGTCCCACGTTGTAAACGATCCCTCCACATATGACGTTGCTCACATCCTTGTCAAGTTCGAGCTCGACGAAGGCAAGAAGGAGCCCACTCTCCAGCAGAAGGAAGCTGCAAAGGCAGAGGCTCAGGCGATCCTTGATCAGTATCTCGCAGGCGAGAAGACCCAGGAAGCTTTCGTAGCTCTCGGCGAGGAGAAGACAGATGACTCGAACGTCGTTTATACCGGCGCATATGAGGGTCAGATGGTTGAGCCCTTCGAGAAGTGGGGTCTTGATGCAAGCCGTCAGGCAGGCGACACCGAGATCGTTGAAACCGAGTATGGTTACCACGTAATGTACTTCATCGACAACCACACCACCTCCGAGAACGGCGTTCTCTCCGAGCTCTTCACCGAGTGGGTAGAGACCGAGGCTGCAAACCACAACTACAGCTACAAGCAGTCCGTTATTGATTCCATTAAGTAATCAATTATTATCCGCACTGCACGCGGTGCAGTGCGGATATCTTTTTGTATATAACAGATATCTGCAGGAAAACATATACTGTAGTGAAATACATTGGAGGATCATAAATGATTTTAGAACCTAAATCGACCTCGATCGCCTACCGCTGTCCATCCTGCGGAAGCGGCATAATGAGCGCCGTCGACGTTTTCAAGCTTTCGGCGGACAGAGTCAGACTCAAGTGTACAAATCCCGATTGCCCGTCGGTAAAGAAGTCGGACGACAAAAAAAACGCCCGCGACAATGCCGCGCTTGATATCACGCTTGCATCCGACGGCACGGTTCGCCTGAGCGTTCCCTGCATCTTCTGCGGCAAGCCTCACATATTCAACGTAAATCCGAGCCTCTTCTACGGCAAGGATATTTTTATGCTTCCCTGCCCCTATTCGGGCATCAATATCTGCTTTATGGGCGACTCGAACTACGTCAAGGCAGAGCTTGCGAGAAATGAGCTTGAGTTGCTCGATATGCTCGAGGAAAACGGCATCGAAAGCTTCCGCGACCTCGACGCTGACGAAGCCGCACTCCCCGACCCGCAGATAATGGAGATCGTCACCTTCGTCATCCACGATCTCGACGCCGAGGGAAAGATCTATTGCAAGTGCCACCCCGAAGGCTCGACGGAGACCGCGCCCGCCGATTCCTTCGATCTCACGTCCCCCTACGACGGTGATTACGCCGCAGAGCTGACCGCCGACGGCCTCCGCGTTTATTGCAAAAAATGCGGCGCGCAGAAGATCGTCCCCACGAATTCGCTCATCTCCGCGCACGATTTTCTCAACTGCAATAGCTTGACTCTTGAGTAAGTTGTTAGTTGCTAGTTGCTGGTTAAGGTAAAATTCCGCCCTGATGGGCGGAATTTTTCATTTTATTATTAAAAAGCTGAAAGTTTTTGAAGAGTCAAGAGAAACTTTTTTCAAAAAGTTTCTTTTGCCGCACTCCGCAGAGTGCGGAATTCTCTTTTTTGCGCTTCAAGCGGGTGCCGCCCTCGGTGCCCGCTTTGAAGGAGTAAAATCTCCCTTACCGGGAGATTTTTGCTCCTTCGCCTCATATATCATCATTTTGCCTTACTTACAATGAAAAATCCGTTTTACTGTTTACAAATACAAAAATTTGTGGTATAATAAGGATGCCAAACAAAACCGAATAAATTCGCCTCAGTATGTGTATTTTTATCTATGGATAAAAATACAGATGCTCTTCTTTTGCACATGCTGAAAGGTGATTTTGTAAAAGGTTTTGTTTGGCGACAATTCGGAGCTGATGTGTTTTTTGTGCGTCGGCTTCGGCTGGCGCACTTTTTATTATATGATAATGCCGCCGGGCTCAAACGGATGAAAGGAAAAGCAAGATGTTTTGTACGAAATGCGGTGCCAAGCTTTCGGATAAGGCTAAATTCTGCACAAGCTGTGGTGAACCGGTCAATAACCGAACTCCTGAAAAGCAAAATAAAAATTCGAAATTAATTTGGGCTGCGATAGTCGTTGTAGTGATGCTGTTCATAATAATTGCCGCTTGTAATGATACCGGCGATGTAGCAGGAGATAACACAACTGAGAACACCCTTCAATCGGAAGAGATCATCGTAACAGACACACCAACAAGTCCGGAACCCGATACCGAACCCACCCCTACCGAAACAACAGTAGAATCAGATGAATCAAAATATCCTAAAACTTATAACGATAAAGGCGAACTTATCGTTTATTGGCTCGAGGGCGGAAGTGTCTGGCACGAAAGCGCAAAATGCGGAACAGTAATCAAGGCCGAAGCATCGAAGCTACATAGCGGAACACCATATGAGGCTTATTCTAACGGAAAAGAACGAGCTTGTAAAACTTGTTCATCGGACAGTACAGTAGTAATAACCGAGACAACTCGTACTCCCGATACAACAAGTGTACCTGAAACCACGCGTATTCCGGAAACAACCGTATCTCCAGAGACCACAATCGTACCGGAGACTACTCGATCTCCGGAGACTACCAATGAAGAAACCACGTCTCAAACAGAAGAAGCAAAGTACCCTAAAAACTATGATGAGAAAGGTGAACTTATTGTTTATTGGTTTAATTCAGGTAACGCATGGCACGAAAGCAAGGAATGCAGTGTCATAAAGCTATCTTTTTTCCTTAATTTAAACGAAGGAAACGCAAATGAAGCTTACGCTAACGGCAAAACACATGCTTGTAGTATATGCTCTTCTGATAGCACAATAGTAATACCAGAAACCACGAGTACTCCAGAAACCACAAAAGTACCCGAAACAACAAGTATACCCGAAACCTCGCATACTCCGGAAATAACAATAGTTCCCGAGATTACAAAAATCCCAGAGACAACTGTCGTGCCCGATATTTCCACTCTACCAGAAACTACAGTTACACCGGAAACCACAGAAGTACCCGAAACAACAAAAACCCCCGAGACAACCGTTGTACCCGAGATTACAACTGCACCGGAAACCACACTTACTCCGGAAACCACTGAATCTCCTGACAGCGAATATAAAGTATATTGGACTGACACAGGTAAAGTCTGGCATTATTCTTCGGCTTGCAGATCATTGGATGCATCTTATTCAATAAATACCGGAAGCGTCAATTCCGCCTATGCAGCGGGTATGACAAGAGCATGCAAGATCTGCGGTATCGGCGATGAAACAACTACTCCCGAATCTACAATAGAACCGGAAATAACAACTGCCCCCGAAACCACGACTGCACCGGATACTACTAATACACCGGAAACAACTACAGTACCGGAAACCACGAGTACTCCCGAAACAACGACCGAACTAGAAAGCGATGTTACTATCTATTGGATAGATGCGGGGTATGTTTGGCATTACTCTAAAGATTGTTGGACATTGAGCGACACAGACAAATCCAGCATACACACCGGTGTTCCGCTTGATGCATACACAGCGGGAATGTTACGCGGGTGTTTGATATGCGCAGGAGATTCGATTGATACTCCAAGCGAAGATATAACTATCATTTCCTATCCAAAAACCGCAAGAAGAAATGAGACTGTATCCGTGACCATTCAAGCTCTTCCAAATACCAAATATCATATTGTGGTAAATTACAAATCAGGTCCGTCAAAATCCAAAGATCTGGATGAAAAGATCAGTGATGCGAACGGAATTGTTTCGTGGACTTGGAAAGTCGGCGCAAAAAGCACAGCCGGTACCTTTGATATCATTGTTAAGGATGACGACGGCAAATCGGTCAAAGTTAAATGGACAGTCGTTGTAGACTAATCGTATTTATTTAAAGAAAAACCCCCGATCTTCGGGGATTTTTCTATTCATTCAAATCAATCAGAAAGCTGAACAAAGAATCACGCGCACTTAAGCTCCCCTCCTCGGTTCACGAGGAGGGGTGGGGGAGGTGTCCCTATTTGCAGGTGCAAAATTACATGGATATCGGCAAAGACTATGTAGCTAATCATAATTTGAGCACTCGTTAGACTTCCCCCGCCCCGTTCAGGGGAGGGGGAGCGAGGGGGTGGGTCCCTATTGAAGGGCGCGCGAATTTTGCCTCAAAAACAAAAATCACCGCCGAAACGGTGATTTTTATGATTCATTTTTCAAAAGGAACGAGCTTCATCAAGGTCTCGCCTTCGCCGATATAATGCGTCGCGGACTTTTCGAGTCTCTCGTGCTCAAATGCATAGCGGTCAAAAACGCCGACGGTCGGCATACCGATCGCCGCCGCGGTCTCGAGCGCAACGTAGGAATCCTCAAAGACCCAGGTCTCCTCTCTCGGAGTACCAAGCTCCCTGAGTGCCGCCTCAAAGATGTCGGGATGCTCCTTGCCCTTGCCGATAACGGCGCAGGAAAGCACCGACTTGAAATATTTGCGCATACCGTGCTTCTCCAAGGCGATCTCGATAAGCTTCGATTCGGTAGCAGACGCAAGCACCATGGGAATATTCTGCTCAAGGCAATAATCAAGGAACTCTCGCGCGCCATCCTTCATCGGGATCTTTGTCCAATAGAGCTCGGGGAGAATGGCATTGAAATGATCAAGAATCTCCTTGCCGCTGTCGGCAATTCCGCACTTCTCGTGAATATAATCCATCGCATCGGCAAGCACCATAGTGCGCACCGCCTTGTCAAACTCGGGAGCAGGTCTGAAGCCCTCGATACCGAGATAGGTCCTGCCGCCCCATTCCCAAAGCTCATCCCAGCACCAAAGCGAGTTGATGAGCGTTCCGTCCATATCAAAAATCGCACCCTTGATCTTCATAAAAACCTCCGAAAAGGAATAATTTCATAATATTATAACACGCCCGCGCCAAAAAGTCAATCATCGCAGACCGATTCCGAAGCAAAAAAAGAAATAAAAATCAATCTATTTACAAAAAAATGTAGACAACCGCATTTTTTCGTGGTATAATATACAGGTACGAAAGCATCGGGGTGTCGCCTAATGGGATGGCGCTTGGTTTGGGACCAAGATTCGAGGGAGTTCGATTCTCCCCACTCCGACCAAAATTGCCGATCTGACTGCTTTTAGCGGTCAAATCGGCACAAATTTAATATGTCACCGGAGGCTGTGTACCGTAGTACCGTAATGCCGGATTAGGTGTCCAAGTGAGCTTGGGTTATTGCATTCGCAAAGCCTGAGCTCTATTTTTATTTTCGGAGGTAATTTATGAAAAACACAAAGGTTACTCTTGTTCCGCTTACGGCAGACGACCGTGAGCAATTCATTCTTGACAATCAATGGGCGTTCAAGTACGGAGCGATCGAGGAATTCGGAAAACGCGATGACCACATTGATTTTGACGGTGAGATCATCTCTCGCAAAACCATCGAGCGTTGTATCGACTCGACCGATAGCGAGACCTACCGAATCGTTGTTGACGGTAGACGAGTTGGAGGTGTTATTCTGAAAATCAACAAAGAAACGCATCACAACGAGCTGGAAATTCTGTTCGTTTCCCCCGAGGAACACACCAAGGGCATTGGCTACGGCGCGTGGCAGGCGGTCGAGGCTCTGCACCCCGAAACCAAGGTATGGGAAACCTGCACTCCATATTTCGAAAAGCGCAATATCCATTTTTACGTAAACAAGTGCGGTTTTCAAATCGATCAGTTTTGGTGTGAATATTTTCAGCCCGAGTACATAATATTCGAGGATGAAAAGCACGATCCAGACAAGGGGCCTGATGAAATGTTCCGTTTTATCAAGGTAATGAAGTCGTAATCGCTTTTTCTTTGATTACTGCGATACAAATTTTGAGGGCTGACGATTGATTTCGTCAGACCTCGCTCTTTATCATCATCCCGAAAAATTGGAATTTGTTAGTATCTATTACCATAAATTGATTTCGCTTTTTCAGTATATTTCTTTACGAACTCGGTCTTTGCGTTTGTATAAGCATCTCGATTATGCTCGTATTCTTTCCATAAAGAAATCTTTAATTTTTCAT
>JAZSEA010000095.1:0-5644 GCA_045531455.1 Eubacteriales bacterium
CGACGTGACGGACAACATCGAGGAGGTCCTCCAGCGCTTCTACATGAACCGCATCACCTCCGTCCTGCCCGACGCGATCGCCTTTGCCAGTAAGCTGGAGAGCTGCTGCGCGCTGATGAAGGACATCATGACCGAGTTCATCAACTTTAAAAAATCGAGCAAGCTGCACGATATGATCGTCGAGCTCAACCACGTGGAAGAAGAGTGCGACCGCCTGTATCTTGAGAACGTCTACCACCTGCGTGACGATTGCAGTGACGTCCTTGATATCATCTCCTGGCGCGAGATCTACGATTGCCTGGAGGCCTGCGCCGATGCTTGCGAGCACGCAGGCGACTGTGTTGAAACCGTTATCATGAAAAACACCTGATAAAAACTTTTTGCCCGCCGCAAAATACGGCGGGCAAAATCTCTTGACAAAAAGGGATTTGATTGTTATAATAGTAAAGCACGAGGTGTGGCGCAAATGGTAGCGCGCTTGCTTTGGGAGCAAGATGCTGCAGGTTCGAGTCCTGTCACTTCGACCACATGAAAATAATCCGAACATTCTCTTACTTGGAGAAGCGTTCGGATTATTTGTTTTATTTGAGTATCCCAACTTTAATAGTAAGAAATGAAAATAGCCACCGATAAGAAAAATTGTCGGTGGCTTTTCTAATGCACGATAGAGTATTTGGTAACAGTAATTATTTTCACTTAAACGCCGGAGCGTGGGTCTCGCCCGTTGCAAAAGCGTTAGGTCCGGGATCGGACATAGAAAAATACATTTTTGCTGCCTTGGTCGTGCCGAAGTCGCGGTTAGAGCCGGTCTGTTGTACCTTATTGAAGGCATCGCGGAACATCTGATTGTGGGCTTCTTCACGGTTGAGGAGAAAATCAATGGTCTCTCTGACCTTTTTGTCCTCAATCTGGCGGTAGAGATACTCATAAACCACCTTGGCTCTCTGCTCGGACGCGATATTGGAGAGCAGGTCTGCGCACAGGTCGCCCGTGACGGTGACGTAATCTCCCGTCCATGAATATCCCGAAGAATTAATAAGCCCGGGATTCAGTCCGAGCAGAACGTGCGTCTGCACCCCTCCTGCCTGCACCTTGGTGGCATCCACGTCATGACCGTTAAGAAGATTGATAGTCTGTGCCACCATCTCCATATGACCAAGCTCCTCTGCGGCGATATCAAGAAAGAGATCCTTGATTTCGGGATCCTTGATCCTGAAGCTCTGCGACATATACTGCATTGCCGCCTTGAGCTCACCGTTACCCCCGCCGAGCTGTTCCTGAAGCAGTACGGCGTACTGCGAGTTCGGTCTTTCGACCTCTACGGGATGGAATAATTGTTTTTCATGTTTGAACATAGCAAATTTAACCTCCGTTTATGGATTTAATACTATTATTTCCCATTATGCGAAGGCGTATACTGCTATATTCTTTTATCATCCGTCGCGGGATTGTCGATCAGCTCGCCGTCTTCAGTGAAACGTGAGCCGTGGCAGGGGCAGTCCCAGGTGTGTTCGGCTTTGTTGTATTTGAGGGCGCAACCGAGGTGTGGACATCGGGGCGCGGTGGGTGTAAGAAGTCCGATTGCAGACTCAAAAGCATTTACCGCAAGCTGTGGATGAAGAACCGTGCGTGAGGGGTCGAAAACGTCAGCATAAGGGTTGGGCTTTCCTTGAACGAGATCGCAGAGAATATCTGCGGCGACCATGGCGTTGGTCATGCCCCATTTGTTAAATCCCGTTGCAACGAAGACGTCGGGCGTGGGTTTTGAATATTGACCGATATAAGGGATATCATCAAGCGTCATACAATCCTGCGTCGCCCACTTGCCGACGATCTCGGCATTTTTGTAATACTTACGGGCAAAATCTTCAAGCTCCTGCCAACAACCGCCTTGCTTGCCAGTTCGGTGTCCGCCACCGCCGAGGAGCAGAAGATCGCCGTAACTTCGGAAGGACAGTCCCGTGTCCGATTCATCCACATACATTCCTTCTACTTTTTTGGCGTTTTTGAGTGCAAGAACGTAGGAACGATGCTGATAGAGTTTGAGATAGTACAAGCCATGTTTATTGAGCATCGGAAAATGAGTTGCAATAATCAGTTTTTTGTAGGTGATTTCACCGTGATTGGTGATTGCCTTGTGCGGCATCAGTTCCACGACTTTAGTATGCTCGTAGATTGGCAGATCTTTTGCAATTGTATAGAGAAATTTCAACGGGTGGAACTGCGCTTGATCTCTCACGCGCACCGCCCCTGCGACCGTAAACGGAAGCTCGCAGGCATCCAAGGACTCGGCTTTCATACCGAGACGCCCCAAGGCGGCGACCTCTTTTTCAATCTTCTTGCGGTCACCCATAGAATATACGTAGTTATCCCGCGTTTCATAGTCGCAATCGATCTTTTCACAAAGCCGAGCATATTCTTTGATTGCTTTGTTTTGTGCGTCAATGTAAAGGCGTGTTTTATCCTCACCAAAGCGTTTGATCATTTTGTCGTAGATCAAACCGTGCCCCAAAGTGATCTTCGCCGTGGTGTTTTTTGTGATACCACCGCTGATCTCATTCGCCTCGACCAGTATACAATCCACGCCCGCATTTTTTAGCTTATAGGCGCATAAAATCCCCGTGATCCCGCCTCCGATGATCAAAATGTCGGTGTTTTTATTGCTACTCAAAGCATCAAAATGCACACGCTTTGCAGTATCTTCCCAAATAGAATCCATACTCATCACTTGCCGTTTACCAGAGAATCCACGTAGTGACGCATCTCATCTCTGCTTTTTACCGCGTGTGTTCCTGCGATGATCTGTTGCTTTTGTTCCTCGCTGAGCGTTCCGAACTTCTGCATAGCTTCGGGATTCATCGCAAGCGCCATAGCAAAGCCAACCGGCATTTCGTCTTTCGTCATCTTTTTACCTCCGATTTGTGATATGAATAGTATTTGTGATTTTCGGGTCTTACATACCTGTCAAAATCTCGTATAGATCACTTCGGAAATGCCGAAAATAAAAGAGATAACGGAGGTGAAGATATGAGCAATCGATTGGCAAAGGAAACAAGCCCCTATTTACTTCAACACAAGGATAATCCCGTGGAGTGGTATCCTTGGTGCGACGAGGCGTTTGAACTCGCGGCAAGGGAGGACAAGCCCATATTTTTAAGTATCGGATACAGTGCGTGCCATTGGTGTCACGTGCTTGCTCACGAGAGCTTTGAGGACGAAGAAATGGCCGAGATTTTGAATAAATATTTTATATCCATCAAGGTTGATAAAGAGGAGCGTCCCGACATTGACAGTGTCTATATGGCGGTCTGTCAAGCCTTCACGGGAAGCGGCGGCTGGCCCACCAGCATCTTTATGACGGCAGATCAGAAGCCGTTTTTCGCTGGAACTTATTTTCCCAAAACCTCACGGGGCGGTATGATAGGCTTTCGGGAGCTACTGCTCGCCATACACGAAAAATGGGTATCCGACCGCGATATGCTCTTGAGGGATTCGGAGAAAATTATTGAGCATCTGAACAGCTCGGAGAGCGTGTCGGATATAGCGGATATTGATCTAACACACTTGGCAGTGTCGCAATATGAGCGCATCTATGACGCAAAACACGGCGGATTCGGACGAGCGCCGAAGTTTCCGACACCGCACAATCTGCTCTTTTTGCTCGATTACTACGAGCGTTACAAAACAGCCTCGTGTCTGAACATGGCGGAGCAAACCCTCTTGCAGATGTATCGCGGTGGAATGTTCGATCACATCGGATTTGGATTCTGCCGCTATTCCACCGACAAAAAGTTTCTTGCTCCGCATTTCGAGAAAATGCTGTACGACAACGCGCTCCTGATACTCGCCTATTGTAAGGCGTACACGGTAACAAAAAAGGCATTATATCTTGAGATCGCAGAAAAAACGGCAAGCTATATTCTCCTTGAAATGACCTCCCCCGAAGGCGGATTTTACAGCTCTCAGGACGCCGACAGCGAGGGTGAAGAAGGAAAATATTATCTGTTTACGCCCGACGAGATCACAAAGATTCTTGGCACAGAGGACGGAACGCGCTTCAACCGTCATTTTGATATAACGGACGCAGGCAATTTTGAGGGCAAGAATATCCCGAATCTCTTAAAAAGCGATCCTTCCAATAACAGCTTTGAATCTTTTCTTCCCATGCTTTATGATTACCGAAAAAAGCGATATTCACTTCACCGCGACGAAAAGATCTTAACGTCGTGGAACAGCCTGATGATCGCCGCTATGTGTGAGCTGTATCTTGTCAGCGGGAAGGAAATATATCTTTCTGCCGCACAAAACTCAGATAGCTTTATGCAGAAATGTCTGTGTGATGGTGATGCGCTCTATGTCAGCTTTTATATGAAAAAACGGGGCGTAAAAGGCTTTATCGATGATTACTCCGCGTATGTTTTTGCCCAACTTTCGCTGTATCGCGCCACTTTGGATAGTGAACATTTGAATAGGGCAAAGCGCTTATGCGATAAGGTTATATCGGATTTCGGAGATAATACGGGCGGATTTTATCTGTATGGCAAAGATCACGAGGAGCTGATTTTGCGTCCAAAAGAAACCTACGACGGCGCGATCCCAAGCGGTAATTCGCTGATGGCGTATAATCTTGTTCGCCTGTCTCTTATTACAGACGAGGAGAAATACAAAATCGAAGCGGAACGGCAGCTTGATTTTCTCGCGCAAAGCGCAGCACAATATCCCACAAACCACGCTATGTTTTTGAGAGTGCTTTTGGAGCACGACAAGCCGCCAATGAAAGTAACGGTCGTTTCCGATCAACATACAGACAACAGAGGCTTGCCTCTTGCATTTCCACCTGATGCGATCGTCATTTTTTTAGATGCCCCCACAAAAGAATATCCGCTCAAAAACGGCAAGACCACTTATTACGTCTGCCGAGGTCAAAGCTGCCTACCGCCAACCAACGACTTGAATGAATTGATTTGAATTTGCGAACACTAAATAGAGGAAAGGAGTGATTAATATGTCTGAAAATAAAGATACGAAAAAAGAACAAGAGCCTAAAGATAAAAAGCCTCTTACTAAGCCCGGAGATATCAAGGGTAAGATCGAGGTTCCCGACACTTGTGAACGCAGAGACGGTCCCGGAGGAAACTGAAGCGGATATAAATAAAAAATAACCTCGGCAAGGAAACTCCCTGCCGAGGCTTTCTCAATTACGTTATATTACGCCGCTCCCGCTTTCCTCTTTGCTTTTTCTTCCTTCTCCAACCGTTCTTTTTCCTCATACTCCTCACGCCACTTTTGAAACTTCGTCATCTCCTCCTCATTGTCGAAAAATTCGGTGATGATCGGCGTATACATACGCACGATCTTCAGAATCTCGTATTCGGGGACTTGTGAGCGACAGCGGTATCCGCCTACCTTGTTATCAAGGCAAAACCGCGCCATACACAAAAACCATTTCCATTTACTTATCTTACCCAATAACTCATCCCCTTTCCGCATCGTCACGGCGGCGAGGTGAAGGCATTGCACCAACCTCTCGTTAACGCTCTTCAAGAATCCGCACAATTGCATCTTCCATCTGTTTGGTGCTATAATTGGGTGGAAAGAAACGGGCGATCCTCTCGTAGCTGAATTTGACCGTCTCTTTTTGATT
>JAZSEA010000101.1:0-65136 GCA_045531455.1 Eubacteriales bacterium
TCCCCCAAACCGCCCCCCGGCGGCATTTTTGTGCCGGTCGGTGCGCTGTTTGCGCGGTTCCACCCGAGTTTATAACTTTAAAAAATATGCATAATGACACAGCGGTGGTACCCTTTGCGGTTTCGTCGGAAGCTTTCAGCGTGCGCTTCCTCTCTGTGGGCGAAATGGCGCAAGGACATGTCCGTTGCATTTTTGATTACAAGATATTATACACCTCAAAACGAATTTTGTCAAGAGGCGGCGAAAAAATTTTTAGTGTCTGCGCGAGGTGCGGGGATTTACGAAGTTTCTCCAATCAAGGTCGCCGCGGTCAAGCGCGATGATAAGAGCCTCGGCGGTACCGATATTGGTAGCGACGGGGATATTGTACATATCGCAGAGACGGAGAAGCTCGTTCGAGCGTTCGTTGACAAGCACAGAGGGGTCCGTATCGCGGAAGTCGATGAGGAGGTCGATCTCGTTATATGCGATTCGCTGGGCGATCTGCTCTTCTCCGCCGTGGTCGCCGGTCAGAAGACGCTCGATATAGAGCCCCGTTGCCTCGGAAATATATTTCGCGGTGATGCTTGTGGCATAAAGATTATGCTTGCAGAGTATGCCGCAATAGGCGGTACAAAATTCTGCCATAAGTTCTTTTTTCTTGTCATGCGCAACAATAGCTATTTCCATTTATCTCATTCCTTTCGCTTTGAATTTACGTTGCCTTTATGAATAAAGAAGCTTTCTTCTTTTTTTTTCGGGGAGGTAGGACATTATCGGTATCCTCTCACCGCAGAGTCTGCGCGCTACCTCGTCGAAGGCTTCGCGCGCCTTTTCGCGGTCACGGCGCATCTCGCAGGCAAGCTTGCCCGAGATCTGTGCCTTCTCGAGATCCTTTGAATCGGGAATAACACCGATCAGCGGCACGTGGGTGTGGTCGATCAGCCAGTTGAGACCGGGGCTTGTGCCGTCGAGGACGCCCTTTTTGTCGTAGCTGTTGATTATAAGATACTGCTCCTTGACGCCGAGATCCTCGAGCTGATAGCCCGTTTTTTCGGCTCCTCTGACGGTCGTGGGCTGATGCGAGGTGACGATCAACGCGCCGTCTGCCGCACGTGCGACGAGCGGAAGCGTTCCGTCAAGCGCACCCGGGGTGTCGATGAAAACGTACTCGCAGAAAAATTCCTTTGCCGCCGCTTCGACCGCCTCGGCGAACTGCTCGGGCGTGAATTCATCCTTCTTGAAATGGGGAGCGGCGATAAAATTGAGTCTTCCCTCTCTGCCGTCCTGCATAACGACTCTCGAGGCGGGAGCGCGACCGGTTACAAGATCGCAGATATCGTACACGACCTCTTCCTCACAGCCGAGGATAAGATCGAGCGAGCGGTTTGAAAAGTCGCAGTCAACGAGCAGAACACGCTTGCCGTGATTTGCGACAGCCATAGCAATATTCGCCGCGACCGTCGATTTTCCGACACCGCCCTTACAGGAGGTTATCAGAAAGGTTTTCGTTTTTTGCTGTACCGATTTAGCGGTTTCCAATCCGTTACCCTCCTTACAGAAACATATATTATATTATACCATAACAAAGGTATCAATGTCAATCGAATTTATAAATATTTTTAACGCTTTTTTAACTTTATATTCTCTATTAATTGACAAAAGCCGACCATTCGAAAGAATGAATCGGCTTTTGTATTTTAATCGGGATAGATCGCGCGGCAGCCGCCGATGAGTTTCGGGCGGGTACGGGCGCAGGTGATGGTTGCGTTTCCGATCTTTGAGGTGCTTACTCTGACGGGGACGGCAACTGCTTTAAGATGCATTCCGATAAGGGTCAGACCAATATCTATACCCGCGTGAGCCGCAATGCTTTCAACTGCTACGGGAGATTCAAGCTCCGACCATACCTTCGTTGCCCAAGAGCCGCCCGCGTGGGGATGGGGCATTACGCAGACTTCGGGGAGATCATACTTCTCCATACACTCGCGCTCAACGATCAGCGCGCGGTTGAGGTGTTCACAGCACTGCGCGGCGAGGAATATTCCCTTTTCGTCAAGGATCGGCTTGACCGCCGAGAAGATCGCCTCTGCGGCTTCGGCGGACGAGTCCTTACCGATCCTTCCGCCCGCAACCTCGGAGGTCGAGCAGCCGATGACAAGGATATCGCCCTTCTTAAGCTTTGCCTCGGCGAGAAGTTCGCAAAGAACGGCCTCCGCCTCGAGCTTTACTTTATCAAAAAATTCGCTCATAATTAACCGTTGTATGCCGCCTCGTCGCAGAATACGTATACGTTCTTATGCGAACGGAGGAGGGTTACGGGCGCGTTTGTGGTGTACTTGCCGCTGAGAAGCATCATAAGTGCATCGTGCTTTTCCTTGCCCGATACAACGAGAACGATGCACTCTGCGGAAAGAATGCCGTCCATACCCATTGTGATAGCGTGGCGCGGAACGTCATCGCGGGTCTCGAAGAAGCGGGAGTTTGCGTCGATGGTGCTCTCGCAGAGGGAGGTAAGGTGAGTTGCTCCGATGAGCTCCTCGCCGGGCTCGTTGAAGCCGATATGACCGTTGCGTCCAACGCCGAGAAGCTGGATTCCAACACCGCCTGCGGCTGCGACCTGCTCGTCGTATGCCTTGCAGAATGCATCGGGGTCAGCGCACTTTCCGTCGGGGACGAAGGTGTTTGCCTTGTCGATATTTACGTGGTCGAAAAGGCGGTCGTTCATAAAGTAGCGGTAGCTCTGCTCGTGGGTGGGCTCAATGGGATAATACTCGTCAAGGTTGTAGGACTTGATGCCCGAGAAATCGATCTTTCCCGCCTTGTTATCCTCGATAAGGCAAGCATAGATGCCCTCGGGGGAGGAGCCTGTTGCCAGACCGAGAATACCCGTCGGATTCTCTCTTATGTAGTCGGCGAAAACGTCAGCCGCACGGCGGGACATTTCATCATAATCCTTGCAAACGATAACTCTGTCTTTGGTAAGCATGATTTGTACCTCTTTCGTTTTTATATTATTAGTTATATTATACTCGTTTTCAAAGGGAATTTCAAGTCTTTTCGGAAAATTCCGCCAACCTTTTTTGACGCTTTTGCCCGAAGTTTGTCATATAATGTTATTGGGATGAAAAATCCCGATGAAAAATATGCGAAAGGACAACGATATGGCAACATTCTTCAATCGCGCGACTCTGACCTACGGCGCGAATTCGATCACCTCGAATACCGTAAGCGGCGAGATCGTGCAGACTCTTTCACTCACCAAGACCGCGCTCTCCGAGGAGTATATCCCCGGCTCGACCGTGACCTACGTCATTGCTCTGCGCAACAGCGGCATCACGACCCTGAGCGGTCTGACGCTGACCGACGATCTCGGCCGATTCACAAATGCCGACGGCATCGAGGTCACTCCTCTCAGCTTCAACGAGGGCTCTCTGCTTTACTACGTGAACGGTGATCTCACAGCTCCTCCCACAGTCACTTCGACCGATCCTCTGACACTTGGCGGTATAACCGTCCCCGCGGGAGGTTCATCCTTCATCGTCTACAGCGCGACCGTGAACTCCCGGGCTCCGCTTGAGGTCGGTTCCGTCATCACCAATACCGCCACAGTATCGGGAAATAGCGCGCTCGGAGACATCAGCGCAAGCGAGACGATCAGCGCGGCAGAGACTCCTCTGCTCTCGATCCTCAAGTCGCTCTCGCCCGAGACGGTTACAGAAAACGGTGCGTTGACCTACACCCTCCTTATCGAGAACCGCGGTAACGCACCCGTGACCTCCGATCTTTCCGTCAGCGACACCTTTGATCCCATTCTCGAGAACATCACCGTGACCTACAACGGTACCGTTTGGACCGAGGGAACCGACTACACCTATGACGAGGCGAGCGGTCTCTTCACCACTCTTCCCGGAGCTATCACGCTTCCTGCGGCGACCTACGTAAGAGATCCCGCCACAGGCGAGGTCGGCGTAGTGCCCGGTAGTGCGGTCATACGCATCAGCGGAACGATTTAAGATAAAGAAGTAAAAAAGGATCTGACTCATATGAGTCAGATCCGATTTTATTTCGTAATGAAATTATTCAGCATCCTCTGCGTAGCCGTCATCGATCTCAGCCTCGGTGGGCTCCTCAGCGGTCTCCTCAAGGAGAGCTCTGATAGAGAGGCTTACTCTCTGCTGCTCATCGTCGATCTTGGTGATCTTAACGGTAACGGTCTGGCCCGAGGTAAGAACGTCGGCGGGGTTCTCAACGCGGGTAAGAGCGATCTGGGAAACGTGAATAAGGCCGTCAACATCGTCGGTGATCTTTGCAAATGCACCGTAGGACATAATGTTGGAAACGGTTACATCGAGAATATCGCCCTCAGCGTACTGGGACTTGAATACCTTCCAAGGATGGGTCTCCTCGGTGCGGTAGCCGAGAGTGATCTGCTTCTTCTCAAGGTCGAAGGACTTAACGAATACAGTAAGCTCGTCGCCGATATTGAGGATATCAGCAGGCTTATGTATCGGCTTCCAGGACATTTCTCTCTTGTGGAGCATACCGTCTACGCCGCCGAGGTCGATGAATGCGCCGTACTCGGTCATTCCTCTTACCTTACCGGTGTAGTACTTGCCCTCTTCGATCTCTGCCCAGAATGCAGCCTCGAGAGCCTTTCTCTCTTCTCTTGCGGACGCACGGATAGAACCGACTGCGCTCTTGCCCTGACCCTTGAGCTCGATAACCTTGAACTTAACGGTCTGGCCAACGAGGGTTGCAAGGTCGCCGCCCTTCGGAACTGTGGTCTGCGATGCGGGTACGAAAATTCTTGCGCCGTAGAGCTTGATTACTACGCCGCCCTTGACAGCCTCGGCAACAACACCCTCAAGGTTCTCGCCGCTTTCCTTGGCATCAACGATGATATGCCAATTCTTGTCAAGATCTGCGCGCTTTTTGGAAACGGTTGCGCATCCGTCAACATCGCTGACGCGGATAACAAATACATCTATCTCGTCACCGATCTTGTACTCGGAACTCAGCTTCAGAGAAGCATCGTCGGATATCTGATCGGCGGTCAGTATGCCGGTAACTTTTGCGCCGAGGTCGAGTTTGATCTCAACGTCGTTTACTGCAATAACAGTACCGGTAACGGTGTCTCCTGAACTTAAAGTTTTGATTGCTGAGTCGAGCATTTCGTCAAAGCTGATTTCTGCCTTGTCGAGTTTGATTTCGCTCATTTTGTTGTATACCTCCTCTATAATGCCGCCGGGCGTCGATGCACCTGCGACAATCCCCACTTTTTGTGGGATGCTCGGAATTGATCCTTCAAGCTCTTGCGGCTCGGAAATGCAGATCGTATTTTTACAATGCTCACTGCAGATCGCGTAAAGCTTTGCGGTGTTTGAGCTGTCGCGTCCGCCGATGACTATGACCGTCTCGCACGCTTTAGCAAGCTCTTCCGCTTCAAGCTGCCGAATTTCCGTAACATTACATATTGTATCAAAAATTTGTGCCTTTGTATATAATTTTTTGATAATATTTAATGAATTTTTCCACTCCGTTAACTTTTGAGTGGTCTGTGCCGCTACTATCGGCACAATATTGGGATTATTTGGTAATATTTTGTTTTCTATCGCGGACTCAAGCTCCGCGGCTGTCGAATAGACGAAATGCCTTCCCTCGAAATAACTGACGATGCCGACGACCTCGGGATGCGTTTCGGCACCGATCAGAACAAAGATCGGCTCCTCGCCCTCGTTCTTCGGAACACAGTTTTCCGCCGCGATGCGGTGGATCTTCTTGACGTAGGGGCAGGTGCAATCGACGTAGGAAAATCCTTGATATTTTTCAGTAAGCGAATCGAGCAGAGCACTCGTCTGCTTTGTCACTCCGTGTGCGCGGACAAAGACCGTCACGGGGCGTCCGTTTTCGGTTTCCTTCGCGAGAGATTCAAGCTCTTCGATGCTCGTGATACCGACGCCGTCAGCGGCAAGCTGCGCGTTGTAAGTGTCGTTATGTATGAGCTTACCGAGCGTGAAGATCCTGTCGCCGTCGTGAGCCGCTATCTTCTCCGCTATCATATCGGTCGCTCGCTTGACTCCGAAGCAGAAGCCCGCGTGCTTGGCAACCGTTATCTCGTGCCGCGTCATTTCTCTTCCTCGCGTCCGAGCTCGCAGATGCGGTCGAAGATATACTGCGTGATCGCTCTCGAATCACCCTCAAGCTCGCCGCCCTTGGTGTATTCCTCATAAGGAATGGGATCGCCGATTATGATCTTGATCCTTCTGAACGCCTTGATGCGGTAATCCTTGGTCTTGATATGGATGGGAAGGACGTCTGCCTTCGATCTCGATGCGATAAGTCCCGCGCCCGCCTTGATGGGAGTGGTCTCGGGTTCAACGCCCGCGCGTCTCGTACCCTGTGGGAACATACCGACGCAATAGCCGTCCTCGAGCATCTTGATAGTCTTGATTATAACGTCGGCATTCGCGCCCTGTCTGTCGATCGGATACGCTCCGAGCTGACGGACGAGCCAGCCGAGAAAGGGGACCTTGAAAAGCTCCTTCTTTGCCATAATGCGGGGCTGATGCTTTTTAAGTACCGCGCAGATAAGCACGGGATCAAGGACGTGGATATGATTCGCGCAGACGAGAAGTCCGCCATCCGAAAGCGGAGGCTCCTTCTTTCTCGTCTTGCAGGAGATGCAAAAGATCAGTCTGGCAAGCCACGCAAGGATAAAGTGCAGAAACGCATAAAGCTTACTTTTCATACTGCACCTCCGATATGCCGAGCTTGTCCTTAACGATTTCGAGAAGCTTTGCAAGCGACTGCTCGGGCGTAAATCCGGTATTATTGAACATTATCGCGTCGTCAGCGGGCTTGAGGGGTGCGATCGCACGGCTCGAGTCGCGGTCGTCCCGCTCCTTGATATCGGCGAGGACCTGCTCATAGTCGGCTTTCTGTCCCTTTTCGATAAGCTCGTTTGTACGGCGCATAGCTCTCTCCTCCGCGGTCGCGGTAAGGAAGACCTTGAGCTGTGCATCGGGAAGGATAACGGTTCCGATATCTCTTCCGTCCATAATGACGTTATTCGCGTCCGCGATGCTTCTCTGCATATCGAATAGATATTCGCGTACCGCAGGGATCGCGGAGACCGCGGAAGCGTAATGCGAGATCTCGTGCTCGCGGATACGGTCTCCGAGGAATTCGCCGTCGAGATACATATCCTGACGTCCGTCTTCGAATTTTGCCTCGACCCTGATATCCTTCAGCATAGCCGATACAGCCGAAGCATCATCGGGAGCGATCCCCTTGCTTCGAGCGGCATATCCTACCGTACGGTAGATGGCTCCCGTATCAACGTAAGCAAATCCGAGCTTCTTTGCAAGTGCCTTTGCAAGCGTGCTCTTGCCCGCGCCGCCGGGACCGTCAATGGCAATTTTCATAGTAATATTTTTGTCCATCATAATATAAGACTCCAAAAATCACAAAAAGTTTCACGTTTTCACGTTTATTTACAGAATGTTTATATATTCGGTTCAAAACAAGCTGTTAAGTTGATGATCTTACTTTGCCGCGGCATTTCCCGCAAGGAAAGCGGTCGACCAGGCGATCTGCAGATTGTAGCCGCCGGTATAGCCGTCAACGTCGATTA
Source organism: Eubacteriales bacterium (assembly GCA_045531455.1). Taxonomy (GTDB): domain Bacteria; phylum Bacillota; class Clostridia; order Oscillospirales; family CAG-272; genus CAG-390. The sequence goes on from JAZSEA010000101.1 coordinate 7,616, forward strand.
TCTCGCCCGCAAAGTAAAGCCCCTCGCAGATCTTCGACTGCATCGTGCGCGGGTCGATCTCGTCCGTGGGAATACCTCCTCGGGTGATTATCGCCTCGTTTATCGGACGCAGACCCGAGATCGGAACGCGGAAGGCTTTGAAGGTCGAGACCATCTTTCTGCGCATTTCCTTTGTTATCGAATGGACCTTGGTATCCTGCGGGATGCCCGTCATTCCGATAAAGGGAAGGATCATCTTGCTCGGCAGAAGATCGCCGAGTGCGTTTGCAAGATCGCGGTTCTTGTACTTCGAGAAATCCGAAAGCAGACGCGCGTCGAGAGTCGGCTCGTCGAGCGCGGGCTTGAGGTCGAGCAGGACGTCATATTTATCGGGAGTGATCTTTTCGAGCCTTGCTGACGCTGAAAGCGCCATCGGACCCGTCAGACCGAAATGCGTAAACATTATCTCGCCGAAATCCTCGTAGACCTTCTTTCCGCTTGCACGCTCAACGACCGTCAGAGCGGTATTCTTGAGCGACAGACCCTGCATCGAGGGACAGAGCTTTCCGGGAGATACAAGGGGAACGAGCGATGCAGTAAGAGATGTCGGATGATGTCCGAGCGATCTTGCGAATCCGTGGCCGTCACCCGTTGATCCCGTTCTCGGATAGGAAACTCCGCCTGTTGCGAGAATGACACGGTCGAATTCGCGAGGCTTTTCAGCGTGTGTCATATGAACGGTAAAGACACCGTTTTCCTTCGTAATATCCTTAACCGCGCCGCCGATAACCTTGACTCCCGAATACTCGAGATCGCGCACGAGAGCGTCAACTATATCTCTTGCCTTATCCGACTCGGGAAAGACTCTTCGTCCGCGCTCGACCTTGGTCGGGACCCCGAGGTACTCGAAATGCTCGATGACCCTGCTCGGAGGGAAAGCCGAATATGCGGCATAGAGGAAGCGCGGATTTCGGGGGATATTCTCAAGAAATTCATCGCGTGTGCAATCGTTCGTGACGTTGCATCTTCCCTTACCCGTTATGGCGAGCTTCCAGCCCATTTTGCCGGGTCCGTTCTTTTCATAGAGAACGACCTCGGCTCCCGCATACGCGGCAAAGGCGGCGGCAGCCATTCCGGCAGCGCCGCCGCCTATTACGGCTACGCGGATATTTTCCGTAGAATTATCAAAATTATTCATACCAAAATTTCCGACAGGACAGGCTTACTCCTGTGCCTTATCGTAGACCTCGTATTCATCCCAGATTTTTTCAAGCTTATCAAAGCGGACTCTGATATCGTCCATCTTCTTGCGCGATACGGCAACGATGATGGCGTTGATTATCGAAAGCGGTGCTACAAGCGAATCGACAAAGGAGACAAGGTCGCTTCTCGCAAGCAGAAGCTGATCGGCAACTCCCGCGATCGGAGACTGATGACTGTCCGTCAGCGAAATAACGTCAGCACCCGCATTGTGCGCGTACTCGACGGCATTTACGATCCTCTTCGAGTATCTCGGGAAGCTGATCGCGATCATAACGTCATTCTTGCCGATCGACATGATCTGCTCGAACATTTCGCTGCCCGACGTTGTCTGAACAAACTTGACGTTGTCAAACATCATTCGGAAATTGAAATTCAAAAATCCCGCAAGCGACGAGGATGAGCGCACACCGATTATGTATATCTTTTCAGCCGCTACTATCTTATCGACAGCAGCCTCGAAAGCCTCGCGGTCGATCTCCTCGAGAGTACGGCGGATCTTTTCAGCGTCCGACATAAGTATCTTTTCAAGGACGTCGCCCTCTCCGATAAGGGAGTTGGTTACCTCAACTCGCTGAACAGACGTCAGCTTCATACGGATAAGCTCCTGGAGCGACTTCTGCATATCGGGATAGCCGTCAAATCCGAGCTCGATGGCAAATCTTACGACCGTCGACTCGGAAACTCCGACGAGAGTTCCCATCTTCGACGCGGTCATATACGCCGCTTTGTCATAATGTTCAAGTATATATTTCGCTATTCTTTTCTGACCCTTCGAGAAGGTTGGCATACCATCCTCGATCATTGCGATAAGATTGCGCTTCATTCAATTTGCCTCCTATATTTTAATAAAGAGCCAAAAGTAATTATAAACTATTTATCTCGGTTTGTCAAGTAAATTTTCGTTTATTTTTGCAATATAACGCAACTTTTCTTGCATATTTTCAAAATGCGCGCAGAAAAACGGGTATATTTCCCTTAAACGGAGGATTTTTTTGCAGCCGTCGCTGCATCGTACTCGGCAAGGACCTTAATAGTCGATTCGATATCGGAGGGGTAATGATATACTCCGCCGTGGCGGATCATATGCGTCTCCGCTCCTCGTCCCGCAAACATAATGACGCTATCGCCGATGCCTGCAAAGACAGCCTTGCGGATCGCGTCACCTCTGTACTGCTCGACGTCAAAGGGACAACCGAGAGCTTCGAGATGTACTGTGATCTCTCGCGCGATCTTCTCGAAGGGCTCGTCCGCGGGATCCTTCTCACAGATAACGGCATAGTCGCAGCAAGAGCCGACGATCTTGCCGACCTCTTCTCTTCTGTTCTGCGATTTGGAGCCGTGAAGTCCGAAGCACGCGATCTTCTTTCTTTCGGGATAGGTACGGCAAACGTACTCGCAAAGAGTCTCAAAGCTATTCTTATTGTGAGCATAGTCAACGATAACGATCACCTTCTCGTCCTCGCTCTTGAAGACCTGCATTCTTCCCGCTGTACGCGCGACGGCGAGAGCCTTCTCCATCGTCTCGGGAGGGATTCCGACCGCATACGACATTGCGATCGCGCAAAGAGCGTTCTTTACGTTGAACTCGCCCGGCATAGTCAGCTTCATCCTTCTCTTCCAGAGAGGAGTAACAACATCGAAATAAATACCGTCCGCGAGGGTCTCGATCTTTCGGCAGGAGATGGTATCGGTCTCGTGAGATCCAAAGGTGATGACTGGCACTCTACCGCCGATATAATCGAGCATAATATCGCTCTTGGGGTCGTCGGTGTTGACGCATGCAACCCCGCAATTATCGAAAAGCTTGAGCTTGGAGTAGAAATAATCCTCAAATGTGGGATGCTCGACGTCGCTTATATGGTCGTTATCGATATTTGTAAAGCCCGCGACGTTGAAATTGACCCATTCGACTCTCTTGTATTTGAGCGCCTGAGCCGAGACTTCAACGACGTAGTTTTCGATTCCCGATTTTACCGCGTTAGAGAAATGGCGCCATACGTCGGGAGATTCGGGGGTTGTATTGGTCGACTCGAAACGCTCGATGCCGTCATAGGTATCAATGGTGGACATAAATCCGCACTCGCGGGTCTTTGTCTCGGCAGCATAGGTATCGAGGATCTCCTTGAGATAATATGAGGTCGTGGTCTTTCCCTTGGTACCCGTGATCGCAAAGGTTGTAAGCTCCTTCTGCGGATCGCGGTAGAACATACGCGCAACGAGAGCCATTGCTCCGCGGATATCGTTGACCGCGATATAATGCTCCCTTTCTGCGATGATCCTGTCGCTGAGATAGCAGACCGCGCCCTTTTCGATCGCGGAGAAAAGATATTCCTCTTTAAAATGTACGCCCTTTGCGATAAAGAGAGTACCGGGCGTGACCTTTCTCGAGTCGAAGGTGAGCTCGGTTACCTCTGTCTTGGCGTACTCGTCCCACATATCGGTGCCCATAAGCATACCCGAATTGTCAAGAGCCTCGATAAAATCGCCTATTGTATAAAATTTATCCGACATAGTATTTATTTCCTTATATAATGAAAATTCAAACTAATTATATCACGTTTTTGATACTTTTGCAATAGCAGCGGAAAAAAATCAAAAAATAAATTCGCAAATACAGTGAGATCGACAAAAACCAACAAAATATAAAAAAATTATTTCAAAATTGACTTTACTTTTGCCGAAAAATATGGTATCATATTGAAAGAAACCGAGGCAAACGCCAAAAGCTTCGGAGAATTTAGGAGGATTTCGCATGCAACTCATCTACAATGTCAAAGATAAGCCGAAATTCGGTCAGCTTATCGTCTTCGCGATCCAGCAGCTTCTCGCCATTATGGCGGCAACCATCGCCGTTCCCGCAATCGTAGGTAACGGTATGACAGCTTCCGCAGCTCTCTTCGGAGCAGGCGCGGGAACTATCATCTATCAGCTCTTCACCAAGTTCAAGAGCCCCGTATTCCTCGGCTCTTCCTTCGCGTTCATTCCCTCGATGCTCGCGGCTTTTGCCGGCGGCGTTTCTATGCAGCTCGGCTTCCTCGGTCTTCTGATCGGTGTAATCAGCGCGGGTCTCGTTTACGTTATCATCGCTATCATCATCAAGTTCGCAGGCGTTAAGTGGATCAACGTACTTATGCCTCCCGTTGTTATCGGTCCTACGGTTGCCCTCATCGGACTCTCGCTTGCAGGCGCGGCAGTAAAGGACGTATTCTCTTACGGTCCTCAGGACGATAACGGCGCGTTCATCATGTCTCCCACCCTTTGGGTATCCTTCATTTGCGCTATCGTAACCCTTCTCGTTGTTATCATCTGCTCCACCTACGGTAAGAAGATGGTCAAGCTCATCCCCTTCATCATCGGCATCCTTTCGGGCTACGCGGTCGGTCTCGTATTCACCCTTATCGGTATCGCAACCGAGAATCCTGCGATCCAGATCATTGATTTCGCCCCCTTCAAAGCTCTCGTTGCTGACGGCGTTGGCGTTTCCACCTTCGTAGCAGTACCCGAGTTCACCTTCCTCACCGCTCTCAAGGGTACGGGCGAATTCAGCGCTTCCTATCTTGCGACCATCGTTGTAGCATACGTTCCCGTTGCATTCGTTGTATTTGCAGAGCATATCGCCGACCACAAGAACCTCTCCTCCATCATCGAGGCTGACCTTCTTGAGGATCCCGGACTTCACAACACCCTTCTCGGCGACGGCGTTGGTTCGATCGTCGGCTCGATCTTCGGAGGCTGTCCCAACACCACTTACGGCGAGTCCGTTGGTTGCGTTGCTATCACCAAGAATGCATCTGTCATCACCATTACCGTTACCGCTGTTATGGCAATGGTAGTTTCCTTCATCTCCCCCTTCGTAGCATTCCTCGATTCGATCCCCGGATGCGTAATGGGCGGCGTTTGCATCACCCTCTACGGCTTCATCGCTGTTTCGGGTCTCAAGATGATCCAGAAGATCGACCTTGAGCAGAACGCAAACCTCTTCACCGCTTCTGTTATCCTTATCACCGGTATCGGCGGCATGGCAATGGCTATCGGCAAGGTAACCATCACCGCTATCGCTTGCGCACTCATTCTCGGTATCATCGTTAACCTTATTCTTAATAAGGCGAGAAAATAATATAATGCAAAATGCATAATGCATAATGCAAAATGAACAGATAATTTAACTTATTTGTTCTATATAAACAAAGGGCTGAATCCAAAACGATTCAGTCCTTTTATATTCAGAACATCAAATGAAATGTTCTGCTGCTTTTGAATTTTGCATTTTGCATTTAGAATTTTGCATTCATTCCGTGAATCTTGCGAAATACGCCTTCGGGTGTCCGCAGGTGGGGCAATGCTCAGGGGCGTTTTCGTTTGCGATGAGCTGACCGCAGGCAAGGCAGATCCAAGGGGTGTTTCCGTCCTCGGCGGTCTTGACGAAGGCGTTGCCGTCGGCGAGCTGCTTCTGATACTTGAGGTATCTTTCCTCGTGGCGGCGTTCGATCGCGGCAACGCGCTCAAAGCGTCCGGCGATCTCGTCAAAGCCCTCTTCCCTTGCGGTCTCGGCGAATTCTCGGTACATCTTATCCCATTCGAAATGCTCGCCGTTTGCGGCTACCTCGAGATTCTTTTCGCTTTCCGCCATACCTCCGAGAAGTGTAAACCATATCTCTGCGTGCTCGGCTTCGTTTCTCGCGGTCTCCTCAAAGATCTGTGCGACCTTCTCGTATCCGTCCTTTCTTGCCTTGCTTGCAAACCATGTGTAGCGAAGATGCGCCTGCGACTCGCCCGAAAGCGCGGTATGGAGATTCTCCTGAGTTTTTGTGCCTTCAAGTCTGTCCTTAAGAGGTGTAGGTGCGGGAACTGTTGCGTTCATTATAAAAATCCTCCTGTTTTTTGGTACAGGAGGATTATTGACGCAAGTCAGTTAAAATATTCACTCGCAAGTATCGAACAATATCCAACGTCAACGTACTCGCCGCGGTTAAGGAGCGACTGACGGCGGATACCTTCGAATTTCATACCGACCTTTTCCATTACTCGGCGCGAGACCTCGTTGCCGACGATGTATCTTGCCTCGATGCGGTTGAGCTTCAGCTCGGTAAATCCGAACTCAAGCACACGCGCGAGAGCTTCGGGCGCGACACCTCTGCCGCGGTATTCGGGATTGATAACGTAGCCAACCTCTGCGGCATTGTTGTCGTAATCAAATCGCGTAAAACCGCAGGTTCCGATCATCTTTTCGCGGTAGTCGCCGTCGGCGCACCAGATCACAGCCCAATCGAAAAACTCGCCGTTCTTGTAGCATTTCCCGATGAATTCGAGATAATCGCGAGTATATTCACGCGAGGGATGCGGCTGCCAGGTCAGATATTTCGTAACGTCGGAGCGGCAGGCGTATTCAAACATATCGTACGAATCGATCGGCTTCATCGCACGCAGAGTCAGCCTGCGGGTCATCAGCGTCGGAGGCTTACTGAACACTCGTTTTACAGTTCGTTCTAACATAGATACTCGTCCTTTGGAAGTGTAAAGTGAAAAGTGATAAGTGTAAAGTTAAGGAAAATTTCCTCACTACGTTCGGAAATAATTTTTAATTGCTTTTTGAGCAAAGCGAAAAAAGCTTACATAACTTTTCACTTTCCACTTTACACTTTTCACTTTGGTTTACCAATTATCGCTTCCGTCGTCGGGAATGACCTCCTTGACGGCGGCGATGGCGCACTCGATCATATCATCGTCGGGCTCTTTGGTAGTGATATGCTGGAGCCAAACGCCGGGTGCGGAGATGATTCTTGTGAAGAGATTATCGTGTCTGCCCGCAAAGCGGATAAGCTCGTAGCCGATGCCCATAATGAAGGGGAGGGTGATCAAACCGATACCGGTTCTGGCAACGATATTGAGGATCTTATGGTCAACGAGAGTCGCGGGGATGAACATATTGACAACGATCGAAACGAGAAGCATCAGGATAAGGAAGGAGGTGCCGCAGCGGGGATGGAATCTCTTCTGCTTACGTACGTTCTCGACGGTGAGCTCAAGTCCCTGCTCGTAGCAGAAGATGGTCTTGTGCTCCGCGCCGTGGTACATAAAGGTACGGCGGATATCCTTCATAAGGGTAACGGACGCCATATAAGCGACCATTATCGCGATCTTGACCACGCCCGTGATAGCGGCGCGGATAAGATTGAACCAATAGCCTTCGCCCTCGAGCGAGGGAAATGCCCAGGTGATAAGCTCATAGATCGATTCGGGAAGGACCTTGAAAAGCAGGAGAGCGAGTCCGAGACCAAGCACAAGTGCGACGACCATAACGCCCGTCATCATACCCGAATTATCCTTCTTCTCTGCCTTGACTTCGGGAGCGGATTTCTCGACGGAAGCTTCGGTGACTTCCTCTTTTACATCTTCTGCGACTACGGGAGTGTCGGTTGCTTCTTGCGCGGCAAGCTCCTCGACGCTGATGCCGAGCTTCTTTGCTCTCTTAGCCTGTTCCTTTGCCGCCTTCTTTGCGGCTTTTTCTTTTTCTTCCTCCTCGATAGCCTCGTCAAGACCCGAAAGCTCGGCGGAGCGCATAGTTGCCTTGTAGCCGACAGCCATAGAGTCGATGAAGTTTACAACGCCTCGGATAACGGGCCATTTGAGGATGCCCTTGCGGTTTGCGCTCTTGAGGTCCTCTACCTCGATGACCATCTCGCCGTCGGGGCGTCTGACTGCCATCGCGCTCTTCTTCGGACCGCGCATCATAATTCCTTCAAGCAGAGCCTGACCGCCGATAGATGTCTTCTTCATCGGGCAGGATGCGGATTCGTTTTTATTGCTCATATCATATTTTCCTTTAAATCTGTTGATATTTAATTATATCCCATATTTGTGAATTCGTTATGAACTCTTTATTCTATTAATAAAAAAACAGAGCCGACGGATCGGCTCTGCAAAAATTTATTGGTTATCGGAATCAAAAATCGATCTTAAGCTGACCGCCAAGCTCTGCTGTATGCTTGTCGATAAGAGCGTGGATCTTCTTTACGGGGTCGAGGATGAGGCTGATAGACTCATCGTGGTTGAGGGTATCGATAATGTAGGAAACGTACTTGCACATGCTTACCTCAACGTACCAATCCTTTGTCTTGAGCGCGGGATCGTTATAGATGAGGTTGGTGGTGAAGATCTTATCGATGATACCGTCCTCGTAAGCCTTATCGAAGCCCTCGAGACCGTTGGTGAAGAGTCCGAAGGTTGCGAAAGCATAGATCCTCTTCGCGCCTCGCTTCTTGATCTGCTTAGCAACGTCAAAGAGAGAGTCGCCCGAGGAGATCATATCGTCGACGATGACAACGTCCTTACCCGTGAGATCCTGACCGAGGTATTCGTGAGCAACGATGGGGTTCTTACCGTTTACGATACGGGAATAGTCACGTCTCTTATAGAACATACCTACGTCAAGTCCCGCAACCGAGGAGAAGAACATACATCTGCCCATTGCGCCCTCGTCGGGAGAGATGATGATAAGCTGTTCCTTATCAAAGGAAATGTCGGGAACTGCCTTGACAAGCGCCTTTACCATCTGGTATGTAGGGCGGTAGTTGTCAAAGCCGATAAGGGGAACTGCATTCTGAACGCGGTCGTCGTGTGCGTCGAAGGTGATAAAGTTCTTAACGCCGTAGAATTCGAGCTCGCGGAGCATCATAGCGCAATCGAGAGACTCGCGGTTGGTTCTCTTGTGCTGTCTGCCCTCATAGAGCATCGGCATAATTACCGAGATACGGCGCGCCTTGCCCTCGATAGCTCCGACGATACGCTTAAGGTCAGCAAAATGCTCGTCGGGGGTCATAGGGATATCGTTACCTCTCATCTTATAGGTAACGCCGTAGTTAAAGGGGTCGCAGATAATCATGATGTCAAGACCTCTGACCGACTGCTTGAGAAGTGCCTTTGCCTCACCCGATCCGAAGCGGGGACAATCGACCTCTACGAGATAAGATTCATTGGTGCCTCTGCGTTCTCTGAGATAATTGTCAACGCGGTTTGCAAATTCCTCGCATCCCTTCATTGCAACTATGCCCAGCTTGCCAAATACTGTTTCCTTCATTTTGACTCCTTTTAATCCGAGTTATTTAATTGATATTTTATTATACCATATAATTCGCAAATGTGCAAATACTTTTTTCGATTTTTTTGCAAAATTCGTCAACTTTTTTGTATTTTCTTTATATTGCCGACCGTTTATCAGATCCACCCGACGGTTTTCATCAGGAAAACGCCGAGGAATATGGTCAAAATGCAGAAAAGAGTCGAGAGCAGGAGTATCTGTCCCGCGAGCTCGTGGTCACTCTTCATATTCTTTGCCATAATATAGCTGCTGACGGCGGCGGGTGTTCCGAAGATGATAAAGGTTATGAGCAACTCATTGCCTCTGAAGCCGCAGAGGTATGCCGCCGCAACGCCTATGATCGGATGGATGACGGTCTTCACGATCGAGGTCACGCTTGCGAGAGTGATATTTCCCTTGAGCGCCGAGAAGGAGAAGCCCGCGCCGAGGCTTATGAGTGCCAGAGCCGTAGTCGAGTCGGAAAGATATCCGAGCGAGGTATTGAGTATCGTCGGAAGTTCCCAACCGAAGATCATAAAGGGTAGTCCGAGAACGACGGCGATAATGAGCGGATTCTTGGCGGTATTGATCAGGATCTTTCCTATATTGATTTTCTGCTTCTCTTCTCCCTCCGCAGTCGGCATAAAGACCGTCAGCACTACGACCGAGAGGACGTTATACATAAGGATAACGAAGGGCATCGTGATGGCGTAGCCTGCGAGAGCAACGTCGCTCTCCGCCGTTCCCGCGTAGATATTCGTGATGAATACCACTCCGAGGATAGAGGCATTCGAGCGGAACATACTCTGCACCGACGCGCCGACACGCGCGGGGTCTCGGACGATGAGGTGAGTCAGAATTGAAAATACCGTACAGGTGATCAAAAGCATCACGACAGTGAAGATCGGGAGCTTCATAAGGTCTCCGCCGCTCGTCATATCCGCGCCCGCGACCTGCAGAAAGATCATACAGGGCAGGGCTATGTCAAAGACGTATTTGTCTGCAGCCGAATAAAAGCTGTCGGGCAGAAGCCTGATCTTTTTGAGGACCATACCGAGGACGGTCAGTATCAGCACGGGCGTCACGGTATTGAGGCTCAGTATCAGATTATCGAGCATATTTTCTTACCTTACTTTCTGTCGATAAGGCGGAGATAGTATTCAAGATAGGAATCGTAATCGCTCTTGTTTCCGCGCGGGAGATATGTCTTTACGGGGAAGGACTTACGGACGAGCTCGCGAGCCTCGGAGATGCCCGAAACGAGACCGTGTGCCATTGCCTGAACGAGAAGGTTGCCGAGAGTCGTTGCCTCGGAGGGACCCGCAACGACGGGCATACCGCAGACGTCCGCGGTGATCTGCGAGAGCAGAGGATCCTTCGATCCGCCGCCGACGATATTGATCGAGCTCGGGTTCTTGCCCGTGAGATGCTTGATGTCCTCGACGGTGTATCTGTAGCAGAGTGCCAAGCTGTCGAAGATGGTACGGATTATCTCGCCGACGGTTTCGGGAACGTGCTGACCCGTCTTGCGGCAGTATTCCGCGATGCGCGCGGGCATATCGCCGGGAGGCATAAACACGGGATCGTTTACGTTGATGAAGGATACGAAGGGCTTTGCGTTCATCGCTTCCTCGGTCATACTGTCATAGGTGACCTTCTTGCCCTCCGAGAGCCACGCGCGGCGGCATTCCTGAACGAGCCATAGTCCGACGTGATTTTTGAGATAGCGGATCGTTCCGCACGCACCGCCCTCGTTGGTATAGTTGCGCTTTTCGCCTTCCGCGCAAATAAGCGGAGCCTTCAATTCACAGCCCATCAGCGACCAGGTGCCCGAGCTTATGTAGATGAAGTCATCGTCCTCGGCAGGAGTTGCGAAGACCGCACTTGCCGTATCGTGGGACGGCACGGTGATGAGCTTCATATTCGATGCAAAATCGGGCTTGATCTTTCCGACGACAACGCCGGGATCGACGATCGGAGCGAATTTGTCCTTAGAAATACCGAGTGCCGAGAGGATCTCGGGGGAGAAATCGCGGGTGTGTGCGTCAACGATCGCGCCCGTGGATGCGACGGTATATTCGCTTACCTGCTCGCCCGAGAGGAAATATCCGAAGAGGTCGGGAAGGAAGAGGATCTTATCCGTCTTCTCGAGTCTTTCGGGAGTGAACTTCTTCTCTGCCGCAAGCTGGAGAACGGTATTGAATTCGAGGTACTGAATACCCGTGATCTCGTAGAGTCTCGAAAGAGGCATAAACTGCGAGAAATAGTCGCCTATACCGCGGGTTCTGACGTCGCGGTTGCTGTAAGGATCGCAGACGAGCTCGCCCTTTTTGTCAACCAGGCCGTAGTCAACGCCCCAGGTGTCGATACCTACACTCTGCGCGCCCATAGATGCACCGAGGCGGGTAGCATTTTCAACCTCGCGGCGAAGCATCGGGGCATCCCAGACGAGCATATCGCCCTTATATATAGGTTTGTTTTCAAAGCGGCAGATCTCCTTGATCGCCATTTTTTCTCCGTCAAAGGAGCCGATAAGACCGCGACCGCTTCCTCCGCCGATGTCTATACCTAACATTTTGATCTTGTTGTCGGACATTTTTATTTCCTCCGAAAAAATTTATATAATAAATTTCGTTTTTTGGGCGGCTTTGCCGCTCAAAAAACACCGCCAAGACGAGCAGGGCGAGTCCGCGCGACGAGGGGAGCTGACAAAATCTCCGATTTTGTCAAGCGGCGATAAGCGCGCGCCCGCGGAGCGGTGGATCAATCGTAAAACGCAGTTTTACGATTGGGATTATTTCATTTCAACAATGGTAACACCGCCGTCGCCCTCTCCGTACTGACCGATACGGAAGTTTGCGATGCGGCTTTCACGGCGGAGCTTTTCCCAAAGAGCCGCGCGGAGTGCGCCCGTGCCCTTACCGTGGATCAAGCGGCAGGTGCGGAGACCGGCAAGCTGAACCTCGTCGAGGTATCTGTCAACCTCGTACCAAGCCTCGTCGCCCGTCATACCGCGAAGGTCGATCTCATCCGAGCAGGCGCGGCTTACGGTGGTCTTGGCAAACTCCTTGACCGTCTTTTTGTTGCCCTGCGAGTCGGTAACGGTGATAACGTCGTCCATCAGCTTGAGGTTTTTGACCTTGGTCTTTGTTCTGACTGAGCCGATCTGAACGCTAACGTTTCCGCTGCGGTCGGGATCCGCAATGAGCACGCCCTCCTGACCGATATTCATAAGATAAACGGCGTCGCCCTTCTTGAGCGGACGGGGGAGGACGTATTCTTCGTCGATATTTTCGTCAACGGGATTGTATTTATCCTCGTTTTCGCGCATATATTCGCGGACCTTCTTGCGTGCCGCGTCGAGCTCCTGCCCGAGTCTTTCGCTGTCGCGAGCCTTGCGGACCTTATCGAGCTGAGCGAAAACGTACTCGCTCGAGATCTTTGCGCCCTCGACCATCTCGGCAGCCTTTTTCTGCGCGCGTTCGACTTCCTTCTCGGCGGCGGCGATCTTTTCCTTGATCTTCGCCTCTGCCTCGACCTTGAATTTCTCATACTCGCGGCGCATATTTTCGGATTCCTCGCGGTACTTCTCTGCCTCGATGCGAGCCGCCTCGAGCTTGTCAATGACGTCCTCGAAGCGTCTGTTGTCCGAGCTTACCTCGGCAAGTGCGCGGTCGATAATATGCTTCGGCAGACCGAGTCTTTCGGATATTGCAAGCGCATTTGAGCGTCCGGGAGTGCCGATGGTCAGCTTATAGGTCGGACGGAGAGTTTCGATGTCAAATTCGCAGGACGCGTTCTTGACGCCGGGAGTGTTGAGCGCGTACGCCTTGAGCTCGGCATAGTGAGTGGTTGCCGCACAGGTCGCGCCCGCGGCTCTGACCTCGCTGATGACCGCGATGGCAAGTGCCGCACCCTCAATGGGGTCGGTGCCGACGCCAAGCTCGTCGAAGAGGACGAGGGCATCGTCGGTCAGATCGTCAACGATCGAAACGATATTTACCATATGCGAGGAGAAGGTCGAGAGCGACTGCTCGATGCTTTGCTCGTCGCCGAGGTCAACGAGGACTCTGCCGTAGATCGGCACGGTTGAATTATCGTCACAAGGAATATGAAGTCCCGACTGTGCCATCAGCGCAAAAAGTCCGAGAGTTTTAAGTGTAACCGTCTTACCGCCCGTATTGGGACCGGTAATGACGAGGGTATCAAAATCACCGCCGAGGCGGATATTTACGGGAACAACGCGCTCCTTCGGAATCAGCGGATGGCGCGCGTTACGAAGCTCCGTGCGTCTGTTATCCGACGAGATCTTCGGCTGGGAGGCATTCATTCTGAATGAAAGCTCTGCACAGGCAAAGACGAAGGCAAGCTCGTCGATATTTGCGCCGTTATAGCGGATCTTATCCGAGATCGCGGCAACCTCTGCCGAGAAATTGTAGAGGATACGCTCGATCTCGTGCTTTTCCTTTGCCTCGAGCTCGCGGATCTCATTGTTTGCGTCAACGACGGCAAGCGGCTCGATGAAGAGGGTCGCGCCCGTCGACGATGCATCGTGAACGAGACCCTTGATCTCGTTCTTACATTCAGCCTTTACGGGAACGACAAAGCGTCCGTTACGGATGGTTACGATATTCTCCTGCAGGCTCTTCGAATACGCACCCGTTGTATATTTTGCAAGGATATCGCGGACCTTTGCGGTGGTCTGACGGATCTTGCGACGGATATTATAGAGCTCGGGGGATGCATCGTCAGCCATCGTTTCCTCGCTGATGATCGCGGTCCTTATGCGCTCCTCGAGATTTTTATCGGGGAGAAGACGCTCGAAGACCTCGTCAAGAACCGTCTCGAAGCGGCGGTTCGTGCGGCTGTAATCGAGCAGAACACGGCTTGTGCGAAGGATATCGGCGATATCCATAAGCTCGCGCTGTGTCAGCATCGCGCCCTTATCGGCACGTTCGCAATGCGCGGTTATATCCTTGACACCGCCGAAGGGAGGCTGTCCCTTTTCAGCGGCAAGTCTTTTTGCATCGCTTGTGCGCCTCTGCATATTGAGGACGCGGATCAGATCGGATTCGGGCGCAAGAGCAAGTGCCGCCGCGCGAGACCCCTCGGTACGGGCACAATCGCAGAGCATGGCTCTGATCTTATCAAATTCAAGTAATTTTACTGTTTTTTCGGGTAGGTACATCATGATGTTGTTTCCTTATTTCTTGCTCAGCTCGTGATAGAGGCTGAGTGATGAAAAGCCGCGCTCAAGATGATTGAGAATATAGGTCTCAGCCGCGCGGCTGAAAGTGTTTTTATCGGTTTCTGATGATATATCGAATGAAAGCAGGCGTTTGAGCGGCGCGTTTACGACGTATCGCATCGCGGCAAGCACGCCCGCCGTTATCGGGATGATGATCGATCGCGTTCCGAGCGCATCGACAAGCAGCTCCGCGTCCGAGGCTTGTACGTTTTCGGGAGACGAGGCTATGCAATCCGAGCAGACGATACCGCCGCTCATTACGTCGAGATAAAAGGCGGGAGCTTCGGTCTTCTCGCATCTGATGCATTCGGTAAGCTCGGGCAGATACCCCGATATCGCCGCCGCACGAAGCTCGAAAGCCGCCTTTACGAGAGCGCGGTCGTATTTCTCCGAGCAGAGCGCGTGGTATGTATTGAGAGCCAATGGCAAAAGCTCGCCCGCGGGCTCTCCCTGACCGCTCAACTCACAGCAGACGTCGGAAATATACTGCGCGAGATACATAAGCTCGATATCCTTCTCGAGAGCGGTAAAGGATTTTATCACCGAAGCATCGCGCACCCAAGCCATATCACCCTTGAAATGGAGCTCGAAATTACCCCATACGAAGGCACGGCAGGGCGACATCAGCTTGTTTCGGAGCGATCTTGCGCCCTTTGCGATGACGGTGATCCTGCCCTCCTCGGGGCAAAGCAGAGTCAGAAGCCTGTCATGGTCGCCCTGCGGCACCGCGCGGATAACGAGCGCGTCTGTTGATATATCGTGGGTTGCCATGACGGTCTCCTTTCAATACTTAATCTTCAATATCCTTCTTGTTGTAGCCGAAGTTCGAGACAAGTCCCTCGCGCTCGCGCCAGTTTTCCTTGACTCTTACCCAAAGATCGAGGAAGATCTTCGAGCCCGTGACATTTTCGAGCTCCTGACGGGAATACATTCCGACTTTCTTGAGCACTTCTCCTCCCTTGCCGATGATGATCTGTTTATGCGACTGCTTCTCGCAGATGATCTCGGCGCGGATCTTGGTGAGATTGCCCGTATCGCGGTATTCCTCGATGACGACGGCGATTCCGTGGGGAACCTCGCGGTCAAGCGCACGAAGGAGCTTTTCGCGGATGATCTCGGAAACGTACTGACGCATCGGCTGATCGGTTGCGGCGTCCTCGGGGAAGAACCATTCGCTCTCGCGGAGGAATTTTGAAAGCTCGTCCATAACCTCATCGACGTGCTTGCCAGACTTTGCGGAAACTGGTACCACTGCATCGAAATCGTGCTTCGATGCGTAAGCCGCGATCTTCTCCGCGATCATATCGCGGCGGACGGTGTCGATCTTATTGAGAACGAGGACCGACGGCACTCCCTCTCTCTTGAGGTATTCGATGATCTCCTCCTCGGTCTTCGAGACGGGCTTGTTTACGTCAACGACGAGCATAACCACGTCGCCCTGCTGCATACCCGACTTTGCCGCGGTTACCATATAGTCGCCGAGGCGGTTCTGCGGACGGTGGATGCCGGGGGTATCGAAGAAGACGAACTGATCCTCGCCCTCGGTAAGGATTCCACGGATGCAGTTGCGGGTGGTCTGCGGTTTATTTGAAACTATAGCGACCTTCTCGCCGAGAATACGGTTCATAATTGTCGATTTGCCGACGTTGGGTCTGCCTACTATCGAGATAAATACTGTTCTTTTCATTTTCAGTTCTCCGTCATTATATCAATAAAGTTCTGCAGGTCATAGGAGCTTGCGTCCTCGGTATACTGCGTTGCGTTCGGGTCAAGCTGACCCGGGTTCTTATGGAATATGTAGATCTCCTCGCCCGAAATATGCGAGAAAAGCATACTTTCGATCGCGCCCTCCTCGTCAATTCCGACGGAAAGCGAGAAATCGGGATCGTTCAGCTGAAAGTAATAGAGCGGTCTCTCGTTCGAGCCGAGCTGAACGTAATCGTACTTTGAAAAATATGAAAGTCCGACGTCTCTTGCGGAATCCGCAAAAGCGACCACCGATTCGACGGTAAGTACAGATTTTTTCTCTTCCTTACGGGCGCATCCCGAGAGGAGGAAGAGGATCGCGGAAAGCGAAAGCATCAAGCATATGATTCTGATCTTTTTCATTTATTTCACCTCAAGTCCCATAATTTTCATTATCTCGCGCTGACGGGCGCGCATATCAGCCTCATCCTCTTCTCCCGTCTCGTGGTCGTAGCCGAGAAGATGAAGAGTCGAATGAACGCAGAGGAATGCCACCTCGCGCTCAAAGGGATGACCGAATTCGTTCGCCTGCTCGCGCGCTCTTTCGAGAGACAAAACGATATCTCCGAGACAGAGCTTTTCGCCGTCAAAGGCTTCCTCAAGATCGCCGTCCTCGGCTATCGGGAAGGAGAGGACGTCGGTGACGCGATCGATCCCTCTGTATTCGGCATTGAAACGGCGGATACCCGCATTTCCGACAAAGGTTACCGAGACCTCGCAATCGTCCTCGATCTCCTCGTATTCAAGAGTCGTCGTAATAGCGCGCTCAACGAGGGCTTTGAGCTCATCGGTCACCTTTTCCTTGCGGCATCTGACCGAATAATCCACAGTAAGCATTTTTTACTTCCTCCGTCAATAATTCTTGCGGCGGTAGCTGTGTCCGCCCCTATTCTGATTCTGATTTTCCTTTTCGTACTTGTCGTAAGCGAGGATGATCTTCTGCACCAGCTTATGACGCACAACGTCGCGGTCTGTGAACTGATGGATCGCGATGCCCTCGATACCGTCGAGGATCTTGACCGCCGACCAGAGACCGCTTACCTGTCCGCCGGGAAGGTCGGTCTGGGTGAGGTCACCCGTGACGATCGCCTTGGAATTGTTTCCGAGACGGGTCAGAAACATCTTCATCTGCTCGAAGGTCGCGTTCTGCGCTTCGTCGAGGATGATGAAGGCATCGTCAAGCGTGCGTCCGCGCATATACGCGAGGGGCGCAACCTCGATGATCTGCTTTTCGACGTTTCGCTGATAATTCTCGGGACCCATCATCTCAAAAAGCGCATCATAGAGCGGACGGAGATAGGGGTCGATCTTGCTCTGAAGGTCTCCGGGGAGATAGCCGAGCTTTTCGCCCGCCTCGATAGCGGGTCGGGTCAGAATTATGCGGCTGACCTTTTTATCACGCAGAGCCTTGACGGCCATTGCGACCGCGAGGAAGGTCTTACCCGTGCCCGCAGGTCCCGTGCCGAGGATTATCGTGTTGTTGCGGATAGCCTCGATATATTTCTGCTGGCCGACTGTCTTCGGCTTGATCGGCTTGCCCTTTGCGGTAACGCAGATGCAGTTTTCGTCGAAAGCCTCAAGCTCGCCCTCTCGTCCGTCGCGGACCATATTGATAACGTAGAGCACGGTCTGTTCGGCAAGGGTCTCGCTTCTCTCGCCCATTCTCGAAAGAGTTTCGATCGCGCGAGCGGCGGCGTCAACTCCCTCGGGCGTGCTTCCGCTGACCGTCAGCACTTCGCCGTAGCCCGTAACGTCGGGGCGGTTATGGACGGTGACGGCAAATGCGGCTTCAACGAGCTTCATATTTGCGTCAAAGGCACCGTAAAGCTTGGCGGCAAGCTCCGCCGAGCCGATTTTAACTATTTTCTGTTCCATACTGTTTCCTCACTCGGATCTGTTAATGTAAAATGGCGCGGGTGTTGCGATATCGTCAATACAGCTGACTGCGCAGACCAGGCGGTACGCGCTACCGTCCTCGGTCTCTCCGCCGACATACGACTTCTCTAGGATCTCCGCCTCGGGGATATCGGAGAGGAGCATTCGGTTGATCTCGTAATAAGCGAGATCGACAGCCTCGGAGGGTGTACGTTTACACTCGGTCTCGGTGATTATCGGTCGGGTCGCAACCGATAAACCGACGGGTATTCTCGCGCCGTTTGAAGAATATATATATTTATCCGAATATATTGTATCATATTCCGACCCCAAAAATCCACCCTTTTTGAAAACTTTTTGCCTGAAAGAGAAAAAAATCAGCGAAATTTCGCAAATTTCACGCTTTTCGGGCGTTCGGACGATGTAATCATAGGGAATTTCAACCTCAAAAGTCCTCTCGGTTACGGCAAAGACCCTGCCCTTTGCCTCGATCGCGCGGTAGCCGAAGCGTTCGCTGTCGACAAGACCGCCAACCAGAAGCTCGCCCTTTCGCACCGTTTGACCCGTCACTGCGATCGGCTCGCCCGCGATTATCTCGAAGCCGACGATAACACCGTCGCGCTCTGCGATAAGGTTTACTCCGTCTCCCTCGGGCTCCGCCTTTGCGGGAGGAGTCATCGCCTCGACGACCTCGACGTACGCGACCGTGCCGATGACGTTGACCGATATCCACGCGATGGAGTCGTTCTCGAGTTCAATTCCGGTCTGTATCTCTCCGATATCAAGATTTTTATGAAATGCGCCCGGACGTACTCCGTGCTCGGATAACGCGGCCAGGATCTCGTCTTCCGAAAGAGTTGTGTTCCCCTCGATCCGCACATCCCAAAGCACGCGGCTTCCAAGGCTGAGAAGAATGAGAGCGGTTACAATCCCCGCTACGAGCCCGGGTCTCCTCATCAGCCTCAGAAACAGATACGGCAAGCCGTAAACGAGATCGTTTTTTACCTCGATCCCCCTCGCTCGGCATAGCTTTTCCGTTCGTTTTGCAGAGGGATACGCAAGATCGACGGATGCAGATCCTTCGTCGCTCCGAATATTTTTATAGCTTTCTCCGAGCTCCAGCAGGACGTTAAGCAGATCTATAAGGCTTTCTCGTGGGACAGTCAGCCTGGATAGACCGTAGACCGCGCCGTCGATCCCTCTTTTATTGTTCGCCTTGTTCAAAGCAAGCACCTCCGCAAAAGTCGATGGCGTCGATCTCACCGCAAATGCCGATCCTGCCCTCGGTGTAGGACGACATTCTAAGTCTTCTGCCGACAAGGCAGACATCATTATTTCCTTGGATGATCCTGATCCTCGACTCGGAATACTCGAGGATCTCGCTGCAGCCGCAAAGCAGAAGCTCGCATCTCCCGCGCATCTCAAGCGTCATACCGCAGCCCACGTCCGCGGGGATATCGATCAGACTGCTGAAAAGCTCGGAGAGAGTCGGCTTTTCATGTTGAGTTTTTTTATTTCTCGGATGCTTCATATTTCCTCCGAACAGCAAATAAGATTTTATCACTTCTAAATCCTATGCAAAACGAAAGGCGGCAATTACATGTTGAACACCGAAAAAGGAAAGAGACTGCCGATAGCAAGATTTGTCCTTTGCGCGGCACTCACAACGCTCTTTCTCTACGATCCCGCGGAATCCTCAAGAGAGCTCGGGCGCGGACTTTCTCTATGCGCAGGAACGCTCATACCGACACTTTTTCCATTTATGGTCATATCCGAGATCCTTGTCCGCGCCGATATTGCATCTTTCATCTCGCCGATCCTTTCAAAGCCGATGAAATATCTTTTCGGAGTATCGGGATCGGGCGCGGCGGCTCTCGTTCTCGGAATGATCTGCGGATTCCCCGTCGGAGGCAAAACTGCGGCGGCGCTTTATGAACGGGGAGATATAACCAAGACCGACGCGGAAAGGCTTATGTCCTTCTGCAATCTGCCGAGCGCGCCTTTTATGATCTTTGCCGTCGGAGAAAAGCTTTTCGGCAGCCGCGAGCTTGGCATTTTTCTCTATCTGAACGTGCTTACGGTGACGCTTCTTTGCGGTATTCTATTGAATTTCATCAAAGGGAGAAAGCAATCGAAATGCCTCATCGAAACCCAATCTCCAAAACACGAAAGTCATTCATTAATCAGAATCTTCACCGATTCGGTCGCGTCAGCCGCTCACTCAACCGTCAACGTATGCGCTTACGTAGCTTTTTTTACCTGTGCCGTCGGCAGTCTCGGCAACATCTTCACCGGATTCGGAGAAAGCTTCAAGGCAATTCTCTTCTCCTTCTTCGAGCTGACTTCGGGATCGGCGGCGTGTTCGTCACTCGGATCAAGGCAGATCGGAGCGGTACTTGCTTCAGCCGCCGCGGGATGGTCGGGACTTTCGGTATTCTTTCAGATCTTTTCGCTCACGAGAACCTCGAGCGGTGATATTTTGATGAAGGAATATCTGGCATCAAAGTCCCTCGCTGCGGTCATCTGTCCGACCATCACCCTTATTGCGATCGGCATCAGTCCGTCTCTTTTGCCGAATACTTTACCCGACTCGGATGCCTTTCTGCAGATGCCCTATTTCCCCACGAACTTCATCTCCGCGATAAATATTATTTTTATCCTCTCGCTTCTCATTTACCTTTACAAAGAACTTGACAGACGGCGCAATATTTGATATAATATTATTACGACATTTTTCGTCACATCACCCCGTTTTTCGGGTTCTACGGAGATATATAATGGGCTTCAACCTTCTTTCGCTGATAATGAGCTATCCCTTGTGGACTCTGCTCTGTGCCATACTCTTTCCCATCATCGCGGCAATAGCAACTTTTGTCTGTCTAAGACGGGCTAAACTGCACCGCAAGATGCTCGGATTTTTCATAATCATACCGATCCTCGTCGTGCTTATCGTCGTTTTTCTGAGCGACACGGGAAGCGTTATGACAAATCTGCTCTCCACCCTCGGGATCAAGTATCCCCCGATCGTCGGATTCATTTCCGCGATCGCGCTCGGGATCCTCTGTCTCAATCTCACCGCGCTTATCTGCGGTGCGGGACTTCTCAAGAAGGGCGGAGCGATCCTCAATACCGCGGCAACTCTGATCTGTCTTGCCGCGAATATATTCGTCATTTACAGCACCTGGATCGCTTATATCGACTTATCGGAGCTCGGACTGCTCAGATACGACGGCGGTGTGATTTACATTAAGGAAGTCCTTCCATTCCTCGATTCGCTCTCCTTCCTTCCCGACTTTATTCTTGAATCGGGTATTGAGCTTCTTTCCCTCGCTGTACTCGTTATCTACCTTATCGTATATTTCCTTTCCTTCATCGCAGTCAAGTCTCCCGAGCAGCTCGTCAAGGAAGACCTCGAACGCAGACGCCGCGCGGCTCTGATGAATCACAGCAACAAGAAAAAGAACACGCGACGCGAGCAGGACGATGACGATCAGCCCGATTGCTGTGCCTGCTGTGAGCACGCTACTCTTCTCAAGGGTGACCGCCTGCATATGGTATGCGATATGAAAGGCGTCGTTTCCTCCTCGCACGTATGCCGCAAATTCCTCTACGACCCACTAAAGAGAAACGCCTCGCGTCCTCTGATCAATCCGCTCTCGGATAGCCTCGGCGACCTCAGCGGTGAGGATCATATCTGATCGACCGAATTAATCTCCCGACAGATCTGTCGGGAGATTTTTGTTTCTATGGAAAATATTGTGATTTCAGCGGAAAATCTGCAAAAAATGCGACTGCTTTTTTGCCGAACTTCTTGACAATTCCGCTTAAATATGATATTATAAATTGATTAATTATAATATATCTCCGAAAGGAACCAAAATGAAACACAGCAAACTCATACGAGCGGCGGCTCTCATCATGCTCCTTTGCATGACTCTGCCCGCTCTCGTTTCCTGCAACAGCTTTTCGAATACCGAATACGCCGTTGTCAGCGAGGGAATTATTTCCGCAGACGGATTCATCTACGATAAATACGAAAATTCGACCGTAAGGATCACGGGGATCGAGAATATGCCTCTCCTTCTGAAGATCCCTGCCGAGATAGACGGTATGCCCGTGGTCGAGCTGTACGAATCTGCTTTTGCAGACGACGGCACTCTTCTCTACCTTGAGTTGCCGACCGACACCAATATCAAGCTCGGCAAGCGCGTCTTTTCGGGTTGCACCTCGCTCGTCACGGTCAATCTTGCGGGCTCGGTTTCGTCGATCCCTCTCGGCGCATTTGAGGATTGCAGAAATCTTACAACCATCGAGGGGCTTTCCGCCGTTACCGAGATCGCAGATCAAGCCTTTGCGAGCTGTTCTGCTCTGGCTTACATAAAGATCCCCGAGGGCCTTACCTCTCTCGGTGCAGAGGCTTTCAGAGGCTGCACGTCTCTCCACTCGGTCACTCTTCCCGAAACACTTGCCTATCTCGGCGAGTCGGTCTTCTGGGGATGCGAAAGCCTTGCTAAAGCCGAGGTGAACGGCAGCTGTGAGCTTCCGAAATACGCATTTCTCAACTGCACGATGCTTGCCGATATTTCTATCGGCGACAACGTAACCGCTATCGGCGAGGAAGCGTTCCGCGGTTGTATCTCGCTTTACAGCGTAAAGATCGGCAAGGGCGTTACAAATATCGGAAGCTACGCCTTCCACGCCTGCGATGCGCTGACCGAGACGGTCTTCACAGGCAAGCGCGAAAATATCACGATAGGCGAGGGCAACGAAGCCCTCGGAAGCTGA
Source organism: Eubacteriales bacterium (assembly GCA_045531455.1). Classification (GTDB taxonomy): domain Bacteria; phylum Bacillota; class Clostridia; order Oscillospirales; family CAG-272; genus CAG-390. Next base: position 30,589 of record JAZSEA010000101.1, read on the forward strand.
GGAGGTCAAAAATGAAGATTAGAATAATTACTCTCATTTCCGCTCTCCTTTGCCTGACCCTCGCGTTTACTTCCTGCGGAAAGCAATCAACCGATAACTTCAAGCCCGAAAGCTTTGAATTCACCGCAAGGACCTCGACCGCCGAGACCGCATCCGAAAACGGATTCGTTTACGCAGTTCTGAGCGACGGAAGCGTAATGATCACCGAGGCTTATGCAAGCGGAAACGTCGAAATCCCCTCTTCTCTCGGAGGCAGAAAGGTCACCGCCATCGGCGAGGGTGCCTTCTTCGGCATTGCGGGTATCACATCTGTCACGATCCCCGAGGGAATCGAGTCGATCGGTATTTACGCCTTTTCCGACTGCACCTCGCTCGAATCGGTCACCTTCCCGTCGTCCCTTTGGAGGATCGCGCCCTTTGCATTCGACAACACCCCATGGCTTGCGGCGCAGACCGATGAATTCGTCACGGTTGGCGACGGAGTTCTCATAGCCTACAACGGCACGAGCCGCGCTCTCACTCTCCCCGACAGTGTACGCCATCTCGGCGGTGCTCTGGCCGGCCGCGAGGATCTCTATTCGCTGACGCTCGGGAAAGGAGTGCTTTCGATCTCGGATATGGCGCTTTCCTTCTGTCCCAATCTTACCTCGATCGACTTCGGTCTTTCGCTCGTATACGTAGGAGAGCAGGCGTTTTCGGGCTCCGAGTGCATTACGTCACTCATCTTCCCCGACACACTTCGCTACCTCGGATACCAGGCTTGTCTCAACTGCTACGGCATCAAATACGTTTATCTTGGTAAGAGCCTTACCGAGCTCGGCGACAACGCTTTTGAATACTGCCAGGCAATGCGAGTTGTCTACGTACCCAAAACATTAACGTCCCTAAAGTCTTCCGATTTCACCGACTGTATGTCGCTCGGGCTTATGCTCTACGGCGGCAGTGAGGAGGAATTCGAGGCTATCTCAACCAACGACAATATACTGAGCTTCAATAATCTGAACAAGGTATTCAACTACTCGGGAGGAGCAAATGAATAAGAAAAAAATACGCTCACTGATCCCGCCGATCATATCGCTTTTAGCTTCGATCGCGGCGGGAATGGGAATGGTCTATCTCTACACGCCGACAAGATTTCTCCCCTTCTATCTTCTCGGTCTTTTGATCCTTCTGCCGTCTCTTGTCAATCTCACGCTGTTTGTGTTCAAGATCCCGACAAAGGCAAAGGAAAAGGCGATCGAAGAAGTTTCCGTCACCACAGAAACAGAGGAAAAGCCGAAAAAGATCAAAAAGATCCTTCGGGCAGTCGCAAAGCCCTTCGTGATCGCTTGGAAATTCATCCGAAGCAGGATCGACGCACCGAAGGTGGTCAAGTACCTCGCCTTCATATCTGCGGCACTCGTATTCGCGGCTGTACAGTATCTCTTCGCTATCTCGCTCAAGGCGGCGACCTCGCTCTACGTAGTCAACTACGCCTACGCCGTGCTTCTCATCGCGGTCTTCCTTGTGTTCATCATCCTTGACAAATGGATACTTCATAGCGAGAATGCGGATGAGTATGCCTCGGCACTCGGATGCAACATCCGCTCGATCCTCGCTGTTGCGCGACTTGCGCTGATTCTCATCATCCCCTCGATATTCATCAAGCTTCTCGGACTTTACGAGCTGCAGAAATACGTCGTCATCGCAATGGCGGTGATCTTCTATTGGTCCTCTCTCTTCACCCTCCTCTCCTACCTTGCGAGAGCGGTAAGACAAGAGCTTGCAAGTGCACCCGATATCCGCATCCCGACTCCCTTCTCGGGCGGAAGCGGACGTGATATGGGCGTTATCTCCTACCTCGAGGAAAACACGGGAATCACGATGCGCGGACTCTGGAGCGTTAAGCTGATCAGAAAGCTGATAGCTCCCTCACTTGTCGCGGTATTCCTTATGCTCTGGATCTCGACGGGAATCGTTGAGATCGGCTCGGGACAGCGCGGAGCTCTCTACAATCTCGGTAAGCTTCACGACAAGCCCCTCGAGCCGGGTATCCACCTGACACTTCCCTGGCCCTTCGGCAAGACGGTTATTTACAACACCGATGCGGTATCTTCAATGACCATCGGCTACCGCTCAGACACCTCGGGCGATAACGTATGGACTCAGAGCCACGGCTCGGAGGAATACGAGCTTCTGCTCGGCGGAGGCGAGGAGCTCGTCTCTATCAATCTCTGCATCGAATACAAGATAAGCGACCTCAATGCATACCTGCTCAACTGCGCAAATCCCGAGGCGATCCTCGAGGCGAGCGCATACGAGCTTGTTGCCGATAAAACCATTGTAACCGACCTCAATACTCTCCTTTCTGTCGACCGCGAGGAATTCGCCGCAGACTTTATGACCGATCTCACCGAAAAGATCAGCGTCAGAAACACGGGACTCGAGATCGTAAGCGTTGTTCTTGAAAGTATCCATCCTCCGCTCGGGATCGCAGATATCTATCAGCGTCTCGTAAGCGCGGAGATCGAGGCAACGACCCGCATTATGTATGCCGAAGCGGCGGCAACCGTCCGCATCCTTGAAGCGGAAACCTCCTACAACTCGACAGTATCCTATGCTAAGGCTGAACAGCTTTCAAAGATCGCATCTGCTCAGGCTGAGGTTGCGGAATTTATGGCAAGCGTTGCCGCAGATACCGAATACAGAGACGCTTACAGATACTATAAGTACCTGAGCGCAGTCAAGAACGCATACGGAAACGCAAATATCATTATAGTTGACGAGGACGTCGATCAGTCCCGCCTCTATTTTGGCTCAATCAACAAATAAGACAGGGTGATAATCATGAAAAAGAATAAAAAGATCACAGAAAACGAAGGCGCATCCATCTCCCGCGAACCCCGCGAGAAGAGCAGCATCGGTATGCGCTTTCTGAAGATATTCGTAGCACTTATCATGGTCGTTGCGATCGCGTACTTCGGCTTTATGTTCGAGGTCCGCGAGGGCAGCTGTGCCGTCGTCCTTCGCTTCGGAGCTCCCCGCGCCGAGATCACGGAGTCGGGTCTCTATTTCCGTCTCCCCTGGCCCTTCGAGAACGTAGTTCAGTACGAAAACAGAATGCAGTACCTCGAGTCGAACGCGCAGGAGACCGTAACCAAGGACAAGAGAAATATCATCCTCTCCTCCTACGTTGTATGGCAGGTTTCGGATCCCCTCCTCTTCCACAACAGCGTCGGCGCATACGGAAGCACCGAGACCTATATCGATCAGCAGGTACGAAGCGCAACGCAGAGTACTATGGGTACTTATGACCTGACCGAGCTCGTCTCCCTTGACAGCGAGACGATCAAGACCGAAGAGATCCAGCAGAGGATCTTCGAGAAGGTCAAGGAGAACTGCGAAAAGAACTACGGCGTTTCCATCATTGACGTAAGCATTCTCCGCCTCAGCCTCCCCGATATCAACCTCCAGAGCGTATTCGATCAGATGCGTCAGGACAGACAGACCGACATCGACACCATCCTCGCTAACGCCGAAAAGGAAGCAAGCAAGATCACTTCCGCAGCTGAAGAAGAGGCTGAAGCAATCATCGCAAAGGGCACCAATGAGGCATCCACCATCAAGGCTGAGACCGAAAAGGCTGTTTCCGAGATCTACGCGCAGGCGCAGGAGGCAAACATAGAGCTCTTCACCTTCCTAAAGAGCCTTGATACTCTTGCTGCATCCGTAAACTCCAATACCGTGCTCATTCTCAGCACGGACGACTATCCCTTCAATGCTCTCAAGGATTACTCCGATATGCTCACGACCGAGGGCGACAAAACGATCGTACAGGATCTTTCCTACATCCTCTCACAGCTGAACGAGACCGACAGAAACGCCCTCATTGCAGAGATCGGCGCACTTCTCGAGGCTGCCTCCAAGGGTAACGCACAATGAAAAAGAACCTTTTATTTGAAGATATCTTAAGGACGGTCTCGCGCTATTTTGTCGTAATAATCATCGCGGTCGTGCTGATCATCTGCTGCTCGGGAATCAGATTCATCAAGAGCGGCGAATCGGCTGTTATCCTCCGCTTTGGCAAGATAGTCGGCGACACCCCCGAGGAGCAGGTCCACGATGCCGGCATCCTCTTCGCATTCCCATACATCATAGACGAGGTCATCACGATCCCCACGGGAAGTGTGCAGGAATTCACCGTCAATACTCATTACACCGACGGAGAGATGACCACCTACGACAGAAACGGTTACGTCATTACGGGCGATAACAATATCGCGATCCTCTCGGCTTCGGTCAAATACACGATCTCGGATCCCGTTGCATACGCCCTCTCGGTAAAGGATCCGCAGTACATCATCAACGCCGTTGTCAGCAATGCGATGATCAACGTTGCGGCAAACTACGCCGTTGACGATATTCTCACCACGGGCAAAGACGAGTACACCAAGACTGTCCACGCGCTCTCGCAGGAAAAGCTTGATGCCAACGGTATCGGAGTTACGCTCAGCCACTTCGAGCTGACCCGAGTCGGTATGCCCGAGGAGGTCCGCGACATCTACGAGCTCGTAAACTCGACCAATATTCAGGCAAGCACCAGAATCGAGCAGGCGCGTCAGTATTACGAGACCCGTATCCCCGGCGCGGAAGCAGAAGCGGCGACTCTCGTCTCCGAGGCTCGCGCAAATTATTCGAACTACACCGCCGCGGCTAACTCGGATCTTTATGAGTTCTACGGCGTTCTCGAGGAATACAACGCAAATCCCGAAGTTGTCCGCGTCCGTCTCTACAACACCGCAATCACAAACATTATCCGTCAGATTGGAAAGGTCATGGTCGTTGACGATTCCGATTCCAAGATAATCATCGACTAATCGGAGGCTCATATGGAAAATATAGATAATATTGCAAAAAAGAGCCTTGAAGCCCTCGCAAAGGACAATCTGAACGAGAAAAACAAGCGGAGCCTTACGGTCAATCTGCTGAGTGCCGCCGCATCTCTCGTTTGCATCGCGGTCGGTCTTATCTACAGCTGGGTATTCCCCGACAAAACCACCGTCCCCGCGCTTCTCTACACCGTCGGATTTCTTATCGAAGGCATTCCCGTATTCGTAGCCGCGCTCAAGGGCATCTTTTCGCGCAATTTCACAAACGCGATGGAGATCCTTGTTGCGATCGCGATCCTCGCCTGCTATCTTTCGGGCGACCTGATCCTCTCGGTCCTCATTCCTCTGATACTCAACATCGCGCATCTGCTCGAGGAGCGAAGCATTATGGGCGGACGCGAGGCTATCGACGGTCTCAAGAGAATGAGACAGGACACCGCAGTTCTGCTCGACGGCGAGGAGGAAAAGACGGTTGAAGCGTCTTCTCTCGAGGTTGGTCAGATCATCGTTGTAAAGCCCGGATCGGGTATTCCGATCGACGGTAAGGTCATTTCGGGTGAGACGAACGTTGACCAGAAATCGCTCACGGGTGAGCCCCTTCCCGCTCATATCAAGGTTGGCGACAAGGTTTACGCCGGCACGGTCAATATCGACGGACGAATCCTCGTTGAGGTTGAAAAGGCATACGTCGACACATCCTTCTCGAACATTCTGACAATGCTCGAGGAAGCGGAAAACATCTCGATCCCCGAATCAAGACTCATCGACCGCTTTATGCGCTACTACATTCCCTTTGTGCTTGCACTTGCGGCGGCTGTCGCGCTGATCACAAACGATCTTTCCAAGGCGATCGCGATACTCGTCGTATCCTGTCCCTGCGGACAGATGCTCGTAAGCTCCGCGCCGATGATCGCATCGCTCTCGACGGCAACCAAACGCGGAATTCTGATCAAGAACTCGAAGTTCATTGAGGAAATGACCGAGGTCGAGACCGTTGTGTTCGACAAGACGGGTACTCTGACCGTCGGCGAGCTTTCTCTGACCGATATTCTTCCCGCAGAAGGATACGATGACGATACCCTTCTCTCGCTTGCCGCTTCTCTTGCCTGCGGCTCGAACCATCCCGTTTCCCGCGCGGTCACCGAGGCTATCGAAGGCAAGGACTACGAGACCCTCGGCGAGGTCAAGGAGATCCCCGGCAAGGGTATGCAGGGCAAGGATGCCGAGGGCAAGGAGCTTATCCTCGGAAACAAATATTGGTTCGATTCGCTCGGAATCTCCATTCCCGAAGGCTTCGGAGACGAATTTACCGGCTCTGTGAGCTTCGTTGCTCGCGGCGGCGTACTTATAGGCTGTCTCGGATTCAACGACACAGCGCGCGCTGAGGCGTCCGAGAGCATCACTTCTCTCAAGGATATGGGAATCAAGAACACCGTCATTCTCACAGGTGACCGCGAGATCGCGGCGCGTAAGATCGCTGCAGAGGTCGGAGCCGACGACGTCAGATTCCAGCTTCTCCCCCAGGATAAGCTTGAAGCTATCAACGAGCTCCGCGAGTCGAGCTGTGTTCTTGCCGTCGGCGACGGTATAAACGATGCTCCCGCGCTTCGTCAGGCAGACGTCGGTATCGCGATGGGCGCAATGGGCTCGGATCTTGCAATCCAGTCGGCGGATATTGCGCTGATGAACAACAATCTTGAAAACATCCCCTTCATCATCAAGCTCTCCAAGCAAACGAGAAGGATCATTTATCAGAACCTCATCCTCTCGGTGCTTATCAGCCTTACAATGATCGGACTCTCGCTCTTCGGAGTCATCTCCGCACTCTTCGGTGCGGTGTTCCATAACGTCGGCGCATTCGTGGTGCTGATCAACAGCTCGAGGATACTTAAGACGAAATAACAAAATTAAAACAAACAGGATGCCAAATCGGCATCCTGTTTTTGTATCACTTCGACATCCTTCGCCATATACTTACATTAGAAGACAAAAGTCTTCAAAAACAAAGGAGCGGCATAAAAATGAGGTATATTGCGGTTTTTCCGACGCTGACTCTGGCGCAGAAGGCGAGTCGGCTGCTTCGGAACGAAAATATTGCGGCTGAGGTCGTGAAGGTTGATTCATCGCGCACGCGGCGAGGTTGCTCTTGGGGAGTTGCATTCAACGAGGAGGCTCTCTTCTCCGTCCGAATGATCTTTTCCAACAAGTCGATCCCCGAGCGCGAGATAATTAAGGAGTAGGCTATGATCTATCTTGACAATGCGGCGACGTCCTTCCCAAAGCAGCCCGAGGTTATAAACGAGATGTCGCGCTGTATGCTCGAGTATTGCGGCAACCCCGGGCGCGGCTCGCACAAGCTTGCCTTCGCGGCGGCTGAAAAGATCTATGATTGCAGAGTCGCGCTCGCGGATCTCTTCTCCGCAAGTGCGCCCGAGAACGTCATTTTCTGCCAGAACACCACAGCAGCGTTGAATCTCGCGATCCAAGCCCTCGCCCGCGAAGGCGCACACTTCATCTGCTCTGATATGGAGCACAATTCGGTCCGACGTCCGCTCGAATATCTCGTCCGCGAGAAAGGATGCATTTATTCGATTTTCGACTCACACGCGCGAGATCCCTATCGCAGTTCCGTCAAGATCTGCCGCTCGATCGCATCGCTCATTCGTCCCGAAACGGTCGCAGTGATATCGACCGCTTGCCCAAATATCTGCTCGCAGAAAATGCCGCTTGATGAGATCGGTGCGCTCTGTAAGAAGCACGGAATCTTCTTCATCGTGGACGGCGCGCAGGGCGCGGGACACTTCGATATCAGTATGGAGCGTTCAAATATATCGGCTTTGGCTCTGCCCGGGCACAAGGGACTTATGGGCCCTCAGGGTAGTGGTGCGCTGATCGTTTCGGATGACTTTCCCGCCCGTCCTCTGCTCTACGGAGGCTCGGGAAGTGCCTCTCTCGAGCCCGATATGCCCCTCGAATTGCCCGAAAGGCTCGAGGCGGGCACTCTCTCAACTCCCGCGATCGTGGGCTTGGAGGCGGGAATCAAGGCTCTGAGCAGTATCGGGCTTGACAAAATATCGTTGCACGAGCATATGCTCTTTTCAAAGGCGCAAAGGCTGCTCTCCGAGATCCCTTCGGTAACGGTATACGCGCCGAGGCACGCGGGATCAGTGATCTCATTCAATATCTCGGGTCTTCCGTCCGACAGGGTTGCAAATCTGCTGTCCGATCGTGATATCTGCGTCCGCGGCGGCTTTCATTGCAATCCTCTGGCGCATACTGCTCTCGGCAGCGATACGAGCGGAAGTGTGCGCGCCTCTTTCTCCCTTTTCAACACCGCTGACGACGTCTACCGACTCGCAGAAGGAGTCCGCGACATCGCGCGGGGAAAATATAGATAATGAAAAAAGCCTACCCGAAATTCGGGTAGGCTTGATTCGTAATGTTAATTACTCTGCGTCTGCAGCCTTCTTAGCCTTCTTGGACTTCTTTGCTGCCTCTGCAGCTGCTGCAGCCTCTTCCTCTGCCTTGGTGGTTACGAGAGTGATGAGAGCCATCTCTGCTGCGTCACCACGACGGGGACCGAGCTTGTAAATGCAGGTGTAACCGCCGTTTACATCCTCGTAACGAGGTGCGATCTCGCTGAACAGCTTCTTGATAACCTCATCGGAAGTGATGAAGGCGTGAGCTGCGCGACGGCTTGCAAGTGTATTCTGCTTACCGAGAGTGATCATCTTCTCAGCAAGTGCACGGACTTCCTTAGCGCGGGTCACAGTGGTCTCAACCTTGCCGTTCTGAAGCAGGTAGGTAACAAGACCGCGAAGCATTGCTTTTCTGTGAGCGGTAGGTCTGCCGAGTTTTCTAGTTCCGGGCATCTTAATGCTCCTCCTTAATGAATCTGTGTTGTGAATGAAATCGTCCTGCTCTTATTCCTCGTCGTTACGAAGTGTAAGACCGAGACTTTCGAGCTTAAGGATGACTTCTTCAAGCGATTTCTTACCGAGGTTACGAACCTTGATCATTTCGTCCTCGGAGCGGCTGACCAAATCTTCCACCGTGTCAATGCCTGCGCGCTTCAAGCAGTTGAAGCTACGTACAGACAGGTCAAGTTCCTCAATGGTCATCTCAAGAACCTTTTCTTTTTCCTTTTCGGGTCTCTCAATCATGATCTCCGCGTTCTTTGCTTCATCCGACAAATCCACAAACAAGTTGAGATGCTCGTTGAGAATCTTGGCACCGAGCGAAATCGCTTCTTTTGCCGTAATGGTTCCGTTTGTCAGAACCTCGAGCGTGAGTTTATCATAATCGGTCATATTGCTTCCGACACGAGTGTTCTCAACATTGTATCTGACGTTATAAACGGGCGTGTAGATCGAGTCTGTGTAGATCAGACCGATAGGTGCGGATACCGCAGTACCGAAGCTATCTGCGTGCAGAAGCTTGTTCTTGTCCTGGGATACATAGCCGCGGCCGTTTTCAAAGGTCAGCTCCATGTAAAGGTGTGCACCCTCTGCAAGTGTTGCGAGATGGTGATCGGAGTTGAGAATAACGATATCGGAGTCCTGCTTGATGTGTCCAGCGGTTACATTGTCGGGACCAACCGCGTCAAGGATGACAGTCTTAGGTGCCTGAGTATAGAGCTTTGCAACAATGCCCTTGATATTCAGGACGATCTCTGTCAGATCCTCTGCAACACCGGGAAGCGAGGTAAATTCGTGTAATGCACCGTCTACCTTGATAGATGTGACAGCTACACCGGGAAGCGAGCTCATAAGAACTCTGCGAAGCGAGTTACCGAGTGTTGTTCCGTAACCGCGCTCAAGGGGCTCAACGATAAATGTACCGCTTCTGCCGTCTTCGCTTTCATCTACCGTTACGATATTTGGCTTTTGAATCTCTATCATTCCAGATTATACCCTCCAATAATTTTTAAGCTTGCGATAATGGTTTATGCGCATGTTTTGTGCTCCCACGTATTCACGCACACCCCCAAAGCCGGAGTGCAGCCTGTGGGAGAATGTGCGGTATTACTTGGAATAGAGCTCGACGATGAGCTGCTCGTTGAAGTCGAAGCCTACGTCTTCTCTGGTGGGAAGAGCGATGACCTTTGCAGATGCCTTTGCAGCGTCTACTTCAAGCCACTTGGGAGCGTTCTTGCTGCCCATAGCCTCTACGAGAGCCTTGATGGAATCCTTCTCGAGTGCGTTCTCTGCAACAGAGATAACATCACCAACTCTGATGGAGTAGGAAGGAATGTTGACCTTCTTGCCGTTTACACGGATGTGGTCGTGGAGTGTGAGCTGACGGGACTGAGTTCTGGACTCACCGAAGCCCATACGGAATACTGCGTTATCGAGACGTCTCTCAAGAAGAATGAGAAGATTCTCACCGGTCATACCGGGCATACGGTCTGCCTTCTCGTAGTAGTTGTAGAACTGACGCTCGAGAACGCCGTAAACGCGTCTTACCTTCTCCTTCTCACGGAGCTGTCTTCCGTACTCCTGCAGTTTCTTCTTAGCAGCACCGTGCTGACCGGGAGCTGCGGGACCTGCATTACGGTTACGGGAATTGGGATCAATACGGTCAAAGGGGCACTTGCCGGAAGTGCAACGCTCGCCCTTGAGGAAGAGCTTTACGCCCTCTCTGCGGCAAAGCTTGCATACAGGACCTGTATATCTTGCCATAATTGTGGTTCCTCCTTTTCTAGATCAAACGCGGCGGCGCTTGGGGGGTCTGCATCCATTGTGGGGTACAGGGGTAACGTCTTTAATCATTGTAATCTGAAGACCGACAGTCTCGAGTGCGCGGATCGCGGACTCACGTCCTGCTCCGGGGCCTCTGACATAAACCTCAACCGACTTAAGACCATGCTCCATTGCTGCCTTTGCAGCAGTCTCGGAAGCGGACTGAGCGGCGAAGGGGGTAGACTTTCTGGAGCCCTTGAATCCGAGTTCACCTGCGGAAGCCCAAGAAATTGCATTACCCTCGGTATCGGTTACGGTAACGATGGTGTTATTGAAGGTAGCACGAATGTGTACCTGGCCGTTCGGAATATTCTTCTTATCGCGGCGCTTCTTGATAACCTTCTTTGCAACTTTAGCCATAACTTACGAACCTTTCTTCTTGTTTGCGATAGTCTTAACGGGACCCTTACGAGTTCTTGCATTGGTCTTAGTTCTCTGACCTCTTACAGGGAGTCCCTTTCTGTGACGGATACCGCGATAGCAGTTAATTTCTACAAGACGCTTGATGTTGAGAGCAACGTCACGGCGAAGGTCACCTTCTACAACGTAGTTGTTCTCGATCTCGTCACGGAGCTTAGCAACCTCATCTTCAGTGAGGTCCTTAGCGCGGGTGTCGGGATTGATGCCGGTCTTTGCAAGGATGTCATTAGCACTCTTGCGGCCGATACCGTAGATATAGGTAAGAGCAATCTCAACACGCTTGGAATTAGGAATATCAACACCAGCTATACGAGCCATTCTGTTAATCCTTTCTTTCTCTTAAATTCGCTATCAACCCTGGCGCTGCTTGTGCTTGGGGTTCTCGCAGATGACCATTACACGGCCGTGTCTCTTGATGATCTTGCACTTTTCGCAGATCTTCTTAACGGATGGCTTAACTTTCATTTTTAACCATACCTTTCTGATATTTGTACTTATTTCGTACGCCAGGTGATTCGTCCCTTATTGAGGTCGTATACAGAAACCTCAACGGTTACGTGGTCACCGGGCAGAATTCTAATAAAATTCTGTCTCAGCTTTCCCGAAATATGTGCGGTCACGATGTGGCCGTTGGGAAGCTGAACCTTGAAGACTGTGTTGGGCAGTGCCTCAACGACAGTGCCTTCAAATTCGATTACGTCGTTCTTAGGCATAACTTTTCTCCATTCATATTTTCGGTTGAGCTCACTCAAGCGGAGCCGTGAGGATCACGGGTCCTTCGTGAGTGATTGCGACGGTGTTCTCATAATGTGCAGAGAGCGTTCCGTCTGCGGTCTTGACGGTCCAACCGTCGGATAACTGACGAACCTCGCATCCGCCTACGTTTACCATCGGTTCGATGGCAAGGGTCATACCCGCCATAAGCTTGACTCCGCGTCCCGCTGTTCCGAAATTCGGTACCTCGGGATCCTCGTGGAGGTCGTGTCCGACTCCGTGACCAATATACCTTCTTACTACGCTGAAGCCTTCAGCCTCAACGCAACTCTGTATCGCGTGTCCGATATCGCCGATTCTGTTCGACTCACGGCACTGATTGAGTCCGCAATAGAAGCTCTTCTTTGTGGTCTCGATCAGTCTTGCTGTCTCGCGGCTTACGCTGCCGACAGCAAAGGTTCTTGCCATATCAGAGTTAAATCCCTTATAGAAGGCACCTGTATCGATCTTAACGATATCACCCTCGAAGAGTATTCTCTTCTTCGACGGAATGCCGTGGATGACCTCGTCGTTGATGCTGATACAAGCGCTTCCCGGGAAACCGCCGTATCCGAGGAAGCCGGGGCGTGCACCGCATTTTTCAATGTGTGCTCTGATAACCTTGTCGATCTCATAGGTGGAGACACCCTCGCGGATGATCTCGCGCGCCTTGAACATCGCCTCATAGGCTATCCTGCCGGCCTCTCTCATGACGGCTATCTGTTGGGGATTTTTGATCGGTATCATTATCTGCCGCCAACCTTGACAAGTGCTTCGCGCACAAGTCTTGTTGTATCCTCAACCTCTTCCTGACCTTCGACGCGGACAAGCTTACCTCTCTCGTTATAGAAAGCGAGGAGCGGCTCGGTCTGCGCGTGGTAGTTATGAAGTCTGGTGAGTACTGTTTCAGCCTTATCGTCGGCTCTGATATAGAGCTCCGAGGAGCACTTATCGCAGATGCCTTCGACCTTGGACGGTTTGTAGTCGATGTGGTAGGATGCGCCGCACTTGCAAACGCGTCTGCCCGACATACGAGCTACGATTCTTTCATCGCTGACATCGATCGAAAGGACTGCGTCGATCTCGACGCCCATCTTCTCGAGTGCTTCTGCCTGCGCGATGGAACGGGGGAAGCCGTCAAGAATGAATCCGTTTGCACACGCCTCGGACTTAAGATAGTCACGGACGATGCCGATTACGATCTCATCGGGGACGAGATCACCGTTCTCGACGTAACCCTTGGCAGTCTTACCGAGCTCGGTACCTGCTGCCATGGCGTCGCGAAGGATCTGTCCCGTAGAAATCGCGGGGATATTCTCTCTTGCGGCAATGATTTCGGCCTGTGTGCCTTTACCCGCACCGGGGGCGCCCATAATGATAAGATTCATTATATTCTTTCCTCCGAAACTATCCGCGGGCCGGTATTAACCGAAGAGACCCTTAGTCTTGGAGCCGCTCATATTACGGAGGGCGAGCTGTGCATCGAGATCACGTACGGTCTCAAGTGCAACACCAACAACGATGAGGAGCGAGTTGCCGCCGAAAGCGATTGCGGAGAACGCTACGCTGTGGGGATCGATCGTCGTGATAACGATGTTGATGAGCATGGGAAGACCCGAGATGATGCAAAGGAAGATCGCACCGATAAGAGTAACTCTGTTAAGAATCTTCTTGATATACATAATGGTGGGCTTACCCGAACGGATGCCGGGGATCGAGCCGCCATTCTTCTGAATGTTGTTCGCAACCTCAACAGGGTTGAAGGAAATGAGTACGTAGAAGTACGCAAATACGATGATCAGACCCAGGTTGATGATGAGGTAGAGCCAAGTATTATAGTTGAAGAACTCATTAATAAAGTTGGCAAAACCGCTGTTCGGGAAGAACGCTGCGATGGTTGCGGGGAGAGATACGATGGAGCTTGCGAAGATAACGGGCATAACGCCGTTCATGTTCAGCTTCATCGGCAGGTTAGAGGATTGATTGTTGTATATCTTTCTTCCGACTACGCGCTTAGCGTACTGGATCGGAATTCTGCGCTCGGATTCGGTGAACCAAACGATGAATACAACGCTTGCGAGAACGAATACGATAGCGAAGAGTGCGATGAAGAGGCCGCCGAGGTTAAAGCCTGCGAAAGTGGAGGGTCCTTCGAATACTGTGGTCCAGAGAGAACCGATCATTCCGGGAAGACCTGAGATAATGTTTGCGAAAAGGATCATGGAAACACCGTTGCCGATGCCGTGGTCATTTACCTTTTCAGCAAGCCACATGATGATGGAAGCACCTGCGCAGTAGCAAGCAACGATGACTACCTTACCGAAGAAGGTGATGCCGCTTACGAGCATTCCGGCTGTCTCCATATATGCGAGATAACCGATAGCGGTAAGAACTGCAAGACCGACTGTGGTGTAACGGGTAATCTTGGTGATGAGTGCTCTGCCCTCTTCGCCGTTCTTCGAGAGTCTCTCAAGTGCGGGGATCGCAACTGTGAGAAGCTGAATAACGATCGAGGAGGTGATGTAGGGGGATACGGAAAGTGCAAACAGAGTTGCCTTTGCGAATGCATCACCCGAAAGCAGGTTGAGGTAGGTGAAAATTGAACCGGATGCGCTCTGTGCAAACATAGCATATGCATCGGGGTTGATGAAGGGAACGGGAATCTGCGCGCCAAGGCGGTAAACAACGAGGATCAGCAGAGTAAACAGGAGTTTAGAGCGGAGCTCAGCTACCTTCCAGGCATTTTTGAATGTCGCAAACATCCTTATACCTCCTCGCAACTTCCGCCTGCTGCTTCGATCTTTTCCTTAGCTGCTGCAGAGAACTTAGCAGCCTTAACGGTAAGCTTCTTGGTGATCTCGCCATTGCCGAGAACCTTGAGACCGTCCTGTGCCTTGCGAATTACGCGAGCATCAAGAAGAGTCTGGATATCGACGATAGCGCCGTCCTCAAAGCGGTTGAGATCGCTTACGTTGATGGTTGCATAAACGGTTGCAAATCTCTTGTTGTTGAAGCCTCTCTTAGGAAGCTGTCTGTAGATCGGGAACTGTCCGCCCTCGAAACCGGGTCTTACGCCGCCGCCGGAGCGAGCATTCTGTCCCTTGTGGCCCTTGCCTGCGGTCTTGCCGTTGCCGGAGCCGGGTCCGCGACCCTTGCGGTATCTTTCCTGAACGGAACCTTCTGCGGGTCTGAGTTCATTAAGCTTCATGTCTGCTTCCTCCTTTACTCTACATCCTCAACGGATACGAGGTGGGAGATAACTCTTACCTTACCGTCAAGTACGGGACCTTCCTGGTGAAGGACGAAGTCGCCGATTTTCTTGAGGCCGAGAGAAGCAGCGGTGAGCTTCTGATTCGGCTTAGCGCAGATGAGGGACTTTACGAGAGTTACTTTCTTCATTTCTGAGTACCTCCCTTAACGTCGTCTGCGGTGATATCACGAGTGCGAGCAACTTCCTCAACGGTGCGGAGCTCAGAGAGTCCTGCGAGGGTTGCCTTAACTACGTTGATGGGGTTATTGGAACGAAGGCACTTTGCACGAATGTTGTGAATGCCTGCAGCCTCAAGGACCATACGAACCTTGGAGCCTGCGATGATACCGGTACCGGGAGCAGCGGGCTTGAGAAGCACCTTGCCTGCGCCGAACACGCCCATAACCTGGTGAGGAATGGTTGTGCCCTTGAGGGAAACGGTGATCATGTTCTTCTTTGCGTCTTCAACGCCTTTACGGATGGCCTCGGTAACCTCGGCAGCCTTGCCGATACCTACGCCAACGTGTCCCTGGCCGTCGCCTACTACCATGAGAGCAGCGAAACGAGCGATACGTCCACCTTTAACGGTCTTGGAAACACGGTTCAGTGCTACGAGGTTTTCAATGTACTGCTTTTCCTCGTAATTATTGTTTCTGAATGCCATTTTAATCTCCTAATTTGTTCAATTAATATTAGTTGAACAGTGTACAAACCGGAATAAAGTCTTGCGACTCAGAACTTCAGGCCGCCCTCGCGAGCGCCGTCAGCCAGTTCCGATACACGTCCGTGATAAAGATAGCCGCCGCGGTCGAATACGACTTCGGTGATACCCTTCTCGATTGCTCTTTCGGCAACAAGCTTGCCGACCTTCTTGGCAGCCTCTTTGTTGCCGCCAACTTCAAAATCCTTCTCGTAGGAAGAAGCACTTACAAGAGTGATGCCCTTGACATCATCGATGATCTGTGCGCTGATATTGTTAGTGGAACGATATACAGCGAGACGAGGACGCTCAGATGTGCCGGAGATCTTTGCTCTGACTCTGGTATGTCTCTTGATACGCGCTGCGTTCTTATCCTTCTTAGATACCATTTCTCTTTACTCCTCTCTCTTAGTTCTTCTTCTTCATTTCCTTACGACGGACATTCTCGCCTGCGTAACGGATACCCTTCTGGTGGTAAGGCTCGGGAGGTCTCTTACCGCGGATAACTGCTGCGATCTGGCCTACAGCCTGCTTGCTGTTACCCTTGATGGTAATGGTGATCGGAACGACCTTCTCTGCAACCTCGAAGGTGATGCCTTCGGGCTGAGCGATTGTGAACTTTGCCTGGGGCTTTCCGTTTACGAGGGAGTGACCTACGTAAAGGAGAAGGTTATTACCCTGCATGGTTGCTCTGTAACCGGTACCGTGGATCTCGAGTACGCGGGTGTAACCCTCGGTTACGCCGATAACCATGTTGTTGATAAGTGTACGGGTGAGACCGTGGAGGCTTCTGTCAGCCTTCTCATCGGTGGGACGCTCAACAGTAAGAACGCCTGCCTCAACCTTAACAGTCATTCTCTCCGAGATCTTCTCGGTGAGAGTTCCGCGGGGACCCTTAACGGTTACGAGGCCGGACTCAGCCTTGACCTCAACGCCTGCGGGGAGGGTGATGGGGTTTCTACCAATTCTAGACATCTTACTACCTCCTTATTACCATACAAAGGCAAGCACTTCGCCGCCAACCTTCTCTTTACGAGCCTGCTTGTCGGTCATGATGCCCTTGGAAGTGGATACGATAGCGATGCCGAGACCGTTCATTACACGGGGCATTTCCTCACAGCCTGCGTAGATACGGAGACCGGGCTTGGAAACTCTGCGGATACCGCGGAGAACCTTCTGCTTCTTGCCTGTGTACTTAAGGGTTACACGGATGATACCCTGCTTGCCGTCTTCGATGGTCTCGAAAGCGGAAACATAACCCTCGTTTACGAGGATTTCGGCGATTGCCTTCTTCATGTTGGATGCCGGAATGTCCACAGTTGCATGCTTTGCATCGTTAGCATTTCTGATTCTTGTGAGCATATCGGCGATAACGTCTGACATTTGCATTTTAATTTTCCTCCATATGCAAGTTTAATTTATCTTGCTGCCGTTGGCAAACGGCGGCGTATCGGCGGTTAAATCGGGCCGCAGCTTAATTTCCTACCGATAGTGTGGGGTTGGTAATTTCTTACCAGGATGCCTTTCTTACGCCCGGGATCTGGCCCTTGTAAGCCAGCTCGCGGAAGCAGATACGGCAGATGCCGTACTTACGAAGGTAAGCGTGGGGACGGCCGCAGATCTTGCAACGGTTGTACTCACGGGTGGAGAACTTCTGCTTTGCCTGCTGCTTGTTAATCATTGCCTTCTTTGCCATTTTTGCCTACCTCCTTGATTAGTTCTTTGCGAAGGGAGCGCCGAGCGCTGCAAGCAGTGCGCGAGCCTCTTCATCAGTGTTAGCGGTGGTTACGAAGCAGATATCCATACCGCGGATCTTGTCGATCTTATCGTACTCGATCTCGGGGAAGATGAGCTGCTCCTTAAGTCCGAGAGCATAGTTTCCTCTGCCGTCGAAAGCGTCGGGGTTGATACCCTTGAAGTCACGTACGCGGGGGAGAGCGAAGTTGAAGAGCTTGTCAACAAACTCGTACATTCTCTCGTCGCGGAGAGTAACCTTTGCACCAATGGTCATGCCTTCACGAACCTTGAAGTTTGCGACGGACTTACGAGCCTTGGTGGGAACTGCCTTCTGACCGGTGATGAGGGTGAGGTCGCCGATGATGTTCTCGATGACCTTAGCATTATCTCTAGCCTCGCTGGAGCCTACGTTGAGGACAACCTTGTCAAGGCGGGGGATCTGCATGGTGCTCTTGTAACCGAACTGCTGCATGAGTGCGGGAGCTACTTCGTTTCTATAAGTTTCCTTAAGTCTTGCCATAATTCCCTACCTCCTTACAGTTCCTTGCCGCACTTAGCGCAGGTGCGGATCTTCTTGCCATCCTTGAGGACAGTCTTAACTCTTACGCCCTTATCACATGCGGGGCAGTAAAGAGCTACCTTGCACGCATAGATAGCGCCCTCAGTTTCAACGATGGAGCTGGTCTCACCCTGACGGCGAGCCTTTACGTGCTTGTGTACGGTGTTAACACCCTTAACGATAACCTTGTCCTCCTTGGGAGAAACTGCGATTACCTCGTGGGTAATAACCTTGCCGTTCTTATCTTTCTTTTCCGCTGCCTTACCGGTGAGAAGTACGACAGTATCGCCAGTTTTGATATTCATCGTTTTTGATCTCCTTACCTTAAAGTACTTCGGGAGCGAGCGACAGTATCTTGAGGTACTGCTTCTCTCTCAGTTCTCTTGCCACCGGGCCAAAGATACGAGTGCCACGGGGGGTCTGGTCTTCCTTGATGATGACCGCTGCGTTCTCATCGAACTTGATATATGAGCCGTCTGCTCTCTTGGTGCCGTGTGTGCTGCGTACGATAACTGCCTTTACAACGTCGCCCTTCTTGACGATTCCGCCGGGGCTTGCCTTCTTAACAGTAGCAACAACAACATCGCCGATATTCGCATATCTGCGGCCGGTGCCACCAAGAACGCGAATGCAGAGAAGCTCCTTGGCGCCGGTATTGTCGGCAACCTTCATTCTTGATTCTTGCTGTATCACTTAAGATTCCTCCTGTTTCAATACGATATTTGACGTATTTACTGTATGAATTTGCCGCTTGATTATTTAGCCTTTTCGATTATGGTAACAACGCGCCATCTCTTAGTCTTGGAAAGAGGACGGGTCTCCATAATGCTGACCTTATCGCCGATGCCGCACTCGTTGTTCTCGTCATGCGCGTGAACCTTGAGGGTGTGCTTAACGATCTTACCGTAGATGGGGTGCTTTACGTTGTCCGCAATAGCAACGGTAACGGTCTTGTCCATCTTGTTGCTGACAACAAGTCCGACTCTTACTTTTCTGAGGTTTCTGTCTTCCATTTACTTTAGCCTCCTTACGCGTTCTTCTCGTTCTGAACAGTCATAACGCGAGCGATGTCACGCTTGACTTCGCTGATGCGGTTGGTGTTCTCGAGCTGGTTGATGGCAAGCTGGAAGCGGAGGTTGAACAGCTCTTCCTTCAGTTCCTTGAGCTTAGCGTCGAGTTCTTCGATGCTCATTGCTCTGATCTCGCTGATCTTCATTCTGTTACCTCCTTAGAAACAAACTTGCACTTGATGGGGAGCTTATGCGAAGCAAGACGCATAGCTTCCTTTGCAACTTCCTCGGATACGCCGTCCATCTCGAACATGATGCGTCCGGGCTTAACGACTGCTACCCAGTACTCGGGAGATCCCTTACCGGAACCCATTCGGGTCTCAGCAGGCTTCCCGGTGATGGGCTTATCGGGGAAGATCTTGATCCATACGTTACCGCCACGGCGGATGTAACGGGTCATTGCGATACGGGCAGCCTCGATCTGGTTGGAGGTGATCCAAGCAGGCTCAAGTGCTACGAGACCGTAAGAGCCGTACGCCAGCTCGTTACCGCGGGAAGCCTTACCTGTAAGGCGGCCACGCTGTACGCGACGGAACTTTACTCTTTTAGGCATTAACATTATTTAGCGCCTCCTTCTTTAGGAGT
Source organism: Eubacteriales bacterium (assembly GCA_045531455.1). Taxonomy (GTDB): domain Bacteria; phylum Bacillota; class Clostridia; order Oscillospirales; family CAG-272; genus CAG-390. Next base: position 50,272 of record JAZSEA010000101.1, read on the forward strand.
AGTGGGGCGTGCACCCTGGGGGCGGTTGCCCTGAGGACGGTTACCCTGGGGTCTGTTGCCCTGAGGTCTGCCCTGTCCCTGACGGCGGTCGTTGTTGCGAGGACCACGTCCTTCTCTGCGCTCGCCGTTGCGACGGTCGCCGCGGCGATCGTTTCTACGATCGTTTCTTCTCTCGCGAGCTGCGCCCTCGTTGAGGACTTCGCCGTTATAGATCCATACCTTTACACCGATCTTACCATAGGTGGTGTTAGCCTCCCAGAAACCGTAGTCGATGTCTGCACGGATGGTCTGAAGCGGAATGGTACCCTCGTGGTAGTGCTCAGAGCGTGCGATTTCCGCACCGCCGAGACGACCGCCGCAGGTGATCTTGATTCCGCGTGCGCCGAGGCGCATGGTGTTTCTGATAGCCATCTTCATTGCACGGCGGAAAGCCACACGGCCTTCGAGCTGAGCTGCAATGTTTTCTGCTACGAGCTGTGCGTTGAGCTCAGGGTTGCGAACCTCAACAACGTTAACCGATACGGGAATTACGTTACCGTTGGCATCCTTACCTACGATAGCTTCAACTTCCTTCTTCAGCTTCTCGATGTTGTCGCCGCTGCGGCCGATAACCATACCGGGCTTAGCGCAGTGGATGAAAACTCTGACTCTGTACTGATCTCTTTCGATCTCAATCTTAGGCACGCCTGCCTTCTGAAGCTCTTCCTTGAGGAGCTTTCTGATCTTGTAGTCCTGTACAAGTGTATCTCCGAAAACCTCGTCCTTGACGCACCATCTGGAATCCCAGCCCTTGATGACGCCAACGCGAAGGCCGTGAGGATTAACTTTCTGTCCCATTAGGCATTGACCTCCTTAGTTTCTCTTTCCTTAACCGCGAGGGTTACATGAGATGTTCTCTTGAGAATTCTGTTGCCCGAACCCTTAGCGCGGGGCATATATCTCTTGAGAGTAGGACCGGGGCAGACGAAGCACTCGGAAACGTAAAGGTTCTGGGTGTCCATCTGGAAATTGTGGTCAGCATTTGCGATTGCACTCTTGAGGAGCTTTACGAGCTCGGGAGATGCAGCCTTAGGGGTGTTCTTGAGAATTGCCATAGCAACCTTGGTATCCTTGCCGCGGATAAGATCGAGAACGACCTTTACCTTACGGGGAGAAATTCTCAAATATTTAAGATAAGCTCTTGCTTCCATTATTCTTTCTTCCTCCTCGATTATTTACCGGTGTTGGATGTCTTGGTTCCGGCGTGGCCGGGGAAACGACGGGTGGGAGCGAACTCACCGAGCTTGTGGCCAACCATATCCTCGATAATGTATACCGGAACATGCTTCTTGCCGTCGTGAACCGCGATGGTGTGTCCTACGAATTCGGGGAATATTGTAGATGCACGGGACCAAGTCTTGATGACTTTCTTCTCGTTCTTTTCGTTCATAGCGCGAACTCTGCTGATGAGTTTCTCTTCAACAAAAGGCGCCTTCTTAAGACTTCTGCTCATTCTATATTCCCTCCTTATTTAGCGTTTCTGTGCTTTACGATGAACTTCTCGGTAAGAGCCTTCTTGTTACGAGTCTTATAACCGAGAGCAGGCTTGCCCCAAGGAGTAAGAGGACCGGGATGACCGATGGGAGAACGTCCCTCACCACCACCGTGGGGGTGATCGCAGGGGTTCATTACGGAACCGCGAACGGTAGGTCTGATGCCCTTGTGGCGGGTCTTACCAGCCTTACCAACCTTTACGGTGTCATGCTCGATGTTGCCAACCTGGCCGATTGTAGCCTTGCAGTTGAGAGCAACGATTCTGACCTCGCCGGAAGGAAGACGGATGAGAGCCTGATCATTCTCTTTCGAGATGAGCTGAGCTGCGGAACCAGCGGAACGGACAAGCTGACCGCCCTTGCCGGGGTGAAGCTCAATGTTGTGGATGAAAGTACCGGTGGGGATGTTTGCGAGGGGCAGGGTGTTACCGGGCTTGATATCAGCCTCTGCGCCGGAGTAAACAACGTCGCCGTCCTTAAGTCCAACGGGAGCGATGATGTAGCTCTTCTTGCCGGACTCGTTCTCGAGGAGAGCGATGTAAGCGGTACGGTTGGGGTCGTACTCGATACCGATAACCTTTGCAGCCTCAGTGTCGTTACGACGGAAGTCGATGATACGGTACTTAACCTTGTTTCCGCCGCCTCTGTGACGAACGGTGATCTTACCGTAGGAGTTACGTCCTGCGTGCTTCTTCTTGATAACTACCAGGCTCTTCTCGGGAGAAAACTTGGTGATCTCCTCGAAGGAAGCAACAGACATATGTCTTCTGGCAGGTGTCGTAGGCTTATATTTGATTGTAGGCATTATTCGTTTCCTCCTACTTAGTTCATACCGTCGAAGAAGGCGATGGTCTTGGAGTCCTCAGTAAGGGTAACGATGGCCTTCTTCCACTCTGCGGTGTAGCCATAGTTGTAACGAACTCTCTTTTCCTTGCGCTTCATCATGATGGTATTGACTGCGGCAACCTTTACACCGAACATAACCTCAACTGCGTTTGCAATCTCAGGCTTGGTTGCGGAAGTCATAACTTTGAATACATACTTCTTCTGATTCATCATATCCATGCTCGCCTCGGTGATAACGGGAGCGATGATGATGTCCTGTACCATTTTCTTCATTATGCGTATACCTCCTCGAGCTTCAGAGCAGCAGCCTTGGTGATTACGAGCTTCTCAGCATTGAGGATCTCATAAACGTTAAGGGTGTTGCAAAGAGTGGTTTCAGCGGTGGGAATGTTGGCACAGCTCTTAACGACAACGCGGTCAACCTCGGGGAGAACGAGCAGCGTCTTGCATGCTACGGTCTCGGTGCGGGTCTTAACCTCGCCGCCTTCCTTGTAGTTCTTCTCTACGTCCTTCTGGAGACCGAGAGCGGCAAACATCTTTACCATCTCGGAGGTCTTGTAGGACTCGAGCTTGCACTCGTCAAGAATGATGAGGTTGCCGTTAGCAGCCTTATCGGAGAGTGCGCTGAAGAGAGCAACTCTCTTGGTCTTCTTGTTGAGGTCGGTGCGATAGGTGCGGGGCTTAGGTCCGAGAGCGATACCGCCGTGTACCCACTGAGGAGCACGGGTGGAACCCTGACGTGCGCGGCCTGTACCCTTCTGTCTCCAGGGCTTCTTACCGCCGCCGCTTACCTCGGTACGGGTAAGGGTGGACTGAGTACCCTGTCTCTGGTTGAGCATATAAGCTCTGACTGCGGCGTGAAGGACGGAAGCGTTAACCTCAGCTCCGAAAAGCTTCTCGGAGAGGCTCATTTCGCCGACTTCCTTGCCTGTCATATCAAGTACTTTAATGTTAGGCATTTGTCATTCCTCCTTGTTTCGTCACGCCTTGATCGAGTCGCGGATGAATACGATACCGCCCTTAGCGCCGGGAATAGCGCCGCGAACTGCGATAAGGTTGTTCTCTGCGTCGATCTTAGCAACGGCAAGATTAAGAATGGTAACCTGTTCGTTACCGTACTGACCTGCCATCTTCTTGTTCTTGAAAATTCTCGCAGGGTCGATAACACCCATAGAACCGGACTGACGATGCACAGGGCCAACGCCGTGTGTCATTCTCAGCTTAGCGAGGTTCCAACGCTTGATAGCACCGGTGTAACCGTGGCCCTTGGTCATACCTGTTACGTCGACCTTCTCGCCAACGGCGAAGGTTTCGACCGATACGACATCACCTACGTTGTAGCCGGAGCAATCCTCGAGGCGGAACTCCTTGAGATGCTTCTTGGTGGTAAGTCCGTTCTTTGCGAAATGTCCGATCTCAGCCTTGGTTGCGTGCTTATCCTTGCAATCCTCAAAGCCAAGCTGTACGGCATTGTAGCCGTCCTGTTCAGCGGTCTTCTTCTGCGATACTACGCAGGGACCTGCCTGGATTATCGTTACCGGGATGACGTTTCCGACTTCGTCGAAAATCTGAGTCATACCGATCTTCTTACCGATAATTCCCTTTTTCATGTTTTTTCCTCCTGAAGGTTATTGGTTGACGCTGTGAATTTTACCTCTCGGTATTACGCCAACTTGACCGACAAGCGCTCACTCGGAGCGTTGTGTGGGTGGGGGGCAGGGTTGATTAGAGGGTAACCTGAATATCAACGCCTGCGGGGAGCTCAATGTTCATCAGTTCTTCGGTGAGTTTCTTCGAAGGCTTCTTGATGTCAATGAGTCTCTTGTGGTTGCGAAGCTCAAACTGCTCACGGCTGTCCTTGTACTTGTGGACCGCGCGGAGAATGGTTACGATTTCCTTCTCGGTGGGAAGCGGAATGGGACCCGAAACCTCGGCGCCGTTGCGCTTAGCAACTTCGACGATCTTTGCGGCTGCCGCGTCAACGAGGGTGTGATCGTAGCTCTTCAGCTTGACTCTGAGCTGTTCCTTAACTGCCATTGTGTTTTCCTCCTTGTTTTTTCTCTCGCGTGCGTGCGAATATAATAAAATGTAGCCATTTGCGCAGCGCTGAGAAAAGTTAGGAGCGGATTTTGTTATGCACCGTTCCGTGCGTTTCGTTTTGCAGCCATACAAAAGCCGAAACCCGCCACTCGCCGCCGTCACGCAAGCACGGCGCGACGCGAATTCCGGATCGTACGGCTACAAAGCCGTCGTCACGAAGCAACCTTTGAACAGAGGCTGCCCGATGCCTGACATAGCCCACGCGCCCGATCTAATTCGGACTTCTCCACGAAAATTACCCGCATGTTCTTGCGGCAACCTTTCGCTTCAACGCATACTTCGCACATCAAGCTTCAATATTATATCATATATTTCCTCGGTTTGCAATAAACAATATAATAAAATATTTACCAAAGTTTATACAGCATTTTTGTGCATATTTCACAAATATCCTTGATTTTAGTTCAAAACTGCACAAATTTACCGCCTCCGATTCGTTTTTCGGAGGCGGATTTTTGGTTCTTTTGCCCAAAATACGATATCAGCGAGGCGTTTTGTCGATCAATCCCCGCCATTTTCGTCAATTTGCGCATTTTCCTCGGGGTTCTCACCGTTTGCCGCTCTCAATCTATCAAGTGACTTGCAAAAATCAAGTCTCAGCCATTCGGGCTCGAGGATACGTATCTCCGCGTCCGAAGCAATAAGCGCACCAAAGAAAACGCGGATGTTCTGGAATTCGCATATGTACTTACCTTTACTGCCAACTCGTCTTGTAACGAAGGGAGCAAGCTCAAGAGCAACGAGCTTATCGGGGATCTGAAGCAGAGCCGAATAGGGGATCGAGATCTGCGTTGATTCATCCGATCCTCCGAGCATATCGGCAAGAGCAACGATGTTCGAGATATCGCGCGGGTCCTCGACTCTGATAGAATCGGGGAGCGAAAAGGGCTCGGTATAGTAGTATCCCTGTCTCGAGCGGTCAAACGCGATAGGCGCGCCGATCTTTCGCTTGAGATAATCGCAGTCACGCTGTGCCTGACGGTGGGAGATGCCAAATCTCTCGGACAGACGCATAGCGTTCGGATAGTACTCATCCTTTATTCTTTTATGAAGCCATATAATTCTTTCAACAGCAAAATCTACCGACATACGTCCGCTCCTCTCATTTCTCGCCTACTGAGAAAATGATGAATTTTGTTATATATAATAAGGAAGGAATTATTCTTCGCTCTTCTCTTCTTCGACAGTCTCTTCGGCTTCGGGTTCCGGATCGGTCTCAACCTTTACACATCTTACGAACGCGTTGGTCCTTGCGAGAATGTAGAAGCTCATTACGAGGCAGAAGAAAGCCTCTACGCAGAAATCACCCTTTGAAAGCTTCCCCGAGAAAAATCCGACGATCTCGGATACTCCGCCGACGAACGCAAGGAAGAAGGCAAGGCATCCGCTGATAAAGAATCTGCGAGGACGTGCGTGTTCATCCGATACGTAAAATCTTTCCTCGCAAAGGAAGTAGAACATAACTGCAATAAGCGCGAACTGAAGCACAAGCTTCGAGGGATGGTTCATCTGAACTTTCATATCAAAATAGATCTCGGCAACACCGACGAGCGCACGGATTATCGGGAAGAATCCGAGGATAGCGGAAAGCTTCGCCTTCGGCACCTTGGAGGAACGAACGAAGAAGCACGCCGCAGTAAGGACCGACGCAAGTACGCCCGCGATCTCAATGATGGCGGTAGCTCGGATCATATAGGAATTCTCCGCTTTGAATGCAGGGTTGAAAATAAACTTGTAGTAAGTGAACTTATCTTCGCCGATCAGAGTATAAACCTTGTAGGCAAAGTCTGCAAGCATTACGAATCCAGCAAAGCAAGCAGAAAAGAAGATCGAATTCGCGCTGTTGTCAATCTTCGCCGAAAGCTTTGCTTCCTTTGATATAAATATAAAGCCCGCAAGGAAGAAGATCGAGCATACCACGAGCATCGAGCTAACCGTATCGCTGAAAAAGCCATCGTTGAAATATCCGATCTCGGCATCAAACGAAGTGAAGAATGCAATAGATCGCAGCAATGCGGCAAGCGGCGCAAAGGTCAGCGCGATCATAAAGAAGAGATCAATATTTTTCAAAGCCGACTCTTTATCGCGGCTCAAAAGCGTAAAAGACATTTCATTACCTTTCTATAATATATATTCATTTTATTATACACCCGAAATGTGAACCTGATGTAAACAACGGCATCTTCATTCCCATAATTAAAGGAAAATATTACGAAACAAAAATATTTTTTAAAAAACAAAAATTTTTTTCAAAAACCTATTGACAAATAGATCGGAATATGGTATAATCTATGCCGTTATCCAAAGACAGCAGGTTCCCGTAAAAGCGAATGCCATCCTGCCGAGGAAGATTAATCAGTTTAATACTTGATCTATGTCTTTCTTTCGGTGCGCGTCGCTCTCGGGAGAAGGATATTTTTTTACGAACACAAACCATTAGGAGGTTAAACACATGCCCAGCAAAGCTATACTTGAGCAGAAGCAGCAGGTTGTCTCCGAGCTTTCCGAGAAGATTCGCAACTCGGTTTCCGGCGTAGTTGTTAACTACCAGGGAATCACCGTTGAGGATGATACCAAGCTCCGTAAGGAACTCCGCGAAGCAGGCGTTTCTTACCAGGTAGTAAAGAACACCCTCACCGGCAGAGCATGCGAAGAGTGCGGCTACGGTGAAATCAAGCAGTATCTCTCCGGTATGACCGCTATCGCAGTCAGCCCCGAAGATGCAGTAGCTCCCGCTAAGATCCTCAAGCAGTATGCTGACAAGATCGAGTCCTTCACTCTTCTGGCAGGTTATTGTGACGGCGAAGTTATCGACGCCGCTGCAGTTGAAAGACTTGCTTCCATTCCTTCGAAGGAAACTCTCATTGCACAGTTGCTCGCTTGCATCCAGTCTCCCCTTACCAAATTCGTCTATGTTCTTGACCAGGTTGCCAAGAAGGACGAGCAGCCCGCTGAGGCTGCAGAAGCTCCCGCAGAGGCGTAAAGCTCTCGCGGCATAACATTTAAATATTCCAGGAGGTCATTTAAAATGGCAAACGAAAAGATTACCGCTATCCTTGAATCCATCAAGGCACTTACCGTTCTTGAGCTCTCCGAGCTCGTATCCGCATGTGAGGAAGAGTTCGGCGTATCCGCTGCTAACGTTTCCGCAGGTGCAGCTGCAGGTGCAGCTCCCGCTGCTGCAGCAGTTGAAGAGAAGACCGAGTTCGACGTAGTTCTCGCAAGCTTCGGCGCTAACAAGCTCGCTGTTATCAAGGCTGTTCGTGAGATCACCGGCCTTGGACTTAAGGAAGCTAAGGAGCTCGTTGAGGGTGCTCCCAAGACCCTTAAGGAAGGCGTTGCTAAGGAAGAGGCAGAGTCCATCAAGACCGCTCTTACCGAGGCTGGCGCTACCGTTGAGATTAAGTAATTTAATCAACAACAAAATTTGCACATCCGAAAATCCTTGCTGTGCAAAAAACCGATGCGGAAACGCATCGGTTTTTTGTTTTTATACGGTTGTTTTAATAAACTTGGCTTTACCCTCGATGTGATACTTCTCTTCTCCCTCGGGGATATAAACCGAGTCGCGGTCGTGCAAAGGATATTTTTCTTCGCCGCACACTATTGAAGCTTCGCCAGAAACGAGAGTCAGCGAAATAAATCCGTCTCGTTTCGCACAGATCTCCGCAGAGCCGTCAACTTCGATAAGCTCGGCACGAAAATACTCACATTCTGCAAGCAGATCGGAAGTAGTCGCTGCAGGAAGATCAATCTTCTTGAGAGACATTGCCGCTTCCTTAAGGTGAAGCTCGCGCGGTCTGCCGTAATCGTACATACGGAAGGTGGTATCGCAATTCTGCTGAACCTCGCAGATGTAGTTACCTCCGCCGATCGCATGAGGAGTTCCCGAGGGGATGTAATAGCATTCACCCGAGCGGACCGAGATCTTTTCAAGATACGGCGTAGGATCGTCACCGTTCAGCACTGCTTTGCGGAATTCTTCGATAACTGCATCCTCTTTCATACCGAGATAAATATAGGAACCCGGAAGAGCGTCGATGATATACCACATCTCGCTCTTTCCTCCCTCGCCGCCCATACGGGCGGCTGTTTCATCATCGGGATGGACCTGTATCGAAAGAGTTTCCTTTGAATCGATAAATTTGATAAGCAGTGGGAATTTGCCGCGAACGCCGAGCACATCAGAAAGCGTTTTACCGGCATATTCTCCGTTCGTAACGATACTGTTATCATCATCTCTGACCGAGAGAACCCAATCCTCGCCCGTGGGGGGATCTGTTTTTTTGAGACGGCTTCCGCCCCAGACGCGCTCCTTATAAATATGGGAAAGTATCAGCGGATATTTCATTTCTTTTTCGAGATCAGCTTGGTGATTCCTGCAGCGGCAAATGCGGCAAGAGCTGCCGAGCCTGCGGCGATCGCGCTCGCCTCCGCAGCGGTGTACTTGATCTTGGACTTATGCTTTGCTCTCTTCTGCTCGACCTTGGTCTGCTTCTTTGCGTATTTGATCTCCTTTGAGGTGGGCTCAACGTTCTTTCTTGCGCCGAGCTGCTTATAGTCGATCATCGCGGGAGCGGGAACACCCGTACCGCAGAAGATTCCGAGAGGAGACATATCCGAGGAGAAGCGATACTTATACGCCTCGTCGACCTCGGCGGTCTGACCGTAGCGCAGACCCATATTCCAGGTCACGCGGGAGATGACCTCGCCGCCGACGATAAGATCCAGCCGTCTGCCGGCAGTCGCTCTCGAGGTGATCGGCTTTTCGCAAATATAGATGCTCTCGCCCTCGATCAGAGCGGTCGCGTATCTTCTGTTGAAATCCTCGACGGTAAGAGCGGCGTTATCGGGCTTGCGGTACCAAACCACTACCGCACTTCTCGCGGGAATCTTAATTCCGTCAGCGATCCAGACATTTTCTTCCTTCGGAGGCTTACCCGTTGTAGTCCAGAGAGCGATCTTCGAGTCCTTGAGAGTAATATCATTGCCCGAGTTGTTGCAAAGGGTAATATAGGGGAAAGGATTTTCGATAATATTTCCGTCAAGCTCGAAGGGTGCGGTCGCGCAGAGGACCTCGGTAATGCTGATCGGCGATGCAAGGATATATGCAGTAGACTTTCTCGTCACATTGTCGGAAACAGCGGAGATGATCGCGCTGACACGGCGATTCTTCGAGATCTCGGGGAGCTGACGCGTAACCGTCACGCTTCTTCCGGGCTTGAGTTTGCCGAGGCAGACCTTGGCATAAGGAACTGCATCGCGAAGCGAGAAGCCCTCGATACCCGTCAGATAGAAGTCGACCTTGACCTCGCTCATAACCTTATCGGTGGGATTCTCAAATTTGATCGTAACAGCCGAACTTTCGTGGGAGTCGTAGGAAGCGGATCGGGTCATCGAGATGACCTTCGGCTCTCCTCTGTTCTCGATCCAGACGGGTGCGGTAACCGAATACTGCGCGCCGTTCGAGATTCGGAGATAATAATAGTCAAACTCAACGGGGAGAGTGATATTCCATTCGTAGCTCTGACGCGCACCGACGAATTTCTGCGTTACGAGGATGTTGTCCTCGCCGACGATCTCGATTCGACCGATTCCGTTTTCATTTTCGGTCGTGATCTTGACCGAAACGCGGAGCTCATCGGGATTATTGAGTCTCGAGCCCATCCATTCGCCGTTGATCTTATAAAATATCTTCATTGTGGGATCCGCGCTCGAATAAACTCTGCGCGCTCGGAATGAATCCATAATATTCTCGCGTGTAAGAGCGGGAGCGAGAACGCCCGTGATATAGGGGCTTGCGATCGTCCAGTTGGGCGCGTGGTTATCCTCGTTGAAGGAGGGCGCAACGTGCCAACCGCGCGAAAGCAGGAGAGCATACTGCTGGTCATATCCTCTGCCCTTGATCTCGGCAAGAGCCATCTGCTTGTCGGCTTCGGGAGTCCAATAACCGTAATCCTCAAAGTCACCCCAGTTGTTTCCGGGATGATTGAACATTCCGACGGCATTCGGCTCACTCTCGAGCCACTTGAAGAGGTCGGGCATATTGACGCCGTGGATATCGGACACGACCTTCTCGCTTCCGATGACGTTCATATGTCCCCAATAACCGCAGGTGTTGTTCCAGGTCATCTCCCAACCGTTGAGCGCGGCGAATCTGCCGGGACGGTCGAGCGATTTTACCGCAGCCTTTTGCGCGTCGTAAGCCTTCTGCGTGAAATAATGCGAATGCTCGGTGACCGAGAAGAAATCGGCGCCGTTATCATACGCGAACTCGATCGCATCTCTGCCCATACCGTTTCCGTCTGATTCGCCCGTGTGAGCGTGGATCTCGCCGAAATAAGCGTTAAGCTCACTCATATCGGATACGGTGAAATCAACGGTTCTTGTCGTGCGGTTGCCGAGTCCATCCTTGAGGCGGATAGTCAGCGTATGCTCGCCAAACTCGAGGGGCTTCTTCGGCTCATAAACGAGAGAGGTCGCGGTGATGGTCGTATCGTTAGTTACGTCCTTACCGTCTATTTTAAGATAGCAATCCTTGATACGGATTCCCGCAGGATCGGTATAATTCGCCTTGATAACGATCGGCTTTGTGCCGTCAAAGGCATATCCGCGTGTAGGAACCATATACGTGATCCTTGGTCCGCGGTTATCGTAAACGGGAACTCTGATCGGAAGTACGTTGCCGAGTCTGACGGTCCTTGCGCCGTCATATGCGCTTATCTCATACTCAAGCTCGGATAATTCCTCGAAGATCTCCTCGGGAATACGGGCGCGGCGAACTCCATCGTGCTCCTCAAGAGCCTCAAAATCGCGTGTCTCACCGTTCGGCAGTGTAACGGTGACCGTGGTAACGCCAACCTCGTGGTCGTTATCTGCGGGAAGAACTACAAATTCGACTGTTCCGCAGTAATCTCCGTGGTAAGCTTCCTTAATGGGAGCAAGAGGAAGGATCGTGGGGAGCGGAGCGGTCAGATCGAAGATGCCCGTCTCGAGATGGCAGGGATAACCGGGAGTCGCGAGCTCTGCGTGCGAAAGATTGATCGCCTTTCGGGGGTCGAGGGGATCAAAGGTCCAATAGGAGGAGCGATGAACGGGAGTATCCCACTCGGCGTAGCAGTTGCTGTAAACAAGGGTGAATACCGCGTTCGAAGCGTCGCCTCCGCGAGGCACGATAAGAAGAGTCGTGCTGTCGTGAGCGTTCGGGAGAGCGCAGATCCCCGCGAGATTCTTTCTTGTGCCACTTTCCGGATCGATCTCGGTAAGATCGACGGGAATTACGCGTGCTTTAGTTTCATCAAGCGGCTCCTTGGTGTAAAGATAAGCCGTATTAATATCCTTTATAAGCCCCTCGGGAGTCAGACAGTTGACCTCGGGAGCATAGTTTTTCAGAGTAAGTCCCCATAACGCGGCGGATTCGCCCGCACCGAGGATATTCACGCCCGCCTCTCTTGCAAGCGGAATTCTGCCCTTGGGCTCGCCAACTGCGGCATAATCGGGTGCCTTGGTTGCGGCGTACACGAGAAGCTCGTAGTCATAAAGGTCAACCGCCTTTTCGGTGGGGTTGAAATACTCAACGTAGCAGGTATGATCCTTTCCCTTGGGTCTGCCGAAGATCTCGGTGATGACAAGAGGAGGAAGCTCGGGGAGATCGTCCGCCTTCACGACCTTGCAGATATAGGGAGGCAGCTTTGCATTGATCTCGCCTTCAATATCGATTCTGTAAGCGAGTCTGTCTCCCGTAACCGACGATGCGGGAATATCGGCGCGGTAGACCATATATTCAACTCCGCGTCGCTCATATCTGTCGGACGGAAGCAGATAAAAGTCCTTGCCGTCCTCTATTCTAAGAACAAGTCGATCAGGAGCGTTTTCGCCGAAAACACGGCAGGCAGCGGTTACCGAAAATGGATTATCCGCGATAACGTATTCGGGTACCGCATGTAAGACTGCGGGAAGACCACCGCAAAATCTCTTAGCTTTCATCAATTCAGCCCTCCGTTGAAAGGAAAAAGTATAATCACATATATTATACCATTTTTTCTTTGATTCTGCAATAAAAAAACCGCACTTTTTTGAAAAAGTGCGGTTTTTTCTTGTAATTTATTTCTCGCTGAGAACCTTGAAGAGGTCAGCGTAGAGGGGATCACGACGGATCTTTCTGACGTAGAGATAATGATGACGTGCGCTGTCGAATGCATAGCGGCAATCGCTTGTTACGTATGGTGCGGGGATCTCTACGATCTCCATCGAGGAGGGTACGGTCATACAGCCGATCGCCGTAACATCCCATACTACCTTCGAGCGTCCGTATCCGCGGTTTATGTAATCACCCGTGATCGAGCAGAGATAATCGCAAAGATCGTTCTTGCCCTTGAGGTAATAATCAAGCTCCGCGGGAGTGGTGATGAAGGATGAGCATACACCGTCGCAGGGAATCTGAAGGAATGGGATTCCGCAGTCGAAGAGGACCTGCGCGCCCGGAATATCCTGGCGAAGGTTGAATTCTTTCGTATCGGGTCTCTCGAGGGCGTGTCCGCCGAGCCAGATGACCGCGCTTCTCTTGGCGATCTCGGGTTCCTTAGCTAACGCTGACGCTACGTTGCTGATGGCACCAACCGCCACGATAACGACGGGAGTTTCACGCGACATTACGGTATTAATGATGTTGTCGCATGCATCTGACTCGACTATATCGGTCTTCGAAGTCATAAAGCGTGTACTTCCGCGGTAAACGGGTACCTGCGAGGCCGCCTCCGCATCTGTCAGCTTCATGATATTAAAGATTTCGTTGTAGCTCTTCTCCATACCGTCTGCTGCGCTCTCGGAACGGCTGTTCTTGAAGGGCGCGGCGTTTACCGACAGAAGATTGATCTTCTGCTTCGAGAGCATCGCGTATGCCAGCGCAAACTGGTCGTCGATCTCGTTATAGGTATCAGTATCGAGAATAATATCTATCACCTTGTCACTCGAAAGAAGCGCACGGAATTCAGAAAGTGTCATGGTTTGTCTCCTGACTGATTATTTGATTAATTATCTTCTGCCGTTGCCAAAATCGGATCTCGGCTTACGCTGACGAAGGATGGACATAATATCGTCAAAGTTATCGCCGGGATTCTGAGCAGTCTGTCTCTGAGGCTGAGCAGGCTGAGGTGCGGGCTGGGGTGCAGGCTGAGGAGCAGGCTGCTGAACAGGCTGCTGTACCACAGGCTGTGCGGGAGCAGGAGCCGGCTGAGGTGCGGGCTGAGGCTGTGCCTGTGCGGGAGCGGGCTGAGGTCTCTGTGCGGGAGCGGGACGGGCGGGCTGTGCGGGACGAGCGGGTGCCTTGTGCTCCTCGTGACCGGGATTCTCAAAACCCGTTGCGATGATGGTGATCTTCATCTCGTCCTCGAGCTCGGGATCGAATGCAGCTCCCCAGATTACGTTCGCATCGGGATGAGCCTCTGCGGTGATCATGGTGGAAGCAAGGTCTGCGTCCTCGAGTCCTACGTCGGGAGACATAGTAATGCTTACAAGGATACCGGTTGCGCCCTTGATGGAGGTCTCGAGAAGCGGGCTCGAGATTGCAGCCTTTGCGGCGATCTCTGCCTTGTCCTTACCGGTAGCAGAGCCTGTACCCATATGAGCATAACCTGCATCGCGCATTACGCTTGTAACGTCCGCAAAGTCAAGGTTGATGAATCCGGGAACGTTGATGAGTTCGGAAATGCTCTGTACGCCGCGGCGGAGAACGTCGTCGGCGATCTCAAAGGCGTTCTTGAGTGTGATTCTGGTCTCGGAGACCTGCTTGAGTCTCTCGTTAGGGATGATAACAAGGGAGTCAACGTAGTTGCGGAGCTCCTCGATACCCTTTTCCGCCTGAAGCATACGGCGGCGACCCTCAAAAAGGAAGGGCTTGGTTACGATCGCAACCGTAAGGATGTCCATTTCGTGCGCGATTCTTGCAACTACGGGAGCCGCACCTGTACCTGTGCCGCCGCCCATACCGGTTGCGATAAATACCATATCCGCGCCTGCAAGAGCCGCACGGATCTCCTCGGCGTTCTCTTCAGCCGCACGCTGACCGATCTCGGGGTTTGCGCCTGCGCCGTGACCCTTTGTGATCTTCTCACCGATGGGAATGAGTGTGGGGGAAACCGAATTGCGGAGAGCCTGACGGTCGGTATTGACCGCAATAAACTCAACACCTCTGATATTGGTGTCAATCATTCTGTTGACCGCGTTGTTTCCGCCGCCGCCAACTCCTACTACCTTGATGCTGACGCCGCTTTCAAGGATATCGTCGTTCGTGTTAAAGTTCTCGTGTTCGTAGCTGTAATCCATTTTTGTTTCCTCCGATTTTATAGATACGCCCGTGGGCTATAATTTACTACTATATATGATATAT
>JAZSEA010000082.1:0-16464 GCA_045531455.1 Eubacteriales bacterium
GGCTGCGACCTCATCTTCGCTGACTCCTTCGGCCACGAATCCTACATGATCCAGGCTGCTAAGGAAAACCCCGAAGTACAGTTCTGCCACGCTACCGGTACTCAGGCTCACGTTGTTAAGCTTGCTAACTACCACAACGCATTCGCTTCCATTTACGAAGGCCGTTACCTCGCAGGTATCGCTGCAGGAATGAAGCTCAACCAGATGATCGCTGACGGCAAGATCACCGCTGAGCAGGCTGTTATCGGTTACGTTGGCGCATGGCCCTACGCAGAGGTTAAGTCAGGTTACACCTCCTTCTTCCTTGGCGCGCGCTCCGTATGCCCCACCGCTACCATGAAGGTTGAATACACCGACTCCTGGTTCGACATCGCTCTTGAGAAGAGCGCAGCAGAGAAGCTCATCGGCGACGGTTGCGTTCTTATTTCTCAGCACGCTGACTCCGAGGGTGCTCCCAAGGCTTGTGAAGCTGCAGGCGTTCCCAACGTTGCTTACAACATCAGCACCATCAGCATCGCTCCCACCACCGCTCTCATCTCCTCTAAGATCAACTGGCAGCCCTACATGGAGCTCATCATCTCCAAGACCATGGAAGGTAAGGGCTCTGAGGTTCCTTACGACTGGTGCGGCGGTATTGATGAAGGTTCGGTACAGCTTACCGAGCTTAACGCAGCAGTAGCAGCTCCCGGTACTCAGGAAGCTATCGATGCAGCTATCAAGGCCTTCAAGGACGGCACTCTCAAGGTATTCGATACATCTAAGTTCACCGTTGGCGGTGTAAATCTTACCGAGTACAAGGCTGACGTTGACGGCGATTTCGTTGGCGAGACCAACGTAATCCACGACGGTTACTTCGATGAGTCCGCTGATGATCAGCGTTCCGCTCCTTACTTCGATATCATCATCGACGGTATTGAAGCAGCACAGTAATTAATGATTTTTGCCTATAGGGGATGCCGATTTATCGGCATCCCCAATGGGCGTTTTTCTATTCGGATTTATGATGCGAGGGCAGAAGCCATTCTGCCCTGGGATGATAATTTCGGATCTATTCGGATATGAAAGGGAAAAAGATATGAATAATGTAGCTATCGAACTGCGCGGGATATCCAAGAGATTCGGAAGCGTAGTTGCAAACAGCAACGTAAGTCTTACCGTCTGCAACGGCGAGATACTTTCTCTTCTCGGTGAAAACGGAAGCGGAAAGACAACGCTTATGAATATGATCTCGGGCATTTACCATCCCGACGAGGGACAGATCATCATCGGCGGCGAGGAGGTTTCGATCAACTCCCCCCACGATGCCTTTAACTATAAGATCGGTATGATCCATCAGCATTTCAAGCTGGTAGATCTTTTTACCGCGGCAGAAAATATCGTCCTCGGACTCGATGAAAAGGGCAAGTTCGATATTAAAGCTGTCTCCAAAAAGGTTGCTGAGATCAGCGTGAAGTACGGCTTTGATATCGATCCCGCAAAGAAGATCTATGAAATGTCGGTCTCCGAGAAACAGACCGTAGAGATCATCAAGGTCCTGTATCGCGGCGCGGATATTCTGATCCTTGACGAGCCGACCGCAGTCCTTACTCCTCAGGAGACTCGCAAGCTCTTCGATATCCTCCGCCGTATGAGAGACGACGGTAAGGCAATAATAATTATTACCCATAAGCTCCACGAGGTCCTTGACCTCTCGGATAAGGTAGCAGTCCTCCGCCACGGTGAATACGTCGGTACCGTCAAAACCTCGGAGGCTGATGAAAATATTCTGACAGAAATGATGGTAGGCAAGAAGGTCGAGCTCAATATCGAGCGTCCCGATCCCGTAGATCCGCAGGACAGACTCGTTGTTGAGCATATCGACTGCAAGAGCCGCGAGGGAGTAAAGCTTCTTGACGATGTCAGCTTCACGGCGCGTTCGGGCGAGATCCTTGGTATCGCGGGAATCGCGGGAAGCGGTCAGCGTGAGCTGCTCGAAGCCATCGCGGGACTTCAGAAGCTCGACGGCGGTTCTATCATTTATCATAATCCTAAGAACGGTAAGGCGGAGGATCTCCGCGATAAAACACCCCTCGAGATCCGTGAGCTCGGCGTAAGACTTTCCTTCGTTCCCGAGGACAGACTCGGTATGGGTCTTGTTGGAAATATGGGCGTTGTAGATAATATGATGCTGCGTAGCTACAGAAGAGGTAAATCCGTATTCCTTGAAAGACACGGTCCCGAGGAGCTTGCGCAGAAGATCATCAAGGATCTCGAGGTAGTGACTCCCGATGCAGAGACACCCGTTCGCCGTCTTTCGGGCGGTAACGTACAAAAGGTCCTTCTCGGACGTGAGATCGCATCCTCGCCCACACTTCTTATGGCGGCATATCCTGTCCGCGGACTTGATATCAACTCGTCCTATCTTATCTACGACCTTCTCAACGATCAGAAGAAGAAGGGCGTAGCGGTAATTTTCGTCGGCGAGGACCTTGACGTTCTCCTCGACCTTTGCGACAGAATCCTCGTAATCGGAAGCGGACGCATCACGGGTATCCTTGATGCACGAAATGCGACAAAGAACGAGGTCGGCTACCTGATGACAAAGACTCACAGAGAGGAGGAGACCGAAGATGCAGAATAATAAGAACCTGAAACAGCACGCTCACCGTGAGCCGCTGGTTTATATCACAAAGCGCGGCGAGCTTTCGAAGATCAAGACTATACTTATCAAGGCTGCTGTCATTCTTGCGGGTGTCCTCTGCTGTGCGATCATTACAATGATCCTCACGGGAGAGAATCCCCTCAGGGTCTTCAGCGCAATGTTCAAGGGAAGCTTCGGCACTCCCCGTAAGCTCTGGAACCTCCTTCAGGCTTCCGCGATCCTTCTCGGAATCTCGCTTGCCGTAACACCCGCGTTCAAGATGAGATTCTGGAATACAGGTGCAGAGGGTCAGGTGCTTATCGGTATGCTTGCAAGCATTTCTTGCATGTTTTATCTCGGTGATTCGATCCCCTCGCCCCTCCTCATTGTGATAATGTTTTTTGCAAGCGTGATAGCAGGTGCTGTATGGGCGGGAATCCCCGGATTCTTCAAGGCTATCTGGAATACAAACGAGACCCTCTTTACCCTTATGATGAACTACGTTGCCGCACAGCTCGTATCCTTCCTCATTATGCTCTGGGTACCGAGCGGATCGATGGTTCTCGGTGTTGTAAACTCGGCTTCGAAGAGCGGATGGTTCCCCTCGATCTTCGGTCAGAAGTATCTTCTGAACATCCTTATCGTCGCTCTTATGACCTTCCTTGTTCACATCTACCTCAAAAAGAGCAAACAGGGCTATGAGATTGCGGTCGTCGGAGAAAGCGAAAACACCGCTCGCTATATCGGTATCAACGTAAAGAGTGTTATAATCCGTACCGTAATTATTTCGGGCGCTCTCTGCGGAGTTATGGGTTGGATACTCGCGGCAGGAGCTGACCACTCTATAACATCCAATGCCGTCGGCGGTAACGGCTTTACTGCGATCATGGTCTCCTGGATGTCAAAGTTCAATCCAATAACTATGATATTCTCCTCGCTCCTCGTTTGCTTCCTACAGAAGGGCGCGGGTGAGATCGCCTCGAACCTCGGACTCAACTCGAGTGTCGGCGAGGTTCTTACGGGTATCATGATCCTCTTTATCATAAGCAGCGAATTCTTCGTTAATTATCAGATCCACTTCCGCAAGAAGGAGAGAAAGGAGAGCGGCAAATAATGGACGTTTTTGTTAAAATAATGGCATTCATCTCTGCCGCTATCGTGCAGGGAACTCCCTTGCTCTTCGGCGCGACCGGAGAGATCATAACAGAGAAGAGCGGAAACCTCAATCTCGGTATCCCGGGTATCATGTATATCGGCGGTATCTCGGGAATCATCGGCGGATATCTCTATGAGCATTTCTGTGCAGAGCCCGTCCCGATCCTCTGTGTTCTTATCTCGCTTTTCGCATCCCTCCTCGGCTCGACACTTATTGCTCTGATTTATAGCTTCCTTACCATCACCCTGAGAGCGAATCAGAACGTCGTCGGTCTTGCGCTCACGACCTTTGGTGTCGGTCTCGGCAACTATTACGGCGGCTCGCTCCTTAAATTCTTCGGTGAGAGCGGATCTATATCTCTTCTGACAACGGGTAACGCTTATCAGACCAAGATCCCCTTCCTTTCCGATCATCTCGGAATCGTCGGCGAGACCTTCTTCTCATTCGGATTCCTTGTTTATACCGCCATCATTATCTCGATCCTCGCACAATGGATCATCAAGCATACCCGCGTAGGTCTCAATCTCCGCGCAGTTGGCGAAAACCCCGCAACCGCAGACGCCGCAGGTATCAACGTATCTCTTTATAAGTACATCGCAACCTGCATTGGCGGTGCGATCGCAGGCCTCGGCGGACTCTACTTCGTTATGGATTACACTACGGGTGCGTGGACAAACAACGGCTTCGGCGACCGCGGATGGCTTGCTATTGCGATCGTAATCTTCGCTCTATGGAAACCGAGCTCTGCCATCTTCAGCTCTGTCGTATTCGGCGGACTTTATATAGCCTGCGTGCAGATCTCGGGTCTTTCGGGAAGCACAAAGGAGCTTATCAAAATGCTCCCCTACCTTGTAACCATCGTTGTCCTCGTATTTACAAGCTCTCGTAAAAAGCGTGAGCATCAGCCTCCCGCAGCTCTCGGACAGTCTTATTTCAGAGAAGAAAGATAACCGTTGATATGGAAATATTCAGATTTGAAACCATAGACTCTACTTTTGCGGAAGCGGGAAGAAGGATGAACGATCTCGGATCGGGCGCGTATCTGTTTACATCGCGTGAGCAGACCGCTGGCAGAGGACAGGGCACGCACGGATTTTACTCTCCTCGTGATAACGGTATCTACGCAACTCTTCTCCTCGTAGGAGACTATGCAGACGTACGCGAACCCGCCTTTTCCTCGAAGCTCGGCCCTTTTGCCACTCTGACGATAACCGAAGCCGTGCTTGATGCTTGCTCCGACTTCGATCAGAGACTCAGTATCAAATGGGTGAACGATCTTCTTCTTGATGACCGGAAGTATGGAGGGGTACTGACCGCCGTTACAGTCAAGGAAGGCAAGCTTGTTGCGATCCGTATTGGATTCGGTCTCAATACAGGATATGCCGATATGCCCGATGAGCTCGTAGGCAAGGCTAATACACTCGGCCTTGACCCTGCGGATACGGAGAAGCTTTTGATCGAGATCGCTGACCGCCTCTGCAATAATCTCCCTGAGATCACCGAGGAGGAGCTTTACCGCGATTACGTGAAATACTGCACTACCCCCGGAAAAAACGTAATGCTCCCCGACGGCAGATGCGGCAAGGTCATCAGTATAGCGTCCGATTTTTCGCTCATCTTTTCAGTAGAAGGAAAGCGTCCGGAATTTACTAATACTACCGCGGCACTTATTATTCTTTAAATCATAAGCCGAAGAGGTTTTATCCTCTTCGGCTTTTAACATTTGAAGACAGCGGGTCATAAAATGTAGTATGAGAATTCTTTTATCGAGGATAAGACTATGGAGAAAAACATTAAGCTTGCCCTGCTCGGCGGAGATGCTCGGCAGGGTTATCTTGCCTCTTTTCTTGCCGAAAGAGGCTTTGAGACCGCCGTCTGGGGACTTGGCGATCTAGATATAGGAGATGCAGTAAGATGCCGTGAGATCGCGTGTGCTCTTAGCGATGCCTCAGCGGTTATACTTCCTCTGCCGGCCTCAGCCGACGGCATTCACGTTAATTGCCCGTACTGTAATGATGAGGAAAAAATCAAACTTTCGCGGCTTTTGGATATAACAAAAGCACCGATCTTCGGAGGAAAATTCGAGGAGACCTTCATAAAAAACGCTCACCTCAAAAACAGAAGAATAATCGACTATTTTGAGTCCGAAAGCCTGCAGATCAGAAATGCCGCACCAACCGCGGAGGGCGCGGTTGCGATTGCGATGCAGCATCTTAATAAAACTATAAGAGGTTGTCGCACCGCGGTCGTAGGATACGGAAGGATAGGACAGATGCTTTCGCATCTCCTTGAGAAAATGGGCGCATCGGTAACGGTTGCCGCAAGAAATTACCGTCAGCTTGCTCAGGCGTCGTCATTCGGATGCAAGACCGTCCGCTTGTCTTCAGAGCTTGAACTCGGCGGACTTGCGCCTCTTTGCGAAAAGGGAAGTTTTGACGTTATCTTCAATACCGTGCCGGCGCGACTCTTTGATTCAAAGGTTTTGTCAGAAATTCCGCGCTCCGTGATCCTGATAGATCTTTCATCTGTTCCGGGAGGCGTTGATTTCGGTGCGGCAAAGGATATGGGCATCAAGGCGATATGGGCATTGTCTCTGCCCGGAAAATACGCACCCGAAAGCGCGGGAAGAATAATCGGAGACACGCTTCTCGAGTATTTTGAAGGAGAGGGATTGATATGAAGATTGGATTTGCAATGTGCGGCTCATTCTGCACCTTTACTCCCGCGATCGAGCAGATGTCTCTTTTGCGAGATGCAGAGCACGAGCTTGTGCCGATAATGAGCTTCAACGCATCGAAGATAGATACAAGATTCGGAAAAGCCGCTGATCACGTGGCGCACGTCGAATCGATATGCGATAGGAAGATCATCAGAACGATCGAGGATGCCGAACCTCTCGGACCGAAGGAGAAGCTTGATCTGCTGATAATCTGCCCCTGCACGGGTAATACTCTTGCAAAGCTTGCCGCAGGCATAACCGACACGCCCGTCACAATGGCGGCGAAGGCGCATCTTCGCGGCGACCGACCGCTTTTGATAGCTTTAGCCACAAATGACGGACTTTCGGCAAACCTCTCAAATCTCAATGCAATGCAGAAGCGCAAGAGCGTGTATTTTGTGCCGATGAAGCAGGATGACCCGATAAAGAAGCCGCATTCACTCGTAAGCGACTTTGAAAGACTCGGCGAAGCGGTAGCCGCAACTATGCGAAAAGAGCAGTTGAGACCGCTGTTTATAGAATAAATGACCGATTTTTATCCTTCCCGACATCAGTAGGGAAGGATTTTTTCGTTTTATCTATTGAATTTATGCCGCCTCTGTGGTATAATTAGAGTAACAAGAATAATCCGAATTAGCCCGGGAGCCTTAATTTTTGGCGCTTTTCGGATTGTCGTCCTAATTATACTGAATTAATTTTGTTTGCGCTTCAGCGCGAAAGTGAGGATAAAATGTCTGATTACAAGATCGAAACAAAATGCATACAGTCGGGTTATAATCCCGGTAACGGCGAACCCCGCGTTCTGCCGATATATCAGAGCACTACTTATAAGTACTGCTCCTCCGAAGAAGTCGGCGACCTCTTCGACCTTAAGGCTGACGGCCATATGTACTCGCGTATCTCCAACCCCACTGTTGCGGAGGTAGAGAAGAAGATCACCGATCTCGAGGGCGGAACGGGCGCGATCCTTACCTCCTCGGGTATGTCCGCGATCCTTCTCGCGGTTCTCAATATCACCAAGGCGGGACAGAATATCGTTTCTCTTTCCGCGATCTACGGCGGCACCGTCAATCTCTTCGCTGTTACTCTCAAACGCTTCGGCATCGAGGTAAGATTTGCTACCTCGGCCATGAGCGATGAGGAGATCGAGTCTCTGATCGACGAGAATACCCGTATGCTCTTCGGCGAGACCATCGCAAATCCCGCGCTCGACGTTCTCGATTTTGACCGCTTTGCGGCTATCGCTCATAAGAACGGCATCCCCTTCGTAGTTGATAACACCTTCCCGACTCCCTTCCTCTGCCGTCCCTTTGAGCACGGATGCGATATCATCGTTCATTCCACAACAAAGTATATGGACGGACACGCTACCGTTGTCGGCGGTTGCGTAGTTGACGGCGGTAAGTTCGATTGGTCCGCGGATCCCGAAAAGTGGTCCGAGCTCAACGATCCCGATCCCTCCTACCACGGCGTTGCATACGTAAAGCAGTTCGGCAACGACGTCGCATATATTACCAAGGCGCGCGTACAGCTCGTCCGCGATATGGGTATCCCTATGACCGCTATGAGCGCGTTCCTTCTTAACCTCGGACTTGAGACCCTCCATCTCCGTATGGAAAGACATTGCTCAAATGCACTTGCTGTTTCCGAGTATCTTGCCGCACACGAGAAGGTCGAGAGCGTATCCTACCCCGGACTCAAGGGTGACTCTCAGTACGAGCTTGCTCAGAAGTATCTTCCCAAGGGTTGCGCGGGCGTAATCTCCTTCGTAATCAAGGGCGGACGTGACGCCGCAGTCAAGTTTATGGATTCGCTCAAGCTTGCCGCAATCGTTGTTCACGTAGCAGACTCGCGCACAAGCGTTCTCAATCCCGCATCCACCACCCACCGTCAGCTTACGGACGAACAGCTCGTTGCCGCAGGCATCCCCGCCGGTCTCGTAAGACTCTCGGTCGGAACCGAAAATATTGACGATATCATTGCCGATATCGAGCAGGCACTTGCAAATGCCTGACTGACAGGAGACAGAAATGCCGATTAAAATTCCAAACCTTCTTCCCGCGACACAAACTCTGCTTGACGAAAATATTTTCGTTATGACAGAGACCAGAGCTATCACGCAGGATATCAGACCTCTGCATATCCTGATGCTCAATCTTATGCCGCAGAAGATCACAACAGAAACGCAGATCGCGCGACTTATCGGAAACACACCGCTTCAGGTCGAGCTTGAACTGCTTCAGACCGCGACTCATAAGGCAACTCATACGTCCGCCGAGCATATGCTTGCGTTCTATAAGACCTTTGATGAGGTCAAGCATAAAAAGTATGACGGTATGATAATAACGGGTGCACCCGTTGAGCAGATCCCCTTTGAGGAGGTCACCTACTGGGATGAGCTCTGCGAGATCATGGAGTGGTCAAAGACAAACGTAACCTCGACCTTCCATATCTGCTGGGGCGCACAAGCGGGACTCTATTATCATTACGGAATTAAGAAATATCCCCTTGACGCAAAGCTCTTCGGTGTCTTTGAACATACCGTAGACCGCCGCTCCTCGATGCTTTTCAGAGGCTTTGACGATAAATTCTACGTTCCTCATTCTCGCCATACAACGGTAAGACTCGAGGACGTCGAGGCTTGCCCTGAGCTCAAGATCCTTTCAACATCGCCCGTTGCGGGTCTCTACGCCTGCGCTACCGACCGCGGCAGACAGATCTTTATCACGGGACATTCGGAATATGACGCGGGTACTCTCAAGGCGGAATATCTCCGCGATAAGAACGCGGGACTTCCGATCGATATCCCCGTAAACTATTTCCCAAATGACGATGATTCACTCGAACCCGTCGTTACCTGGAGAAGCTGCGCGAATCTTCTTTACTCAAACTGGCTCAACTACTTCGTTTACCAGACAACACCTTACGACAGGGAGAAGATCAAATGAGAGAAAAAACATTTGCAGAATTCAGAGCAAGCGCAAGAAATGCCCTCAGCGGTAATTGGGGAATCGCTATCGTTGCGGGAATAGTTGCATCACTCCTCGGCGGAGGCGGATCTGGCGGAGGCGCACCGTCTATAGATACCGAGGACAGAGAAACACTTGCCGCTTTCTTCGAAACTAACCCCACCGTTGACGACGTTCTCGCCGAGCTTGCGGGTTTCTGGGTCATCTTCGGTACGATTATTATCGTTGGCGTAGCGATCGGACTTCTCTTTGCGGTTGCATTTTTCCTTCTCGGAAGCATCGTCGAGGTCGGTTACGCAAGATTCAATATGAACCTCATCGACGGCAAATACGCCGGGCTTGACGATCTTTTCGCATATTTCAGAAATTGGAAAACGCTCGTTGTTGCCAATCTCCTTCGATCTCTTTACGTATTTGCCTGGAGCCTGCTCTGCGTCATCCCGGGTATAATCGCATCCTACAGCTATGCGATGGTACCTTACATAATGGCTGACAATCCCGATATGAAGGCATCCGAAGCTCTTGAAGCCTCAAAGAAGATGATGGACGGAAACAAGATGCGACTTTTCTGCCTCACCTTCAGCTTCATCGGATGGGCAATCCTCTGCGTATTCACTTGCGGAATCGGAGGCATCGTTCTGACACCCTACGTCGAAGCGACAATGGCTGATTTCTACAGAGAGATCTCTGGCACGCGTCCCGTCAAGGAGACCATTGAAGAAGCACCTATAGTTTAAACTCAAAGCAGCGGACTTCGGTCCGCTGCTTTTTACGGCAGAGCAAATATTTGTCTCCTGATAAGATCACAAAGTGAAAACAAAGGTATCGAAAGCAGATAATAATAGATAAACAAAATCGGCAGCTCACCTGCATCAACTTTGAAAAATAACAGATCAATTCCATTTATGCCAATCTGATCCGCTACATAATCCAAAAGATTGGATAAAAACAATGCAACACAAGCTGCGATCGAGGCAAATCCGCATTTGATCAAAATATGAAATCTTCTGTAGAAAATGTTCTTTTCAAAAAAATAGATCGCAAGAGTAAATGCCGCTCCGAAGATAAGGGATGCTATCGGAGAGGGCGAAACCACAACTCGCGGGAGATAACTGTGAAGCGGGGAAGTAAAGAATGAATATGAAAAGGGATATACCGCTTGAGAAACAAAGCTGATGACAAATCCGATCAGCGACACAGTCAATACGTAAGTTACGGCACCGATCGCACCCACCGCTGTGATCTCCCCGCCTCGTTTTGAAAGGAAATTCGATATCGCCCTTGTTCTCTCGGGCTTGATATTTGGCATCCTGAACCTCCAAATTATATTAATAATGTAATTATTGACACAAAACAGATAAATAATGCCCGAAAAATTGCATATACCTATTGAAAAAATGTAATTAATTTGATATAATAATATAATGTATAACTGCATCGAGGAGGGATAATATGAAGATACTTTTCGAAAACTGCAAACTGTTTGACAGTCACAGCAGAGTATTCAAAAGCAGATCCATGCTTGTAGGAGACGGGATCATTCTCGATATTCTGCGCAATACCGATTACTGTCCCGACGTTGATTCGGTTATTGACTGCGGCGGCAGACAGGTTATCCCCGGACTTGTTGATATCCACACCCACGGCAGAGCGGGCGGTGATTTCAATACCGCCGATGCCGACGATATGCGTGCTATGGCAAAGTCGTATTCCGATTACGGTGTAACCTCGCTTTTTCCGACTCTCGCTTCCGCTGAGTTTGAGAGTCTCTGCGAGCAAGCGGCTCTTATCGACTCTCTCAAGGGAGATACAGACGGTGCAGAATTTCTCGGCGTTCATCTCGAGGGCAGATACCTCAATCCTTCGAAGGCGGGTGCGCATAACCTCGAAATGCTCGCGCTTCCGAATGTCGCGGAGCTCGATGAATTTGCCGCATCTTCAAAGCTTCCGCTCCGCGTAAGCGCGGCTTATGAGCTTGAAGGAGGCAATGAATTTGCACGCCACGCAAGATCGATCGGCGCAACTCTTTCGCTCGGTCATACGGGTGCAGATTACAGCGAAGCATCCCGAATCTATAAGGAACATAAGGTTGCTTTCACGCATCTTTATAACGCAATGAGCCCCATTCACCACAGAAACGGCGGCGCAGTCCTTGCCGCGCTTGAATCGGGCGGCTTCTGCGAGCTCATCTGCGACGGACACCATATCTCGCGCGAGATGGTAGCCTTCACTTACCGAATGATCGGTATGGACAGGCTCGTTCTTATCAGCGACTCGATGGCGGCAACGGCTTCTCCCGACGGAGAATACGAAATTGCGGGCAATCCCGTTACTGTCGTTGGCGGAATCGCGCGTACCTCGGGCGGAAATCTCGCGGGAAGCACGCTTTCCCTGGTGCACGGTGTTGAAAACCTAGCGGAATTTGCGGGTATACCGATCGAGGACGCACTCATCTGCGCAACTCTGACTCCCGCGCGTGCAGTCGGTCTTGAGGACAAGGTCGGAAAGCTCGCTGTAGGCAACAGAGCGGACTTCATTATCGGTTCGATCACGGGAAAGAAGATCAATATCGATCAGGTCTTTGTCGCAGGCGACGCGGTGCTTTGATTATGAAAACGCAAAAGATCACACGACAAGATATAGCGCGGCTTAATTTTTCAATATCGCAGGAATCAAACTCCGTCCTTTCTTGCGGCAGATCAAGGCTTGCTCTTATATACGCCGTTCTCTTTATGACGGCAATAGCTTCGGCGGCTATGCTGTTTGCATACCTGCTGACAGGACTTTTTGAAAGCTTCTTCTTTGAGATCGGTGAGCTTGCGGTAAATATCATAATTGCGGTATTTATCTTTATCTTTACTGCGCCTGCATTCGCGGGAGCGAGAACAGTAGCTGCCCGCGCGGTCGACGGACAAGCCGATCCGTCCGAGC
Organism: Eubacteriales bacterium; assembly: GCA_045531455.1. Taxonomy (GTDB): domain Bacteria; phylum Bacillota; class Clostridia; order Oscillospirales; family CAG-272; genus CAG-390. The sequence continues at coordinate 12,396 of JAZSEA010000082.1, forward strand.
TCTTCGTTGCATTTTCAAGCGGCGAAAGGTTTATTTCCACCTACCTCGGTTACCTTACGATATGGGTAAGATACATCTTAGCGTACCTTATCCTCTATATTCCCGATTTCGTGATCGGATTATTTGAAAACGGAGAAGAGATCGATCCGCTTTACTATCCGATCGCCTTCGGCTCAATGCTTCTCGCTTTCGGTATCTGGTTCCTCTTTACCGCAATGCTCGGCAGACTCTCCTATTTTATCTGGAGCCGCCGAATGCCGTTCTTTAAGGCTCTTCGCGAATCTTACAGAGGACATTATATTACCCTCGGCATCACGGGAAAGAATATCCTCTCGGCACTTCTTTCCGTTGCAACTCTCTTTATACTGCTTATCATTCAAACGGGACCGCTCTGGCTTCTCGAATATGAGATCTCGGTAAGAAAAAGAGACGAATTTATAGAAAAATTACGAAAGGACGGTCAGAATAAATGACTAAACCTAAATATTATATAACAACAGCAATCGCGTATGCTTCGGCAAAGCCCCATATCGGCAACACCTACGAGGCTATCGCGACCGACGCCATCGCCCGCTACAAGAGAGCGAAGGGCTTCGACGTATTCTTCTGCACGGGCACCGACGAGCACGGTCAGAAGATCGAAAACTGCGCGGCAGCCGCAGGCATCGCTCCTCAGGCATACGTGGATAACGTCGCAGGTACTATCAAGGAAATGTGGGACAAGATGAACGTCAGCTACGACTACTTCATCCGCACGACCGATGATTACCACGTAAAGACGATCCAGAAGATCTTCGAGCGTTTCCTCAAGCAGGGCGATATCTACAAGGGATATTACGAGGGGTGGTACTGCACTCCCTGTGAGTCATTCTTTACCGATACACAGGTAACCGACGGCAAGTGCCCCGATTGCGGCAGACCCGTAAAGCAGGCAAGAGAAGAGGCATACTTCTTCAATATGCAGAAGTACGCTCCCCGTCTTATCGAGTATTTCGAGACTCATCCCGGATTCCTCGAGCCCGAGGCAAGAAAGAAGGAAATGCTCAATAACTTCCTCCTTTCGGGACTTCAGGACCTCTGTGTTTCGCGTACCTCCTTCACTTGGGGTATCCAGGTTCCCTCGGATCCCAAGCACGTCGTTTACGTATGGCTCGACGCACTTGTAAACTACATCACCGCCATCGGCTACGACCCCGATAAGTCGTATGAGGAGCAGTCCGAGCAGTTCCGTAAGCTCTGGCCCGCAGACGTCCATATGATCGGTAAGGATATCGTCAGATTCCATTCGATCTATTGGCCCATCTTCCTTATGGCTCTCGATCTTCCTCTTCCCGAGAAGATCTTCGGTCATCCTTGGTTCAACTTCGGAACCGACAAGATGTCCAAGTCCCGCGGCAACGTTATCTATGCAGATAAGCTTGCCGAGTACGTCGGAGTTGACGGCGTACGTTACTATGCCCTTGCCGAGATGCCCTTCGCATCCGACGGATCCATCACCTGGGACAGCGTTCTCGCGCGCTTCAATACTGACCTCGTAAACACTCTCGGAAACCTTGTCAAGAGAACTCTCGATATGCAGAAGAAGTATTTCGACAAGAATATCGAGGCACCCTCGGCACCCGAAGCGCTTGACGACGAATTCAAGTCTGTTTGCGCGGATGCTGTAAAGACCTATTACGAGGCAATGGACAGCTACCACATCGCTGACGCGATCGACGCAACACTCACTCTCCTGCGCCGCGCAAATAAGTATATCGACGAGACCCAGCCTTGGGTCCTTGCAAAGAACGAGGAAAGCCGCGCGCGTCTTGCAACCGTTCTTTATAACCTCCTCGAGGCTATCCGTTGGGGCGCAGTACTCCTCGCTCCCATGGTTCCCGCAACCGCAGAGACCATCTTTGCTCAGCTCGGAACCGATAAGACCTCCTTTGAGAGCATCGGCGGCGCCTTTGACGGTATGACCGTTGGCGCATCCGTCAACGATTCCGCAGTTCTGTTCGCAAGAATCGACGAGCAGAAGACTCTTGAGGCTATCTACGCCGAGATCGAAGCGGCTCGCAAGGCGGCAGAGGCTCCCAAGATAGAAAAGCCCGAGGGATGCGATATCATCGGTTTTGATGACTTTATGAAGGTCGAGCTCCGCACGGCACAGATCACCGAGTGCGAGCCCGTACCGAAGGCAAAGAAGCTTCTCAAGCTCAAGGTAGATCTCGGATATGAGACCCGTCAGGTCGTATCGGGAATCGCCAAGTTCTATAAGCCCGAGGATCTTATCGGCAAGAAGATCATTCTCGTTGCAAACCTCGCGCCTGCTAAGCTCTGCGGAGTTGAATCCGAGGGTATGCTTCTCGCATCGGGTGAGGAAGAGGTTCGCGTAATATTCCTCGATCCCGCAACACCCCTTGGCGAGCGTGTACGCTGATGAGCGGCATCTTTGATACCCACGCCCACTATACCGACGAAAGATTTGAAACAAAGTTTGAGGGCGGCGCTTCGGCGCTGCTCTCTGCGCTTTTTGCAAACGGTGTTGATAAGATCATCAACGTGGGCACCAACACCGCAAACAGCGCAAGGGCTGTCGAGATGGCTCGTGAGTTTGAGCATATGTACGTCGCCGCAGGCATCCATCCCTCGGATATAGATGAAGAGATATCCCTCGAGGACGCAATAGCAAAGCTCCGCGCACTCCTCGATAAAAGAAAAGAGTATAAGATCGTCGCTCTCGGCGAGATCGGACTCGATTATTATTGGAGACAGGATAATAAGGAGCGTCAGAAGCAGTTCTTCGAGGCACAGCTCGATATTGCCGAAGAATATGACATTCCCGTTATCATCCACGACCGCGAGGCGCACGGTGATTGCTTCGAGACTCTCATAAAGCGGCCGAAGATTCGCGGCGTTTTCCATTGCTATTCCGGAAGCCCGGAAATGGCGAAGGACCTTGTCAGACGCGGCTGGTACATCTCCTTTACCGGAGTGATCACCTATAAGAACGCGCCCGTTGTTCAGGCATCTGCCATGGCTGTGCCGATCGACCGCATACTCGTCGAGACGGATGCTCCTTATCTCGCGCCCGTGCCCTACCGCAGCAAGACAAACAGAAGCGATTATATCGAGTACACTATTCGTAAGCTTGCCGAGCTTCACGAGGTCTCAGAGGAGAAAATGCGGGATAAAACCAATGAAAATGCCTGCAAATTGTTCGGAATACAATAATTATTTCAAAAAAATATGCCAAAATCGTCAAAAATGACGAAAAAGGACTTGAAATTATAGCAGTTTTGTTGTATAATAAACATTGGGCGCGTAAAAATCGTCCCTATTAACATTGTAAATTAAAAAAACATAAATGCCCCGTCCGCGGATGGGGCGAGGAAGGAACCCCCACATGGCAACAATCGACACCAAATCTCTGAGAAACGTAGCTCTGCTCGGACACGGCGGCTGCGGTAAGACCTCCATTGCTGAGGCTATGCTTTATCTTTCGGGCGGAACAGACCGCCTTGGTAAGACTGCTGACGGCAACACTGTTTGCGACTATGATCCCGAGGAGGTAAAGAGAGGCTTCTCTATTTCCGCATCTCTTGCACCTATCTCCTGGAAGAATATGAAGATCAACGTTTTCGATACCCCCGGTTACCTCGACTTCGTAGGCGAAGTTCATCAGTCTCTCCGCGTTGCGGACAGCGCGCTCATCTGCGTTGACGCAAAGTCGGGCGTTGAGGTCGGAACCGAGCTTGCTTGGGACTATGCTACCGCTGCAGGTCTTCCCAAGGCATTCTTCGTAAACAAGTGCGAGGATAACGACGCTGACTTCGAGAAGGTATTCAATGAGCTTCACGATACCTTCGGCAACACACTCTGCCCCGTATTCGTTCCCGTTAAGCACGGCGACAAGGTCACCATGATCGACCTTGTTGAAATGAAGGCATTCGACTATGACGCAAAGGGCAAGAGAAGCGAGATCCCCATGACCGACGATCTCAAGGATATCGCATCCAATTATAAGGAAGCTTTCAATGAGGCAGTCGCAGGTACCTCCGACGACCTTATGATGAAGTATTTCGAC
>JAZSEA010000115.1:0-33594 GCA_045531455.1 Eubacteriales bacterium
AGTACTTTTTTGCTTATTATGTTATAATACAATACTAAAACTCTATGTACTGTACATAATTATTGCAGTAACCCGCATCTTTCTGTCCACTGTCCACTAACCGCTGTCCACTATTATTGTTAAATTGCACAAAATCTATTGCGCAAAATTGTTCATTTATACAAAAGTCTGCAAATGCCTTGACTTTATTTGAATAATGTGTTAAAATAAATTATCTCTACCATTGAGAACACTCATCAGAAAGGAATTTTATCATGAAAAAGACACTTTCCATCATCATGGCACTTTGCATGGTTCTCGGTCTTTGCTCCTTCTCGGTAGCTGCAGCTCCCGAGGGAACCGCTATCACCGACGCCGCTGGCTTTGCAGCTATGGAGCCCAACGGCACATACTACCTTGCAAACGACATCACCATCGCTGAGCCCTACGCTCAGTCCTTCGTAGGCACACTCGACGGTAACGGCAAGACCGTGACCATCTCCCAGCCTATGTTCTTCGACTTCGGCGGAACCATCAAGAACCTCACTGTTGAAGGCTCCGTAACCTCTCTCGCAGCAGATGCAGAGATCGTTCTCCTCAACGCTGACGGTGCGCGCGGCGCGGTTGCTTGCCGTGTAAACAGCGGTACCGAGGTTCTCTTCGAGAACGTCGTTAACAACGCATCGGTTTCCGCTATTGGTAACCTTTCGGGCGATGACTGCTCCGGCGCAATGGTCGGTAAGGTTGAGTGCGAAGGCGTTAACGTCAAATTCGTAAACTGCGTAAACAACGGCGCGATCACAGGCCTCAACCAGGTCGGCGGTATCGCAGGTTGGGTAAAGACCGCTGCTTCCGCTACCTTTGAGAACTGCGTAAACAACGGCGCGATCTCCGAGTCCGGCTCGAGCGCATACTGCGCAGGTATCGTTTGCCGTGCAGACGCTCCCATCAACACCTTCACGGGTTGCACCAACACCGCTAAGATCTCCTCCGGTAAGGACCAGGCAGGCGGTATGCTCGCTTACGCAAGCAAGGGCTCGTTCGTATTCGAGAACTGCGTAAACAAGGGCGAGATCGCTCCTACCGTCGGTAAGGCTGCAGGTATTGCAGGTAACATCAACTGCAACGACGCTGACGGCAAGACCGGCTACTCCGTAACCTTCAAGGGTTGCGCTAACTACGGCAACATCACCGCAGGCGGCGACGGCAACTACGCCGCAGGTATCGTTGGATCTTCTCAGAAGAACCTCAACACCCTCGTTACCAACTGCCTCAACTACGGCGAGATCAACGGTACTCACGACTCCGGCGGTATTGTAGGTCACTCCACTCAGGCTATCATGAAGATCTCCTACTGCGAGAACTTCGGTAAGGTTACCACCATCAGCGACCAGTACGCAGGCGGTATCTGCGGTTACGCTTGGGGCACCAAGACCGCTTCCGTAAGCGCAGCTGACGGCACCTTCTCCAACATCATCGAATACTGCATCAACCACGCTGAGGTTATCGGCGACACCAGAGCAGGCGGTATCGTAGGCTCTACCGGTACCTCCAACTCCCGCGGTATCTCCCTCGTTAACTACTGCATCAACCTCGGTAACGTAACTCTTATGGCTACCAAGGATAACTTCTCCCTCAACTGCGCATCCGGTATCATGGCATACGGCTACGGCACAGAAGAGGAAGCTTATCCCATGATCACCAACTGTGTAACCGTTGGCGATATCACCGCTAAGAACGCAAGCGGCAATGGCGGAACCGCAGGCTACTTCCTCGGTTACGTTAACTCCACTCTCGCAGTTGTTCAGAACAACGTAGCTCTCGGCACCCTCACCTCCGAAGGCGGCTTCATCGCGGCTCTCGGCAGAAACAATGAGCGTGAGTTCAAGGCTGAGAACCTTACCGGCAACGCTCTTCCCGAGGGCGCTACTTACCAGCTCACCTACGAAGCAAGCAAGGACGAGGCAGGCAACGTAACTGCATTCGAAACCAAGACCTACGAGACCAAGACCACCAATGCGGCAGCTCTTACCTCCGGTGAGATCGTTTACAGCTTCAACGAGTCCGCAAAGGCTGACGTCATTTATATGACCGTTGACGGTACCTTCGCTCCCACTCTCATCGCGGCTGAGGACGGCTCCAACAGCATCGTTAAGAACGCTGACGGCACCTACGGCAACCCCGTTAAGGAGCCCGAGACCACAGAGCCCGCTCCCGAGACCACAGAGCCCGGTTCCTCTTCCGACACCGGCGACTCCTTCGCTATCTTCGCTATCATCGCTGTTATCTCCGTTCTCGGAGTTGCAGTTGTTGCAAAGAGACGCGAGAATTGAGTGCAGAGTGCAGAATGCAGAGTGCAGAGTTAAGCAAAATTTTCGCTGAAGCGAAAATTGAAGATCAATAATTTTGTGCTGTGCTGATAAGATTTTGTACTTACGATAATTAAACAATCTACTCGGATATTTCGAATCGTTCGGAATATCCGAGTTTTATTGTAGAGTGACAACCAGCGACCTCGTTTGTCATATTGCACAAAAACGGCATACCACTTTTGTGCAATATGGATATTTTTTAAACTAAATATTATAATTTCTTGACTTTTTTTCTTTATTGTGATAAAATAAGCTATAATATTTTAATGAATGAAAGGAAATTCATCATGAAAAAGACACTATCAATCATCCTTACCATTTGCATGGTTCTCGGTCTTTGCTCCTTCTCGGCAGCAGCTGCTCCCGAAGGAACCGCGATCACCGATGCCGCAGGATTCGCGGCTATGGATCCCGCAGGTACTTATTACCTTGCAAACGACATCACTCTCACTGAGTCCTACGCTCAGGTATTCACCGGAACTCTCGACGGTAACGGCAAGACCGTAACCGTTTCGGCTCCCATGTTCGTGAACTTCGCAGGTACTGCAAAGAACTTCACCATCGCAGGTGCTGTTACCGTTGCAGAAGGCTATGCGGGCGCACTCGCCATCAGCTCCGTTGGCGGAACCGCAGTTGTTCTTGAGAACCTCATTAACAACGCTACAGTAACCGGTCCCGACGTAGTTGGCGGTTTCATCGGTCAGTTTGGCTCTAAAGACGCTGCAAACGGCATCTCTCTCACCGTTACCGGCTGTGTTAACAACGCAACCGTTACCGGCGTACAGCAGACCGGCGGCTTTGTTGGTTACGCTTTCTTCAACACCGGCAACGACCTTACTACCGATGCGGGCGCAACCTTCACCGCTTGTGTAAACAACGGTGCTGTTTCCTCCACCCTTGGTCACACCGGCGGTCTCCTTGGACGTTCCGCTTACTCCAAGAACGTTGTATTCACCAAGTGTGTGAACAATGGCGCTATCTGCGGCGGCCACAACACCGGAGGTCTCTTCGGACACGCTACCTCTACCGTTACCTATATGACTTACTGCCAGAACAACGGTACTATCACCAACGTTGAAACCCCCGATACCGATTCCGTATACGCGGGCGGTCTCATCGGTTACGCTCAGGGCACTAAGTTTGAAACTTTCACCGCAGGTGATGGCTATTACGCAAACAAGATCGAGTTCTGCATCAATACCGGCGAAGTAATCGGTGCTTACCGTGCTGCAGGTATCGCAGCTTCCACCGGAGCTAAGGGTGCATTCGGTCTTTCCCACATCAACTACTGCATTAACACCGGTAACATCACCTCCAGAGGTCTCGGCTCTTCCGCGGCTGCTAACGCTGCAGGCGGTATCCAGGGCTACGGTTACGGATCCGGCAACAAGGAATACGCTTATGTCACCAACTGCATTACCACCGGTAACATAGAATCCAAGGGCGCTGAAAAGGGCGTAGCTTCTTACTTCCTCGGATACATCAGCTCCGCGAACGCTGTCGTTAAGAACAACACCGCTACCGGAACTCTCACCAGCGCTTGCGGCAACACCTTCGCACTCTGCTGGAACAATGCTGCTGAGTTTGCCCCCGAAAACATCACCGGTAACTCCCTCCCCGCAGGCAACACCTATCGTCTGACCTACGAGAATGCTATCACCGACAAGGCATACGAAGTAGGCGCAACCGACGAAGCTGCCCTCTCAAGCGGCAAGGTTGTATATGAATTCAACCAGGCAGCAGGCACCGAGGCTATCTACATGACCGTTGACGGCACCTTCGCTCCCACTGTTATCGCAGCCGAAGACGGCTCCAACAGCGTTGTTCTCAATGCTGACGGCACCTACGGCAACCCCGCTAAGGAGCCCGAGACCACCGAGCCCGCTCCCGAAACTACAGTTCCCGCTCCCGAGACCACTGAGCCCGGTTCCTCTTCCGACACCGGTGACTCCTTCGTGATCTTTGCTGTCATCGCTGCTGTCTCCGTCCTCGGAGTTGCAGTTGTTGCAAAGAAGAGAGAGAACTAATCAAATACTCAAAAACATCCGTGCCTTCGGGCACGGATGTTTTTTCAACAAAGTTTGATCTTGAATCTTGTTGACTTTACAACAGAGTTGTGATATAATTAAGCTAACATATTATGCAAGGAGATTAATTCAATGAACAACCTTGATCCCAAATACGAGGCGCTGTTTACACCCTGGAAGATCGGTAACGTAGAAATCAAGAACCGTATCGTTATGTGTCCTATGGGCGGCACCTCACTTTTCGGCTGGTTCGAGCTCGGCGGCTGTCACTTCGATAAGGAAGCGGCAAAGCTCTTCCTTGAGCGCGCACAGAACAACGTAGGTCTTATCATCCCCGGCATCGCACCCCTCCGCGACACTTTCTGGGGCAAATGGCTCTGGCAGAATCCCAAAATGTTCGAGGATCTCAAGGTCTTTATGGACGAGATCCACAAGACCGGAGCAAAGCTTTTCGTTCAGCTTACTGCGGGTATGGGACGCTCCTGGGCTATCACCGAGCTTGTAGCACCTCTCCACAAGAATAAATTCACCCGTGCGATCCTCAAGCCCATCCTTGACACCTCGCACGAGCTTGCTTCCCCCTCTCCTCAGCCCTCGCGTTGGGCACACGACATCATCTGTCCCGAGATCACGGTAGAGCAGATCCACGAGATCATCGAGGCTTTCGCAAAGACCGCAAAGCTCTGTATGGACGCGGGCGTTGACGGTGTCGAGGTTCACGCGGTCCACGAGGGTTACCTCCTTGACCAGTTCGCTATCGAGTTCTTCAACAAGCGTACCGACAATTACGGCGGAAGCTTTGAGAACAGATACCGCTTTGCCGTCGAGGTCGTTGAGGCGATCAAGAAAGAATGCGGCGCAGACTTCCCCGTATCCCTCCGCTACTCGGTAGAGTCCAAGATGAAGGGCTTCTGCGAGGGCGCAATGCCCGGCGAGGATTACGTTGAGGTCGGACGTAATATGGAAGAATCCGAAAAAGCGGCAAAGTACCTGCAGGATGCGGGCTACGATATGCTCAACGCCGACAACGGAACCTACGACTCCTGGTACTGGGCTCATCCGCCTATGTATATGCCCGAAAACTGCAACCTCGAGGACGTCGCTCACATCAAGAAGTTCGTCGATATTCCCGTCGTTTGCGCGGGACGTATGGATCCCGAGACGGGTGCCGCCGCTATCGCGGAGGGTAAGATCGACGGTATGGGCGTTGCGCGTCAGTTCCTCGTCGACCCCGAATGGATCACCAAGCTCATCGATAACCGCATCGAGGACATCAAGCCCTGCATCTGCTGTCACGCGGGATGCTTCAACTTCTCCTCCTCGAAGGGTCACGCCAACACCCAGGACCTCACCGACACAATGGGTCTTGCGCGTTGCGCACTCAACCCCGAAACGATGCAGTCGAAGAAATACAATATCAAGCCTGCCGCAAAGGCGAAGAAGATCGCCGTCATCGGCGGCGGTATCGGCGGTATGGAAGCCGCAATCGTCTGCGCAAAGCGCGGCCACAGCGTAACCCTCTACGAAAAATCGGGCGAGCTCGGCGGCGTATTCATCGCGGCGGCATCCCCCTCCTTCAAGGAAAAAGACCGTGCCCTCATCGCGTGGTATAAGAGAGAGATCGCGCGTTACTCCTCTATCACCGTAAAGCTCAACACCGAGGTCACCGACGTCAAGTCGCTCGGCGCGGACGAGGTCATCGTAGCTACGGGTGCCAAGGCAAAGCGCATCCCGATCCCCGGAGTTGAAAAATCGATCGAAGCTGTCGATTTCCTCCTCGGCAAGAAGGAAGTCGGCGAGAACGTAGTAGTTATCGGCGGCGGTCTGACGGGTTGTGAGATCGCATACGAGCTCTTCCTTCAGGGTAAGAAGCCCGTGATCGTTGAGATGATGGACGACCTCATCGTAACTCCCGGCATCTGCCTTGCAAACACATCCTACCTCCGCGACTGCTTCAAGACCAACAAGGTTCCCGTACATCTTGAGACCGGCGTAAAGGAGATCCGTGACGGCTCGGTAGTCGTTGCCGATAAGGAAGGCAAGACCTTTGAGATCGCGGCGGATTCGGTCATCCTTTCCGTCGGCTACAATCCCGCCCCCATCGAGACCAAGGGCGTTCACGTTATCGGTGACGCGCAGAAGGTCGGCAACCTCAGAAGCGTTATCTGGGGAGCTTGGGATGTGGCAACAAAGCTGTAAGCTTTGTTGCAGTGAAATTCGCCTACGGCGAGTGAAATTGCCTACGGCAGTGAAATCGAGCTTCGCTCGGTGAAATCTTCGCCTTCGGCGAAGGTGAAGGAAGATTTTCTCGCGATGCGAGAAAATCAATTCAATAAATTATTCTCTGTTTTTTATTTCAACTAATAATGTTCTCCTCATCCACCGGCGTACGCCGGTCCCCCTTCTCCGCTGGAGAAGGCTTATTAAGCAACTGCGAACAACAGCTATAGAGATTATTTCAAGGGTAAACTGCATTATAAATATTATTGTTTACCATAATTGCAAATTGCGAACAGAAAAGCTTCGCGAGGCTAACAATCAGCCTTCCCCAGCGGGGAAGGGGGACCACACGTACGTGTGGTGGATGAGGAGGATATTCAATCACCCAATAGTATTCAGAACCAATATAGCAAATTTGAAAGGATATAGATATGTATCTTAATGAAGAACAGCAGGCGATACTGAACGGCTCGCAGGGCGAGACTATGGCGAAGGTTATGAAGACCCTCGTTATGTTCGGTGACGCTTTCGGAGCCGAAAAGATGGTTCCCGTTACATCAAAGCACAACCACCTCGTTACATCCTTCGGTCTGAAGGTTATGGCACCCGTCTACGATCTTATGCAGCAGCTTCTTGACGCGGGCGTAAAGTCGGGTCAGACCTTCTCTGTCGACCCCAGACCTCTCGATAAGAACGTACCCGCGAACTTCCTGCAGAATTTCGTATTCAACAAGCTGATGTACACCAAGCAGGATTTCTACGAGGATCAGCTCAAGAAGCTCGGTCTCCTCTCCGACGATGCTTTCACCTGTGCTTGCTACCTTGATCAGGTCGGCAACAAGCCCGAGAAGGGCGATATCCTCTCCTGGGCAGAGTCGAGCGCGGTCGTTTACGCAAACTCGGTACTCGGCGCGCGCTGTAACCGTAACTCGGGCATTATGGACATCATGGGCTCTATCGTCGGCTACGTTCCCTACTTCGGTCTTCTCACCGACGAGGGCAGAAAAGCTACCTGGATCGTCAAGATCGAGACCACGAAGAAGCCCGAGGCACAGCTTCTTGGCTCCGCGATCGGTATGAAGGTAATGGAGGACGTTCCCTACGTCGTCGGACTCGACAAGTGGATCGGCGATGAGCTCAATGATTCAGCTTGCACTTACCTAAAGGACTTCGGCGCGGCTACCGCATCGAACGGCGCGGTCGGTCTCTATCACATCGACAACCTCACCCCCGAGGCTAAGGAGCTCGGCAAGGCTCTTATTGCGGACGGCGCAAAGGAATACGTCATCACCGACGAAGAGCTCGAGCGTGTCAAGGCAAACTACCCCGTAGTCTGGAAGAATCCCGACGCAACTCCCAAGCTCTGCTTTATGGGTTGCCCGCATATGTCACTACAGCAGCTCAAGGACTGGACCGACAAGGTTGAAGCCGCTCTCAAGGAAGCGGGCAACAAGACCGTCCTCATCCCCACGGTATTCACCGCTCCTCCCAAGGTTCTTGAAGAATTTGGCAAGACCGAATACGCCGCTCGTCTCAAGGCAACCGGCGTTATCACCTCCTATATCTGTCCCCTTATGTATATGAACAACCCGCTCTGCAAGAAGATGCCCGTCATCACATCGTCGAATAAGCTCCGCACGTACACCTCGGCGCGTTACTACACCGACGACGAAATTCTTGCGGCAATCACGAAGGGAGGCAAATGAAAATGAGAGAATTCAAAGGACGCGTTGTAACACCCGGTACGACCACCGCTGAAGCCGTTGTAACCACACAGGGCTTCAACACCCTCGCCTCGATGCAGATGGCTCTGCAGTTCGGCGACAAACAGACCAAGTGCGGCGACCAGAACAACCCCGAGATCAACGGCAAGCCCCTCTGCGGCAAGGCTCTCTGCCTGCCCCAGACGATCGGCTCGACCACGGGCGGACTCGTTCTCTACTGCGCTTGCTCTATGAAGCGTCAGCCCGCTTGTATGCTCTTCTCCGAGCACATCGACTCGCTCGCAGCCGCAGGCGCGGTTCTCGCTTCCGTTTGGTGCGAGGACATCAATATGCCCGTAATCGACTGCCTCGGCGAGGAATTCCTGAACTTCGTCAAGGACGGTATGACCGTCACAGTCAAGGAAGACGGAGTAGTAGTTGTCGACTGATAAGGTCAAAAGCAAGAGCTGTCTCATTGGTTTCGATGAGACAGCTCCTGCATTGTAATTATGTTTAGCTTTTCTGTTTTTCAATCAGACTAATAATGTCCTCCTCATCCACCGCCCTACGGCGGTCCCCCTTCTCCGCTGGAGAAGGCATATGGAATTCGTGCTACAATTAAGTATGTGCGTCGAATATCGTAATTGCAAGTACTTTTATTCTATCAAATAGAATATTTGGAAAATATATATGCAATATCTCAGCACAAGAGATAATTGCATAATAATTTGAACTGCTCGAATAGAAAAATATAACCGACTATTCCACGTTTTAGAACAGTATCAGCGGATCGTAAGATCCGGCTGTTCGCCGCAGGCGAACTATGCCTTCTCCAGCGGAGAAGGGGGACCGCCGAGCCGGGTTCCCGAAAATGCGCTCGCGCGTTTTTGGGGTTCGGGCGTGGGGCGGTGGATGAGGAGGACACTATTCTGCCCAATATCACACAGAAGTGAATTATACAATATAATTTATTTAGCATCATATAAATTTTCGGAGGCTCGTTTTGATAACTCTACTTTCCAAAATCTTTATCCGCAACCGCGAGGATACCTCGTCGCCCGCTGTCAGAAGCGCGTACGGCACCCTCTGCGGCATTATGGGTATCATCCTCAACATAGTTCTCTTCGGCATCAAGATGCTCGCGGGCATCCTCAGCGGCGCGATCTCGATCATGGCTGACGCCTTCAACAATCTCACCGATGCCGGCTCATCGGTCATCACCCTGATCGGCTTCCGTATGTCGGGTCAGAAGCCCGACCGCGACCACCCCTTCGGTCACGGAAGGATCGAATACGTCTCGGGTCTGATCGTCTCGATGCTCATCATCCTCGTCGGCTTTGAGCTCGGTAAGACGTCTCTCGAAAAGATCATCACGCCCGAGCCCGTCGAGTTCAGCATCGCAGCCGTCATCATTCTCGCCTGCTCGATCCTCGGCAAGGCTTATATGGCTCTTTACAATTTCCGCGTCGGAAGAATGATCTCGTCTGCGGCTATGCGCGCAACCGCACAGGACAGCCTCAACGACTGCATCGCAACGGGCGCGGTACTCATCTGCCTTCTGATCTCACATTTCCTCAATTTCAATATCGACGCCTACTGCGGTCTCGCGGTATCCGCCTTCATCCTTTTCTCGGGTCTGCGCTCGGTAAAGGAGACTATGGATCCCCTCCTCGGCACACCCCCGAGTGAGGAATTCATCAAGCGAATCGAGGAGATCGTTTATTCCTATGAGGGAGTCGAGGGGATCCACGACCTTATCGTTCACGATTACGGTCCAGCGAGAACAATGATCTCGCTTCACGCCGAGGTCTCCGCCGACGCCGATCTGCTCGAGACCCACGATATGATCGATAATATCGAGAAGGAGCTGCGCGAGGCGCTGAGCTGTGACGCCGTCATCCATATGGACCCGATCGCAACCAACGACGAGCTGACTAATTCTGTCCGCGCAAAGGTCGCCTCCCTCGTCACCTGCATCGATCCCGCGCTGACGATCCACGATTTCCGTATGGTCACGGGTCCCACGCACACCAACGTCATCTTCGACGTCGTTGTGCCCTTCGACCTCAAGAAGAGTGACGACGAGATCCGCGCAAGCGTCGAAAAGATCGTAAAATCGATCGACGAAAGCTATTTTTCCGTCATAAATATCGACAAATCCTACGTTTGATCAATAATTTAATTATACTCAATTCATAAAACCCCTTGACAGCGAAGGGGTTTTATTGTATAATTATACTATATTAATAAAAAGGAGCTCAATTATGAAAAAGTTTTTAGCAATCGTACTTACCGCCGCTATGCTTCTCTCGCTTGCGCTCGTTGGCGTATCAGCTGCAGAAGTTTATGACGGCTCAAGCGTATCCGCTTCTCTTTCCGGCGCTGGAACAGAGGCTGATCCCTATCTTATCGCAAACGGCGCAGATCTCGCCCTCTTTGCATCCGCACCCGTTGACGGCGCTTCCTACAAGCTGACCGCTGACATCGTTTGGTCCTCCTCCCTCGAGGCAACCAACTGGACTCCCGTAACCTTCAACGGCACCTTCGACGGCGACGGACATTCGATCTCCGGTCTCTGTGTCAAAGGCGAGAAGACTGCGGCTCTCTTCGCTAACGCTACCGGTACCATCAAGAACCTCACCGTTAAGGATTCTTACTTTGAGGGAAGCAAGTACATCGCCGCTATCGTCGGTCAGGTAGCACCCGCGGATTCCAAGGATGCCGCTCCCTCCCTCGTGATCGATAACTGCGTAAGCTATGCTAAGCTCTGCTCAACCAAGAACAGCTCGCTCATCGGCTCTATGATCGGTGATGCTTTCGCTAACGCAAAGACTCCCAACTATCTTACCGTTACCGTCACCAACTGCGTAAACTACGCTGACATTACCACTACCACCGACGGAACAGTATACGTTGGCGGTATCGTCGGCCGTACCTACGGTATCCCCGCAATAGTTGAAAACTGCGCAAACTTCGGTAATCTCAACTCCATTTCCGCTATCACGGGCGGTATCGTCGGTCAGGGCGGTATCAGCGGAAGCACCTACGAGGGCTTCTCTACCAAGATCAGCAACTGCTTCAACGCAGGTAATGCTACCGCTAAGCGCATCTGCGGCGGTATCATCGGACGCGCATACCCCGGCGTATACGTTGACGGATGCGTAAACGTCGGTAACTGCACCATCACCGCTACCGATGCGGCTAAGGACGGCTACAACGATCAGTTTGGACCCATCACCGGTCACGGCCCCGACACCAGAGCTGAAGGCGCAACCTTCACAAACTGCGGCGAGATCACAAATTGCTACAGCTCCGCAGATGCTGTTTACTCCAACGTAAACGATGCAGAGGCTAAGCCCTTCTACGCATCCCTCACAACCGTAAAGACCGCAGCAGAGCTCAACAGCGATGCTATGGTTGCCGCTCTCGGCGATGCTTGGACACTCTCCGAAGGCAAGCTCACCCTCAAGCTTCTCGCAGTTGAGCCCGAACAGCCCGAGGTTACCGAGCCCGTAGCTCCCGAGACCACCGAGGCACCTGTTGAGACCACCGAGCCTGCTCCCGAGACCACCGAGCCCGGTTCCTCTTCCGACACCGGCGACTCCTTCGTGATCTTCGCGGCTATCGCTCTCATCTCGATCGCTGCAGTTGCAGTTGTCTCCAAGAAGAGAGAGAACTAATTTTGAATAAAGAAATCCGAGCCTCCGGGCTCGGATTTCTTTATTATAAATCTATAATCGTCCAATCGGCATAGGTCTCGTCGTGGTAATTCGGATAGGTCACGTAGGATATCGTCTTTTCCTTTTGCTCGAAAAGGTCAATATAGGTCTTCTCCGAGGTGACCTTACAGAATGAGATCATACCGAGATCTCTGCACTTTGCCGCAGATTCCTCGGTTATGCCATCGAGCACGCTTGCCCCGTCCACAACGATCATAATTTTGCCGCCGCAGTAAAGAGACGTCGGGAAAAAGATCGTAGTTTTGCCCACGCGGCATTTTCTCTCAAGCAGTTCGTGCATCCTGAGATTTTCGCACGCCCAATTCCGGATGGACGATACCGCCGCGTTGATCTCAACCGATCCGTCAAAATATAACCAATCGCACACTCCCGATCTGTCATATAGCGCATCGACCTCTTTGCTTATCCCTTTAAGATACGCATCGAACGGAGTGCCCTTTATGACCGCGCCGTAATGCGGGATACGGTTGTAGGGAGCCGAAAAGCCTTCGGGCAATCTGCCCTCGCCCTCCATAAATTCAAGGAGAAGCTTTTCCATTTCGGCGCGGGCTTCCTCGATCTTTCGCTCTTTGGATCTGAACCCAAACATATTACGCCTTTCCCTCTTCAATGAGCTCGATAAGGCTTGCGATAAGCCCCTCGGTGTGGTGGCAGAGGCAGAAGTCGGCTACCTCCTTGATGCAATCGAGGGCGTTAGTAGGGCAAACGGCAACGTCAGCCGCCCTCAGCATCGTAAGATCGTTCTCGTAGTCGCCGCAGGCATAGATCTTTACGGGCTTGCCGACCTTCTTCTCAACGTACTCGCGGAGAGCGGGAAGCATAGTCGCCTTTGTCGTGCCCGGTGCCTGAAACTCGAGATATGCCGCGCCCGATTTGCTCGTTTCAAAGCGACCCGGCCATTTTTCCTCGGCGGCGCGGCGGAATTCGTCGGTCTGCTCGATCGAGCCGCGGACGACCGTCTTGTACCAATCCGCGATCGAGCCCCACTCCTCCTCGGGGAGCGTGAAGACCTTTGCGGGCGCGACTCCATTGAGGTCGCGGTCGACCTCGGGGCAACGCGCGCGCTGTGCGGGAGAGGAAAGAAAGCCCTCCTCGACCGAAATTCTCGCGCCGAGATTCGGGTATTCGCTCACCATAAAATCGATAAGCTCTCTGACGTGATCGCGGTCCATAAGTCTGCCGTCGATCATTTTGTCGGTTCTGAGATCAGCGAGCATCGCGCCGTTACAGCCGACAACGGGTGCGTTGACGAGATCTGCGGCGTCCTGCCATTTATGCTTGAGGTTGAGATTCGTTCTGCCCGTAGCGACCGTGAAATGACCGCCCTGCGCCTTCAGCCTCTCGACAGCCTTGAGATTTCGCTCGATCGGCGCGCCGTGCTTGCCGAAGAATGTGCCGTCAAGGTCGGTTACGATCAGAATGTTGCTTAAATCTGCCATAGTCAGTCTTCCTGTCTGAAAATTTCAATGAGGTGCGCCATATTTTCGGGGAGCGGAGCCTCGAAGCTCATACGCTGACCCGTGCGCGGATGATCGAGCTCAAGCCTGTAGGCGTGAAGAGCCTGACCCGAAATGTATTTTGAATGTAGCTTTGCCGCGCGGCATTTGTCGCCGCCGTATACGGTGTCTCCGAGGACGGGATGACCGATGCTCGACATATGAACGCGGATCTGATGCGTCCGTCCCGTCTCGAGCTTACATTCGATAAGAGAGATACCGTGGAATCTCTCCTTGACGGTAAAATGCGTTACCGCCTCACGTCCGCCCGCAACGATCGCCATTTTCTTGCGATCCACGGGATGGCGTCCGATCGGCGCGTCGACCCTGCCGGTATCTTCCTTCGGAGAGCCGACACAGAGCGCCATATATCGTCTGTACGCCGTGTGAAGCGCGATCTGCTCGGAGAGCGAGCGGTGTGCCACGTCGTTCTTTGCAACAACGAGGAGACCCGAGGTGTCCTTGTCGATGCGGTGGACGATTCCCGGACGCTGAACTCCGCCGATGCCCGAAAGAGAGCTTCCGCAATGATACAGCAGAGCTGAAACGAGCGTACCCGTCATATTTCCGGGTGCGGGATGGACGACCATTCCCTTCGGCTTGTTGATAACTATGATGTCCGCGTCCTCGTAGATCACGTCGAGGGGGATATCCTCAGGCACGACCTCGTCGGGAAGCGGCTCGGGGCGCACGACCACTACGGTCTCGCCCTCGCGGAGAAGATAATTCTTCTTTACGTTCTTACCGCCGACGGTAACGCGACCTTCATCGCAAAGCTTCGCCGCCGCAGAGCGCGAAAGAGGCTCGTCATCGGATGCGCTCATACGCGCGAGAAAGCTATCGACCCTCTCGCCCGCCTCAGCGCGGTAGACGCTCGTAAGCTCGCCGCTCATTCCTCGGTCTCCTTTGCTTCCTTCTCTGCCTTTTCCTTCTTGTAAGCCTTCACCGTGTCGATAATGAGCCACAAAGACAGCATAAAGGTGCCGACGCAGACGCAGGAATCGGCAATGTTGAAGACCCATTTCCAAAGGGTCGGAAATGCGCAGAAGTCGATAAAATCTATGACGTAGCCGAGAAGAATGCGGTCGATCATATTTCCGATACCACCGCCGACGATGAGTATCAGCGAGGTCATGACCCACTTGCTTTTCGGCTTGTATTTACAAATGTAATAGATCAAGGCGGCGATCATAAGAGTTGAAAGGACGAGGAAGACCCAACGGTGATCGTCGAGCATTCCGAATGCCGCGCCGTCGTTTTCAACGTAGGTGAAGCGAAGTACGCCGTCGATGAGGTAATAGGACGGCTTGCCCTGCAGCAGAGCCACGACCAGCCACTTCGAGAGCTGATCAACAAATATTATCAGAATTAAGAGAATTATCCAAAGCATTTTGCTTTCCTTATGAGAACACCGCACAACGCAGGTTGTGCGGTGTTTCCTATTATTTATAAATTAAAGGGTTTCGAGGATCTTCTTACATCTTGCGCAGATGAAGCCGTCCTCTGTCTTCTCGCCCTCTGTGGAGTAGCACCAGCAGCGGTCGCAACGCTCGCCGTCAGCGTTCTCAACGAGAACGGCGATCTTTGCTTCCTCGGGAATATACGCACCCTCGGGCGCGGTTCCGTCAACTACGTGTGCGCCGCTTGTAATGAATACGGTCTTGAGCTCTTCCTCGGTGAACTTGGAGAGAAGCTCGAGAACGCCCTTATCGGCGGTGTAAACGGTGACCTTAGCGTCAAGCGACTTACCGATCTTCTTCTCGGCACGCGCGATCTCAAGCGCCTTCATAACGTCATCGCGGAGGGTGAAGAGGTTCTCCCAACGCTCTGCGCCGACAAATGCGTACTTGCCCTCAGCCTTAGGCATTTCGGAGAGGTATACGCTTGTCTTGTCGTCGGTCGATGCGTGAGGCATAGCCTGCCAGATCTCCTCAGCGGTGAAGGTGAGGATGGGAGCGATCATCTTGACCATTGCCGAGATGATGTAATAGAGCGCGGTCTGTGCGGAACGGCGAGCCTGCGAGGAGGGATTCTCAACGTAGACGCGGTCCTTGGTGATGTCGATATAGAGCTTCGACATATCAACCGTGCAGAAGTTGTTGATCGCGTGGTAAACAAGGTGGAAGGAATAGTTATCGTAAGCCTTACGTACCTCTGCGATGAGAGCCTCGAGTCTCGAGAGTGCCCAACGGTCGATATCGAGCATATCCTCGAGTGCTACGCAGTCGGTATCGGGATTGAAGTCGCCGAGGTTAGCCATAATGATTCTCGAGGTGTTACGGATCTTACGGTAGGTCTCGGAGAGCTGCTTGAAGATATTATCGGAGACGCGGACGTCAACCTGATAGTCGCTCGATGCGACCCAGAGACGAACGAGGTCTGCGCCGTACTTCTTGACGATATCGTCGGGGTTGATTACGTTGCCGAGGGACTTGTGCATTGCCTTGCCCTCGCCGTCAACTACCCAACCGTGGGTGAGAACGTTCTTGAAGGGAGCCTCTGTCTTGCCCGAACCGATAGCGGTCAGGAGAGATGCCTGGAACCAACCGCGGTACTGGTCTGCACCCTCAAGGTAAACGTCAGCGGGCCATTCAACATCCGAGCTGTCGTCGATTACCGAGAAATGAGTCGAACCCGAGTCGAACCAACCGTCAAGGGTGTTGGTCTCCTTCGAGAAATGCTTCTTGCCGCAAACGGGACATACGTAGTCCTCGCCGAGGATCTCCGCGGGCTCCATATCGAACCAAGCGTTCGAGCCCTTCTCTGCAAACACCTTCGAGACCTTATCGATGGTCTCGTCGTTGCAGATAGCCGCGCCGCAATCGTCGCAGTAGAATACGGGAATGGGAAGACCCCAATGACGCTGACGGGAGATGCACCAGTCCGCTCTCTCACGGATCATCTGAACCATTCTCTCGCCGCCCCAGGCAGGGAGCCAGGTTACGGGCTCGCAAGCCGCAACAGCCGCATCCTTGAAGCCTGCAACCGAGCAGAACCACTGAGGAGTTGCGCGGAAGATGATGGGATTCTTACATCTCCAGCAGTGAGGATATGAGTGGACGGTCTCCTCGGATGCGAAGAGCGCGCCCGATTCCTGCATATCGGCGAGGATGACCTCGTTCGACTTTGCATAGTAGAGTCCCGCGTACTTGCCCGCTTCCTCGGTCTGATAACCGCGGTCGTCAACGGGAACGATGATATCGATATTATATCTCTTGCAGGTGTTGTAGTCGTCAGCACCGAAGCCGGGAGCGGTATGAACACAACCGGTACCGCTGTCCATAGTAACGTAATCGGCATTGACAACGATAGAGTCGCGGTCGAGGAAGGGATGGCGAGCGGTCATAAACTCGAACTCGCGTCCGGGCATAGTGAGAACGGTCTCGTACTCCTCGATGCCGCCCGCAGCCATAGTCTTAGCCGCGAGAGCCTCTGCAACGATATAGCAGTTGCCGTCAGCCGCACGGAGAACGGCGTAGTTCTCGACGGGGTTGAGAGCGATCGCAAGGTTGCCGGGAAGAGTCCAGGTGGTGGTCGTCCAGATAATGAAGTAGGTCTTGTCGAGATCGATTCCCGAAAGCTTGCCCTTGTCGTCGTTTACCTTGAACTTGACGAAGATCGAGGTGCACTTATCGTCAGCGTACTCGATCTCAGCCTCAGCGAGAGCGGTCTCGTCGTGGGGGCACCAATAAACGGGCTTGAGACCCTTGTAGATATATCCGCGCTTGAACATCTCGCCGAAAACGCGGACCTCGCGCGCCTCGAACTCGGGAGCCATAGTGATATAGGGATGCTCCCAATCGGCTACAACGCCGAGTCTCTGGAACTGGAGCGACTGCTTGTCAACGAAGTCCTGCGCGAACTTGTGGCAAGCCGAACGGAACTCGGAGATTGACATTCTCTTGCGGTCGAGCTTGTTCTTCTTGATGATCGCGGACTCGATGGGCATACCGTGGTTGTCCCAGCCGGGAACAAAGGGAACGCGGTAGCCTTCCATGATCTTGGATTTATTGATGATATCCTTGAGGATCTTGTTGAGCGCGTGACCCATATGGATATTTCCGTTCGAGAAGGGAGGACCATCGTGAAGCGCGAACTGCGGCTTGCCCTCTGCATTCTCGAGCAGACGGTTGTAAAGATCCTTTTCCTGCCAGTACTTGAGCATCTCAGGCTCGCGCTGAGGCAGGTTTGCCCTCATCGCAAAGCTTGTCTGGGGCAGATTAAGTGTACTTGTGTAGTCCTTGGACATAGTGTATATATCTCCTTAATATTATGTAATTCAAAATTATTTTTTCAGTCTTGCGCGGATGGCATCGAGCGCGCTCTTCATATCGGTGAAGCTCTTGGGTGCCTGCTTTTCCTCGGGCTCGGGAGCCTCTTCTTCTCTCTTGACGACGGGAAGCTCCTCGTCCTCGGTCTCGGCATACATCTTCGCCAGACGCGCGGAAAGATCATCTTCATTGATTGGCTCTGCCGGCTCGATCTCCTCTGGCTCGCTGTCAAGTCCCGCGGAACGGATAAGATCGTCCGCGATGTCCTCGCTGTCGTCCTTTTCGGGCTCGGATTCGTGCTCTTCTTCAGCCTCCTCCTCGACTACGGGCTCGGATTCGGGGATCACCTCGATCTCCTCCTCGTTGAGGGGCTCTTCGATGGGCTCAACCGATTCTTCAATAGGCTCTTCTACCGTCTCTTCGACGGGTTCCTCGGCGACTTCCTCAGTCTCTTCGGGCTCGGGTTCAGCCTCGGGTTCAGCTTCGGTAATCTCCTCCGAGGCGATCTCGGGAACGGGGATCACCTCCTCGGCGGGAGCGGGCTCTTCCTCGGTCTCCTCAACTGTTTTTTCTGCAAGAATGAAGGCGAGAACGTCATCGTCCTCTTTGATCTCTTCGATCTCTTCATTATCTGCGATCTCACCCTCGGGATAAAGTGCGGGTATGGTCATAGGAACCGCCTCAAGCTTTTCTCCGAGAGCACGGATCTCCGCGATAGCGGATTCGGCGGCATCGAGCGCATCCTCGGACGCATCCTTGCCCTCTTCTGCCGCGACTTTCGCTTCCTTAGCCGAGTCCTCCGCCTTCTTTGCGGAAATAGCGGCGTCGTTGGCAACACAAAGAGCGTCGTTGACCGATACTCTTACCGCTTCGATCTGCGCCGAGAGCGACGAGATCAGCTTCTCGATGCCCGAAAGATCAACTGCGGGTGCAGATGCGGGCGCGGACTTTGCCGACTCCTCGCGGAGTCTTGCAACCTCTGCCTTGAGATCGGCGTTTTCCTTATAAAGTCTTCCCGAAACCGCAAAAAGCTCGGAGAGCGCGGCATCGGCGTTAGCTGCGGGGTAGCTGTCCCCCTTCAGCGAATATTTGTGTTTGAAATTCTCGGGAATTTTCATCAAAAACCTCCATTATTAAGGCTAAATCGGGATCGACCCGAGGATAGCCTGTATCATACCGAGCAGAAGCGTCGTCATAAAGAATGAGACGTCAAAGGGCGTTCCCTGAAAGAGTCCGAGCCTTTCGAGTATCTTCCGCACGGGCAGTATAAAGGGCTCTGTAAAGTAATAAAGCAGCATGGAAAACTTGCTCTCCTCGCCCATCATAAAGATCGAGAGGACGGCGCGCACCAGCATTGCGATAAGCACAGCACCCAGAATAAGGTCAACGAAATTGACCGTCAGTACCAAAAAGAGTTTCAAAAATTATTCCGCCTTTCGGAATATTAATAGGTGTATCCGCCGATACCGCCGAATCCCGCAAAGCCGTAGCCCTCGTCGGGAGCGGCATTGTCTTGCTCGGTCTCAATGACCTCCTCCGCGATCTCCATAGAGTTCGGGGAGAGCATATAAGTTGTCTCGGATACGGGCTGGATCTGACCGCCGATCGCGTAAACAACGCCGGTCAGGAAGCATACGAGGTCGTGGGAAACCTCCTTGGTAGTGTTCTCCATATGAATGAGAACGGGATGGTTCTGCATAAGTGCGTTAGCAATAGTCTGACCGTCGCCAAAGTTTGTCGGACGGATGAGCTTCATCTGTACGGGTGCAGAATGTGCTACGTTGAAGGTGGGTCTTGCAGGAGCCGCGGGCTTCTCGGGAGCCGCCTTTTCCTCGGCTGCGGGAGCCGCGAAATCCTCTTCCTGTCCGTAGTAGGTGGTATCGTAATCATCCTCGCGTGCGGGCTTGTTCTGCTTGTTGAAAAGATTGAGAGCTGCCATTTTTAATTCCTCCGTTTTATAGTAAGTTATTTATTTATCAATTTTTATTTTTTATATTCATAACGTCCGCCGTGGTCCTGCCGAAAACGCTGCTTCCGAGACGGACTATAGTCGCACCCGCGGCTATTGCAGGGCGGTAGCTTTCGCTCATTCCCATTGAGAAGACGGGCTCGCCTGCATTATGAAGCGTGTCCCTCCAGATATCAATGGCAAGATCGTAAGTTTCCTTGAAATATTTCAGATATTCGCCATGGTCACCGCACTTAGGCGCCATTGTCATAAATCCGCAAAGCTCGATATGCGGAAAATCCTGCAATCCAAGGCAAAAATCCTTGAGATCCTCGGGGAGGACTCCGCTTTTCGATTCCTCGCGCCCGATATTGATCTCGGCGAGGACGCGGATCTTCATATCCCGCTTTGCCGCCTGCTTTTCGAGCTCACACGCGAGCTCAAGCGACTCAAGCGAGTGTATCAGCGAGACCTTGTCGATGATCTGCTTTACCTTGTTCCTCTGCAAGTGACCGATGAAGTGGATCTCGACGCGGTGCTTCATCCCCTCGTAATGCTCTATGAGGGTGTCGGTGCGGTTCTCGCCTATGACGTCGAGTCCGCGGTACTCGCAGAGCGCGTCAAGCTCGCCGCAGTCGGCGTATTTTGCCGCAACCACGAGTTTTACACCCGCTCCCTCTCTGCCCGATTCTCTCTCCGCCTCGCGTATACCGTCGATAGCGTCATCGTAGCGTGCGAGAAGGTCGCTGTATTTATTCTGCTCGTTCATATCAGTCAAGTGCCTTTCCGTGATAAAGATCCTTGCCCGTGAGTATCACCTGCTCAAGATCGTCAAGGTGGTAGAAATACCTCAGCGTCTGCCCCTTGGGAACGGGAATTCCGCCGTTGTCGTAGATCTTCTTCTCAAATCCGTGCTCTTCGGCAAATGCGTGGAGCGAGGCGTAATCGTCTATCGTCCCGTGATCCGAGAAGCCGAGTGCGGTATAGGTCAGGGGCTTGCCGGGCTCCGCATCGGCATAATCCGCCGCGATGACGTAACCGTTGCCCTCATAGATGACCTTGATCTGTCTGAAGAAGACGTATCCGCCGTTGATCGTATAAACTCCCGTCATACCGTCATAGTAGCGGACCGCGGTAAGCGGGATGCGGTATCCGCTGTAGCGGGCAAGCTCGATGCTTACGTCCTGCAGACGCAGATACTTGAAATTCTTCGGCATCTCCTTCGACCAAAAGATCAGGAGTGCCTCCGCGCGGTCGCCGTCGCCGTCATAGTCGTCAAGGTCGAGGACCAGACGCTCAAGAGTCATCACAAGCGTGCGCGCGCCGTTATCGTTGAAGATTATATTGTATTTTTCACCCTCGGCAAAGCCCTTCGAGTCAGCCGCGGAAAGCGGTACGCAGAGATACCATTTCGGATCGTCGATCATCTTTCCGATCGCGGAATCGGTCGACTCGGGCTCGCCTGCGATCAGGGATGCAAAAGAGCCGACCGTGATATCCGAGAGAAGCTTCGGATCGAACAGAGACTCATATCCGTCGCAGTCGCGGAAGAAGTAACCGACGCTGTCCGAGGATATGCTTCCCGTCCTTTTGCCGTAGGTCGATATCAGCGAAGCACGCTCCGCCTCGAGAGACGCGAGGCGCGCCTTGGCTTCATCGGGACCCTTTTCGAGAAGCTCGATCCTTCCGAGCGCGGAAAGAAAGCTGTCCGAAAGTGCCGCGGCATCGACGTATTCACCCCTTGCGAGAAGGTCCATTATCTCGCTGTAATCCTCGCCCGCATCGCGAAGTGCCTCGGGAAGACCCGTTTGCACAACGCCCGTACCGAGGCTTGCCTCAATAAGCGCGATCTCGCGGTCGATCTCGGATATGCGGAGTCTGACGTCGTCCGTGATAGCGGCGTAAAGATCGCAAATTCCCTCTCCGATGCCGATCCTATCGCCGTCGTCGGTCAGATAATCGGGTGTACCCGACAGCGAGCTTTCGATCACGCTCTCGCTGCGGAAGATATATCCCGTAGCGCGGCGGTATTCGCTCTCTGTGACGTCATAGGCGGGCGACGCCGTAACGTCGGAGGAAAGGCTTTTTACGAAATGATAGCCGAAATAGAGCACAAGTCCGACCGATGCAAGCGCAACGGCGGCGGCAAGCAGAGCCGAGAAAAGATAAGTGAAATCAAACCCGAGGCGTCTCTTCCCCGAGACTTCACCGCTCTCATCTTCGGCATTATTGAATTTTTTTATTTCCGAACGCCGAAGCTCGGTAAGCTGATTTTTATCTTTTCCGTTTTTTTTCATAAATAAACCGTGTTTTGTCAGTTTTCAAGCCACTCGCGTACTTTAGCGGCGAGGGCATCCGTAGGATCGGGCATAGAATCCGTCAGCCCGACCGTTTCTATATAATTTTTCGCCGAGAACCAGGTGACCTGTCTCTTGGCGTATCTGCGTGTTGCAATGCAGAGCCTCTCGCGTGCTTCGGAAATGTCCACCTCACCGCGAACGCATCCGAGCATCTCCTTGTACCCGATCGCCTGCGCGGCTGTCGGATTCTTCTCGAAAATGCCCATATCGAGCAGCTTTTTCGTCTCGTCGAGCAGACCCGCGGCGATCATCTCGTCGCATCGCTTCTCGATACGCGCGTACCTCTCATCCATATCGGTACGGCGAAGCTCAAAGGCAAGAAAATCGTATTTTGCGGGCGACGGAATTGCATCAAGCTCGCTCTTTTTTCTGCCCGTTGTCTCATATATCTCAAGCGCGCGGATAACTCGGCGGAGGTTGTTTTCGTGGATCTTTTCCGCGCTTTCGGGGTCGACCTCGCGGAGTTTTTCGTGAAGCGCGTGTGCTCCGAGCTCCTCGGCTTCCGCGGCAAGACGATCGCGGACGTTGCTCTTGCCCGAGCTTTCGTCAAACGGACGCTCGAAAAGCAGGGTGTCGAGGTAGAGACCAGTGCCTCCGCAGATGACGGGAAGTTTTCCGCGCGAGATTATGTCCTTTATCGCGCGTTCGGCGTCCTCGGCATACTCCGCGCAGGAATATTCGCACATCGGATCGACGAAATCGACCATATGATGAGGCACGCGTGCCTGCTCCTCGGGGGTAGGCTTGGCGGTTCCGATATCCATCACGCGATAGATCTGCATCGAGTCGCAGCATACGATCTCGCCGCCGAGAATTTCGGCAAGCCTTATCGCAAGGCTCGTTTTTCCCGATGCGGTATGACCCGCAACGGCAATTATCTTGTTTTTCATTACTTTTTGATCGGAATATTCGCCGCAACCGTGAAGTCGTCGGGATAATAGCGTTCCCTTCCGCCCTTCTTTTTAGGCATCGAAACAAGCTCGGTCGGAACGTAGGGTCCGTAGGGCTCCTCGAAATACGCGTAACCCTCGCCGATCTGCTCGCCCCTTTCGGCGCAATCGGGGATGAGCGAATAGTAAGGCTCGCCGAAGGTGCAGGCAACTCCGAGCTCAAGCGGAACGCCCTGCCACCACCAGGAGACCACGCCGCTCTCGCCGCGGCTTATCTGTCCGAAGAAGCCGCCTACTGTCAGAGTCAGCGATCTGAGGAGTCTGCGAAGCGCGAATTTCCATTCCTCGACCTCGTAAAGCGCATCGGGCATACGGATCGAGATTCGATTCGTGCGAAGTCCCTCGCGCTTGACCTCTGCGCGCTCGGCGTCGTTTATGAGAACGTGCGTCACGGGTCTCTGCGCGTACCAGACGGGCGCAGGTGTGTTTTCCAAGAATTCAATAAACTCCGCTCTGTCCGAATACTCGCGATCGGGAGGCATCTTCTCGCCGAATCTCGACGGAAGTGCCGCGGGAAGCTCACGCTCGAGGAGAGATACGATCTCGCCGTAAAGCTCACGGAAGGATCTTCCCTCGAACCATACCGAAAGCGTCAGCATCGGGGTGTATTCGTTGAGCGCGGGCGGAATGAGCTTTTCGGTACAAAAGGCCGTCTCCTCACCGCTCATCTCGAGTGCCCCTTCAAGAGCATCCGCCGCCTTCAGAGCGAATTTTTTCGCATATCCGAGCGCACTCTCGCCCTCGAAATCAGAAAGGCTGAACGCGGTCAGGTACTTGATCCCTCCGACCGAAAGCAGTATGTCCGCGGGGATCTCGTCAAAGCTCACCTCTCGCTTTTCTGTCAGCTCAAGGCGGCAATCATTGATCTTCGGCAGTCTCCATTCATCATCGGGAGAAAGCTTCGACCATATCTTAAAATCAATAGTTTGGTTCATTTTTATTCCTTACTCAATAAACATCGCGTCGCCGAAGGAGAAGAATCTGTATTTTTCATCCACGGCGGTCTTGTAGACCTCGAGCATCTTCTCTCGCTCGTAGAAAGCCGAGACGAGCATCAGAAGCGTCGATTTGGGAAGGTGGAAATTCGTTATCAGCGCGTCGGTCGCCTTGAGGCGTTAGCCGGGGTAGATGAAGATGCCCGTGTCGCCGCTTATGGGATGGACGATGCCGTTCTCGTCAGAAACGCTCTCAAGTGTTCGGCAAGAGGTCGTGCCGACGCAGACTGTTCTGCCGCCCGCGGCACGGCGGCTGTTGATGATATCCGCGCTCTCCTTCGAGACCGAGATATATTCGGTGTGCATAACGTGCTCGCCGATATTCTCCTCCTTGACGGGACGGAAGGTTCCGAGTCCGACGTGGAGCATTACGGGAACGACGGCAACGCCCTTCGCTTTGATCTTCTCAAGCAGTTCGGGAGTGAAATGCAATCCCGCTGTCGGAGCGGCGGCAGAGCCCTCGCGGCGTGCATATACTGTCTGGTAGCGGGACTTATCCTCGAGCTTCGCCGTGATGTATGGCGGCAGCGGCATAACGCCAACCTCGGAGAGCATATCGTAGACGTTCGCGTAACAATTTTTGTCGTATCCGAGTCTGACGAGTCGGTTGCCCTCTTCAACGATGTCCTCGACCGTTGCCGTAAGAACGCCGTTTCCGAAGACCATCTTCATTCCGATCCTCGCGCGTTTTCCCGGCTTTACGAGAGTTTCCCAAAGGTCGTCGCCGCGCTGACGGAGCAGAAGGAGCTCGACCATCGCTTCGGGTCTGCCCTCGGCATGTCCGTAAAGACGTGCGGGAATGACCTTTGAATCGTTGATGACGAGCGTGTCGCCCTCGCGCAGATGATCGATTATATCGTAGAAATGCTTGTGCTCAAGCTTGCCGCTCTCGCGGTCAACGACGAGCAGACGCGAGGAATCGCGGGGCTCGGCGGGGTGCTGTGCGATCTGATCCTCGGGCAGAAAATAGTCAAAATCCGACGTGCAAAGACTCGTTTCGGGCTTTGCATTTATAATAATATCATTCATTTTTAATCTCACATTAAGTATAATTAGCCTATTATATATATTATATAATAAATCCGTAAAAAAAGCAATATCAATTTTGAGAAAGGAGAGAATTTTGAGTAAATTTTCTTTGTTTTTCGGCGCGGCTACAGCACTTTGCACGCCTTTTGAGCAAAACGGCGAGCTCGACCTCGGATCCTACCGCAAATTATTGCGTTTTCAGCTCGACTCGGGCATCGACGCGCTCCTCGTCTGCGGTACCACGGGCGAAGCGCCGACACTCTCCGACGACGAGGCAACGACGCTCCTTTGCGAGACGGTGAAAACGGCGCAGAAGAGCGTTCCCGTCATTATGGGAGTCGGCTCAAACTGCACCGCCCACGCGGTAGAAAAGGCGAGATCGGCAGAAAAAAACGGAGCCGACGCGCTCCTCGCGGTCACTCCGTATTATAACAAATGCACCCCCGAGGGGCTCGTCCGACACTACCGCGAAATTGCCGCCGCGACCTCGCTTCCCATCATCGTTTATACTGTTCCATCACGAACGGGAATGACGGTCCCACCCTCCGTCTGGGGTGAGCTTTTCGCCATTCCGAACATAATAGGCATCAAGGACGCGACAGGTGACATCGCCTACGGAGCGCAATTTTTGTCTCGTTTCGGAGGCGAATCATGTCTCTGGTCGGGCAACGATAACGCCACTCTTCCCCTGCTTTCACTCGGCTCGGACGGCGTGATTTCGGTACTCTCGAACATAAAGCCGAAGGATACTTCAAGCCTTTGTCACACCTTTGCGGAGGGTAAAATCCGAGAATCGCAAGCCCTATCCGCGTCGCTTTTACCCCTCGCAGACACCCTTTTCTGCGAGGTAAATCCCATCCCCGTCAAAGCCGCACTGTCGATGATGGGCATATGTAAGCCCTATTGCAGAATGCCGCTTACGACGGCGAGCGAGCGGATATTTAAAAGGCTTGAAAGGCTTTTATTATAAAGAAATATCGGCTGTCCGTAACGGACAGCCGATGCTTTATTTATTGATAACTCCGTCGGAGCAAATAATACTGTAATTTCCGCAGTAATGATCCCATTTTTCTTCTTTTACAACATTCTCCCACATAGCTTTTGTACCCTCATATTTTATCTCAACGAGCGATTCGCTACCTGCAAAGGCATATCTTCCAATGCTCTTTACGCTTTCGGGAATCATGATATACGCAAGCTTGAAAGCGGATTCAAAAGAAGCGTTTCCTATGCTTTCTACTCCTTTCCCTATAACGAGATTTTCAAGGGCTTGGCAATTCGAGAACGCTTCCTCTCCTATCACTTTAACACTGTCAGAAATCACCAGTTTTTTAAGCCCAAAACATCCACGAAAAGCATAATCCGTTATAGTATCAACACCTTCTCCTATTATCAAGGTTTCAAGACTATTCATGCCCTCAAAGGCAAACTTACCAATCGTCTTAACGCTGTCGGGAATCACAAGCTTCTTCACTTTACGGCATGTATCAAACGCGCCGCTGCCTATACTCTCAACGCCTTTGCCGAGATCAAGCTCGGTCATATTGAAGCAATACTGGAAAGCATTTACGTCGATAGTTTTCAACTTATCAGGAAGAATGACCGCACCAATATTCTCACATTTCTTGAATGCATCCTTACCGATGCTCACAATACTCTCGCCGAAGCTTACTTTTGCAAGCTTTGAGCAATCCTGAAATGCCTTTTCGTCGATTGCGGTAACTCCATTTCCGATAATTACAGCTTCGAGCCCCGAGCAACCGTCAAAAGCATTAGATCCTATGCTCTTAACAGAATCCGGGATGGTCACACTTTTAAGGCTGATACATCCAGAAAACGCACTCTCACCGATATATTCTACCTTACTTCCGAAAGTGACATATTCCAAAGACGAGCATCTATTAAAAGTTCCTTTTTCAATTGCAATCAATCCCACGGGAAGAGTAATGCCATCCAGAGACGAGCAATGTCCCCATGCATAATCGCCCATTTCGGTTACGCTGTCGGGAATAACAGCCTCGGATATAGCCGAACAATAATTGAAGGCACTAGCGCCTATTCTCTTTACTCCGTTTGGAATATCCACTCTTTTTAGCGACGTACACTTAGAGAAAGCCCAATCATCTATAGCTTCAAGATTCTTCGGCAAGTCGATCGAAGCAAGGTTGGGGCATGTTGCAAACGCATGTTCACCGATCACGGTTACGCAGTCGGGGATACTTACACTCCTGAGGTTCGTACAACCATAAAACAGCCAGGGATTGATCTCGGTTATCTTTTCGGGAATAACAAAGCTTGTCAGAGACTTGCATTCATAGAATGCATGCGCGCCGAGCTTTTCAATGCCTGCAGGAAGCACGATCTCTGGAACCAAACAGCACTGGAAGAATGCAAACTGATCGATGATCTTCAAGCTTTGAGGCAAAGAAATGCTCTTCACATTTTCACACGAGAAGAATGCGGAATCTCCGATTTCCGTAACTCCCTCGGGGATCACAATGGCCGAAAGATTTTCGCACAAACGAAAAGCATGTGCACCAATCTTGGTTACACTTCCGTCAGAAGGGATAACGCTACTTTTACAACCGTAGAGAAGAGTCTTGGTTTTCGTTTCGATGATACAATTTTGACTACTGTGATAATTGGTATTGCCCTTTTCCACGGTCAGGATGTCAAGGCTTGTACAATAACCGAAAACTTGGTCTTCAATGCTTGTAGTGCTCTTCGGAATAGTAAACGATTTAAGGCTCTTACAACCAAAGAACGCACCCGCGCCTATGCTCTTCACCTTGTTTCCAATTGTAATACTCTCGAGAGAGGCACAGCCGGTGAATGCATGTTCTCCTATAGAAATCACATTTTCCGTTATGACTACCTCCTTCAAATTGTTACATTCCGAAAACGCAAACGCACCTATACTATTGATACCGCTATCAATAATAAGTTTGACACCCTTGCTGAGTGCGCTGTTTTTTGCAAATATATAACTCGGCGAAGAAGAAGACTTTTTATAATTCCATTCGGTATAGTTTTTGCTTAAGTTCATACCGTAGGTTTTAACAAGAGTGCTCCATGACGCAACAAGCTTGTCATTGGCATCATACAATCCAGCAGGCAGGCCAATATATCCACCGCAAGTATCACAGATGTCATTGTTATCTGAATCGCTGTGGGAAAGTGCGGCAGTATATGAATCCCTATATGAGGAACCGCATAAGCAAGTATATGTGGTATAACCCTTATCCGTGCAAGTTGCGTTTTTTACTGTCAATTTGTAGTTATGCCCCTTGGCCTTCACTTCGATTTGTGCTGCCAGAATCTCGCCGCATACAGAGCAACGTTTGCCCTCTGTAAGTCCCGGTTCGGTGCAGGTCGCCGCTACGGCTTCATCAATGACCTCTGTATGTCCAAGTGCATCAATAACGATCTGTTCCGCGAGCACCTCGCCGCACACCGAACAATGCTTGCCTTCACCGAGTCCCGATGCCGTACATGTTGCGGATACCGCTTCGTCAACTATCTCGGTATGCCCGAGAGCATCAATAACGATCTGTTCCGCGAGCACCTCGCCGCACACTGAACAATGCTTACCTTCACCGAGTCCCGATGCTGTGCAAGTCGCAGCTACGGCTTCGTCAATGGCCTCCGTGTGTCCGAGAGCATCAATCATCTGTTCCTCTTGTTCTCCGCAAAAACAGCCGCGTTCTTGCTTTCCGCCTGACACGCAGGCAGCTTCAAGCACAACCGACCACTCAGACCATATGTGGATATGCACCGTCTCTGCCGGGTCCGTGCTCATCTCTGCTTCGGGTGCCAAGGTGTCTTCAACAGTATCTTCATCTGTATTATCTGCAACCGTTACGTTTACTCCGATTTTTGTACTTTCATCACCGATTGATGTTATAACATCCGATTTCTGCTCATCACAAGCTATAAAAAACACAGCAAGTGAAAAAAATAATAATACTAATATAGTCAACGTTCTGATTGATCGTTTCATATATCCTCCCACTGACCTTCAAAAGATCAAATTGTGAATTTATATGACAATATTATACAATAATATTTCTTGCCTGCCAATTAAAATATTAATTCACGCCCTTGAATTTTGCGTATTCGGCGGCGATGAGCTGTTCCATCTGTGTCAGAACCATATTCATACCCTCGTCGTTGAGATGGCTTACGTCATCGGGCTTGATGCAGTACTTCGAACGGAATCTTGCATCGTCCATGTTAACGCCGGTGAGCTCGGGATCAGCCGCGTAGAGGCAGACGATTCTCGGATCGTTACGGTGCTCAGCGAGATCACGCATAGCGTTCGCGTAGTCAACGTTCGAGAGACCCGTAGCAGAAACCTTGCCTGTATGGTACCAAGGTGTGATAAGGATGATCAGCGCGTTCGGATAGGTCTTGAGCATACCGTCGAGCATAATATTGATGCTTCCCATAAAGGTCTTGGAGTCGCGGGATTCAAAATCTCCGATCGGAACCTTATGCGAGCGGTCGTTTCTTCCGCCCTCAAGGAGAATGATGTCCGCATCGCCCTTTGCCATCTTAGTATAGCGCAGGACCATAGGATTCTTTTCGGGATTGAAATCCGACATAGTGCTTCCGCCGATGCCGTAATTCACGTAATCCATTCCGTACTTGTTGCCGAGCTTATTGACCCAGGTCACATCCTTACCAAGGGATGAGCCGCCGAAATAGCTGTCGCCCATAGCATACATAGTGATGCCCATAAGGAGGCTGAACATATCCTCCTGAGTCTTGACGAGCGAATAATCGAGCGGAACCGAAAGTGTATCGCTACTTGCACTCGCGTTCACGTACTCAACGAACGCATTGACAGCCTGCGCGGTCAGATAATCGGTCGAACCGATAAGGATTAGCTTGTTTCCGCTGACGCAGATCTTGTACTCGCCCTGATTGAGGGTTGCGAGAGCCTCTCTGCTCTCCTTGCGGTTGGTCGCGCCGATAAGTATCTCGGGCGCATCGGTGACGTACGCCTCGTCCTTTGCCAGACCCTTTATCCAGTCATCGGTCGGCTTGATGCTGACGCCGTACTTCGATTCGATCGCCTTACGCATATCCGACATAGCGTCGATGATGAAGCTCTGGCACTCGGAGGGGCGGATGATGGTATACTCGCTGATGCCCGCGGCAATGAGAGAGAGCTCTGTGGGAGCGGGAGCCGTAGTTTCCTCGGGAGTTGTCTCCGCGGGGATCTCGGTCGTGATCTCGGGCTCTTCTGTGGTCTCGGGACCCTTGCACGCGATGAGCGTGGGCAGAAGCATACAAACAACTAAAAACAGGGTAATAAATCTCTTCATGATACGTTGTCCTTCCGTTTATACTTTATTTTCATCAAGTCTTGCCTTGATAGCTTTCATATCGTTCAGCATATCTTCCTTACGGCGCGGATCTCGGAGTAGTGCCGCGGGATGGAAAACGGCAGTCATAGCGAAATCGCCCTTCTCGACCCAGGTTCCGTGCTCCTGCGTGATCTTGTAATCGGGCTTGATCAGTCTCATCGCCGCGATCCTGCCGAGGCATACGATCACTTTAGGGCGGACGAGCCTTACCTGTTCACGCAAAAAATCTATACACGCGTCCTCCTCTGCGGGGAGGGGATCGCGGTTCTTGGGCGGACGGCATTTGAGAATGTTTGCGATATACACGTCCTCGCGCTTGATATCGACGGCGTAGAGGAAGCGGTCAAGAAGCTGACCCGCACGGCCTACAAACGGAGTTCCCGAAAGATCCTCCTGCTCGCCCGGTGCTTCACCGACGAACATCAGATCCGCCTGTCTGTTACCGGTTCCGAAAACGCAATTCGTTCTCGTCTCGCAAAGCGGACATTTCCGGCACGCACGGCATTTTTCCTCGAGCGCCTGCCATCTTGCATCTAAGTTATCCATATTTGAGACCTCCGATGAATTCACATATATTATATCAATCATCGGAGGGTTTGTCAAGAGTTTCAACAAAATTCCGCAAGCCGGGCGACGGCGTTTCCCTCCACGATCACTCGCGCGTGTTCCTTTATGTATCCTTCGATATTCTCGCAATCGCGGCGGTATCCGAATTCGGATATGACAGCCGCGCCGAGCGGAAGCGGATCGTCACGGTCAAATTCGGGCAGTATCAGAGCATACGCCGACGGCGAGACCGCATATGCCGAGCTTTCCTTGCCGTATCCGCGCTCACGGAGCACACGGCAGAGTCGGCTCATAGTCTCAATGCTATCAAAAATGCAGACGGAGGCATCCCTCGCCCTCTCCTTTCCGCTCTCGAGCGCAACGCGCGTGATAAACATCTCGCATCCACCTCCCCTCGACGGAAATACCTGAACGAGCAACCGCCCGCCCTCGCTCTCAAAGCCGCAATCCCGCCTTGCCATATCGAGAACCGGCTTGAATCCGCGCCGCAGAGCCGTCTCGCCGTCACATTCAATATTGTACCTCTTCATATCCTCGGCACTCAGCATGATCTTGAGCTTCGAGTTGCTGATAAGTATAAGTTCCATATTTACCTCACTTTTTTCGTTACACTATCATTATAATCTATTTTGACGAGGAATGTAACCCCTAAAAAGGTGGGAAAGAGGTAAGAAAAAGGAATCTTTCTCATATTAACACAAAAGGCACTTGACAATCGCGTACTATATGTGGTAAAATTAGTATATATTACTTTTACGGAGGCAAATTATGAAACGATCGGCAAAGATCCTTGCGCTGATTTTAGCGATCATTACGATCCTGCCCACTCTTATCGCGTGTGCAGAGACCAAGGACCCCGAGGTCACCACGGAACCCACAGCATCCACAACGGCTCCCGAGGAAGGAGCTACTAACGAGGATACCTCTCATCTTTACGATGAGGAAGGCTACCTCAAGAGCGATCTTCCCGAGCTCGATTTCGGCGGAGAGACCTTCACCATCCTCTATTGGAGCGACGTTGAAATGCAGGAATACGAGGCAGAGGAGCTGAGCGGAACCCTTGTAAACGACGCTATTTACAAGCGTAACGCAAACGTTCAGGCGAAGCTCAACATCGAATTTGAGTGGCTGAGTACCGCGGGAAACAACAATAAGACAAGTGAATTCGTCAACTACGTAGGCAACATCTACAGAGGCGGCGACACACCCCTCGACCTCATTTCGGCTTATTCCAGAACCACCGCGATGTGCGCTATCGACGGCTACTGCGCCGACATGGCAGACCTTCCCTATCTCAACTTCGAGATGCCCTGGTGGCCCGAGAGCCTTCTTGACGTCGTCTCGATCGGCGACAGCATCTATTTCGCATCGGGCGACGCATCGATCAACGTGCTCCACCTGATGTACGCTATGTATTGCAACAACGAGCTGATCAAGAAATACCAGCTCGAGGATCCCATCGACCTCGTCCGCAGCAATGAATGGACTCTCGAAAAGCTCATCACCATGACCGCTGACGCATACGAGGATCTCGACGCAAGCAACAAGAAGGACGAGGGCGACTTCTACGGCTTTGTAGGCGCGAACTACGGTCTTGACGCATTCTATACCGGCTCGGATCTCCGTCTCGTTGAGCAGGATGAAGACAAGCTCCTCGTTATCTCCGAGGACTTTTACAGCAACAAGGCTGTAGACCTCTGCACCAAGCTCGGCGCGTGGATCGCATCCGACGACTGCTATATCGCGGGAACTCATCAGGATAGCTTCGTTGCGCAGAGAGCAATCTTTATCCAGGACCGCTGCCACCTTGCGGACAAGCGGCTTGTCGGTCAGGTAGACTTCTCCTACAGCATCATCCCCACTCCTCTCTACGACAAGGATCAGGAAAACTTCATTTCCGTCGTCGGCAATCCCTTCTCGCTTTACGGAGTCTTCTCTAACAGCGAGGACGTTGAGCGCGCCGCGGCAGTTCTCGAGTGCTGGGCAAGCGAGGCTTACAGAACCACAACTCCCGCGCAGTTCGAGATGAATATGAAGCTCCGTTACTCCGAGACCTCCGACGAGGCGGATATGTACAACATCATCCGTACCACCGTTTGCTTCGACCTCGGCAGACTCTTCAACAACAAGCTCAACAAGATCACCGATATCTTCTATAACGCCGCTTGCGACAACAAAAACTGGGCAACCGTCAGCTCGGGTATGAGCAAGGTTCTTGAAAAGTACATCAAGAACGTAGCGACGTCTTTTGAGAAGCTGCAGTAAAACAGAATAATACAAAAGGATGACTCATGATGGGTCATCCTTTTTCAAGTGCAGAGTGCAGAATGCAGAGTGCAGAGTTAAACATAAAAAGTGCAGAGTGCAGAATGCAGAGTGCAGAGTGCAGAGTTAATGTAATTTTTCTCGCGTTGCTCGAAAAACATCTGTGCGATAATTTAATATGGTTTTGATAAAACTTCGCTAAGCTATAGCCGAAGAGAGCCGAACCCATAAGCTCTGCGGCGATAAATTTTCGCGTCTTTCGGCGTGATATATCTCGCAAGGTTAATACCTTGCTTCGCT
>JAZSEA010000079.1:0-10228 GCA_045531455.1 Eubacteriales bacterium
AGCGAAGCAAGGTATTAACCTTGCGAGATATATCACGCCGAAAGACGCGAAAATTTATCGCCGCAGAGCTTATGGGTTCGGCTCTCTTCGGCTATAGCTTAGCGAAGTTTTATCAAAACCATATTAAATTATCGCACAGATATTTTTCGAGCAACGCGAGAAAAATTACATTAACTCTGCACTCTGCATTCTGCACTCTGCACTTTTTTGCTTAACTCTGCATTCTGCATTCTGAACTCTGCACTCTTCTGTCTTCATTCGGAAAAATAATAATAAATCTTCAATTCCTCTCTTGCATTTGAATTATATTTGTAGTATAATAATTATGTATTGTTATTTTCGCCCGATTGGGCGGTATGGGGGTTAAAATGCATCAGATCGGATTTGACAATGAAAAATATCTGCGCCTGCAGTCGCAGCATATCAGAGAGAGGATAGACCGCTTCGGCGGAAAGCTTTATCTCGAGTTTGGAGGCAAGCTCTATGACGACAATCACGCGTCGAGAGTTCTTCCCGGCTTCCAGCCCGACAGTAAGATGAAGATGCTTCTCGAGCTCAAGGACGAGGCGGAGATAGTTATCGTAATAAATGCAGGCGATATTGAAAAGAATAAAAAACGCGGAGACCTCGGCATTACCTATGACGCCGACGTGCTTCGTCTTATCGATATCTTCAATTTCTTCGGACTCTACGTCGGAAGCGTTGTTATGACGATGTACGAATCCCAGCCTGCGGCGCGTGCATTCCGCGCGAAGCTTGAATCCCTCGGGATCAAGGTCTACCGCCATTATCCGATCGAGGGCTATCCCGCAAATATCGAGCATATCGTATCCGAGGACGGATACGGAAAGAACGACTTTATCGAGACCGAGCGCAAGCTTGTCGTTGTCACCGCACCCGGCCCCGGCAGCGGAAAGATGGCTGTCTGCCTCTCGCAGGTCTATAACGAAAACCGACGCGGCGTTCAGGCGGGATACGCAAAATTCGAGACCTTCCCGATCTGGAATCTTCCCCTTTCGCATCCTGTTAATATCGCATATGAGGCGGCGACAAGCGATCTCAACGATAACAATATGATCGACCATTTCCATCTTGAGGCTTACGGCGAGACCACCGTAAACTACAACCGCGATATCGAGATCTATCCCGTGCTTGCGGCTACCTTCGAGAAGATCTACGGAAGCTGCCCCTACAAGTCCCCCACAGATATGGGCGTAAATATGGTCGGTAATTGCATAATTGATGATGAAGTTGTCCGCAAAGCCGCAAACCGCGAGATCGTAAGACGTTATTAT
Source organism: Eubacteriales bacterium (assembly GCA_045531455.1). Taxonomy (GTDB): domain Bacteria; phylum Bacillota; class Clostridia; order Oscillospirales; family CAG-272; genus CAG-390. The sequence goes on from JAZSEA010000079.1 coordinate 1,296, forward strand.
AATTCGCTCGTTGCCGTCAGAAAGGGCGAGGAGCCCAAGGAGATAATTTACAAGCACGAGATCCAGATGAAGAAGGCGAAGATCTCGATCGCGGACAGACCCGTTGTTGCCGCCGCAGTTGCAAAGCGCGATCAGACGGGTGAGCCCGCCGCAGCGATCGAGCTTCCCGACGGACGTATCATCACGGGCAAGACCTCTAAGCTTCTCGGCGCGACCTCCGCGATGCTTCTCAACGCGATCAAGGCTCTTGCCGACATCGACGAGGATCTCCATCTTATGCCCCCCGAGATCATTGAGCCTATCCAGCACCTCAAGGTCGAGCACCTCGGCAACCACAATCCGCGACTCCATACCGACGAGGTTCTTGTTGCACTTTCCGTCTGCGCCGTCAACTCCCCCGATGCCGAGCGCGCGATAGATCAGCTTGCAAATCTCCGCGGATGCGACGCGCATTCGACGGTCATTCTCTCACATACCGACGAAAATCTGCTCAAAAAGCTCGGGATCTACATCACCTACGAGCCCTATTACCAGACAAGAACGCTGTATCATAAGAACTGATCCCGCGATACAGCCTCTGTCTCGGCACGCACAAATAAGGATAAATAAATGAACTACAACGAAAACCAAGCCCAGCGTTCTGAAAACAGAGACGCCCCCCGCCGCCGTCCCGAGGATAAAAATCCCTCGGCTTTGTTGCTTTCCTCACTTCCATTCGTGGTTGCCTTGCCTATTGCATTGATCTATCTTGAACTGGTGGTTCATATTGCTACTTTCAAGGAGATTAACTCTTCGTTCTTCGTTTACGCGATATTTTTCAGCATCGCGAGCGGAATGTTTATGGCTCTGCTTTGTACGCTTTTTAACCGCAAGGTGAATTATATCATTACCCTTGTGCTTCTGGCGATACCTACCCTCCTTTGCGCTATACAAGTAGTATATTCCGCGTTTTTTGGTGATTTCTTTGCGCTTGGAATGCTCGGCATGGCGGGCAACCTTGCAGATTATATGGGAAACACCATTAAGGCGATATTTGCAAATCTGCATTGGATACTGATCTTATTCGTACCCTTTATTCTCTTCGCCATATTCGGCAGAAAGGTGATAGTTCCAGAACGGTCAAGCTGGATGCTCCGTGCTGCATGTGCAGTTTTTTCCATATGCTTCTTTATGCTCGGAACGCTTTATGTTAATAAACATGACGAGGCATTCGGAGATAAGTTCGTTTACCGCGGAGGATTTCTGGTAAGGGATTCAGTTGAAAGATTCGGAGTTCTGACCACGGCGCGGCTTGAGCTTCAGTATATGATCTTCGGAATGCCCGAAACAGACGTCGGTGAGATCCCCGACTTACTTGAAGGTGATATCACAACGGCACTCCGAGGCGAGGATATCTTCGGCCCCAAGGTCACGACATCTCCCGAGTCCGAGCCTGTAAGCCCGCCCGAAAGCGGAGAAGTTACGGGCGGATCGGAAGCTACAGGCGAAGTGAGCGGTGAACAGACAACTCCCGATCCTCCATTGCCTCCCGTTATTGACCGAAGCCCCCAGCGCCTTGATATCGATTTTAAAAAGTTGATTGAGGATGCAAAAGCCGCGGGCAAGAACAATCTTGCTAAGGCACACACTTTCTTTGCCTCGCGTGCGGGTACGAACAAGCACGAATATACGGGATATTTTGCGGGCAAAAACCTCATTTATATAACAGTTGAGGGCTGGGCTCCCGCAGCTATAAATGAAAAGCTGACTCCCACCCTTTATATGATGAAGAATGAAGGCTTCGTTTTCAACAATTATTATTGCTCTCTCTGGGGAGGCAGTACCGCAACGGGCGAATATGCGAATATCACGGGTAATTTTTATTACTCTGCGGATTGCTTCTATAAGGACAAGAATGCGCAGACCTATCAGAAATTCACTCTTGGTAATATCCTCCCGTCGCTCGGTTACGAATGCCACGCCTTCCACAATCACGGCTACGACTTTTATAACCGCGATATGACACACCCGAATTTTGGATATGATTGGCACGCAGTCGGTAACTGGGATGTTTCATTCACTCCCGCGTGGCCGAAATCCGACTATGAGCTCGCAATGAATTCGCTTTCATTCCTCAGCCTTGAGGAGCCATTTCATCTATACTATATGACAACCTCGGGGCACGCCAACCAGACCTTTGTGGGCAACCGTCAGGCAGCAAAACACAAGTCGCTTGTGATGGAGGTCCTCGGAAATGATTATAAAGAGGAGCTTTCGCTCTCATATATAGCCTGCCAATACGAAGTCGAACTTATGGTAAAGGCACTCTATGATGAGTGCGCACGCCTCGGCATCCTCGAGGATACCGTTTTCGTTCTTGCACCCGACCATTTTCCTTACAATCTTTCGGAAAAGACGGACGGCACAAACGAACGTGCTCTTGCCGAGATGTATGGGCTTCCCGTAGAAAATATCTATGCAAACTTCGATCTCTATCGTGCGCCGCTGATCATCTGGTCAGCGTCGATGGAAGGTCCCGTCGAGATCAATAAGGTTTGCTCCGCGCCCGATATCCTTCCGACTATCCTCAATCTTTTTGGAGTGGATTATGATTCTAGGATCATTATCGGTCAGGATATACTTGATCTTAACGCCGAGGGCTTTGTAATACTAAACACCAATGAAGGCTATCATAATTTCGTCACGGATTACGGTGTATTTAACTTCAAAACAAAGAAGTTCATCGTAGCCGAGGGCTTCAACGTCGAAGCTGCCGCTCTCGATACCTACGTATCTCAAAAGAGGGATTATGCCTATAATCTGAGAACCTATTCGCCATATATCCTCGATAACGATTATTACAGAATCCTGTTCCCTAACGGATAATCCCACCCCGCCGCGCCCCCGGACGCGACGGTTATATTATATAATATTAAAAAATATTAAATACTTTGATATACGTATTGACAGAAATGCCGCAAAAATGGTATAATAAGCTATAATGGATAATTATGCTTTGAGGTATTTTATGAATAAAAGAATTTTGACATATACCGCGTTGATTTTCGTTTTTCTGATGATCTTCGTGTCCTGCTCTGCGGAGAGTGTGACGGTTGAGGCGGGAGTCACGGATGCTTCGGCAATATCGGGTGTTGAAGGCTCGGAGTTTGCCGAGGGATTTGACGTTGCTACTCTTAAAACCGTCGGCAAGCACAGCGTTTCGGTCATAGTTGACGGCAAGGCAAAGAAATACTCGGTCGAGGTTGTTGACACGACCGCTCCCGTGATCGAGGTCGGTGAGATCCGCGTCAACGTCGGTGACGGCATCGCCTGGAAAAAGCAGGCTACCGTGACCGATAATTCGGACGGAAAGATCGATATCAAGGTCGATTCCGCATCTGTAAACGTGAGCGTTGCGGGCACTTATACCGTGATCTACACCGCGACTGATGGATCGGGAAATTCCTCGAGCGCGACTGCAACGGTTATCGTTGGTACTATGGAGGTCACCGAGGATATGCTCTACGCAGAGATCGATAAGGTCATAGCGCAGATAATTACAGATAAGATGACGGCAGAAGAGAAGGTTCGTGCGGTTTACGCATACGTCCGGGACAGTATCAGTTACGCCTCGACCGCCGAGACAGACGATTTTGTTTACGCCGCGTATATGGCGCTCTTCTCGTCGGGCACGGGCGATTGCTACAGCTACTTTGCCGCGTCAAAGGCATTTTTCGAGCGTCTCGGCATCGAAAATATCGATATGAAGCGCGCAGATGGCGGCGCGCCGGGAAATCACTTCTGGAATCTTGTCAATATCGGCACAAAGGATGCGCCGAAGTGGTATCATTACGATTCAAATCCGATCGGCGGAGAGTATTCTGTCAGCGGATGTCTCTTGACCGATGCGCAGGTTTCCGCTTACGACGCTTGGTGCGGGCAGGGTTACCGCAAGTATGATGCATCGTCCGTCCCCGCAAGCGCGACGGAAACGATCACAGACATTCCCGAATTAAGAGGTTAAAAATGAGAACGAATATACTTCAGTATCTTGAAGCCACCGCCGCGAGAGTGCCCGATAAGGTTTCATTCTCTGATGGCAAGGACTCGGTGACGTTCGCCGAGTTATACAGAGGCGCGCGTTCGATAGGATCCTTCCTTGCGGAAAAGAACTGCCGCAGACGCGCAGTAGCCGTGCTTATGGACAAGCATCCGCACGCGATCGTCACCTTTATGGGTATCATCTACTCGGGCGCGTACTACGTTGCTCTCGACGCGCAGATGCCGTCGCTCAGAATGCAGATGATCATCGACACGATCGATCCCGCTTACGTCATCACCGACGAGCGGCACAGGAAAGCCGCCGATGCGCTCGGCAGAGAAGTGCTTATCTATAACGAAATCGTAAGCCATCCCGAAAACGCGCCCCTTCTCGAAAATATCCGTGCGCATCAGATCGACACCGATCCGATCTACGTGGTATTTACCTCGGGCTCAACGGGCGTTCCGAAGGGCGTTGCGGCTTGCCATCGTTCGGTTATCGACTACACCGAATCGCTCTGCGAGGCTATCGGATTCGATGAAAATACCGTCTTCGGCAACCAGACTCCGCTATATTTTGATGCTCCCTTAAAGGAGATCATGCCGACTCTCAAATTCGGTTCGACGGCGTATCTCATTCCGAAGCAGCTTTTTATGTTCCCCGTAAAGCTCGTAGAATATCTTAACGAGCACGGTGTCAACACTATCTGTTGGGTCGTTTCCGCGCTGACGATGATCTCCTCGCTCGGAGTACTTGAAAAGACACCGCCGAAACACCTGACTACAGTTTGCTTCGGTAGCGAGGTCTTCCCGAAGAAGCAATATGAGCTTTGGAGAAACGCTCTCCCCGAGGCGAGATTCTTCAATCTTTACGGACCGACCGAGGCAACGGGAATGTCCTGCTACTGGCCCGCGACCCGCACACTCGGAGAGAACGAGCCGATCCCCGTGGGCAAGCCCTTTAAGAATACCGATATCTTCCTTATCACCGATGACGGTAAGGAAGCACCCGACGGCGAGGTCGGGGAGATCTATATCCGCGGCACGTGCGTGACGCTCGGTTATATCTCGAACCCCGAAAAGACAGCCGAGGCTTTCGTTCAGAATCCCTTAAACGACAAATACCCAGAGCTCGTTTACCGCACGGGCGACCTCGGACGCTTCAATTCCTACGGCGAGCTCGAATTCGTCAGCCGCAAGGATTCGCAGATCAAGCATATGGGTCACCGCATCGAGCTTGGCGAGATCGAAGCCGCCGCATCGACCTGCGAGGGCGTGCGTCAGGTATGCGCCGTTTATCCCGCGGAGAAGAAAAAGATCGTACTTTATTACGTCGGCGAGGCGACCTCGGCGGAGCTTACCGCGTATCTTCTCAAGCTTGTTCCGAGATATATGATCCCCGGCGAGTACCGCAAACTTGAAACTATGCCTCTTACGGCTAACTGTAAAATAAACCGCAAATTCCTTCTTGACGAAGCTTCTCAATCGTAAAACTGCGTTATATACTTTGAATAATAAAATCAGGAGAAAAACTATGGAAAAGCTTATTGAAATTCTTGAAAATCTTCACGAGGGTATCGATTACGAGACCTGCGAGACTCTTATAGACGACGGCATTCTCGACTCTCTCGACATTGTAACCCTCATCACCGACATCAACGACGCATTCGACGTTTCGATTCCTCCCGAGGAGATCCTTCCCGAGAACTTCAACTCCGCTAAGGCTATCTTCGCTCTTATCGAAAAGCTTGACAACATCTGATGAATTTTGCATCATTTGAGTTTCTGGCGTTCCTCGCCGTACTCACTCTCGTTTATTTCCTTGTGCCGAAAAAGGTACAATGGATAGTTCTGCTTCTCGGAAGCGTTGTCTTCTACGCTTTTGCGGGATTTGTCAGCTTTTTCTTCCTGCTTTTTGCGATCGTATTTTCTTACATTACGGTGCAAGTCCTCGGGAAGAGAATTGAAGCACTTAAGAAGTATCTTGAGGAAACCAAGACAACGCTCTCGAAGGACGAGCGCAAGGCATACCGCGCGAAGCATAAAAATACGAGCCTTCTGATCCTTTGCATCGGCATTTTCGTAATGACGCTTTCGCTCGTTTACGTAAAGTATCTTTCCTCGATGATCGGCTTCAAGATCACCGAGCGCGGAATTTCCTTCGGCAAATATGCTCTCGAGATAATGGGTATCTCCTATTATACCTTCATCTCGATCGGATACATGATCGACGTTTACCGCGAACGTGCTGCTGTGGAGCGCAATTTTTTCCGCCACGCGCTTTTCGTTTCCTTCTTCCCGCAGCTTGCAATGGGACCTATCAGCCGCTATGCCGACACGGGCGAACAGCTTAAGGCAACTCACAGCTTTGACGCGAAGGAGGCGTGGTGCGGACTTCTGCGCATCCTTTGGGGCTTCTTCAAGAAGCTCGTCATAGCCGATGCCATCGCGCCCGCGATCGGATATATCGTTTCGCAAAAGCTCGGCGGAATCTATTTTATTCTGCTCTGCCTTTTCTATTCGATCAGGATATACGGCGATTTTACGGGCGGAATCGATATCGTCCTCGGCGCGGCGCAGATCCTCGGCATCAAGCTCCCCGAGAACTTCAACCGTCCTTTCTCGTCCAAGTCGACGGCAGAATACTGGAACCGTTGGCATATGACGATGGGAAATTGGTTCACCAACTACATTTTCTATCCGCTGTCTCTTACAAAGACGATGCAGAAGCTCTCGAAATGGGGCAGGGCAAAGCTCGGAGTCGGCGTCGGAAAGAGACTTCCCGTTTATACCGCGACCATTATTACTTGGCTTGCGACGGGTCTTTGGCACGGAATTGCCTGGAACTTCGTCGTCTGGGGCCTCCTCAACGGCGTTGTTATCCTCATTTCTCAGGAGCTCAATCCTCTTTATGAGAAATTCCACGCGAGATTCCCGAAGCTTTGGAACAGCGCGCCCTATCAGTCATTTATGGCGGTGCGCACCTTCCTGTTGATGTCGCTTATCCGAGTTTTTGACTGCTATTGTGACGTTCCGCTGACCTTCGACCGCTTCTTCAGCACCTTCTATACCTTCAATATCGGCGAGATATTCAATGGCGGACTGCTCGGGCTTAACGTCAGCCTGACGCAGTATATCGTTATCGCCGTCGGTATTGTTGTTATGACTGCCGTGAGCCGACTGTCCGTCAAGAAACCTCTGCGCGAGGTTCTCTGGGAAAAGCCGATCCTCGGCAATGCGATAATGGCTATCCTCTGCATTGCCATCCTCGTTTTCGGCTCGTACGGACTCGGATTTGACGCCTCCGCCTTCATCTACGGCGGCACGTTCAATTAAGGAGGCGGCAGTATGAAGAAAAATATTATCAGAATTATTTCCTTTGCTTGTGCGCTTCTTATCGTCCTCGGTGCCGTGATATGCTTCGGCGCTGTACTTCAGGATGCACGCCACGATAACCGCGAGGCGCATCTGCTTTGCGGATACTATGACACGACCGACCCTCACGACGTCATCTTCATCGGTGACTGCGAGGTTTACGAGGGATTTGTTCCCGCGACTCTCTTTGAGGAATACGGAATCACTTCCTACGTCCGCGGATCGTCACAGCAGACGGTATGGCAATCCTATCACATCCTCGAGGAAACACTCGAAAAGGAGACTCCAAAGGCGGTGGTCTTCAACGTTCTCGCGCTTCACTATGGTGAAACGCCCCTCGAGGCGATCAGCAGAATGGCGATCGAGGATATGGAATGGTCGGAGCACAAGCTCGATGCTATCAAGGCTTCGATGACGGATGAGGAATCGCTCCTCTCTTATTTCCTGCCGATACTGCGCTATCACGCGCGTTGGAGCGAGCTTGATTCGGATGATTTCAAGCACGCCTTCGATAAGCACGTTGATATCACCCATCAGGGCTACCTTATGCAGACCGATATCGATCCCGTCGATACCTCGGATACGAGAAATCCCGACGATCTTCTGAACACCGCGCTCCCGAAGCGTGCTATGGAGTATCTCGATAAGATGACCGCGCTCTGTAAGGAAAAGGGCATCGAGCTGATCCTCGTCAAGGCACCGACAAACTCGGTCAGATACTATTGGTATCCAGAATGGGACGCTCAGATCGTTGATTATGCGGACGAGAACGGACTTGCTTATTATTCTATGGTTGGCAAGGACGAGGAGATCGGACTTGATTGGTCGCAGGACACCTACGATAAGGGACTTCATCTCAACGTCTACGGCGCGGAGAAGGTGACGTCCTATTTCGGTAAGATCCTTGCGGAAAACCACGGACTTACCGATCACAGAGGCGAGAGCGAGCTTTCCGCGATCTGGGAAGAACGCATCAATTCTTATTATAATGAAAGAGGAGAAAAATAATGAAAAAATTTATCTCTTTGGCACTCCTGCTCGCAATGCTTGTCTGCTTTGTCGGATGTGACGGCGGAAGTGAGACAAAAAGCTATCTTTTTAAGTCGGGTGACGTTGAGATCAAGGTCGGCGGCGACGCAAATGCGGCGGTATCCGCACTCGGCGAGGCGCAGAACCTTGTTGAGACTCCCTCCTGCGGCGGCGGTGCTGAGCCCGACCGCGAGTATACCTACGCGGGATTCAAGTTCAATACCGTCAATGAAAACGGTGTAAACAAGATCGTCAAGATCGTTCTGACCGATGACAGCGTTTCGACTCCTGAGGGCATCTCGATCGGTGACGGCAGAGAGGCTGTTATCGAGACCTACGGCGCGGACTACACCGAAAACGCTTCGGGCACCCTCGTCTATACCGACGGTGCGTCTCAGCTTATGTTCGGCATCACGGATGGCTCCGTCAGCGCGATCCATTACGTTGAGGAATAAAAAACAGAGGCTGTCTCACTAAAAAATGTGATACAGCCTCAATTAGTATTAAAG
>JAZSEA010000057.1:0-50974 GCA_045531455.1 Eubacteriales bacterium
GGTAAGACTTCTGACGGTAACACCGTTTGCGACTATGATCCCGAAGAGGGGAAGAGAGGCTTCTCTATTTCTGCATCCCTTGCCCCCATCGCTTGGAAGAGTATGAAGATGAAGGTTTTCGGTACCCCCGGTTACCTCGACTTCGTAGGCGAAGTACACCAGTCTCTCCGTGTTGCAGACAGCGCACTCATCTGCGTTGACGCAAAGTCGGGCGTAGAAGTAGGTACCGAGCTTGCTTGGGACTATGCAACCGCTGCAGGTCTTCCCAAGGCATTCTTTGTAAACAAGTGCGACGATAGCGACGCTGATTTCGAAAAGGTATTCAACGCGCTCCACGATGCTTTCGGTAATACCCTCTGTCCCGTATTCGTTCCCGTAAAGCACGGCGACAAGGTCACTATGATCGACCTCGTTGAGATGAAGGCTTTTGATTACGATGCAAAGGGCAAGAGAAGCGAGATCCCCATGTCCGACGAACTCAAGGATATCGCAGCTAACTATAAAGAGGCATTCAATGAGGCAGTCGCAGGTACCTCCGACGACCTTATGATGAAGTATTTCGACGGCGAAGAGATCACCAAGGAAGAGGCTGCAGAGGCTCTCCACCAGGGTATCTTCGAGGGTACCATCACTCCCGTATATTGCGGTTCTGCAGTCAATATGTGGGGTATCGTGGCTATTCTTGACGCTATCGTTGAGTCCTTCCCCAGACACACCGCAAAGGGTGCAGAGAAGTCTGTTGAAGGCGACAAGGTTGCAATCGATCCCGCAGGCTCGACAAGCATCTTCGTATTCAAGACCGTTGCTGACCCGTTTGTAGGTAAGATGTCTTTCTTCAAGGTTATGAACGGTACTCTCAAGAAGGATATGACCCTCAAGAACCTCACAAACGGCACCTCCGAGAAGATGGCTCACATCTATACCGTTAAGGGCAAGGTTCAGACCGAGGTCGAAGAGCTCGCTTGCGGCGATATCGGTATGATCGCCAAGCTTGCTAACACCAACACAAACGATACTCTTACCGACGGATCTGACGTAGCTTACGCTAAGATCACATATCCCACTCCTTATATGAGCCAGGCTATGGTTCCCGCAACCGCTAAGGACGAGAGCAAGATTTCTCAGTCCATGGCTCGTATGCTCGAGGAAGACCTCACTCTCAAGTACGTTACCGATCCTGAGACACATCAGATGGTTCTCTCCGGTATTGGCGATATGCACCTTGCAGTTCTCTCCGCTAAGCTCAAGGCTCGTTATGGCGTAACCATCAACCTCGAGACTCCCAAGATCCCCTACCGTGAGAAGATCACTAAGACAGTTGATATCCACGCCCGTCATAAGAAGCAGAACGGCGGTTCGGGTCAGTTCGGTGACGTTTGGATCAAGTTCGGTCCCGGCGAAGATCCCGGTCTCACCTTCACCGTGTCTGTTGTCGGCGGCGTAGTTCCGAAGAACTTCAACCCCGCAGTTGAAAAGGGTATTCTCGAGGGTATGGTAAAGGGCGTTGCAGGATTCCCGATGACCTACCTCGCAGCAGACCTCCACGACGGTTCTTACCATCCCGTTGACTCGGATGAAATGTCCTTCAAGACTGCTGCTATTATGGCATACAAGCAGTGTCTCGAGCAGGCAGCTCCTGTTCTTATGGAGCCTGTAGGCGATCTCGATATCACCGTTCCCGAGGATCTCGTAGGTGACGTTATGGGCGACCTTAACAAGCGCCGCGGAAGCATTATGGGTATGGATCCCGCAGCTAAGAAGGGATACACCGTAGTCCACGCAACCGCTCCCAAGTCCGAACTCGTTGATTACCCCATCGCTCTTCGCGCTATGTCCCAGGGCCGTGCCTCCTTCGAGTTCAACGTAACCGATTACGCGATCGTTCCCGGCAACATCTCCGCTAAGATCGTTGAGGATTATAAGAAGTCTCTTGCATAATATAACAATAGTATAAACATCGGGGCTGTTTCTGACAGCCCCGATCGAATTTGAGGATATGATGAAATTCTTTGCCTTCACAAAGATAGGAATAACACGGATAATAGCTGTCTCACTGATGCTTTCGGTGTATATTTCAACAATAATAATCAATTATGCATCACGCGAGATAACGTCCGGCAATCTGTTTGCCACCCTGTTTTTTATTGCCGCTTTAATTGCTTTTTATATCTTTTCGGTAACAAAAAAGCATCCCCCGCTCGCAATCGGAGTCAGGGGATGGCTTACAGTATCTTTTCTGATGTCTTTTGCCGCGCTGATAGCAAGCTCTGCGACTTTTGAGATCGGCGGTTTTATTGGCGTAGTCCTCGGATACGGAGTAATGCTCTTTGCATCTCCGTTTTACGGCTTCGCTTATCTTTTCGGCAGCTATGAATGGATCGGTATTCTCGGAATGCTGCTCTGTACGATCATATTCTTTATTCCGCCGGCAGCTGCGAAGCTTTCGGCAAGAAGAAAAATGATGCGGGAATTCAAGTAAGCGAAAACAGCTTTATCGACTTTACCGCAAGCCCGTTTTCATATTCCTTGACCTCGCCCAGCGCAAAGAAATCGCCCTTTGAGTCAAGCACTCTGAGCCTCGTACTTACGGGATACTCGGGAAGCTTGGCTTTTTTTAGATAGATCTCGCAACCCGAACGGAAGAGTTTTTCGTAAAATGAGGGAAGCCGGACTGCGTCAAGTTCATAGAATATTTCCTCAACAGGGCGGAGAAGAGCAAGCCTCTCTTCTGCCGAAAGCGGCTCGATCTCTTCTATCGTGTGAGCTTGATCGATACCGAATCCGCAAGCTTCACTTCTCTCAAGACTTGCCATTGCGCCGCCGCATCCGAGTGCGCTTCCGATATCAGCACAAAGCGTACGGATGTAAGTTCCCGCGGAGCACTCAACTACGAGCTTGTAGTCGTTGTTTTCGATATGTTCAGCAGAAATAGAATAGATATCAACGGGACGCGCCTGCCTCTCAATTGTACCGCCGCCGCGTGCAATATCGCAAAGCTTCTTGCCGCCGACCTTGAGTGCGCTGTACATCGGGGGGATCTGCATTATTCTGCCGCTGAAACGCCCGAGAACGTCCTGTACGTCGCTTTCGGAAAGATTTACGTCAGTTTCCTTGAGAATGATCCCCGTTGTGTCCTCTGTGTCTGTTTCGATTCCGAGACGAAGAGTTGCGGTATATTTCTTTCTGTCCGAGAGCGAATACTCGCAAGCCTTTGCCGCACGTCCGATAAGCACGACAAGAACGCCCGTCGCCATCGGGTCAAGTGTGCCCGTATGACCGACCTTCTTTGTAGAATAAAGACGTCTGATCTTGTTAACGATATCGTGCGACGTCGGACCCTCGGGCTTGTTGATGATAAGTACACCGCAGGGCTCGTTTGTGATCTCTGCCATTATTGCTCTTTCTTTACGGGAAATCTTACGTGAGCAGAGAAGATCTTCTGCCCGAGGTCGGTGAATCGCTTTTCATACTCGGTGACGATATTCGTCGTGGCAAGCTCGCTTGCGTGAAGATCGCGTGTGTAGAATATCGTCTCGAGTCCGTATTCCTTGAACTGCTCAACAGACCAGTCAAAGAGATCCTCGTTGTCGGTTTTGAAATGAAGCTCGCCGCCCGGTACAAGTAGCTTTTCGTACATCTTCAAAAATCCGGGAGCAGTAAGTCTGCGCTTGTGCTGGCCCTTCTTCGGCCAAGGATCAGAGAAGTTGGCATAGATCCGATCAAAGGTATGAGGCGCAAACCAGTCGGGAAGATATTCGGCGTTGCCGATAATGAATCTGACGTTGTCGGGACGCTCACCGAGAGTAGCCTTCGCCTTCTCAAGCGCAAACATGGCAACGTCGGGTACTCTTTCGAGCGCTATGATACCGTGATCTTGGTGCATCTTGCTGAGACCGCGGGCAAAATCACCCTTACCGCAACCTATCTCGAGGAGCATCGGAAGCTTCTTCCCGAAAATTTCGTCCTCGTGTCCGAAGCATTCTATGGGATTTTTAAGCAAAAGTTCGGCGCATGCTTCAATTCTTTCAGCCGAATGCTTCTTTTTTCTCATTCTCATCTTGAAATCTCTCTTAAAATCTGCTATAATATAATATAAGTATGTTCAAACGGCGATTTTGCCCCGAACACGCATATATTATATCATATATTTTTGAATAATGCAAACAAAAACACACATTTTTTCGAAAGAGCCAAAAAAATATTCGAAGATCCGGAGATCAAAATGAAAAAAGAAGAATTTTTGAAATTATTATTGGCGAGACTCATCGAACGCGGTGTGCCCGAGGAAACGGCGAAGAAGGAGACCGAACACGTCCGCACCTATCTTACCGAATCGGGTATGGAGGAGCTTGATATCTCGCTTGACGAGATGGCTGACGGCATAATTTCAATGCTGGACGAAAGCTCTGTTGACGATAAGGGAAATCAGGAGGTAGTGATCCCCATTGCACCCGCATCCGAGAGCGAGACCGAAAGCGTTTCGGATGAGCTTGAAGCCGCTATCGCCGCTATGGACGCTGAGAACGGGCCGAAGTCACCTCCCGAGTCAGAGGAGAGCCACCTCCTTGAAGAACCGCAAAACGTCTCGGAGATCCCGATATTCATCGAGCCCGAATCGGAAGAGGATGCACCCAAAGCGGACGAACAGCCGATAATTATGCTCGAGGATATGATTCCCGAGCCCGAGGAATCCGTTCCCGTAACCGAAGAAACAGCGGAAGTTCCTGAGGAGATCGTTCCCGAAGAGGAAGACCCCAAGCCCGAACCCGAGCCCGTTCCCGTCATCGAGCCCGTGCGTGAAGTTGTTCCGGAGCCTCGAAAGGAGCAGGTTCATATAGAACCCGAGCCCGACGAAGACGACGCGGACATCGAAGAATTTATCCCCTATGACAAAAAGAGAAGAATGAAGAAGAAAACAGAAAAGAAATCAGGTAACGAGTGGCTTTACGTCGCTCTCCTTGTGGTAACGATACCGATAGCCGTTGCGCTGATACTGATCGCCTTCGTGCTCTACCTGGGATTCTGGGTAGCACTTGCGCTCGCAATGATCGCTTGCATCGCGGTACTTATCGTCTTCGTTACGGTCGGTGCGCTCGTTTCGCTTGTCGGAATAGTATACGGTGTTGTCCAGCTTATAACCGGACAGGTCCCCGTCGGACTCTTCGAGGTAGGACTCGGAGTCATCGTCGGCGCCGCAGTAATGTTTGTCGGCATCCTTGTTTACAACTTTGCCGTTCGCTTTATCCCCTTCGGTATGAAGCTGCTTGCCAAGCTCTTCCGTGCCGGATTCCGCGCAATCAGAAGCGGATATGAATCTTTGAAAGGAGCTGTAGACGGAATATGAAGCCCACATCGGTAATATTTTTGATAGTTTCAATACTGCTCGCTTGCGTCGGCTTTCTGCTCTGTATGACAGCCACCTCGCTTGCAACCGAGCAGGGAATCGGACTCTTCACGCAGGTCGGCGACGAGGACGATAACTACGTTGCAACAGAAGAGATCAACGAGGAAGAGCTCAAGAAGATCGTCGTCAAGGTCAGCAACGTGCAGGTCAATATCATCGGCGGCGCAGAGAAGAGCGAGATCGAGCTCGTGAACTTCATGAACAATTCCTACCTTATTCAGGCGGGACGCTCAACGCTTCAGATCTCGGATAACTCGGGAATCTCGGGTATCATTGATATTGATAATTTCAAGATCAACTTCCACGGCTTCCGCGATTATCTCCATTATCTCTTTGACTATATCGCGGGCAGACCGCAGAAGGAACAGATCCTCAACGTCTATCTTACAGATGCCGCGGATCTCGTAAACTTCAATATCACGGCAGGCGATGCGGATATTACGGTATCCCATATGACCGCTGACTGTGACTATAAGGTCATCCTTGCAAACGGCGTTGTTACGTTCGAGGACGTAACCACCGATTCCTCCATCCAGATCGAATCGACCGAAAGCTCGAATATCGAGTTCAGAGGCGTTTCGACCAATGAGCTTCGTATTATGTCTCCCGAGAGCGAATGCTTTATCGAAATCGAAAATACCACGTTCACACGAGCAATGTACGTTGAAGCAAAGTCCGGCGATATCGTTTACGACCGCGTCGAGGAAGATTTTGCAGGTCTTGACGTTAAGCTTGAGGCACTCGGAAATACGATCAGCGTTTACGGCGAGAATTACAGCGATACCTACGTTGAATTCAACGCGCCCGTTGACGGAGAGCAGACGACCGATCCCGAGCAGGGAACAGAGCCCGAGCCCGAGGATACAACACCTCCCGAAGAGGTAACAACAGCACCCTCCGAGGACGGAGACGAAGAGATCACCACCTCCGAGGAAGAGGAAACTACTTCCCCCGAGGACATCGGAGATCTCGAGGACGAGGAGAATAACACCTCCGTCACCATTCCCGCAAACTCTCTTACCATCATTATCGCTGACGGTAAGATAGAAGTTAAATAAAAAATAACCGCCGAGGCGTATGCTTCGGCGGTTATTGTATTAAACGTTAAATCTGAAGAGAGTAACGTCTCCGTCCTTCATAACGTATTCCTTGCCCTCGCTTCGAACGAGACCTGCTTCCTTAGCGGCGGTCATCGAGCCGAGGCGCATAAGATCGTCGAAGGCAACGATCTCGGCGCGAATGAAGCCGCGCTCAAAATCGCTGTGGATCTTACCTGCGGCACCGGGTGCCTTCGTGCCCTTGCGGATGGTCCAGGCGCGAACCTCCTTGGGGCCTGCGGTCAGGAAGCTGATAAGACCGAGAAGATCGTAGCCCGCGCGGATAAGTCTGTTAAGACCCGATTCCGCAAGTCCGAGATCCTCGAGGAACATCTGCTTTTCCTCGCCGTCAAGCTCTGCAAGCTCAGCCTCAAGTCCTCCGCAGATCGATACGATACCCGAATTTTCGCTTGCCGCAAACTCCTTGAGAGCTGCGTAGTGAGGATTCTGAACGGGATCTTCGTCGAGGCTGTTTTCGTCAACGTTGGCAACGTAGATGATGGGCTTTGCGGAAAGAAGGGGCATGTCCGCAAGCATAATGCGTTCGTCGTCGTTCATATCGATTCCGCGAGCTGATTTACCCTCGCCCAGGTGCTCGATGAGTCTCTCGAGGAACGCGGCCTCGGGAGCGAGAGACTTGTCAGCCTTCATCGCCTTGCGTGTGCGGTCGAGTCTGCGCTCGGCAACCTCAATGTCGGAAAGGATAAGCTCGTAGTTGATCGTCTCAACGTCTGAAATGGGATTAACTCTTCCGTCAACGTGAATGATGTTGTCGTCCTCAAAGCAACGGACAACGTGAAGAATCGCGTCGCATTCGCGGATGTGGGAAAGGAATTTGTTGCCGAGACCCTCGCCCTGGGACGCACCCTTGACGAGACCTGCGATATCAAAGAATTCAACAACTGCGGGAGTGTACTTTTCGGGATTGTACATCTCAGCCAGCGCGTCAAGTCTGGAGTCGGGAACGGGAACGACTCCGACGTTGGGTTCTATGGTGCAGAAGGGGTAGTTAGCCGA
Source organism: Eubacteriales bacterium (assembly GCA_045531455.1). Taxonomy (GTDB): domain Bacteria; phylum Bacillota; class Clostridia; order Oscillospirales; family CAG-272; genus CAG-390. The sequence continues at coordinate 7,519 of JAZSEA010000057.1, forward strand.
GTCTGCGCCGCCGCCGCAAAGGGCGTTGAAAAGCGTGCTTTTGCCCACGTTGGGCAGTCCAACAATACCAAGTTTCATTTTCTACTCCGATAAAATATAGTCATTTTTTGTATTAGCCCATATATTATATAATAAAATTATGAAGAATTCAAGCAAAAGAGCAAAAAATACAAAAATTTTGCGAAAAATGTGAACATTTTTTCAAAAAAACCCTTTGCAAAATGAAAAATATGTGATATAATATAAGGGAAAATATAAAAATGTCGCAGTCTGCCCTCATGACGGTGTTAAGAGCCTCGGAGAAAAGACAGGCGAGACCAATCCAATAAACACGGAGGAGAAAGAAATGTATACCAAAATTCTCGTTGTCGATGATGACAGTTATATTTGCGACCTGCTGAAGACGTCCCTTGAAAAGGAGGGCTACGAGGTCCGTACAGCTCCCGATGGATATCAGGCAATCGACGTATTCAAGAAATACGAGCCCGATCTCGTTCTTCTTGATATTATGCTTCCCGGTAAGAACGGCAAGGACGTTTGCACCGAGCTTCGCAAATTTACAAACAAGCCTATTATTATGATCACCGCAAAGGGCGAGGTCGTGGACAAGGTCGTCTGCCTCGAGCTCGGAGCCGATGATTTCGTTGTCAAGCCCTTTGATATGAGCGAGCTTTTTGCGCGCATCAAGGCAGTGCTCCGCCGCTGCAATACCCACGACGATCCCGATGATGATGAAGTTATCAAGTTCGAAAACATCGAGATCAGCAAGCAGAAATATGAACTCAAGCTCAACGGCAAGAGCGTGGACATCCCTCCCAAGGAGCTCGAGCTGCTCTACTTCCTTGCATCTAACTACAACCGTGTATTCACAAGAGACCAGCTTCTCGATAAGGTATGGGGCTTCGATTATCTCGGCGACTCCCGTACCGTTGATGTACATGTAAAGCGCCTCCGCGAAAAGCTTGAAGGCGTATCCGATAAATGGGTGCTTAAAACAGTTTGGGGCGTAGGCTACAAGTTTGAACTGACAGGCAACTGATTCCGAACTTAACAATACGCCCGAGGCTTGCCCCGGGCGTATGCTTTTAATTTATGAAAGGAGAAGGAAATATGTTTAAAAGTATATACGTTAAGTATATCGTCACTTTTATGATCATTATCGTCACAAGCCTTATCCTTCTTCTTGCCATAATCGGAACGCTTGTTGACGATTATTCGGAGAATTCGAAGAATGAAGCTGTCTCTGCGGCGGCAAGCGCGCTAGGAAACGGTATAGCTACAAAGCTGCAGACTTTTGGAACGAGCGGGGACTTCAAGTCCTTTTGTGATTACTACGAATCAGATATCGATTCGCAGATCAATACCGTAAAGGCTATGGCGAATTTCCCCGTTACCGTCTTCATAGCAGACAGCCTCGGAAATATCCTGCTTGCACGTCCCGATGAAAACTGCGATTATCAGAACGGCGCGCAGATACCGCGTTCACTTATGGACGAGATCAACAACGGCATCGAGCTTTCGGTCCTCAATAACCTTGAGGGCATCTTCGATACACCGCACGTTGTCAGCGCAACTCCTATCTATATGCGAAACAACTACGTCTGCGGAACTGTTATCGTCTGTTGCGATATGGGCTCGATCAACGATTTCTCGGAGGTCCTTATCAAAACGGTAGCGATCTCGAGCCTTTGGGTAATGCTTGCCGCGCTTATTGCGATCTTCTTTATCAGCGAAAGAATGATCAGTCCCCTCCGTGGAATGAGCCAGGCGGCAAAGAGCTTTGCAAAGGGCGAATTCAGCGTCCGAGTTCCCGTAGTCGGAAGCGACGAGGTCGCACAGCTTGCGTCCGCATTCAATAATATGGCGCAGAACCTCGAATCCCTCGACGAAATGAGAAATAACTTCATGTCGAGCGTTTCGCACGATATGAGAACACCTATGACGACCATATCGGGCTTTATCGACTGCATTCTCAGCGGCGCGATCCCGCCCGAAAAGCACGAGTATTATCTCAAGATAATCCGCGATGAAGTCCTCCGCCTCTCAAGACTTGTTGCTAGTTTGCTTGATATTTCAAGAATTCAGGCGGGCGACCGAAAATTCGTAATGGCTCCCTTTGATATCTGTGAAATGGGACGCCAGATACTGATCTCCTTTGAACAGAAGATCGATAAAAAACGCCTCGAGGTCGAGTTTATCTGCGATGACGATAATATGTTCGTCACGGGCGACCACGATGCGATCTATCAGATTTTTTATAATATTACCGATAACGCCGTTAAATTTGCCCGCGAAGAGGGTATACTCAGATTGTCTCTGACCCGCGCTGACAAGAAGGTAAAGGTTGCGGTCTATAACGAAGGCGACGGAATCCCCTATGACGATCAGCCTTATATCTTCGAGAGATTCTATAAGAGCGACCGTAGCCGCGGTAAGGACAAAACGGGCGTCGGACTCGGTATGTTTATAGCCAAAACAATAATCGAAGCGCATAAAGAGGTCATCGCACTTGAGAGCGAGCCGGGTAAGTATTGCGAATTCTATTTCACCCTGCCCGTAACTCCCGATGACAAGAAACCCCGCCAAACACGCGAATGAGGAAAATTAATGAACGAACAGAACAATGAACTCGAAATGATTCCCGAGTCGGAGGAAAACAAGGAAAATATCCCCGATCCTCAGGAAACAACCGAAACTCAGGAAACTACAGAAGAAAATACAACTCCTGCGGAAGTTGAGCCCGAAACACCTGTTGAAGCTCCCGCCGCGGTTGAAGAGATCCCCGCGGAAAAGCCGATCTGGAGCTACGCGGCACAGATCGAGGCTGATAAGAAAGCCGCAAAGAGAAGAGGTGCACGCGGCGCACTCGTCTACGCGATCATAATGACCTGCCTTTTTGCAGTCTGCTTTGCAATCCTCGCCGTATTGCTCATTACGGGCGATAACGATAAAGAAGCCGAAGGCAAGGACGAGGTTACCGACCGTCCGCCCGTACAGATCACCGATTCATCGAATCTCCCCGATCTTATCGACAGCGTCAAGGACGGCGTCGTGACCGTCTATACCGACCTCGGCTTCGGCACGGGATTCGTATATACCAATGACGGATATATCATTACAAACTTCCACGTAATCGACGGTGTCAAGAAGATCACCGTTATCTGCACTGACGGCAGAGAGCTTGAAGCCAAGCTTATCGATGGCGACGAGCTTTCCGACGTTGCGGTTATCAAAGTAGACAACCTCGGTATCCCAAAGCTTGCCATCGGTGATTCTGATGCTCTACGTGTCGGAGAGGACGTCATTGCAATCGGAACCCCGAACGATACGGAATACGCAGGCACGGTAACCAAGGGCATTATCTCGGGCGTCAAGCGTAAGGTCCGCGTCTATGAGGATGAAGGCTACCTCAGCAAGACTATGGAGATGATCCAGACCGATACTACCCTCAACCACGGTAACTCGGGCGGTCCGCTGATCAATATGCGCGGCGAGGTCGTTGGAATCAATACAATGAAGTATTACGCATCCGATGCGGGCGATACACTTTACTTCTCGATCCCGATTAACGACGCTGTTGAGATCGCGGATGATATCATCGAGGACGGAAGCTACTCGGGTGACAAGGGAAGCTCAACTCAGGGCGTACAGCTCGGAATCCAATGTATGACTGTATACAAGGGCGTTGCCGTCGAGATCGATGCAAATACCAAAATCACTCCCGAGGCTGACGGCGTGCTTGTCATCGAGGTCAACGAGGGCTATTCCGCGTACGGAAAGCTCAATCCCTTCGATATCATCGTTTCCTTCGGCGGCGTCGAAACGCCTACGATCGAAAAGATGCGCACAGAGCTCTTTAAGCATAGAGTCGGCGACACGGTCACCCTTGAGGTCTGGAGAGACGGAAAGATCGTAACAGTAGATATTACTTTATAAATAACAGATCCGCAGAGACTTGAATCTCTGCGGATTTTGTGTTATTTATTGATTTTCTGCATAATCGAATCAAGCGAAAGTCCGTACTTGTTCGCAATATCACGTGCGTAGCTCTTTCCGTCGGGCTTTGCTCGGTAGATCTTGAAGGATCTCTTGCCCTCGTCGATACCGGCAACGAGCGTGTCGATCGGCGCACCGCCCTTGGCGTTAATGTCGTCGATCATAGCCGCAAGCTCGTGGAGGTGGGTAGAGAAGAGGGTACGGCACTTTACAGCCGCGAATCCCGCAAGGATCTCTGCCGCAATATAGGAAGCCTCGTAGGATCCCGTTGACGAGAGGGACTCGTCAAGAAGCACGAGAGAGTGCGAGGTAACGCAATCGAAGATCTCCCCGAGACGTGCACATTCCTCGCCGAGACGACCCTTGTCGATCGTGTCATCGGCACCGGTGGGGAAGTGAGTGTAGATCGCATCAACGGGCGATATCGTCGCGCTCTTGGCGGGAACGAAAAGACCGAGCTGAAGCATTACCTGAGCCATACCGAGCGCACAGGTGATGACAGATTTGCCGCCTCGGTTGGGGCCCGAGAGAACGTAGATGGTAGCCTTATCGTCGAAAACAAGGTCGTTTGCAACGATCTCGTCGTCGATCTTGAGAGCAACGGCGGGATTGTAGAGCCCTATCGCATTGAAAGCGCGATCATCGGCGGAAGCGATAGTGGGAACACAAAGATCGCATCCTTTATCGCGGAGTCTGCTCATAAGTCTCGTGCCCTTGATGAGAAATTCGATCTCGGGCATAAGGTTGAGAAGGAAATCGGTGTTCTCGAGAACGTACTGCTGTACGATCTTCTTCCAGGAACGGAGAGAGGACTTGTAGACCTCGTTGATCGCAGTATTGAAGGCAAGCGAGAGAGCCGTCTTCTGGCTTTCCGACTGCTTCTTGCCGAAGGGAACGAGATTTGCGATGCAGGTGTATTCATCATCCTTGAAGTTGAGACGGAGAATCTTTTCAAGAACCTCGCCCGAGCGGAAGGGCTCGGAATTGATCGAAAGAACACCTGCCGAGGAGGGACGGAGCTGAGCGTCAAGGTTGACACCCATCGTCACGCTCTTGATCTCGCGCACACGCTTTGTAAGCTCGCAGAGCTTCTCGTTAAGCTGAGCGTAGTAATCGCTCTCGGCAAGCTCGCTGATGCGGTCGCAGAGGGTTCTGAAAGCCTTGCCCTTGAGCTTGTCCTTGACTGCATTGAGACCGTCGTCGAGCGTGTCAACGCAGGAGATGTAAAGCTCGATCTCGGTGATGCTCGAGAGATAATCGTTGGGATCTCCGCTGTCAGCCTCAAGACGGCGAAGCTCCATAATATCCGAGAGGATCGGGAGCAGATCGTTGAGAGTACGTATGAGCTCGGGATTGTCGAGCATATCGCCGAAAGTCTCGCGGCGGTAGTTTATTACGTTAACGTCCGACGTAAAGAATTCGGAAAGAGAGCCGTTCTTCAGATCAAAGATCTGTGAAAAGCCCATCTCGTCAAGTGTGAAATCCGAGATATCGGGTCTGCCCTTTTCCGAATGATGTCGGCTGATGCTTTCCGCATCGGGATATAACAGTGAAAAATTTGTAAGATCCAAAACTGATATTTTCCTTTCGGTTTTGTCAATTAAATATTATATCATAGAATTTTGCAAAAGTATATAGGAAAATGTAAATTAGTTACTTTTTATCGTCAACCTCGAGAGTTCCGATATGTACAGTCTCTTCATTATCATCCTTTTTGGGTTCTGCCGGAGTGATATTTGCAAGCGGATTCTTTGCCATAGCAGCCTCTACCTCGCTGTTAGAAACGTGCGTGTAGATCTGCGTAGTGTTGAGCTGCTCGTGACCGAGAATCTCCTTGAGCACACGAACGTCAACTCCGCCCTTGGAATACATAAGAGTGGCGGCGGTATGCCTGAGCTTATGCACCGAAAGACCACGGTTTCCGAGTCCCGCAAGCTCGAGATACTTTTCAACGATGAGCTGTACGCTTCGGTTGTCTATCCTCTTGCCTAATCTGGAAAGAAAGAGCGCGTTCTCGTTCTCTGTCGCAACCTTCTGTTGCTCGCGCATAGGTATGTATTCTTCAAGCGCGGCACGGCAAGCGTCGTTGAAATAGAGGATCCTTTCCTTGTTTCCCTTACCAAGGATACGAACAGATCGGAGGAACCTGTCAAGATCGTTCAGATTGATCCCGACGAGCTCGGACAGACGCATTCCGCAGTTGAGGAAAAGAGTCACCATACAGAAATTTCTGATCCTTGCATAATCTGTTTGAGAACTATCGCTCCTGACGGTTTCAATGAATATGACAGCTTCTTCGTAAGACATATACTTGGGCAGACTCTTCTTCTTTTTCGGAGATTCGACCTTTTCGGCAGGATTGTTTTCGATCATCATCTTTGTCTTGCAATAATACTTGAAAAGCGCACGAATGGCACAAAGCTTTCTTGCTCTGACGTTTGCCTGATTTTTCAGATCGCGCTCGCAGAAAAAGAGATAGTTGTATATTTCGGAGACTTCAACCGTTCGGAGAAAATTGACATCTACCGTAGTTACCGATATCTTTTTACTTTCTTCCGAAGTGGGATCAACACCTGTTCTGTCAGCTATTACAAACTGAAAAAACGCGCGCAGGTCGCGCATATATTCGTTGATCGTTTTATGAGAACAACCCGCGATAGCCTGCTTGTAGCTGGCGAAATCCCGTAGGGCAGGGGAGTAGTCCCTTGGATTGTATTCTGTCGACATTTATATCACCTCGCTGTGACTATATATAATATTATACAACATTTCGCAAGATTTTAGTGGATAAAATGTAAATTTTCAGCTTAATGTGTTGAATATTATTAGATAAAAGTATATAATTTATAGCGTTGCGTCACAAATCAATGACGCAAACTCTCAAGGGAGGAAGAAAACAATGGTTGAATTTATGAAAAAATACTCATACAGTGCCGTGAAGCTTTTTGTAAGCCAGATCGCGATCTCGCTTTTCGGTCTTACTCTCGCTATTGCCTGCGCAAAGATCGGTGATACGATGAAGATCGTATCGAGCGTCGGCGCGGTGGCGTTTTATCTCTTTCTGATCTACACGTCAATGTGGGAGGTCGGCTCAAAGGACAAGTTCGGCATCGAGTACGGAAAGTTTGAGGCAAAGCCGCTGACGGGACTTTATATAGCTCTGCTTGCCAACAGCATCAATATCCTGCTCGCGCTTGTGATCACGGTTTGCCGCGCATTCCCCGACGGAGGAGTGCTTTCCGCTATCGGCGGAGTTACCGGAAGTATCGCGATCTTCATCGAGGGTATGTATTCGGGTCTGCTTACGATCAAGATCGGTGAGGCTCCGCTCAACAGCTTCGGTCTCTCTTACTTCGTGATCACGATCCCCGCGATCGTAACCGCCGCTATTGCTTATTATGCAGGCACAAAGGGGCAGCATTTTACAAAGATCATGATTCCCGAAAACCCCGAGGAAGCGGAAGTTAAAAGAGAAAAGAAAAAGACAAGGAATAAAGAAGAATGAATTACAAGCATTTGATCTATGACTTCGACGGTACTCTTTCCGACACCTATCCCTGCTTTACCGAGGCGGTCCTTCGCACTCTGAAGGACTTCGGTATGTCGGATACCTACGAAAGCGTATATGCAAAGCTCAAGGTGTCGGTAGGCTATACGATGCGCTGCTACGATTTCGGTATGGATTCTGCGGCGGCAAGAAAGTATTTCCACGATATACATAACGAGCTTGCTCCCAAGATCCAGAAGCCCTATCCCGAGGCAGAGGAGATCCTTCGCTATGCTATGGCGAATGGCCATAAGAACTATCTCTACACCCATTCGGGCAAGATCGTAAAGGTTCTGCTTGAACAGTGGGGAATTGCGGATTGCTTCGAGGACATCATCGACTCGACAATGTCCTTCCCGACAAAGCCTGCACCCGACGCGCTCAATTATCTTTGCGCAAAGCACGGTCTTGACAAGAAGGATTGCATTATGATCGGCGACCGCGATATAGACACAGATTGCGGACGCAACGCGGGAATGAAGGGCTGTCTCTATGATCCCGAGCATTATTACGACAGCGCAGACGTCGATTACAGAATCGAAAATCTGCTCGAACTTAAAAATATTATCTGATATAAATTGAAAGGATGACAACAATGTCACAGAATATCGCAGAACTGAAGCAGGAATTTGCGGCAAAACTCTCCGCCGCAGAATCTATGCAGACGCTTGAGGAGATCCGAGTAGATTTCCTTGGCAAGAAGGGAAGCGTAACAGAGCTTCTCAAGTCTATGAAGGATATGTCCCCCGAAGAAAAGAAGACCTTCGGCCAGGAGGTAAACGTGCTCAAAAACGAGCTCGCACAGGCTATTGCACAGAAGGGCGAAGAGCTCCGTCGCGCAGAGCTTGAGCGCGAGGTCGCATCCATGCCCGAGTTTGACGTTTCGATGCCCGCAGAGCTCGACCGCGGATCCTTCCACCCCATTACTCTCGTTCAGCGTGAGTGTGAGACCATCTTCAAGTCGATGGGCTTCCACGTTGAGGACTACGCCGAGATTGTAAGCGACTACGAATGCTTCGAGGCACTCAATATTCCCAAGCACCACCCCGCAAGAGATATGCAGGACACCTACTACCTCACCAACGGTCAGCTTCTCAAGACACATACCAGTGCCGCACAGAACGCTATCTACAAGAAGTACCGCGATGACCTTGTAAACAACGGCGTGCCGATCAAGGCTATCTTCCCCGGACGTTGCTTCAGAAACGAGGCGACCGACGCTTGCCACGAAAATACCTTCTTCCAGATGGAAGGCGTTATGGTAGATAAGAATATTTCTATCTCTAACCTCATCTTCTTTATGAAGACGATGCTTTCCGAGGTTTTCAAGCGCGACGTAAAGGTGCGTCTCCGTCCCGGATTTTTCCCCTTCGTCGAGCCCGGATTTGAGCTTGATATCTCCTGCGCCATCTGCGGCGGCGAGGGCTGTCCTTCCTGTAAGCACTCAGGTTGGCTCGAACTTTGCCCCTGCGGTATGATCCATCCCGAAGTACTTAAGGCAGGCGGAATCGATCCCGAGGAGTACACCGGATTTGCGTTCGGTCTTGGTCTTACCAGACTTGCAATGATGCGCTACGGCGTTAAGGATATCAGAGATCTCAACAGCGGAAGCCTCAAGGTTCTTTCGCAGTTCAAGGAAGACAAATAAGAAAGGACGGAAAGAAAAATGTTTTTATCTATGAATTGGATATGCGATTACGTTGACCTTTCCGGTCTTGACAAGCTTTCGCTTATCCACAGATTCTCTCTCTCGACCGCAGAGGTTGAAAACGAAATATTTATGAAGGGCAGCGACATAAACGGTATCGTCGTTGCAGAGATCAAGTCGGTAGAGGAGCATCCCGAATCGAGAAAGCTCCATCTTCTCAAGGTCGATATCGGCGAGGACGAGCTCGTTGACGTTGTCTGCGGTGCTCCCAACGTTGCCGTAGGTCTCAAGGTTCCCTTCGCTAAGCTCGGCGCGCAGATCGGTGATATCACCATCGCTCCCCGTAAGCTCGCAGGCTACACCTCCAACGGTATGTGCTGTTCCGAGAAGGAGCTCGGTATCAGCGACAATAACGACGGTCTTATGATCCTCGATCCCTCCTTCGTAAACGGTACCGATATCAAGACCCTCTTCGACATCGACGACATCATTTTCGAGGTCGACAATAAGTCGCTTACCAACCGTCCCGACCTTTGGGGACACTACGGAATCGCGCGCGAGTTCGCCGCTATTTCGGGCAGAAAGCTCAAGCCCCTTGATTGCGCAGATCTATCCAAGTACTCGAACCTTCCCGCAGTTGATATGAAGATCGAGGACCCGCTCTGCCAGAGATATTCCTGCCTGCAGGTAGAGAACATCACCCGCACCGTCAGCCCCGTAAATATGCGTATCCGCCTCTACTACTGCGGTATGCGCGCTATCAACTTCCTCACCGATATTACCAACTACATTATGCTCGAGATGGGACAGCCCATGCACGCATTCGACTCGCGCAAGGTTGAAAAGCTCCGCATCAAGAGATATGATCATAAGTTCTCCTTCAAGACCCTTGACGGTGTTGACCGCAACATCGACGAGGATATGCTTATGATCTGCAACGGCGATATTCCCGTATGTATCGCAGGCGTTATGGGCGGTCTCGATTCCGAGATCGTTGAGGACACGACAAAGCTTACTCTCGAGTGCGCAACCTTCGATGCGGTTTCGGTTCGTAAGACCACCGTACGTCTCGCTCACAGAACCGACGCTTCCCAGCGTTACGAGAAGTGCCTTGACCCCGAGATGACTCCCACCGCAGTCGCTCGTTTCGTCAAGATCATGCAGGACGCAGATGACGGAGCAAAGGTCGTTTCTTCTCTCACCGACGAGCAGGCATATAAATACCCCACCATCACCTTCTCCTTTGACCGTGCTTTCGTAAACCGCTATACCGGTATCGAGATCTCGGACGAGCATATCCTTACCACTCTCTCTGCTCTTGGCTTCGGCATTGAGCTTGAAGGCACCACCTTCACCGTAACCGTTCCTTCCTGGAGATCCACCAAGGACGTAACAATGAAGGCTGATATCATCGAGGAGATCACCCGTATCTACGGCTACGATAATTTCGATATCAACACAGTTTATGCTCCCTCCTATCCCATCCGCGCCAGCCTCAAGAAGAGCGTCGAGGAGCAGATCAAGGATCTTCTCGTTAAGAGATTCTCCTGCCACGAGCTTCATTCCTATATCTGGACCTACAACGATGAATACAAGGAGCTCGGCATCGAGGTCGAGGACAACGTAAAGATCGCGGGCGCGGCTAACCCCAATATCGAGACTCTCCGTAAGTCCATCATCCCCACTCAGCTCTGCCAGGTCAAGTATAACACCGCGTATGCGCCCGAATTCGGCGTATTCGAGATCGGTTGCGTAGTTGACGGACTCCGTGAAGACGGACTCTGCAACGAAAAGAAGAAGCTCGCGATCACCCTCTTCTCGAAGACCGAGAGCATGGAAACCGTCTACGGAAAGCTCTGCAACATCATCGCAGTTCTCGCTGATGACATCAAGCATACTTCCGTAAAGTTCGTAAAGAAGGAAGCAACTCATTCTTATCAGCATCCCAGAAACCTCAATGCGGTTTACTGCGGTGAGACAGAGATCGGTGAGATCGGTATCGTATACCCCACCGTGTCCAAGAAGATCGATAAGAAGGCATCCATCGTTTACGCAGAGATCGACGTTGAGGCATTCGCAAACTGCGATAAGGTTGCGCTGGTTTACGACGAGCCCTCCAAGTACCCCGAGATGGATATCGACCTTACCTTCATGACCGAGATCTACGCCCCCATCGGCGAGGCTATCAAGGCTCACGGCGGCGCCCTCGTAAAGAATGTCAAGGTAACAGACAGATATGCAGACGAAGCCGGCAAGTCCGTCACCGTCCGCATCACATTCGCTGACAAGACCAGAACCCTCACCCGCGACGAGGTTATGGTAGTTGCCAATAAGGTAATTGCCGAGCTCGCAGGAAAGGGAATCGCGCTTAAGTCTTAAATTTTATAATAACAAAACGGACACCTGCAAGGTGTCCGTTTTGTTACATATTATACCGGAAATCCCCCGTCGACGGGAATACAAGCACCCGTGATGAAGGAAGCCTCATCCGATGCAAGGAAGCCGATAACAGCCGCAACCTCCTCGGGCTTGCCGATCCTGCAAAGGGGAGTAGCGTCTGCAAGCTCCTTCATAGCAGTATCGTCAAGCATCGAGTTCATATCCGTGTCGATAACTCCGGGCTCAACGCAGTTGACTGTTATTCCGGAAGGTCCGAGCTCCTTTGCAAGTGCCTGCGTAAGACCGCGAAGTCCCGCCTTTGAAGCCGAATAATGAACCTCGCAGGATGCTCCCATACGTCCCCAGACCGATCCGACGTTGATGATCCTGCCGCTGTGCTGCGAGATCATGATCTCAGCCGCCTCTCGTGAGAGAACGAATGCCGAGGTGAGATTGGTATCGATCATTTCTCTCCAGTCCTCGTCATCTATGTCGGTAAAGAGCTTGAACTGCGCCATTCCCGCGCAATTAACAAGCACGTCGATGCCTCCGAGTTCTTCGATCGCCTCGTTGAAAGCTTTTTTGGCGATCTCGGGATCGGATACGTCTCCCTTGATCGGAAAAGCGTCCGTCCTTATGGCAAGATTCATTGCGCAAGGGTCCATATTGCGATAAATGAAAGCAACCTTGTCTCCGAGATTTCTGAAATATCTGACGCAAGCCGCGCCGATCCCGCGTGCGCCGCCGCTGATAAGTATTCTTCTGCCCATGTTGTTCCTCCGAGTCTGTGATATATGAATTATATCATAAAATAATAAAATCTGCAATAGAAATCTTTACTTTCGCCTCTCTTTGTGATATAATTTAGTTATAAATCGTGCGAGGTGAAAGATATGTACGGCGAAAACGGCAATTCAAGGAGTATAGAAAAGTACCGACCCTTTGTCTATTGGCGTGATTCCGCACAAAGCGCGGATGAGGTATATGAGCAGGTAAGACTTTCGGCTGCTGCGGGCGTCGGAGGTTTTATTCCGATCCCAATCGGCAATAAAGATCTCGATCCGGAGGAGAAATGCAAAAGCTTTATAGAGTTTTATTCCAAGCTTCTGCCCGCGGCGGCAGAGTATGATCTCCCCGTTGCCTTTACACTCGATACTTGCATCGAGCAGACCGTAGTTATGGCTGAAGATGCAGTATGGGAAGAGAATATCCGCGCGCGAAAGCTTGTTCGTCATACACACTACTGTAATCAGAACGAAAGCGTAAATTGGCAGATCTTTCCCGGAAAGCTTCTTTCGGTCGTTGCTTTTAACGAGGACAGGGACGAGGTGGTGGATCTTCGCAATTATATTGAGGATGATCGTGTAGTTTATAAACCTACACGCGGCAACTGGCGCATAGTTCAGTACGTTTCGGTACCCGACCGCGATTCAGACCGCGCAAATATTCTTTCCTTTGATGCGAGCCTCGGCTATCTCGAAGCGGCGTTCAATATGTTCGGCAAGGTCTTCGATGGCTATCTCGGAAAAACGATCACTCACGTTTATTATGCTAATCTCGCCTTCAAGGCGATCAACCGCCACGACTGGAGCGATTCCTTCAACGAGGTCTTCGAGTCTCGCTATGGCTTTGATCCCGCACCCTACTATCCCTATCTTTTCACAACGGACGGCAATAACGCGCCCCGATATAAGGCGCTCTTCTCGGATTGCCGCGCGAGAATGCTCCGCGACGGCTTTATTGCCGCAGTTGAAAGCTTTGCCTCGGAAAGAGGACTTTCGATATTCGGCACACTCTCCGAAAGTAAGTCGACGCAGTGCTCACCTATTATGGGCGATGCACTTCTCAACAATACCGCAACCCCCGGCGCAGTACTTGACCGCGGATATCTATACGGAATCAACTCGGTAAAGGTCGCCGCAGGTGCCGCATTCGGCAGAGCAAAGCGCGATATCTTCGTTGAGCTTTACCGCGGATATAAGGATAAATCCTATGAGATTATGATGCGCGATGCTGCACACGCATTTGCCAGAGGCGCAAACCTTCCCGCGCTTCATCTTCCCACGCCTAACCAAAGCAATCAGGATCTTGCGTCAAAGCTGCTTCGTTTTACAGCGGCTATGCGTACCTGTCTTAAAAACGGAAGACAGGTTTCGGACATTGCCGTGATCTACCCGATCTATTACCTCCATTCGAGAGTCAATATGTACAGCGCCGAGATCTCGGGCTTTGAGTATTCCGATACTCCGTCGGATGCGGATTATATGTCTGTCATTAACAGCATCTGTCTCTGCGCAGGACATGACGTTACTCTCCTGCATCCCGATGTTATCGCAAGAAGTGCGAAAGCCGAGGCGGATCGACTACGCCTCACCGGAATGAGCGATGAGGGCGGTTTCAGAGTCGTTATTCTGCCCGCACAGCGCGTTGCATCACTTGCGTGTATGAGAGTTCTCCGCGACTATTTCGACGCGGGTGGCCGCATTATCGCAACGGGTGAGCTTCCTACAAAGGCGTTTGAATTCGATCCCTCGGATCCCGATAAGAACGATAAGGAAATGGTGTCGATCTCCGAGCATATCTTCGGCAGGGATGCCCTTGACAGCTCTGTGATGAAGACCTATTGCCTTAATACTTCGGAAGCCGGTGGAAAAGCCTTCTTCCTCTATTTCTCGAAGACGGGAATCGACGGCGTAAGTATGGTCAGCAGTCTCGATCTGCGCCGCGCTCTTGAATCCTTCAAGATCGGCTTTGACGTATTTGCACCTAAAATGCCTAAATTTGAGGCAACGGGCGCACTCAGCGCAAGCTTCAATGAGTATACCCGCCTCGGACTTCTCAAGCATCTTCCCGACGGCGGTATGTTCAGCCATATCCATAAGCGAGTTGGCGAAAAGGATATTTATTATTTCGCAAATACCGCGAACCGCACCTCACAGACCCCGATCTTTATCAGAGGCGCGCATATTCCGGTATGCTATGATCCCGAGACGGGCGGCAAATGGCACGTAGATTACGAATATGTCTCGGTCTTCGGTAAAGTGTATACAAGATTTGAAATATCAATGAGACCGACTACCTCCCTCGTTGTGGTTTCCGAGGGAAGTGCCGCAAGAAAGCTTACCGTCGATCTCTCGTCACTTCGTGACTGCACAGACGAAGCAATCAGCTAAAGCGAGGTATAATATGACTTTAAATAAAAAAGCAAGAGCACTTCTTAACTCTTGCGTGTTACTAATAATTGTGTCAATCGTATTGACTGGCTGTTCAATGGAAGGATTCCCGATTCTTACGGGAATCGGCGGATATATCGGAGAATTGCCCGACGGACTGTACGTTGACGGCGTGAAAACCGAAATCATCGAGCCCGAACGCGAATCTTTGGCATTCAAGACGCTCAGCGATGAAGAGCAAAGGATCTATAAGTCCGCATATACGGCTCTGCGCAATATGAAAAATGAATTCGCAATTTACGGCGTTGATTATGATTATTATTTCACGATCTATTCGAATGCTCTGTTCGTATTTATCAGAGACTATCCCGAATTCTTCTGGCTTGACGGTTACGTTGAGGCAAACGCCGAGTACACCGAGGGCTCAAAGATCGGAAACGTAATGTTTACATTGGGCATCTATGATTATTGGGCTGATAATGATATTACCGCGGCTGCGGCGGAACTCGATGCCGAGGTAGAGAAGATCGCAAACGCCGCAAAGGAATACCCATCCGATTTTGAGCGCGTCAAGTATGTCCACGATACGATCATTTCTTCGGTCGAATATGATACGGCAAGCTACAATCTCGGAGATAAGACGACTCCCGAAGCCAAAGCAAAGACCAATACTGCTTACGGTGCGTTGCTCAACGGAACCTCTCTCTGCGGAGGATATGCAAGCGCGTTTATGATGGTAATGCAGGAGCTCGGTATAGATTGCGAGTTTGTTACGGGCGAAGCTAACGGCGGACCCCACGCGTGGAATCTTGTTGAGGTTGACGGCGATTATTATCATATCGACCTGACTTGGGATGATCTCGACGATAAAGAACACGAGATTATCTACAACTATTTCTGTCTCAATGACGAGCAGATCTTAAAAAACCACGTTTCGTATATTGAGCTCGGTGAAATGACCGCTACAAAGTGTAATTATCACGTTTATATGGATCTCTATCTTGAAGATTACAGCTTCGACACGGTCAATAAAATGGCGGAGAGATATGACGGCAGCGGTATGATGACCTTTAAATGCTCGAGCTCAGAAGTCCTTGACAAATTGGTTGACGAGCTTGTTGACGACAACAGGATCTATGAGATCACCGCTTTTTCCACGGTCAGCTCCTATCAGTATCTGGTCGATGAAGAAATGCTCATCCTAACTTTCCTTCTCGATTGATCATTTGGTAAGTTCTGCGCGCAGAAATTCAACGATCTTCTTTTCTTCGCGCGATACCTTGACTTGTGTGAGTCCTAATGCCTCGGCTGTCTTTTGCTGAGTCATATCCTTGAAATAACGCAAAGCTATTATCTGCCTCCAGAGCGGGGGCAATAGTCTGATAGCTTGTCCGAGAGCGATTCTGTCACGCGCGTGCTCGATCTCGAGAAGACCGTCCCCGTCGGGGATTCGGTCGTAGAGACAAAGCCCCTCGCCGTCATCCCCGTGAGTATCCGAGAGGGATGCAACGGGGCTGATAGCATCAAGAGCAGCCGCAGCCTCCTCGGGCGAAACGCCGCATCTTTCCGCAAGCTCGGAGAGATGCGGCTCTTTTCCTGTTTCGGTTATTATTCTTGTCTGCTCCCGCATAAGCTCTGCACCGAGTTTTTTAACAGCTCGGCCGACCTTTATCGGACCGTCATCGCGTAGATGCCTTCGGATCTCGCCGAGGATCAGCGGAACCGCGTAAGTAGAAAACGCCGTGCCTCGCTCAAGATCAAATGATCTTATCGCCTTGAGCATACCGATCGTACCGATCTGAACAAGATCCTCGTATTCGCATCCTCGACCGCAAAATTTCAGCGCAATATGCCGCACGAGGCCCATATTGTCGCAGATCAGCTTTTCGGTGGCCGCCTCACATTCGACACCGCTTGCATTTTGCGCGAGCTCGATCAGTCTTCTGTTGCTTTCTGTTGAATATGCATTCATTTTTTTACCTTCCTTGAATCCTTTATGTAATCAGGAAGAAGTCTTACCCTTAAGCTTTCGTGACATTGTGACCGATGTGCCGCGCCCCGGCTTTGATGTGATCTTGACGTTGTCGGAAAAGCCCTCCATAACAGTAAATCCCATACCGCTGCGCTCGCCTGCCGCATCTGTCGTGAATAAAGGCTCTCGAGCTTGTTCGATATTTGGGATTCCCACACCTTTGTCCTTTACTGTTATGATAACGGTTCTGTCCTCGCGCAGCTTGATCTCAAGGCGGATCATACCAATGCAATCGGGATAAGCGTGAACAGTGCAGTTGGTTACAGCCTCCGAGAGGGCGCATTTGATATCCGATAATTCTGATGCCGTTGGGTCAAGAGATGCTATAAATGCACCTGCCGCCGCACGCGCAAAGGATTCGTTTCTCGAATGAGAAGGGAAGTCGAGCTTCATTTCATTGCAGATCGGCGAGAGCCTCGGTCTGCCTCCGTGTTTTTTATCTTTCATTTTTAACTCCTTTAATTGAATACGGTGTTCATTATCCGTACCTTTTTGTCAAATCCCGTTAAGGTCAGCATCTTCATTACGATAGCCGAAGGGTTTCTCAGAGACAAACTCCCTCCGATCTCCTTCATCAGCGCGTATCTTCCCATGATGAATCCGAGTCCCGAGCTATCCATAAAGTCTACCTCCGACATATCGAGTATGAGATGCGTCGGCGTTCTGTTCCAGATGATGTTATCCACCTCACGTCTCATCGAAGACGCAGAGTGATGGTCGATCTCTCCCGATACGCTGACGACCAATCCCTCGGGAGTAGCCGTAAATCTGTACCGGCAATTACTTTTGATCATGCGATTTTTCCTTTCATTTTTTTGATTTAATTGTATCACCGCCTCGACGAGAATACTGTCGAAGCGCGTAGACTTCGTAGCGACTCTGCAATTTTTTTGATTTTTTTCAAAAAAACTTGAAAAATCCAAAACATTATGATATACTATCTATGTATGGAGATAACAAGGAGGAACGTAATGTATCTTTTGAGAAAGCTCGGCATACCGCTTGCCGCAATACTGATCCTGTCGATTCTTGCGCTAATAACGGTAGTGCTGATCTATGAGCAGAACGGACTCATACTTCCTTCTTTTGAATTTCCCGAAAAGGAAGTTCCCGAAACGACCGTCACACCGGAAACGACTGTTACGGCAGATGATCAAAGAAATAATTATTATATCCCAATGTCAGGAGGAATTTTAATATGAATAAACCTTATCCCACCCCACATATCAATGCCACCCCCGAGGATTTCGCCAAGACAGTCCTTATGCCCGGAGATCCTCTTCGCTCAAAATTTATCGCAGAGAATTTTCTTGAGAACGCGCGTCTCGTAAACAACGTCCGCGGTGTACAGGGTTACACCGGAACCTATAAGGGCGTTCCCGTGTCGGTAATGGCATCGGGAATGGGTATGCCCTCGATCGGCATCTACAGCTACGAGCTTTATAATTTCTTCGGAGTAGAGAACATCATCCGCGTAGGGTCTGCGGGAGCTATGCAGGAAAAGCTCCGCGTCCGCGATATAGTCATCGGTCAGGGCGCTTGCACAAACTCGAACTTTGCATCGCAGTACTGCATCCCGGGAAGCTTTTCGGCGATCTCGAGCTATGAGCTTCTCCGCGAAGCCGTAAAGGCGTGCGAGGCAAAGGGCGCGAGATACCACGTAGGTAATCTTTACTCGTCTGACACCTTCTATTGCGATGATACTACCGCTTCGGGTAAATGGGCGAAGCTCGGCTGTCTCGCCGTAGAGATGGAAGCCGCCGCACTCTATATGAACGCCGCAAGAGCAGGTAAGAATGCGCTTGCGATCTGCACGATCTCCGACCACCTTCTCACGGGTGAGCTCACGACTGCCGAGGAGAGACAAAACTCCTTCACGCAGATGATGGAGGTCGCTCTCGAGGTTGCAGTTGCAATGAATTGAGGAAGCTAAATGAAAGAAAACAAAATTAACCGCGTTTTTGTCGTTGTTCTTGATAGCTTTGGAATCGGAGAGGCACCCGACGCCGATGCTTTCGGCGACGGCGGTTCCGACACTCTCGCTTCGATCGTCAAGTCCAAGTCCTTCAATGCGCCGAATCTCACAAAGCTCGGTCTCTTTGCAATTGACGGACAAAAAGAAAAAGCCCCCGCAGGAGCAGATATTTCTTTGAATGCCGCAGTTGCAAGACTTCGTGAGCTTTCAAACGGCAAGGATACTACGATAGGACATTGGGAAATGGCGGGAATTATCTCGGAAAAACCACTTCCCACCTATCCGAACGGCTTTCCCGATGAAGTTCTTGATAAATTCAAGGAGGCGACGGGCAGGGGAGTACTCTGCAATCTTCCTTATTCGGGCACTCAGGCACTCACCGATTTCGGTGAGGAGCATATGAGGACCGGTGATCTTATCGTTTATACCTCCTCGGACAGTGTGTTCCAGATAGCGGCGCACGAATCCATCGTCCCACCCGAACAGCTTTACGAATACTGCAGGATCGCAAGAAAGATCCTTGTCGGCGATCACGCAGTCGGCAGAGTCATCGCGCGTCCCTTTGAGGGCGAAGCGCCGAATTTCTCGCGCACCTCCCGCCGCCACGATTTCTCGATTGAGCCGACCGAGGACACTATGCTCGATTCTCTTAAAGCCGAGGGGTTTGACGTTATCGGCGTCGGAAAGATTCACGATATCTTTGCGGGTCGCGGACTTACCGATTACACCTACAGCGAAAGCAATGCGGACGGAATGAAGAAAACAAGCGAGATCGCAAAGCGTGATTTCCGCGGACTTTGCTATACCAACCTCGTTGATTTCGATTCCAAATTCGGACACCGCCGCGATGTCGAAGGCTACGCCTCGGCTATCTCGGAGTTCGATTCCTGGCTCGGAGAATTCATGCCGCAGATGCGCGAAGATGACGTTCTCATAATTACAGCGGATCACGGATGCGATCCCGCTTATACGAAGACAACAGACCACACGCGCGAATACGTTCCGATGATCATTACGGGAAAGCATATTGCCCCGATAGATCTTGGTACAATTGAAGGATTTGATACCGTGGCGGCAACTGTCTGCGGTCTGCTTGGCTCTGAGACCTTCTACAATGCCCCGGGAGTCGCGGGACTTGTCTGCGAGGGTTACGAGCCGTCTGTGGCAGAACTCCTCACACTCGCCGAAAAAGCGTGCGAGAACGCATACGCCCCTTATTCAAATTTTAAGGTAGGCGCGGCTCTGCTTTGCAGATCAGGAAACATCTTCCTCGGATGCAACGTGGAAAATGCCGCTTACGGCGGAACTATCTGTGCCGAGCGCAACGCTATTACAACAGCGATCGCCGCGGGAGAGCGCGAATTCACAGCAATCGCGGTCTGCGGCGGAATCGATGGATCGACCGATGAATGCATCCCCTGCGGTGCCTGCCGTCAGTTTATGGCTGAATTCAGCCCGAACGGAGATATGATCGTTGTAACAGGAAAGGCCCGCGAGCCCTATATCTATCCGCTCTCAGCACTTTTACCCTATTCCTTCACAAAGGACAGCCTTTCATAAACTCTTGCCATTTGCGCATTCCAATTTCAGAGGCATGTTGATGAAAAAGAATATAGCTAATATCATAACCGCCGTGCGTATAGTCGGCGCGGCGGTTTTACTCTTTATCGAGCCCTTGACGCTCCCTTATTACATAATCTATACCGCTTGCGGTCTCAGCGACGCTGTTGACGGCTTTATTGCGAGAGCATTGAAGACCCAGAGCGCGCTCGGCGCAAGGCTAGACAGTATTGCCGATCTCACCTTCTACGCCGTTATGTTCCTCAAGGTGTTTCCGAGAATGCTCGAGGTGCTCGATCTGTACGTCTGGTGCGTAGGCTTGGCGGCTGTTGCGATAAGATTGGTCTCCTATATTTTTGTCGCCGCAAAATACCGCAAATTCTCATCTCTCCATACCGTGTATAATAAGATCGCGGGACTTATGGTCTTCCTCATTCCATATTCGCTCAACCTCGCATTCGGAATGTACTATTGCCTCGCGGCGGCAATAATGTCGGATATCGCCGCGATCCACGAGCTGATCCTTCATCTCAGAAAGAAAACTTACGCACCAAACTAAAAAACAAAGCTGTTGCAATCGCGCAACAGCTTTGTTTTTTAGTTAAACTTTTTAAGATATTCGTCGCAGTATTTTTTGATCTGATCCATATCACGGCTTTTAAGGATTTCGGGGAAATTCGTAGTTGAGTCCTCAAATCCGTAATGATCGGATACGTATTTGTCAAAATCAATGACTTCGGAGCAGAATGAGAGATCCGTATCAGCCGCGCCGATACCCGTCATCGCGGTAAAGCACATTTGCGCCATAATGTAACCGCAGAGAGGATTCTCGTGAAAGCCGTCACGCGCACTCTGCTTAACGATAAAGGAATTCTTGTTGTACTTGCATTCTGCATCGACGATCTCCGCGTCGCCGATCCAGATATCATAAATAAGCTCACCCCAAGGAATGATCCTGACACCCTTATCGCGGAGGTAGGGAAGAGCCTTGTAGATCTCATTATGCTTCTGCGAAACGGTATAGTTATGTATCAGATAATAGAAATTCGCATCGGGCGAAAAGCGGCTCATAACCGCCTCGATATCGCGGATGAAATTCGCGTTATTACGCCCCGCCTCGGATATGAAAACGTCGGTGTAAGAGCCGAGGTCATAACCGCCGAGCAGATCGATCCCCGACGTCGGGTATTCCTCGCCGTCACCCGCGGGCGTGAAATGCGCAAGAATACGGCCGCCGTGGGTCGCATCTGTCACGCTCACGTCAATTCCGTACTGCTTGCAGATCTGATAGAAATATGCGCGGTCATCGCTTCTTTTTTTATAGTTGATCGAATCGGTCTCATCAAGCTTCCATGTTTTGCCCGTGTAAACGCAACCGCCGTAATAAATAAACGAATTGCCGATAAAAATTGCCTTTCTCATGTTATCACCTCTGCGAAAATTATATCACCTATCGCAAAACTTGTCAAGAAAAACTCTTGCATCGGCGGCAAAAATATGGTACAATAAAGAAAAAGGAGGATTATAAAATGACTAACGAAGTTTTGAAAGCAATATATGACAGAAGAAGCGTAAAGAAATACACTGATAAGCTCGTACCCGCAGAGCTCCTTGATGAAATACTCAAGGCAGGCTCCTGGGCGGCAAACGGCAAGGCTTGGCAGGCTCCCGTTATGGTAGCCGTGACCGACCCCGAGACACGCGAGACTCTGCGCCGACTCAATGCCGAGATCCTCGGAAATCCCGATGCTGACCCCTTTTACGGTGCGCCCGTAGTCGTTGCAGTGCTTTCCGACAGCGAAAGATTCACATACGTCGAGGACGGCAGCCTCGTCATCGGCAATATGATGCTCGCCGCATACAGCCTCGGAGTTGACTCCTGCTGGATCCACCGCGCCCGCGAGGTCTTTGAGACTGAGGAAGGCAAGGCTCTTAAAGCAAAATGGGGACTCGGAGATAACTATATCGGCGTCGGCCATTGCATCCTCGGCTACCGCGACTGCGAATACCCCACCCCCAAGCCGAGAAGAGAAGGAAGAATTATTTATAATTGATCCGATTTTCGCCTAAGCGAAAATCGTCCTCACTTCTTCACTATAACTTATTACTTAAAACCGACCGATCGTTCGTGACGATCGGTCGGTTTCGGCTTCCCGCATGGCATTCGGAGAAAGGATGTATGAGCCCGTTCTCTCTTCGGGCTTGAATGCCACGGGGAAACCATACGCAAGTTTCTATATTAAGATCTTTCGATCATCGAGCAAAAGCTTGAAATATCGTGAAAGCTGAGCTTCTGCCAGGTCTCGCCGCCGATGACGAGCTTCCAGGTCGTCTTTTCAAGCAAGAATACCTTCAGCGGCACTGGATTGAGAATAACAATCTCGTGTACGTTGCCGTCCTGCAGGACCTCAACGCCTTTTGTATGGATAGTGTTACTCGGAAACGTAACGTTCTCCGTGTGCACCCATTTGAGCAGATTGCCGGAAATGTTTTTAGGCTTGAACATCTTTGCCATCATTATGCCTATCACGCTTCTCGTGCTCAATAAAATGTATCCGAAATTCTTCTCGCTTACGTAAGAATCGGGCGAGAGAAACCGCAGAGTGCGATTCTTCCCGACAGTCGCAAGAAATCTCACGTTATACTGCGTCAGCCCCTTAGTCAGCACAAAACAGGTCTCCATATTGTGAGCATCAAAGTTTATGTGACTCGCGTTTGTCTTCACACATCTGAATCCGGCTTTTTGTGCCGATGCCTTGAGCTGCTTTACTGCTCTCAATCTCTTTCCTAAAGCGCGCAAATATCTGTAAAGATAGTAGATCAGAACCAAGGATAATACTATCAAAGTGATCTCACCGAGGAATACTATCCAGTTGTAAATTACCTGCCATGTTTCAATGCTGTCTACACGTGACCGTAACATTTTGTCTCCTTTCTCGTCTGTTCTCCGACGCATTTATATTATACCACAAAAATTCCAAAAATGCAAAATGTGGGATAAAACGTATGTTTTTGGGGATAAATTAATATTTTCATATGATTTATCCCAGAAAATCAGCTTTTTATCCCATAATCCGCACGGGCGGAAAATATATGATATAATATTATCGATAAATAAATCTTTACTTTCGGCAAATTATATGATATACTAATGTCAACAGAAAAAGGAGAAATGACATGATCAGAATTGCTGTTTGTGACGACGATCCTTCCTTCGCCGCCACTCTGTCGGATAACCTCAGCGAGCTTTGCGCACGCTACGCGGATGACGATCTCGATTGCAGAGTCGGACCGATCTTTACCTCCGCAAAACTCGTTCTTTCCTTCCTTGAAACGAATACAATAGATATGCTCTTTCTTGACATTGATATGCCAGAGATGAGCGGCTTCGAGCTCGCGGGAATTATCGCGGAGAAGTATCCGAAGACGATCATCCTTTTCGTTTCGGCTTACGATAATTTTGTCTACAGCTCGTTTACCTACAGCCCCTTCCGTTTCCTCCGCAAGCTTCATCTTAAGGAGGAATTGCCGTCCGCACTCGAAAAGGCGATAGAGAAGTGCGTCAGCGAAACGCAAGGCTTGTCATTCAACTCGACCTCGGGATACGTTACACTCCGACCGAGTGAAATACTCTATTTCGAGAACAGTAAAAACTACTATAATATCTGTTGCGACAGCGGTGTTGCCTATAAATGCCGCGGAACGATCAAGGCTCTCGAGAGTGTTTGCGCCGATAAACGTTTTATCAAGGTACATTCCGCCTACATAGTCAATCTCGAGCACGTTGCGGAGGTCGACGAGGGCGCGCGCATCACGATGTGCGACGGCACCTTGATCAACGTCGCCCAGCCTCGCCGCCGAGAGTTTAAGGAAGCATATATGCAGTACGTTCGCAGGAGGTATTCAAGATGACCCGCGAGATTTTTGAGGTCTGCGCCACACTCTTCGACTCGATCCTCGCTATCTGGTTCGTAACAAAATTCTGTAAACTGCAAAACAAAAGAGTTTATCAGATTGCCGCAGTTATTTTACTCTTCTGCGTGACAGTTTTCGGCGATCATTACCTCGCTTCCTTCAGTACCCTCAGCGCGGTGCTTCTGACGGCTGTTACGATCCTCTATACTGTTGCCGCAAATTACGGTCTTACTTTCAAGCAGATCCTTGCGTCCTGCCTTTTCTATTTGTCTTTCATTGCAGTAAGCAGCCTGCTATTTATCTCGATCTCAATGATCACGCAAGATTTCGAGTCTCATCTGATGGGTCACGATACGACAGTTCGGTATATTTACGTTATCCTTCATAAGGTCGTTCTCTTTACGGTACTTCGCGTGATCCTCTCGTTCGTGAACGTAGACGGAAAGCTTGGCAGACTCAATGCCATCCTTACGTTTACGATCTCGATGGTATCGATCCTCGGACTCGGTGCAACGATGTTTATTGCCACCTCGGATATGGCAAGCACTCTCGGCACTCAGATCGCAATCCTGATAGTCGCATTTCTCTCGGTAAATATAATCCTCTATTTTATGCTCGCGCAGATACAGAGATTGCAAAAGCGCGAATATGAGCTGAAGCTTCTTGAGGAAAAGACAGCATTTGACAGCGCGCGCCACGAGGAAACGACAGCTGTATGGCAGAACGTCCGCCGTATTCAGCACGATATGAAGCATCACCTTTCGGTCATAAACGCACAGCTCGAATCGGGCGGAGTTGACGAAAGCCTCGATTATCTTCATAAGCTGCTGCCCGAGATCGAATCGATGGGCAGAGTCATCCGTTCGGAAAACAAGACGATCGACTACATAATCAACTCGAAGCTCAGCCCTCTGCAGAATACGCAGATCGTCATCACGGGACTCATCGGTGATTTTTCGGATATAGAGGACCGCGACCTGGCTTGCCTCTTCGGCAATATACTCGATAACGCGATCGAAGCTATTGGGGACCTTGAAGAAAAGCGCATCGAGATCCATTTCTCGCTTGAAAATTCAAGCAGAATGATCATATTCAAGAACACGATCGGTCATCCGGTGCTCAAATACAATCCGGATCTCAAGTCAACAAAGACGGATAGCACCTCACACGGATTCGGTCATAAGATCGTCGAGCGCATAGTCAAGGATCATAAGGGAATGATCGACTATTTTGAGGAAGGCGATATGTTCGGCGTCCAGATCATTCTGCCCGGAACGGGTAAAAAAAGATGACTCGCTTTGAGTCATCTTTTTATATGAAAAATAGGCTTCCGATGTCGTAAAGCTTTCCTTTTCCAAGCGAGACGAGTTCAGTTCCGTGCTTTTCCGAAAAAACCTTGATCGCCTCATAATCGGGATGATCTTCGATCCGACCCGCAAAATACAAGGTGTTTCCGCAAAGCCCCGAAGCACCGCCGATGAAGCCGTAATTATATCCCGGCAGATCAACGTGTCCGGCGGAAATAAGCAGAGTGTCGATCCCTGCCGCGCGCGTAACGCGTTCGATCCCCGCGTCAGACGTAATTATCGCACCGTCCGCAAGAATGGCGCAGGAGCATTTCGTGTAACCCTGAGGTACGTTCAGCAGAGAATAACCGTAAGCCGTTGCCATTCGGAGCAATTTCCTGTCCGCGCTCTTCTCGCAATATAATATATTTTTCCCCGATATAGCCGCACAGAGCCCGCAGTCAAGCGGATATTTTGCCCCTGCTTTCTCCGTCGTGATCATTCGCTTAAGCCTTGCTTTTTTGCATAATCTGTCGATCTCGACGTAAGCTTGATGATAATAATCCTCACGAGTAAGCAGATAACCGTCAATTATGAAAACCAAAAGGTCGCTGTGTCCGCAGACGGGATCGGGCAAAGAAGGATCGGGCGGAAGCTGTAGTATTTCAAATCCGCGCTCTTTCAATGAATCAAGAACAGACCGCGGAGTTCTGATATCACAAACACAAATCATATTTCACAAAATAAACAGAAAAACAGCCACAGGTGGCTGTTTTTCATTAATTGAATTAGGCGTTTTCAGCCTTTTTCATAGTGCGGAGACAACGAGCACACATAGGAACGGTCTTAACTGTTCCGTCAACGCTAACCTTTACCTTACGGATATTAGGCTTCCAAGCTCTGTTGGTCTTGCGGTTAGAGTGAGAAACCTGATGACCGAAGACAACGCCCTTGCCGCATACACTGCATTTTGCCATTATAAGCACCTCCTTAGGACAATTAAGCCAAATTACATACAACACCCAATATTATACCACAAAACTCTGAAAAATGCAAGAGTTTTTGAAATATTTTTTTGAAAAATGAAAGTTTTTTTAGATTATTTTTCTGCTTTCAGCTTGAGAACGCATATTTGAGTCTCGTCGCCGTTGAAAAAGCGAGAAAAGACAACTGTCGGCGAGCAATTACGTCTGTAGCTGTCGAGCGCGAGAATGCTCTGAATGAATCTTCCGTCGGTCGCCGAGACGCTTCCCGTGACCGCGTAAACCGCGTCCTTGTCGTCCATCGCTACGGCAATATCCTCGTACAGATGCTCGCCGCCGACGTATCTCGCGGTGAGAATATGATCGCTTGAAGTAAGCTTCTTCTCAAGAATGACCTCACTCTTTGCGGGGGAAGCCTTCTCGTTATAATCAACCGTCACGCCGCTGTCCGCTTCGAGAAGCTTGAAGAAGGACTTTTCAAACTGAACCGTTCCCTCTGCGGCTTGAACCGTGATGAGATTCGTTCGTGCCGAGACAGCCGCTTTGATCAATATGCCCTCGTCTGAGGAAAGATGCCAAAGCTTCATAAGCGCGTTCCTCGAAAGGAAGAGTATAAGCGAGGGGTTAAAAGCGTCAAATACAGATTCCGCAACGTATTTCGGATTCGTAAACAATGCAGTATCTATCAGAAAGCCGTCGCCGTGGTCAAGAAGATCGCAGATCAAGCCTCTGCACGATGCGCTGATGATCTTTGTGTCGGGGAATTCCTTGAAAAGCTTTCTGCAGATCCTATGCGCCTTTTCTGTAAAAGAATTGCAATCTTCTCCGTCCTGAGGAGAAAGGATAACGCACACCTCGGCGTTTGATTCTCCAGAAAGCGGCTTGCCCGTGGAGAAGGTAGCCAAATATTCATCTACCTTCACGGTTTCGGAAACTCCGCTGTAAGGTAACGGCATAATGACGCTGTCCGCACGGCAGATCTCGATACCGCAAGGCGCAGAGTCGACTCTTCCGCTTGCGGCATATTCAGCAAGAGATGCAAGAGACGGCGCATCATTCGCTTCTTTTGAAGCTTCGCGGTATTTTCTCATAAAGGTGATAAATAGTTTTAATGCCTCGGGAGAGCATCCGGCAATCTGATTGAAAGTCGGATTTGCACCTGCAGATACGACGCCTTTTCTTAATCCCTCAAGCGCGAAATAGAGATCCGCAACAGTCGGCATACGGGCAATATCTTTGAATATCGCCTGCAAACGATGCATCTCGTCAATAGTGGCATCGAGAGCAAGATCGTCCGAGATCGCCTTGAGATAATCGTCATTCGATTCTGAAAAACCGACTATGTAGCCGGCCTTTCTCGTGGGCTGATAAATATTTGGAGCGTAAGTTTCGTTGTTCATATAATATCCTCGCAAATCTTTCCGTAGCAAATGCCGTTTTCGTGATGTGTCAGATTGACGCGAATAATCCTTCCGTGCAGATCGACGTCAGAATCGGCGCAAACCTCAAGGAAAGATTCCGTGTGTCCCATGACCCTTCCCTTTGAAAACGTCTCGAACAATACGTTTATGTATGGCGTCTTAACAATAACTTCATCGAGGAGATTATCGCGTACTTCGTTCTGCACCTCGATAAGCTTCGCCGCACGCGCTCGTCTTACGTCCATCGGAACCTTGACAGACATTGTTGCCGCTTCTGTACCTTCTCGTTCAGAGTATGGGAATATATGTGCCGAAAGGAAGCGTGCCTCCTTGACAAACTCAACCGTTTCAAGGAAATCCTCTTCGGTCTCACCGGGAAATCCGACGATAATGTCGGTGGTGAACATTACGTTCGGCATAACTTCTCTGATCCTTGCCATAGCTGCACGCGCACCGTCGGCATTATATTTTCTTCTCATCAAAGCAAGGACCTTCGAGCAGCCGCTCTGCAGAGAAATATGAAAATGCGGGGCGAGCGAAGGCAGATCCTTTATCTCGTCAACGAATCTTTGCTTGAAGAGAGAAGGATCGAGAGATCCAAGTCTGATCTTGCAGTTACACGCAATGGCATCAACCTCGCGCAGAAGTCCGCCGAGAGTAACTCCGTCAAGATCCCTGCCGTATGAAGCTGTTTCTATACCGGTCAGAACGATCTCGCGGCATCCCGCGGCAATAAAGCCCTTGACCTCATTAATTACGTCCTCGGGTAACTTTGAACGTACCTTTCCTCTCGCGCCGGGTATCGCACAGTATGCGCAATGATTTTCGCATCCGTCCTCGATCTTTATGTAGACTCGGGTTCTCGGGAAACCCGTAAGATGCATTTTTTCAAATTCTGCTGAATCAATATCGGGAACGCTTATCAGAGGATAAACTCTGTCGATCTTCTTGAAGTATCCGTCAAGGATCTCCACACATTCAAGCTTCTTAGAGTTGCCGCAAACCGCGATAACACCGCCGATTTCGGACAATTCTTTCGATGAATATTCAGCCGTGCATCCCGTGACAACTATTGGTGCGCCCGGATTAAGTCTTTCTGCACGTCTGATCATCTGTCTCGACTTTCTGTCTGCTTCAGCGGTAACTGTGCAGGTGTTTACTATATAAGCATCGCAGGGAGTCGATGTATCGCATATCTCGAATCCTCTCTCGACGAGAGCTTCGGCAAAGGCTTCGCTTTCATATTGATTTACCTTGCAGCCGAGAGTAATAATTCCGATTTTCTTTTTCAAAGCGTAAGCCTCCTTTATTTTTATATTATTTTATCATTTTGTCGCGAAAAAGTAAACACCCCTAATGTAAAAACTCTTAGAAAAAGAGAAAAAATACGTACTTTTTTTCAAATTGTCGAAATAATTACAAAATTGTCTTGAAAATTTGAAAGAATAGGAGTATAATAAATATAGCCAAATACCCAAAGTTTCAATAAAACAGAGGAGAGAAGAAATGAGCGTACTGCATATCGTTGACCACCCCCTTATTACACACAAGCTTTCCATTATGAGAAACAAGAGAACGGGATCCAAGGATTTCCGTGAGCTTCTTGACGAGATCGCAATGCTTATGGGATATGAGCTTACACGCGACCTTCCTCTTGAGGACGTTGTTATCGAGACCCCTCTTTGCAAGATGACGGCAAAGAAAATCTCGGGTAAAAAGCTTGCCATCGTTCCAATCCTTCGAGCAGGTCTCGGAATGGTAGACGGACTCCAGCGCCTCGTTCCCGTTGCAAAGGTAGGACACATCGGTCTTTACCGTGACCCCGAAACACATCTTCCCGTAGAATATTACTGCAAGATGCCGCCCGACATCGAGGACAGAATCGTAATCCTCGTTGACCCTATGCTTGCAACAGGCGGATCTGCTTGCGACGCGCTTACCATACTTAAGAACAAGTACGGCTGCAAGAACATCAAATTTATGGCTCTCGTTGCCGCTCCCGAGGGAGTTAAGAAGGTCCAGGAGGACCATCCCGACGTTGATATCTACGTTGCAGCGCTTGACGAAAAGCTCAATGATCACGCATACATCGTTCCCGGTCTCGGCGATGCGGGCGACAGAATTTTCGGCACAAAGTAAGAATAACATCAAAGGGGCTGGTCCGCATATGCGCTCAGCCCCGATTTATAAATTATGAGAATAATTAAAATTGAGAAAAACGACGCGGGACAACGCCTTGATAAATTCCTCACAAAGGCTGTCAAGGGACTCCCGAAGTCGCTTATGTATAAATTTATACGAACAAAGAAGATCAAGCTCAACCGCGCCCGCACACAGCCCGAGGTAATGCTCGTAGAAGGCGACGAGCTTCAGCTCTTTATCAGAGACGAATTCTTTGATTCTCCCGAGCAGGACGTTGGCGCGATCGCAAGGATCGAGCCGAAGCTTGATATTGTCTATGAAGATGAAAATATCATTCTGATGAATAAACGTCCGGGCGTACTCGTCCACGAGGATGACGAAGGCAGGGACAATACTCTCCTTATGCACCTCCAAAGCTATCTCTACCGCAAGGGCGAATATGATCCGAGATCCGAGCAGTCGTTTGCGCCCGCGCTTTGTAACAGAATCGACAGAAACACGGGCGGGATCGTTATTGCCGCGAAGAATGCCCCGGCTCTGCGCGATATGAATTACCGTATAAAATCTGGTCAAGTCAGCAAATTCTATCTCTGCGCAGTACACGGAACTATGCCGAAAAAGGCAGACGTTCTTAAAGGCTATCTCAAAAAGAATGAAAAGACGAATACGGTTGAGGTTTCGGATACTCAAAGACCGGGTTGGCGCGAGATAATCACAGGCTACCGCGTTGAGGCTGTCAAGAACGGCAACAGTCTTCTCGAGGTCGAGCTCTTCACGGGCAGAACTCATCAGATCCGCGCCCACCTTTCTCATATCGGTCATCCGCTTCTCGGTGACGGCAAATACGGAATCAACCGTGATGATAAGAAGAAGGGATATCATTATCAGGCTCTCTATTCTTATAAGCTCAGATTCGATTTTGAACAGAGCGGGGAAACTCTTGACTATCTTTCGGGTAAGGAATACCGACTTCCCCGCGAGAGCGTGTGGTTCTGCGCTGACTTTGACGGTGCAAAGAGATGAACCTGACAAGACCCCAAACAAAGAGATTGAGATTCCTCTATCTGACCGTCAGCGGACTGCTCTCGGGCTTCTGTATGGCGTTTCCATCTGTTTTCACGGCGATGATCGAATGGATCGCTTTCATCCCCGCCGCTCTTGTGTTTTACAGCGCTGTTGAGGATCGAGTCAACCTAAAGGACGCATATTGGGGCTCATTCTGGCTGATCTACTCGCAGAACGTCATCGTTTATCATTGGTTTATCAGCTTCTATCCGCTTGAATTTACGGGTATGAGCAAGCTCGCGGCGGCGGGCGTTGTCATCGTTGCAATATTCGGGCTCGCTCTTCTTGCCGCTATCTTCGGCGGTCTGCTCGGACTTATTGCAGTACTTGTCTCCCGCGCAAGAGTGACGAAGAGATTCCCGATATTGCTCCCGATCGTCGCGGCTTCCGCTTACGTTCTAAATGAATGGATAAGAACACAGTTCTGGTTTGGCGTACCGTGGGGAAGACTTCCTCTCGGACAGCTTACTGACGGAATACCGTTTACCGTGCTTTCGGCATCGATCTTCGGACAGTATTTCGTAACCTTTCTGATTGTTCTTGTATCGTTCTTGATCGCGCAAGGACTATATCTCGAACGAATCAAGTTAAGATCGGTAGTTGCCGGCTCATTGGCAGTTGCTAATCTTCTCATCGGAATAGCTGTGTATTATATTCCCGAAAAAAGCGAAGACACGATCCGTGTTGCCGCAATTCAAGGCAATATAAGCTCACGCGATAAATGGGATCCTACTGTGTCGAGTCTCAAGATACATCTCGACCTTACACGCGAAGCCGCGGAAGATGGAGCGGATCTGATAGTCTGGTCGGAAACTTCGATAATGTCGCTGAGCGAGAGCACGCTTGAGCTTATATCCGATATTTGTCTCGAGTACGAAACCAACGTCCTGTTCGGATGTTTTGACTACGACGAAAACTATTCGCCTATGAACACGCTTCGTCTTGTTGATTCAAACGGAGAACTCTCTGATACCGTATATCTGAAACGCCACCTCGTGCCCTTCGGAGAATACGTTCCGATGCGCAAACTCGTGGAATTCATATTCCCGCCTCTTGCCGAGATCGGTATGCTTTCCGAGGATCTTCTCGAAGGAGAAAAAAGCGAACTGTTTACGATCACGCATAATGGAAGAGAAGTGAGCCTCGGCGGACTAATCTGCTTTGATTCGATCTACGAGGAACTTTCGTATCGTACAGCATCCGACGGCGCTGATATTCTTTGCGTTTCAACGAACGATTCCTGGTTTGAGGATTCGAGGGCAGTCTATATGCACTGTGCCCAAAGCCGCCTCAGAGCTATCGAGACAGGACTCCCCGTTGTCAGAGCCGCAAATACCGGCATATCAGCAACGATCACAAAGGACGGTGTCGTAACAGAAACACTCGATCCGCTACTCCGAGGATACGTTATCTCGGATATTGATCTTTCAACTCCAAGTGCCAATTCTTCGATAGGTAACGCGATCCTGCTGATACTTTGTTTCCTTTCGCTTGTTTTATTACCCGTAACCGACGCTATAGAATTATTGCGAAAAGGTAGAAAATAATGAATAACGGTCTGTTAATTGCACCGCGTGCACTTGACAGACCGTCGCTTTTTTTGTATAATATATATATCTGCGAAAAAGGAGTACGTTATGGGATTCTCGGAGAAATTTGTCAGAAAGCAGCTTGAGATAATATTTCCTAAAATTGAAAATTATACGCTCGAGCAGCTTCGTTCTGCCCAGGATGTGACGGGCTCTTTGATGCGCAGACTTGCGGGCAGATCGCTTGAGATCGAATATAAATCTCTCGGCGCATTTGACGGAGCGTGGATCCATCCCGAGGCAAGAACGAGTGACACCGTGGTTCTTTATCTTCACGGAGGAGGTTATACCTGCGGAAATATGGATTTCGCGATCGGATTCGGTTCGACTCTTGCAAAGAATCTCGGGCTTCGCGTTTTTGCGCCTGCTTACAGGCTTGCACCCGAATCACCCTATCCCGCCGCTGTTGACGATGCGCTGAGAGCATATTCCTATCTTATTGAGTGCGGTATATCGCCCAAATCGATCGTCCTTTGTGGTGAGAGCGCAGGCGGCGGACTATGCTATTCGCTCTGCTTGAGACTCAATGCACTCGGTGTTACTTTGCCCGCGGGAATTATCGCAATTTCGCCCTGGGTCGATCTGACTCTCTCGGGAGATAGCATAAAATCGCGCGTCGAGATCGATATCGCGCTGACTCCCGAAAGACTGAAATTCTTTGCGGATTCTTATGTTGGCGATGCCGACCCCAAGAATCCCGAGATATCACCGATATTTGCCGACGTGTCCAATATGCCGCCGTCGCTGATCTTTGTAGGCTCGGACGAGCTTCTTTTCGACGACGCGCAGGTTCTTGAACGAAAGCTTGTTCACGCGGGATGCGAATCCAGGCTTATAGTCGGCGAGGGAATGTGGCACGCATACACGATCTACAGCCTCAACGAGCATAAAAACGACTTTGTCGAGATGGATAGCTTCATTGACAGCGTTGTACCTCTTCCGAGAAAGCTCCGATGGATGAAGCTTGATAACGCGGCGAAGATCTATCCCGCGGCTAAAAGAAGAAATTGGAACAACACCTTCCGCCTTTCGGCATCGCTGAGCGAACCGATCAACCGCGATATTTTGCGCATAGCCTTGGATACAACCATCCACAGATTCCCCTCGATAGCCGCAAAGCTTCGCCGTGGAACCTTCTGGTATTATCTCGAAGAACTCTCTCGAGCACCCGAGATTGAGGATGAAAGGCATTATCCGTTGATGCATATGCCGATCGAGGATATCCGCAAATGCGCACTACGCGTTCTGGTTTACGAAAACCGCATAGCAGTTGAATTTTATCACGCTCTGACCGACGGAAACGGCGGACTCATATTCCTCAAATCACTCGTTGCCGAGTATATCGAGCGAAGATACGGCATCTCGGTCCCTGCAACAAACGGAGTCCTCGACAGAAACGATGAACCCACCCGGGAGGAGCTCGAGGATTCATTCCTCAAGAACAGCGGAGACGTGTCGAAAAGCCGTTCAGAGCCGAATTCCTACAGACTTTCGGGCATCCCCGAAAAGGACGGATTTATCAATCTTACAACTATGCTGATCGATTCAGATGAGCTTCGCGCCTGCGCAAAGTCGCACGGCGTTACGGTTACCGCGTTTCTTGCGTCTGCGCTCATCTGCGCGATCACCGAGATCCAGAACAGACAGCTCCCAAGACGAGCACAAAAGCCTGTCAAGATCCTTCTTCCTGTTGATCTCCGCAGGATCTACGGAAGCCGTACGCTCCGAAATTTCTCGCTTTATATCACACCGGGAATTGACCCGCGTATGGGTGATTGGGAGTTTGACGAGGTATGTAAGTCGATCCACCATCAGATGGGTGTCGGCATAACAAAGAAGGAAATGACCGCCCGAATGACCAAGAACGTCAACAGCGAAAAGGCTATGATCCTCCGCGTAATGCCTCTCTTTATCAAGAATATCGCAATGAAAATGGTCTATAACGCAGTAGGAGAGAAGAAAGCCTGCCTTGATATGTCGAATCTCGGAGTTGTCGATCTTCCCGATATTATGAAGGATTACGTCGAACGCTTTGATTTTATCATCGGACCGCTTCCCGAAACACCGTATAACTGCGCGGTTATCACTTATAATGGCGTTGTAAATATCAGCTTTGTCCGCAACGTAAGAAAGCCCGAGCTTGAGCTTGCTTTCTATGAGCAGCTTCGCGCCCTCGGAGTTCACGTCAAGGTCGAAAGCAATCAGCGCACGTAAGGAGAAAATAATGTATTGTGTAAAATGCGGCGTTGAACTCGCCGATACCGAAAATAAATGTCCGCTTTGCGGAACCGTTGTATATCACCCGGATATCCCGCGTGAACCCGTTAAGCCGAATTATCCGAACTACGTTAAGAGCGCACCTAATATGCGTCCTCAAGGCATCCTTTTTATATTGACCGTCCTCGCCTGCATCCCGATCTCCGTGACGCTATTCTGCGATCTGTATTACGGAAACGGTTTGACTTGGGCAGGATATCCGATCGGAGGGATCATTCTGTTCTATACGATGCTTGTCCTTCCGCAATGGTTCTATCAACCGAATCCCGTAATCTTTTGCCCGATAAATTTTGCGGTTATGGGTGCATATCTGCTCTATATCAACTACGCAACCGAGGGCGATTGGTTCTTGACCTTTGCTTTTCCGATCCTGATATACGTCGCGGCTTGTGTTTGTACCGTTGTCACTCTTCTGCGATATACAAGACGCGGCAGACTGTATATCGCGGGCGCATCCTTTATCGCAGTCGGAGTTCTCTGCATCCTGATCGAATTCTTTATGAATCTGACCTTCTTCGAAAAGTCCCTCTTCGACTTCTTCTGGTCGATCATACCGCTTATCTCCTGCTTCATCTGCGGAATGATGCTTATAGTCATTGCTATAGCAAGACCGCTCCGCGAATCCCTCAAAAAGAGATTCTTTATATAAGAAAAATCCTTCCGATCACTCGGAAGGATTTATTATTGATCAGTTATTTCGATCAGTCATCTACGAAGGGGAGAAGAGCTGCGTGGCGAGCGCGCTTGATAGCGGTTTGGAGCTCTCTCTGATGCTTAGCGCAGGTGCCGGAAACACGGCGGGGAAGGATCTTGCCGCGCTCGCTGATGAACTTGCGAAGGCGGGATGCATCCTTGTAATCGATGTAGCTGATGTTTTCCTCGCAGAAGATGCAAACCTTTCTGCGACGACGGTTAGCGTTAGCGGGACGAGCTGCGCGAGGTGCGCGCTCCTGTGCGGGCTGTCTATCCATAATTTTTACTCCTTTATATTTTGATTAATTGATCAGAAAGGAAGATCATCATCGTCCTTGATGATGTCAAAGCTTTCTGCTGCGCCGGGCGTTGCATAGGGCTCGGCAGAATAGGATGCGGCGGGAGCGATATCTCTTGCCGGACCCTCATTGCGGGAATCAACGAACATTGCATCGTCTACAACAACTTCGGTAGCGTAGCGATTCTGACCGTTCTGGTCAGTCCACTTTCTTGTCTGGATCGAACCGGTAACGCAAAGGGAAGAGCCCTTCTTGAAGTAGCGAGCGATGAACTCGGCTCTCTGTCTCCAAGCTACGAGGTTGATGAAGTCAGCGGAAGGCTGATTCGAGTTAGCCTCGGTGTTGCGGTAGGGACGGTTTACAGCAAGAGTGAAGGAAACGACCGAAATGCCGGTAGCGGTTGTCTTGAGCTCAGGGTCGCTTGTGAGTCGACCGCAGAGAACAACCTTGTTAAGACTGAGATTTGCCATAGTCTAACTCCTGCGGTGTCTGAGTGATTACTCAGCGTCAGCGGGAGCAGCCTCCTCAGCGGGAGCCTCCTCAGCTACGGGAGCCTCTACTGCTTCCTCAGCGGGAGCTGCAGCAGCTGCAGCAGCCTTGTCGGCAGCGCGGCGAGCAACCTTTTCAGCCTCAGCTTCGTCGAGCTTGAGGATAAGGCTGCGCATTACAGTCTCATCGATGTTGAGACGTCTTTCGAGCTCGTGGGGATACTCGGGAGCGGAACGGAAGGTGATGATGGTGTAGTAGCCCTCGTTCTTGTCATTGATGGGGTACTCGAGACGGCGCTTGCCCCATGTGGTTACGTCGATGATTTCGCCGTTCTTCTCGACGCGCGATACGAACTTGTTCGCAACTGCCTCAGCAGCCTCAACGCCGCCTGCAAGGTCAACGATGAACAGAAGCTCATATGCATTAGTGATCTTGTTATCCATATTTTTACCTCCTTATGGACGTCAGGACACAGGTCTCTCCTGTGCCAAGGAGACGGGATTAAAGAATTTTCCCGTACCAAATCAACATTATACCACAAACTTCTTGTTTTGTCAAGAGGTTTTTGAAAATTAATGATTATTGTGCGAATTTAATTTAGAAATTGTAGGGACCGACGTCCTCGGCGGTCCGTGGGCATTAAATTATCTATTTGGTGAAATTCAGAAACGATAATTATATTTTCTTGATATAATGCACAGCAATAATATAATTGGACTCGGACCGCCGAGGACGTCGGTCCCTACGGTTAAAGTGAAAAAACGTCGAGAAACTATTATTTAGTCAATTCCGGATACATCTTCATCAACTCTGCCGCGCAACTGTTTTCCGTCGTTGTCTTAATATCAAACCCATATGCCTGCATAACCGCTTTGTCATTGGCTTAATGTGCTTGTCCGATCTTGGTGGTATAATTATATTGTTGCATATCTTACAATATTTTTAAGTAGGGATTTTTGAAATCAACGTTCAAACAATCTCGGTATGTTTGAATATTTGGGTTGTTCAATAAACATGATATTTTCAAACTGGAGGTGGCAAGAATAGATGGTTGTCCACGATAATCTACAATTATGGGGTCATTAGCTTCTTTCTCAAAATCCGATTCACACAGCCGTGCAAGACGAGATATTTGTATAAGATGTGCATTTGGAATATTATTCTGAATTCTTTTGGCGGCAGAAATAATATAATTGAATACATATTCCCCAAAATCTTCAGCTTCTTTTTTAGAAGCTAATTTACCTTTATGAACAACATCATTACGAAGCTTTACTTTATCCTGATTTAAGAAAGTTGGCAATTCGTTAAAAGTCTGAGTCCATAACGCGTAGTATGCACCTAATTGACGCTCTGATTGTGCAGAGATACTTTTCCAAAATGAAGAAAAATCAGCTTGAGACTTTGATGTTAGCATCATTTCTATTGCGTACTCGAAAAATCTTTCTAAAGCTGCATTATAAGTGCCGATTGCTTCTCTGTAATAACCGTCTGCTAAGCAGCGCGTGGCTTGTTCAAATAAAAGTTCGAATAATTCTGTTGAGATCATGAATCTCTGTCTATGACCGTTTTTGCACTTCATTTCAATATAAGGCCATTTGTCCAATTCTATTGTTGGTTCTTCCCACTCTTCAATACCTTTATTGATGAGTTCTAACATGGATGTGCCATTCTCAATATGACAACGATGGCATACTAGTTTTATTTTCATATTTAAATTTCTCCTGTTAGTTTTTGATACATCTTCATCAACTCCGCCACACAACTACTCTCCGTCATAGTTTTAACATCAAACCCATACGCCTGCATAACCGCCTTGTCGTTTGCCTGATGTGCTTTACGGAGCTCGGGTGGCATAGCCACTTCGTCGTAAAGATCGGCAAGGCTACAATCGGGGTAGAGCGCTCGTGCATCGAGAATTGATTGTGCTGTTTGCTCGATTTTTGCTTTTTGCATTTCGGTAGGTGTAGGCCACGGGAAGTTGTTATAGACAGCAGGTGAGTAACTGTATCTTAGTTCTAATCTACCCGCAACTGTTCTCATCCATGCCATATGAACATTAGAAGTTAAAACGCCGAAATGGTATACTTCAACATTTTCTAAAAATTGCAGTTTATCACCAGCAATAATGTTAGGTTCAAGAAAATCCATAGGAATATACTTTCGATTTTCGGACGAAACACGAGGTATTGCTAAATAACGCGATGTAGGTTGCCTAATTTGTGTAAAGAGCGTAGGCGTATTGGCATCTCTCTGAACAGATGCGGTAGGGCTTTTTCGCCTGAGTTCACTGATTCTTTCAAGACGTTTCATGATATCCGGACATTGCTTGATTTCTGTAGGATTTGCGGCAACAAGCCATAAACAATATCTGAATTTATTGTTTATAAAATCTTCTCCCATCATAAATCGATGTACCCATTTCGAAGCAATAGGATATTTTTTTACAAGCGCTTCTTTTTCGGTTTCAGACAGGAGTAAATTTCCTCCATCTGTAGGTTGACTTCCTTTACTCATTTTTGGAAAACCTTCAGTTAGCGATTTACCGCGCGATTGTATAAATACATCAGGAGCATCAATCAAATACCCATTTATATGATTTACTAAAGTCATTCTTTCGCCATCATATAATTTTTTTCGAGTCTGCAATGTTCCGTAAGTCATTCCAATAATTACATAATGTACGGTAGCGGATTTAGAAGATTCGCTTGACCAGGAAAAAGATCGATGCGCGAATTGTATCTCAACGCCTTTCTTAAATAAGAAGGACCATAGGATACCTACAGATTCACCTTGGATAATTGAGTTTGTAGAAACAAATGCAGTTTTGATTTGGGTGTTCTTCATAAAATCACAAGCTTTGTTGTACCAACAGCAAACATAATCTAATTTGCCGTGTTTGAGCAAATCATAAAAAGCGAGTTTCATATCATCCACTTGTGATTTGCTTCTCCACTGATGACCCACAAACGGCGGATTACCCATAATATAATTCAGCCTATCCTTCGGCACGACAGTTTCCCAATCGACCCGAAGCGCGTTGCCTTCGTATATATTATCGTAAGTCTTAAGCGGCAAAAAGTCGAGCGAGGTCGCAAGGATCTGCTCGGTCTCCTTCATCATCTGCGATTCCGCGATCCAAAGCGCGGTCTTTGCAACTGTTACGGCAAAATCGTTGATCTCGATTCCGTAGAACTGACCGATGGAAACCTTGATAATGTCGCCCGTGTCGATTCCTATTTGTCCGTCATCCGAGCAGAGCGACAAAGCCTCGTTTTCAAGTCTGCGAAGCGAGATATAAGTTTCGGTAAGGAAGTTGCCCGAGCCGCAAGCGGGGTCAAAGAATGTGAGAGACGCAAGCTTCTCGCGGAATGACTCGGCTCTGTCCTTGCGGGTCTTTGCGACCTTGAGCTCCTTGATCGTTTCAAATTCTTCCTTCAATTCGTCAAGGAAGAGGGGATCGATCACCTTGTGAATGTTTTCGATAGAGGTATAGTGCATACCGCCGCTGCGGCGCGTTTCGGGATTCAGCGTGCTCTCAAATACCGCGCCGAAGATCGTGGGGCTGATTTGCGACCAGTCAAAGCCCTCACTGGCGTTTTCAAGCAGCAGATCGATGATCTCCTGTGTAAAGTTGGGGATCTCAATATTCTCATTAGCAAAAAGTCCGCCGTTTACGTAAGGAAATGCTGCCAAGTCATCGTCAAGATATGGGTCACGTTCTTCGATCTTCGTATCGAGAACACGGAAAAGATCAATGAGTCCGCGGCGGACGTCTCTTATA
This sequence comes from Eubacteriales bacterium, assembly GCA_045531455.1. Taxonomy (GTDB): domain Bacteria; phylum Bacillota; class Clostridia; order Oscillospirales; family CAG-272; genus CAG-390. The sequence goes on from JAZSEA010000057.1 coordinate 47,772, forward strand.
TTCAGACTCTTTATGTAATTGTGGAATTTCGAGTGCCCGCCGAAAATACCCGCATCCTCTGCGTAAAGGCAAAATACAAGACGCACGCAAAGCACGTTAAGGCTTTTGAGAGTCTCTTCATTCTCGGGATTCCTGTATTGCTTGAGTATGGCATCGTAAAGCCTGCCTACAAGCCTGCCCGCCTCGATAGAAACTTGCAGCTCTCGATGCAAAAGCTCGTCCTTTTCTTCAACGATAAAGGCAAGACGGTAATATTCCTTTTCAAGCTCGGAAAGAAGAATGCTCTCCGGCTCGCCCGTCGGCTTTTCCATATCGTATATCAGAAATTCCTTGAAATTGCAGGTAATGACCCATCTCGGGTGCTCGGAGAGGGGTAGATCAACGATGTATCTCTTTGCCTGCTGAAAGGGGTTGAGAAGAGTGCCGTCCGACTGCTTGATCGGCGTGCGAAGATCCTTGTTCGCGCCCTTTTGCTCGATCATTACCTTCGTGGACGGGATCATTACGTCGATAAAACCGTTCGCCTTGTCTATTTTTACCTGTTCTTCAAATCTGACGTACTGCTCGGGGTGCTCAATGCCGAAAACGTCGCGCAAAAGAGAAAGCCAAAAAGCCTGGCTTTCGCCTTTTTCATAGCCCTTGCCTTCCCAATATCGCGCAAATTCCCGCGCCGCTTTTTTCATTTCGATGTCTTTCATTTATATATGTTCCTTGCAAATTATTTCTTTACCATATTATATCATATTTTCAGCGTTTTTCAACACTTTTTATCAAAACTCTTGATTATTCTTACATTTAATGATATAATATACGAGAAATCAACCAAATACAATGCTCAAGGCGGCAAAAATGTAATGAAGAAAAAGTTTATTGAATCGGTAAAATACTGGTCATTTCTCAACCTCGGCGTTCTCCTTATGGCGATCGGCATTTATTTCTTCAAGGCACCGAACGGATTCGCGACCGGCGGCGTCAGCGGCGTAGCCATCATTCTCGCGCAGATCTTTCCCGTTCTGACCCAATCGGTTTATATGATGATCATAAACGTACTGTTGCTGATCGTCGGCGTACTTATACTCGGCAGGGAGTGCGGACTTCTTACGATATTCTGCTCATTGATGCTCTCCTTCGAAAACTGGCTGTTCGAAATGCTCTTTCCGCTTACCGAACCGCTTACAGCTTATCCTCTCCTTGAGCTTGTCTATGCAGTCCTTCTTACCGGAATCGGCGCGGCGATCATATTCAAATGCAAGGCGTCATCGGGCGGAACCGATATCGTGGCGCTCATCCTTAAAAAGCACACGAGTATGAACGTCGGAACCGCTCTCCTTTGCACAGACTTCGTCATTGCGGCTATGACTTTTATGAAATTTACCGAAGCGGGAGTTGCGTTCGACCCGCAGACGGGACTCTTCTCGATGCTCGGACTTTTTGCCAAGGTGTTTGTGGTTGACGATATTATAGACTCGATAAATCTTTGCAAGTCGTTCACTATTATTACCACCAAGCCTCAAGAGGTGAACGATTATATATTAAAGGAAATCAAACACGGCGTCACCGTCGTGTCCGCACACGGAGCTTATACCGGTGAGGACAAGACAGTTCTTATGACCGTCTGCCGCCGTTCCGAAGCGATAAAACTTCGCAAAAAAGTCTACGAGATCGATCCCGGTGCATTCGTGATCATAACTAAGACGAGCGAGATCATGGGCAAGGGCTTCAGAGACAATACAAATTAATTTGAAAGGAATATAAATTATGGCAAATTCCAAATGGGTCTGCGGTTGGGGTACCGCAATAGATACTACCACTCAGACGATCACAGATTATATCGAGGATATTACGTTCAGATACGTTATCTATCCCACGATGCCCTCGAGCGCGGTTAGACTTCATTTTTCTAATCTCTACGGCACCGAGTCTGTTACCGTAGATAAGGTTTATGTTGCAAAGCGTTCTGCGGGTAAAGAGGCTAAACCGGGAACAGCTGTCGAAGTTCTCTTTGACGGAAAATCCGGATTCACTCTTGCTCCCGGTTCCGAATGTGTAAGCGATCCCGCTGATTTTGAACTTGCGCCCGCTGAGGAATATTTCGTCAGCTTATATATAAAGGAAAGAACAGAACTTCGCAGCGGACATTGGAACAGCGGACATTATATTACAAAGTACTATTCGCAGGGCGACTATGCCGGCGCGGATGATATCCCGTGGCTCACAGTCGGCGACGGCGGACCCTACGTCTTTATTCATTCTATAGATTATCTCACCCGCGAGGATTGCAGTGGTATAGTCGCATACGGTGACTCCATCACCGCTCAGCCCTGGCCGGATTGCTTTGCGCGCAGACTCACAGAACTTGGAATCGATAACCGTGCCGTTATCCGCAGAGGTATCGGCGGTAATCGAGTCCTCCGCGATTATAAATTCAGGATCAAGAAGCATTGGGGTGAAGCTGGAATCAAACGCTTCGAGCATACTCTTGATACCGCGGTAGGAGCAGAAGCCGTTATTGTACTCCACGGGATCAACGATATTATTCATCCCGGAGTGAACAATCCGATCTGCCCGATGAGTGAGCTCCCCACAGCGGAAGAACTTATCGAGGGATACAGAACCTATATTGCAATCGCACGCAAACTTGGGCTTAAGATCTATTTTGCAACTCTCCTGCCTTGCCCTCGCTGTCTCAATGACGGCGGCTACAGAGAAGAGATCAGACTTGCGGCTAATGAATGGATCAGAACCACCGACGAGCACGACGGCGTAGTTGACTTTGAAGCCGCTGTCCGTCGAGAGGATGATCCGCAGCAGATGATCCCCGAATACGATAGTGGTGACCATCTCCATCCCTCGCTTGCCGGAGCAAAGAAGATGGCTTGGTCCGTTCCCGAAGAATATTTCAGAAGCTGATTTTAAAACAAATATCGCCCTCGGAGTGCCGAATTCGACCTTCGAGGGTACTTTATTGAACCACATATAGTCAAACTGCACAAAACCTCCATTACAAAATTGTCAAAACTGCCACCAAAGGTACAAATCGAAAAAAAGTGAAAAAAAGTTTGAAAAAAGGGTTGACAAAAGGGGATGAAAGTGGTATAATATACAAGCTGTCGCGCAGAGCGGTAAGCGAAAGCGAGCAGCGAGGTCATTGAAAATTGAACAACAGACTAAGAAGTACAAGCTTGACTCGATCGAAAGAGAGA
>JAZSEA010000086.1:0-5627 GCA_045531455.1 Eubacteriales bacterium
CCTGCGGCAAGTTGCAACTCTTGCTTCTCGGCTCCCGCCTCCATTTTCCTTCGGAAAACCGCAAGAGCTGCACTTCCCTACATTCGGGAAGTATTGACTCTGTCCAAACAGCCGGCAGGGGCGCCGTCTGTTTGAAGCACAGTAGCGAAGGCTGAAGCCTTCGCATTAGTACGAGGCTCTGCCTCGTGCTCCGCAAACTTTGAAAAGTTTGATCAAACTTTTCCGCTGTTTTACTATTAATAAAATCGAAAATTTCCGAGCGCAGCGAGGAAATTAACCTTAAACTTCGCCGAAGGCGAATATTAACTCGGCGTAAGCCGATCTTAACTTGCGCTTTGCGCAATATTAACTCGGACAAAGTCCGACATTAACTCGCACCTTCGGTGCGATAAGGAGTCATCATGTCAAAAAAGAAAAAAACTCAAAAAATCGGCAAGCCCGTCCCCTGGATCTACCATCCCGCCTATTTCTTCGTCTCCCTCTTCTATCGCATCCGCTACCGCGTACATATCAACAAAAAAGCCTTCAAGGGCTGCAAGGGCGGCGCGATCGTTCTGGCAACCCATACCTCAAATTATGACCACGTCCTCACCGCTATGGCACTCTACCCCCGCCGTGTGACCTACGTTATGAGCGAGCATTTCTATGCGAACAAGCTCCTTCGTCCCTTCCTGCGCCTTATGCACACGATCCCGAAGAAGATGTTCTGCCCCGATACACGTTCCGTGCTCTCGATGATCCGCGCGATCCGCGAGGGCAACGTCCTTGTCCTTTTCCCCGAGGGCAGACTGACCTGCAACGGCATCTCCTGTCCCATCACACCCGGCACGGCTGAGCTCGTACGCAATCTCGGCGTACCCGTCTACACCGTCACCGCCGAGGGCGCGGGCAAGACCTTCCCGAAATGGGCGAAAAAGCCCCGAATCGGTCGCATCGAGATCAACGTCTCGAAGCTATTTGAGGGCGGCGAGCTCAAGGATATGACTCTGCCCGAGATCGACGAGGCGATCGCGTCCGCTATCTCGCACAACGCCTGGGAATCCCTCCCGAACGCAAATTTCAAGGTCCGCGATGCCGCCGAAGGACTCGACGGGATCCTATGGAAATGCCCCGAGTGCGGCACCGAGCACACTCTGATCTGCAAGGATAACAAGATCGTCTGCTCCGAGTGCGGACTTACCGCAACCGTCGACGCCCACGGTCAGATAAACGGTGTCGAATCAATCAAAACGATCGCCGATTGGTATGACCAAAACGCCTCCACTCTCGACCTCACCTCTCCCCTCACGAGCGAATGCAGCGTCGGCAAGACCGACGGCGACCCGAAGAAGGACGGCGTTATGTGCCGCGACGTCGGTCACGGCGTAATGTCCCTCTCGCCCGAAGGCTTCACCTTTGACGGTGAGATAAACGGTGAGGAGGCGCACATCTCGCTTCTCGGCAAGGACGCTCCCGGCGCGCTCCCGATCTCGGTCGGAGACCACTTTGACGTCTACTCGGGAGGCTACCTCCACTTCTTCACTCCCCTGCCGGATCCCCGTGACACCGTGAAGTTTGTGGCATACAGGGACAGTCTCGCTTCGCGAGAGTTAAGATCTGCTTCGCAGAGTTAAGATCGCGCTTTGCGCGAGTTAATGTTGCCTTCGGCAAGTTAATATTTGCCTGCGGCGAAGTTCAAGGTAGCTTTTTTCGCAAGCTCAAAAAGCGTTTTATTTAAATGAAAATTTCCTCGCTCGCGAGGAAATTCACCTTCATTTTCCGCATAGCGGAAATCATCATTCGCCGTAGGCGATCATCATTCTTGCGTAGCAAGATCATCATTCGCGCACCGCGCGACAGAATCAATCTCACTCAGAGGTAAAACATGAAACGAACACCTTTAGCGGAACTCATCCGCCCGACCTCCTTCGACGACATCGTCGGTCAGGCGCATCTTTTCGGCAAAAACGGCGTAGTCCGCCGTCTCTGCGACTCGGGGCGCATCCCGAATATGATCTTCTACGGCCCTCCCGGCACGGGTAAGACCACCGCCGCCTCCCTCGTCGCAAAATACGCCGATATGACCTTCGCGCGGCTCAATGCCACAACGGCGTCGCTTTCCGACGTCAAAGACGTCCTTGCGTCGACCGAAAACGTCTTCGGCTCGGAGGGCATCCTGCTCTATCTCGACGAGATCCAGTATTTCAACCGCAAGCAACAGCAGTCTTTGCTTGAATATATTGAGGACGGGCGCGTGACCCTGATCGCCTCGACAACCGAAAATCCGCATTTTTACCTCTACGGCGCGCTCATCTCGCGCTCGACTCTCTTTGAGTTCAAGCCCGTACCGCAAAGCGAGGTCATCCGTGCGCTCTCGCGCGGTATGGATTATCTCAACCGCGAGACGAACAGACAGCGTCACTTTGACGCGGGCGTTGCCGAGAAGATCGCCGCCGCATCGGGAGGAGACGTCCGCCGCGCGCTGACTCTCTTCGAAAACGCCTACCTCTCCTCGGACGGCGACGCCCTTCTCCTCTCCGACGTTGCCCCCTTCGAGTCCAACATCGCAAATTACTCGGACGACATACATTTCGATCTGCTTTCGGCACTCCAAAAATCGATCAGAGGCTCGGATCCCGATGCCGCGGTGTTTTATCTGAACAAATTGCTTGCATCGGGCGAGCTCCTTGCCGCCTGCCGACGCCTGCAGGTCATCGCGAGCGAGGATATCGGGCTCGCCTACCCGATGGCACCCGTCATCACGCGCGCCTGCTGTGAATCGGCACGCGAGCTCGGTATGCCCGAGGCGAGAATTCCGCTCTCGAACGCCGCCGTTATGCTTGCGACCGCGCCGAAATCGAACTCCGCATATCTCGCCGCCGCCGCGGCAACCGAGGACATCGAGGCGGGACGCGGTAAAATACCGCCCAAGCACATCCAATCCCCCCTCTTCGAGGGCTACGTCTACCCGCACGACTTCCCCAACCACTACACGCACCAGCAGTACCTCCCCGACGATCTTCGCGGAAGAATCTACTACAAATACGGCGCGAACAAGACCGAATCCGCCGCCGCATCCTACGCAGACACGATCGGCAGCCGCAAAAAGGGCTCGTAAACCTCAAATATTCAACCTCGGAAGGAATAAAGTCATGAAAAAGCTTTTGATCTCCTCATTGACACTGATATTTCTCGCCGCGCTGACCGTCATCGGCGTCTCCGCGGAGGCTATCCCCGGCGACGTCAACTCGGACGGTCTCGTAAACTCGCGCGACTCGGCGACTCTCCTGCTCTATCTGAACAACGAGCCCGTCGAATGTGACGCAAACGCCGCCGACACAGACGGCAACGGAGTCATCACGACCGCCGACTCGGAGCGCATCCTCAAGCATCTGCTCTCCTATGCCGACTCCGAGCTCAGCTACGGCGCGTTCTGCAAGCACGCGCTCACCTTCGTCGCCGAGACCGCACCCGTCGACGGTAAGATCGATATCGCGCATTGGCGTTGCGAAAAATGCTCCTGCCTCTTCAAGGACGCCGAGGCGCAGATCCTCATAAACGAGGCTTACCTCGAGACCGATTACGTCGGTGACGTACATACTCACACCGAGGTCAGAGTCGCAGGTACACCCGCCACCGAGCGCGGCTTCGGCATGACCGACTACGTCTACTGCTCGACCTGTTCCGAGGTTATCTCCGAGCAGGAGCTCATCCTCCCCCTCGGAATCGAAAATCCCGATTATTACGCGAGCAGCTGGGGCTACGAATACCTCGGAACGCTCGAGAACGGCACAGCTATGCAGTCCTACTATAAAAAGCTCGACACAGCCATATCAAAATACCACTCGGATGCCAAAGCAACCCTCACCGAGTACGACTCCCTAGATCCCGTAAATTACGCTTCCCTTGGTCTGAGCTACGAAGAAGCCATCACTGTATACAGCCTCTACCGCGACGACCATCCTCTTTACTACTGGTTCTCGGGCTCCTGGCTCTACAGTTCCACGAGTCTTTACATAGTCGTCGACGAGGATTACCGCGACGGTGAGGTCCGCCAAAGCTACAACGAGCTCGTCTACGCCAAGGCGGCTGAATACCTCGAGATCGTCAAGGACGAGACCTCCGAGTATCAGATCGCATTCGGTCTCCACGATGCCATCTGCGCGAACGCTTCCTACGCATACAAATCTGACGGAAAGACCCCCGAAGACGCGAACTGGGCGCACAGCATCATCGGAATCCTCGAGAAAAACGCGGGCGTTTGCGAAAGCTTCACCGAGGTTTTCGGAATGCTTCTGAACTTCCGCGAGGTGGAAAATATCCGTGTCAGCGGAAAGGGCAACGGCGGCTCCCACGCCTGGAACCTTGTCAAGCTCGACGACGGAAAATGGTATTGGTATGACGTGACCTGGGGCGATCAGGATTGGAGCTACCATAACGTCATTCACCTCTACTTTTGTGTAAACGACACCGAAGCGCGCAAATTCGACTTCGGAAGCGGATACTTTAACGGCGTCGTATTCCTCGACAAGCACGTTCCCGGAGCGAACCGCACCCTCGGCGAGGAATACAATCCCGTGCTTCCCGAAAGATCCTCGACCTCATTCACCACCGACGACACAATGCTCTATGATACCTTTACCCTCGACGGCACGACATATAAGGTCATCGGCTACGACACCGTGATCTGCTCCTCCCGGTGGGGCATCAGCTCCACTCCCCCCGAGACCCTTACCTACAACGGCAGAAAATACAAGGTCATAGTCGGAGATTGATCGCCGTCCGTACCCCCGAAAAATATTTAATTTTATCGTTTAATTATCCTATTAATAATATATTTATTTGCCGAACCGCTTTGTGTGAGTTAAGATCGCGCAAGGCGCGAGTTAAGATTGCCTGCGGCAAGTTAAGTTCGCGCAAAGCGCGAGTTAAGATTCGCCAAGGGCGAAGTTTATGGTGAATTTCCGCAAGCGGAAATTTTCGATTAATTGAATTATCGCTTCAACTCAGTAGGGGACGTCGGTCCCTACAGTCGCGTAATATAATTTTTGCAAAACCATTGTTTTTTCACTCGAAATGTCGTTACGATTTTCAGAACGCTGAATAATGTAGTTTGTGCTCACAAAAATCAGCCGCAGGCTGTATATCATCGCGGCGAAGCCGCGTATATCATCAACGCGAAGCGTTGCATATCATCAGCCGCAGGCTGTATATCACCAACGCGAAGCGTTGCATCGGAAACGATGTTCAGAAGGCTGAACAAAGAAGTTCGCGCACTTTGATATCCCCTCCCGGTTAACGGGAGGGGAGTAAGGGGTGGGTCCCGATTTGCCAATTCAAAATTACGAGGATATCGGCAAATACTCTGTATGGGCGCAAAATTACCTGTTTATGCCCGCAGGAAGCACGAACACTCTATAGCCATTCCGCGCCCGAAGGGCGCGCGGGGGTGACAGAGCGCGATGCTTCCCTACATTCGGGAAGCACCGACTCTGTCCAAAATTCAGAAGCAGAGCTTCAGAATTTTGAAGCGCAGAAGCGAGACCTTAAGGTCTCGCATTAAGACGAGACGCTGTCTCGAGCTCTGCGAACTTTTGAAAAAGTTCGATAAGTCGGATCGTAGCCATGTCGTTCTGTGGGCCAAGGAG
>JAZSEA010000046.1:0-2485 GCA_045531455.1 Eubacteriales bacterium
ACTAACCATTTAGCCTTCCCCAGCGGGGAAGGGGGACCAGCGTAGGCTGGTGGATGAGGAGGAGATTTTTGCGTATTTTGTTATTCAGAAAGCTAAATGAGCCAGCCCCTTTTATCATTATTGAATACCCCAAAAGCTTGGAGCGTATCATTCCGCCTCGCCTGAGGGAGGAACGAGGTCGATCTCGTAGCCCGTCGGCAGACCCATAACGGGGTAGCCCGTATCGTCAAAATCAACTCGCTGGATGTTGAAGAATCGTGGCGCGCCCGTGCAGGTCGCGTTGTGCTCCTTCATTCCGTGGTAAGCGCACCAGACCTCGCGTCCGTCGGGCGAGGTGAAGAATGAAGCGTGACCCGGACCGTAGAGCTCGTTTCCGTGGACGAAGAGGGGAGAGGGGTGCTTTTTCCAGTTCGATGCATCGCAAAGCGAGCCGCCCGTGTGCTCAAGCACGCCGAGGCAGTAGTCGTCCGACCAACAGCCGTTCGCGGAATAAATTATATAGAGCCTACCCTCGCGCTCGAGGAAGAAAGCTCCCTCAACGATGGCTCTTCTTCCCGTGTAAGGCTCAACAAGCTCCCAATCGAGCTCGGCGCGGGCGATGGTTGCGTGATTTTTGCCGCAGGTGTAGGGATTTTCGAGGTCGCAGATGTCGAGGACCTGACCGTAAACGGGGTCAACGCGCGATGAGCAGAGGTATTGAACGCCATCGGGCGCGGTATAAACGGTGGGGTCGATCGAGAAGGTATCGGGAAAAGGCTTGCCGCGGAAGATCCATTCGCCCACGAAGGGATCGTCGGCGGGTCCTTCCATAACGAAGATACGTTTTTGGCTGGGCTCGGGCTTGATTCTGCCGCTGGTGTAGATATACCATTTGCCATTGGGCGCGCGATGCATTTCGGGAGCCCAGATGTCGCCCCAGATGCCGTCGCGCTCGCCGTTCGGGAGGTAGATGATACGCGAATCGCCGTCCGTGACGATCGAGCCCGCGTGGCGGCTTCGGAAGAGCTCGAGCTTTGAGCCGCGGGTGAAAAGGGCATAGTAATATCCCGTAACGGGATCAAAGGTCATAAAAGGGTCGGGCGCGTCAAATGGAGAAACGGGATTTTTGAACGTCTTCATTTTTGAACCTCTTTCCGAAATGATTGATTTGTAAAATCATTATACCACAAATCAGCGAGGATTGCAACTGTTTTCGGATAATAAAAGGAAGGACTCTGAACCCGTAGTTCGCGCATAATTGGGCGAATCGAGCCCGGATTTCTGTAGACGCAAACTCTGACATTATTAAGAATGAGGTCCTCGGTTTTGTATGCATAAACAGAGAAAGCTCGAATAAAAATTTGCATAAAGATGAAAAGTATTGACAAAAGAAGGGCTATGGTGTATAATAATAGAAGAGACTACTTGATAATACTTCATTAGCGCGGGATCTTCTTTGATAGTCAAACGCGATATTTGGTATTATATTTGTATCATAATCACAAACAGGAGGTTATATACTATGAATTCAAGTGATTATAACAAGTATCTTGCTGCGATCAAGGCTGCAAATGACTGTGAAGCAAGCCGTGCCCGTGAACTTCTCCGCCAGATCCAGGCTGACATGATCGCAAAATACGGTCTACACGACAATGATGTGGATTACCTGCTGCGGCAGTTCCGCTATCACACAGATTAAGGAGAGAAGATTATGTTTGGTTTTTTTCACAGACAGCCCCCTGCCGCCCCTGTTAAGCGATTTGAACCACCGAAGGAGTTTGAATATAATTGGCAACTGGCCTTACGTTTGATGGCATGTGAGAGCAACGGCGATTGCAGTTGTACCATTTCTGCAGAGAACGGCACGGTAACACTTTATATCCATGGTATCAGGAATCTTATCGGTCTCGCAAGAGAGTTTGCAGACGGTGCATACCGCCATTTCTTCTTACATCCCACCTATAACGACGGCAACCTTCATATGACGTTCCATGAGCCGGATTGCTATATTTTCGGTTGTCCCCGAGAAGGCGTGGAATGGGATCTGCGAGAATATGCCCCCAATGCTCATATCTCCGCTTGGTATGAAAACGACGGAAGTAAACAGATCAGGATTGCATTTGATCGCTTCCCCTGCGAATTGGAAACTGAACGTTGGAAGGTTTTTGAGAGTTACTACAATATTTGGTGCAGTTGATTTATGCACACAAATCAATACACAGAAACGAGACTGCTGCAACAGGAATGTTTGCAGGAGTCTCGTTTTATAAGCAAGATATTAGAGCGGTTGCTAATGGGCGTGTACGATACTAAAAATCGGAAGGACTCTGAACCCGTAGTTCGCGCATAATTGGGCGGGAGAGTTACGTGCTGTGGTAGCGCGAACAGTATTATTGTTTCGCAAAGCGAAACAATAAGGGGTTCATCGTCAATACAGTCACTACAAAAAATAACGGATAGCCGAATGGCTATCCGTTATTTTTGTCTATGGGCTACAAAAAAGATA
>JAZSEA010000066.1:0-19046 GCA_045531455.1 Eubacteriales bacterium
CTTCCACCGCCGCTTGACGGCGGTGGAAGGAGCCCGCGATCGCGCTTTTTTATGTTTTGTCACACGAGCTTCGGGCAGAGAGTGATTGCTTACGTTTTGGGCAAGCTTTTTCAATAAAATATTTCCTTTACTTTTATCTTGACAAATCTCACTTTTCGTGCTATTATGATCGTGTAAATGCACAAAACCATCCCCTTCCTTTTGTGCAAAATCACAAATCTTCGGTTTTTTCAATTTTTTCTGATAAAACCTGTTACCTTTGAGGCAGAGAATGCAACTTAATTAGTGAAGGACAGTTCTATCAAATCCATTATTTGACCGAATGTAAACAACTGCAAATCAATTGAAAAGGTTTTTTCGGTGGCTTTGCCGACGAAAAAACACCTCTAAGGCGAGCAGGGCGAGCCCGCGCGCCGAGGGGAGCTGTCGAAAACAGAGTTTTCGGCAAGCGGAGATAAGCGCGCGTACCCCGCCGCGCGGATTTCAATTGTAAAACGCAGTTTTACAATTGGATACTAAAAAGGAGGTCAGTCAATGAAGGACGAAAGAATAGTTGAATTGTTCTGGGAGCGCGATGAGAACGCCATCCGCGAGACAGAGAAGAAGTACGGCGACTTCTGCCATTATCTTGCGAAAAACTATCTGTCATCCCGCGAGGACCGCGAGGAATGTATAAACGACGCGATGCTCGCTCTCTGGAACAATATACCTCCCGAGAAGCCGAAAAGCTTCTTTGCTTACCTCTCGGGGATCATCAGAAAAATTTCACAGCAGCGTTCGCGTTCAAACAACGCCTGGAAGCGCGGCGGTCAGGTGCAATTCGTCAGCGACGAGATACTTATGATGCTTGACGACGGCAGCGACCTCGCCGCGGATTATGACTCAAAGCGCGCGGGAGAGGTTCTCAACAGGCTTCTCGACCGCTCGAACGAGGGCGACCGAACGATCTTTATTATGCGTTTTTGGTTTGGCGAGAGCTATGCAAGCATCTGCGCGCGGACGGGCTTTACCGAGGGTAAGGTCAAGGTCACCGTGATGCGTATGCGCAAAAAGCTCAAGGAAATGCTCAGCGAGGAGGGGATCATAGTATGAAGGGCTACAGAGATACTAGGCTTCTCGAGATGCTTGATTATATCGACCCGAAGTACATTGAGAAGACGAAGAAATATTATAAGTCGGTCCCCGTAAGCGGTGCCGCGGGCGCGAAGATCGACCCGAAAAAGCAGATCAAGTATATCACCGCGCTCGTTGCGGCAGTGCTTCTGCTGAGCGCGTTCATCCCCGCAGTCACGTACATCATTCAGAATCATCTGCATTTTGCGGGCTACAGCGAGACCACGGGCGGAGATACGACTCTCGAGCCCGAGATCACGAGCGAGGAGATCACAAGCTCCCCCGAGCCCGAGTCATCCGCACCCGAGACCACAGAGACCGAGCCCACGCACGAGACCACCGAGCCTCTCTACGACGGCACGACCGCGCCTCGTGAAGAAACATCAACTCCCGAGGAAACGACCGCAGAGGAAACGACCGCTGAGGAAACGACCGCGGAGGAAACTACGGCGGAGGAAACGACAGCTGAAGAAACAACTGCTGAGGAGACCACAACCCCGCCCGAGCCCGAACACGACGGCTCATACGGGCTTGAGTATCGGATCGACGGAAATCGAGCCGTTCTCGTCGGAATCGGCACTTGCACCGATAAGAACATCGTCATCGCGTCGAAATATAACGGTGTACCCGTGACGGAGATCGGTGACAGCGCGTTCCTTGGTTGTAGCGGTATAAAGAGCGTTCTTATTCCCGAGAGCGTAACAAGCATCGGTGCACACGCTTTCAGCTTGTGCGAAGGCCTTGAAAGTGTTAATATTCCAAATAAGGTCACAAGTATCGAGACCTATGCCTTCCACGCCTGCAAGAGCCTGAAAGTCATTGATATCGGCAACGTGACAAAAATTGATGATTTTGCTTTTACGATGTGCGAAGGTCTTGAGAGCATAAGCTTTGGTAACAAATTACAGAGCATCGGTTATCAGGCTTTCTTCCATTGCTCAAGCCTCAAGGAGCTCACCTTCCCCGAAAGCCTCACAACCATTGCCGATTGGGCGTTTGACTGCTCAAGCCTCAGACGTGTAAGCGTCGGCAAGAACATCAAAAAGATCGGCGAAGCCGCATTCATCATGTGCTCGGAGCTTTCGGAATTCGTCTACCGAGGCACGCGCGAGTCCTGGAAGTCGGTGACTCTTGGAGAAGATTGGAAATCTCGGCAGATTACATTGATCAAATGCTCTGACGGTGATATCGACCTTAACGCTTCTCCCGAATATGACGGAAGCCGTGGACTCGTTTATCAGCTCAGCAAAGACAAAAAGAGCGCGTCACTTGTCGGCATCGGCACCTGCACGGATAAGAATATCGTGATCGCGTCAACGTTTGGCGGTGTGCCCGTCGTCTCGGTTGCGGAAGGGGTATTCAAGGACAACGAGAGCATCACGGGTATCCACGTTCCCGCAACGGTCACGACTCTGAACGGACTTTTCTACAATTGCCAGAACGTCAAGAGTCTGACGGTCGATCCCGATCATCCGAGCTTTTATTCGGCGGGTAACTGCATAATAGATAAGCAAAGCAAGACGATCCTGGTCGGCTGCAACGGAAGCGTTATTCCGACCGACGGAAGCATACTGAGGATAGGAATGTCCTCCTTTGACGGCTGCAACGGAATCACCGAATTGACTATTCCCGACGGCGTTCTCATTATCTACGATTATGCGTTTGATAACTGCATCAACCTCCGTTCGGTGAAGATCCCCGAAAGCCTTACAAAGATCAACAGCGCATTTAACGGATGCACCTCTCTCGAGCACGTTGAATTGCCCTCCGAAATGGAATGGGTCGGCGGATTTTCGGGATGTACTTCGCTCAGAGAGGTCACTTTGCCGAAAACGGGCAAGCTCTCTTCGGGAGCGTTCAAGGACTGTACTGCGCTTGAAAGCGTAACCGTTCCCTCGGGGACAACCTCTTTGTATTCTACCTTTGAAGGCTGCACAAGCCTTAAGAGCGTGATCCTGCCGGATACTCTGACGAGCATAAGCAAGTCCTCCTTCTTAAATTGTTCGTCACTCGAAAGCATAACGATCCCGAAAGGCGTAACAGAGTTGAATGACGCTGCGTTCAAAAATTGTCCGAAGCTTTTGACGGTCAATTTCGCGGGTACTGCCGAGGAATGGAGAAGCATCTTCAAGGCGACCGATTGGAATCAGAATTGTAATTTCAGCGCCGTCCATTGCTCGGACGGAGATGCGCTTCCGGGTCCCGAATCGGACGGAAGCATCGGGCTTGAATACGTCTTTGATATCAAAAAACGATATGCAACCTTGATAGGCATAGGCACGTGCACCGATTCCGAGATTGTTGTTCCCACAACGTACGGCGGGGTACCCGTAACGGCGATCTCACAGGCTTTCGGCGGAAATTTCACAAGCATTGTGATCTCCGATAGCGTAACCGATATAGAAAACGGCGCGTTTGCCAACTGTCCGAATCTGAGAAGCATACATTTCCCGTCAAGTGTGAATAACATTCCCGTGGAAGGATTATTCAATTGCAAATATCTCGAATCCCTGAGCGTTGATCCCAAAAACCCGAATTATACCTCGTCGGGAAATTGCATTATCGATAAGAGAACGGGAATTCTGATACTCGGAACAAATAACGGCACTATCCCCTCCGACGGAAGCGTCAATGAAATCGGAGCGAAGGCGTTTATTAACCGTTCCGGACTTACAGATATCTTCATTCCCGAGGGCGTGACTTCTATCGGAGAATACGCATTTGCAAATTGCACCGCACTTAAGTCGGTATCCATGCCGAATAGCTTAATTGAGATCAATCATCATGCTTTTTCGGGCTGCAGCTCACTTAAGGAAATGAAAATAGTGGCGGCAGTTGCGATCTTTGATTACGCCTTCAAGGACTGCACGGGGCTTGAGAGCATCGCTCTTCCCGATAGCTGCGAGGTTTTGCATGGGATGATATTTGAAAACTGTATCGCCCTTAAGACGGTCAAGCTTCCCGCGACGCTGAAGAGTCTTAATTGCCTTTTTGTAAACTGTCCGTCGCTCGAAAGTATAACTCTCCCCGCTACTCTGACTCAGATCGATTCAAATCCCTTTGTCGATTGCGATAATCTGATAGACTGCAGATTCGCGGGTAGCGTCGAAGAATGGAACGCGGTGGAAAAGCCTTTGTTCTGGAGCCGCGGTTCTGCTTTTACGATGATCCATTGCTCGGACGGAGATGCAACACCTTAAAACTGATCCCGCAGGCGAAAGTCTGCGGGATGTTATATTAAAATCGAAAATTTCCGAGCAAAGCGAGGAAATTTACCTTTATTTCGCCCATCGGGCGAATCATCATTCGGCGTAGCCGATCATCATTCGCCGCAGGCGACCATCATTCCGCGAAGCGGACATCAGTATCTCCCGATCCTATTCTGTCCCGGTCTTTGAACTACAGCCGCGACGTCGAAGGATTTCTTGAGCATATTGAATCTGATCTCGGCGTATGCGGGATCGTACCAGAGATTGTGCTCCTCGCGGGGGTCTTCGTCCATATCGTAGAGCTCGCCCGTCTCGATTCCGTGGTAGACGACGAGCTTGTAGCGGCGGTCGCGGAACATTGTTGCATATGCCGCGGGTCTGCCGGGTCCGAGGCAGGACCAGTAATACTCGGTGCGGACGTAATCGCGCTCGATGCCCTCGCCTCCGTCAGCGGAAAGTCCCGCGCAGAGCGAGTGACCGTGCGTGTCGGGAAACTCGATGCCGCAAAGCTCCGCGATCGTGGGGGCGATGTCGGTGTATTCGGTGATGCCCTTGACGACCTTGCCCGAGGCAAAACGCGCGGGGCAGGAGAAGATCAGCGGTACGCGCACCGCGCCGTCATAAAACCTGCAGCCCTTGTGGGTGAGTCCGTGGTCGCCGAGCATCTCGCCGTGGTCGGAGGAGAAGATGATGACGGTGTCGTCGCGCAGACCGAGCTCGTCGATCAGGTCGATGATCCTGCCGTAATGCGTGTCAACGATCTCGCAGGTGCCGTAATATGACGCCACGTTGCGGCGCATTGCGTCGTCGGGAGCGTTGACGCCCTTCGACTGATGATATGCGTCCTTTAGCTGCTCGCCGAGAGTGTAGTCGGATTCGTTGAAGATCGGATCGGGGATGTTGCGCGCGAGGTATTTTTCAATAAGATGAGTCGGCGCGTCGTAGGGCGGATGCGGATCGAAGCAGTTGACCGAAAGCAGCCAGGGCTCATTCGACTTCGAGCGTTCGCGGATGAATTTTTCGGCTTCCTCAGCCATCCAAGCCGTCTGGCGGAGCTCGATCGGAGCGTCCTCACGGTACCAGAAATAGTCGCTCTTGCCGCTGTCGTTGGTCATAATGTCACGGAAGTTGATTCCCTTCGAGACGAGCCAATCGCGGTAGGCGTTGATGCCCGATTCCATCTGATGACCGCCCGAGAGGCTGTAGATAAAGGTCCCGTAGCCGTCATCGCCGCGCTCCTCGTAGCCGCGCCACGCGGTCGTGATGTGGAGCTTGCCGATGTTTCCGCAATGATAGCCCGAGTCGGCGAGAGCCTTCGTGATCAGCGTGCAGTGCTCGGGGAGATTGTCGCCGCCGAGGATGTTGGCGTTGATCGCGGAGGGGTATTTGCCGCTGAGAAAGCTCGAGCGGCTCGGGGTGCAGACGGGATTCTGCACGTATGCCTTGTCGAAGGCAACGCCCTCGCGGCAGAGCTTATCGAGATTCGGGGTGTCTATGTACTCGTTGCCGAGCGCGCGGATCGTGTCGTAACGCTGCTGATCGGCGCAGAGCCAGAGTATATTCGGCCTTTTTTTCATTTTTTATTCCTTTTTGCGGTTGGCTTTTTTGCGGGTTTATTTGTCTTCGCGTTCTTTTGCGGACGCTGATCGTTGCGTTTGCGGTTGTTCTGATTCTTGCCCTGATTCTTACCTTGCGGCTTGAAATTATTTTCGGGGCGGACGAGGCAATCCTTGCCCGTGCCGATGAGGTCCTCGCGGTGCGCGGCTATGAGTGCCTCGCGGACGAGAGGAGCGTTTTCGGGCTTACCGTACTGCAGAAGCGCGCGTTGGAGCCTCTTTTCGCGCGGATCGCGTGCTACGTAGACCTTCTTGCCCGTAAAGGGATCGATTCCCGTCGCGAACATTACCGTCGACGCCGTGCCCGGAGTGGGGTAGAAGTCCTGAACCTGCTCGGGCGAGAGATTTTCGCGCTTGAGATAGAGCGCAAGCGCGATCGCGTCGTAGAGGGTCGAGCCGGGATGGCTTGACATCAGATAGGGAACAAGGTATTGCTCCTTGCCGCACTCGCGGCAAAGATCGAAGAATTTCTCGCGGAAACGGCGGTAGACCGAGAAATCGGGCTTGCCCATATATGCGAGAACACCTGCCGAGCAATGCTCGGGAGCGACCTTGAGCTGACCCGAGACGTTATCGCAGACGAGCTTGCGGAAGAAGGAATCGTCGGGGTCCGCCATAAGGTAATCGAATCTGATTCCCGAACGGATGAAGACCTTTTTGATGCCCGGGATCTTCTCGACCGACTCGATCAGATCGTAATAATCCTTGTGATCGACCTTGAGGTTGGGGCAGGGCTTCGGGGCGAGGCATTTGCGGTTAGGACAAACGCCGTGTTTAAGCTGTTTATCGCAGGCGGGCGCGCGGAAATTCGCGGTCGGACCGCCTACGTCGTGTATGTAACCCTTGAAATCGGGCATTTTGACGATCTCGCGAGCCTCCTCGAGGACGCTTTCCTTCGATCGGCTGCGGACGCTTCGTCCCTGATGGAATGCGAGTGCGCAGAAATTGCAGGCACCGTAGCAGCCGCGGTTATGCGTGATCGAGAACGCGACCTCCGCGATTGCGGGCACACCGCCGTCACGGTCGTAGACGGGATGGACGCGGCGGGTATAGGGAAGGGAGTATACGCGGTCAAGCTCCTCTCGCTCGAGCGGAGGCATCGGGGGATTCTGGACGAGGATCTTGTCGCCGTAGTGCTCGATGATGGCGCGTCCGCCGATGGCGTCCTGCTCGCGGTACTGCTTTCCGAAGGCGTCGGCGTAGGCACGTCCGCCCTCCTTGAGCTCCTCCCAGTCAAGCTCCGCGGCAACCTCGTAGTGCACCTCGGGCTTGTCCGCGGGGCAGAGATAGCAGGATCCGCGCACGTCGCGGATCTTTTTGACGGGAACACCGCGGTCAAGCAGATCTGCAATGCGGACGAGGATGTTCTCGCCCATACCGTAGGTGAGGATGTCGGCGCGGCTGTCAACGAGGATCGAGCGGCGCATACGGTCCTCCCAGTAATCGTAGTGGGCAAAGCGGCGAAGCGAGGCTTCAAGTCCGCCGAGGATGATCGGTACGTCACCAAAGGCTTGTCTGATCAGATTTGAGTAGACGATCGTTGCGCGGTCGGGGCGCAGTCCCGTCTTTCCGCCGGGGGAATAGTAGTCGTATGAGCGGCGGTGTCGGGTGACCGAATAGTGGGAGACCATCGAGTCGACGTTGCCCGCGGTCACAAGGAAGCCGAGACGTGGTCTGCCGAATCGCTTGATATCGTCGAGGGTCTTCCAGTCAGGCTGTGCGAGAATTGCAACGCGGTATCCGGCCGCTTCAAGCACGCGCGAAATTATGGCAACGCCAAAGGAGGGATGGTCGACGTACGCATCCCCCGTGACGTATACGAAATCGGGTCTGTCCCAGCCGCGGGCTTTTACCTCCTCGGGGCTTATGGGCAGAAATTCTGTTCCGAGCATTTTTTACTCCTGAAATGATTAAAAGCTTACTTTTTTGTCTTCTTTATTCCAAAGAATTTTCTTAAAATAGGTGCCAGAAAGGCGGGCGGGCGCATCAGAACGATCTTCATAGCTTCCTCCTATTTGATGAGCAGTAAACCTGCGCAGAGGAGGACCGCCGCCTCGATAAAGGCGAGTATTTTTCCGGGCAGAAGAAAGGCGAGGAGTATGCCCGCGCCAAAGGTCAGCGTCAGTACTCCGACGGTCTTTCTCAGTCTTCTGCAGTCTCTCATGATCCACCTCCGCAATGTGTTTTCAATGACATTATATGCGTGGCGGATCAAAAATGATCACGTGTCGCGCGATTCTATGATGAAAAGCGCGCCTTTTTTGACGGATATGAGCGCGCAGTTACCGTCGATCTCGTTCGAGGTGGCAAAACCGCCGTTTTTTCTCGAAAGTCGGGTATTCTTCAGCGGATATTTTGCGCCCTCGATCGAAACGCCCTTGGCAATATCGGTGGCGGCGATGAGGGAGAAATATTTGAATCCGCTTCTGCCGATCAGAGCCGAGCCGCCGTTTATGAAATGAACGCGCGAGACTCCGTCGGTCATAATCGCGTAGTGACCGCGTGCTGTGAGATCCTCGAGGATCGAGAGATTGGCAAGCGTATGGTCGAGCCTGCCGGAAAGACCGCCGATGATGACGAAGGATTCCGCGCCCTTCTCGAGCGCGATCTCAACCGCGACCTGCGAATCGGTCAGATCCTTTTCGGGTCTCAGTCGGACGATCTCGGCATCCTCGGGAATATCGCGCTCGGGGAAGGAATCAAAATCGCCCACGGCGACGTCGATATGGTCTCCGAGCAAGAGCGCATTTCGGATGCCCGAGTCCGCGGCGACGGTGATATCGTCGCCCTTGGGGTGTTCGGTTATGAAGTCGGGGTCGATCTTGCCGCCGACGTAGATGAACGCTTTCATGATCTTTTCTCCCAACGGGGCTTCGCCTTGAGCGTGAGGTACATCGAAAGATAGCTTTCGTGGCGCGATGCGGCGATCTCGCCGCGCTCGATGGCGTCAAGGATGGCACAGCCCTCCTCCTTTGTGTGCGAGCAGTCGAGGTAACGGCACTCGCCGTAATGCTCGCGGAATTCGCGCATCGTCTCCGGCAGGGCATCAAAGGGGAAGAAATCGAAGTTCTCGAAGTCTATCATCGAAAAACCCGGTGTGTCGGCGAGGAATCCGCCGATCTCGAGCGGAAAAAGCTCTGCCTGACGGGTCGTATGCTTGCCGCGCGCGATCTTGCGGCTGATCTCGCCCGCCTCGAGCTTCATTTCGGGGAAAAGGGCGTTGATCAGAGTCGATTTTCCGACTCCGGATGCTCCCGCAAATGCCGCAACCTTGCCGGGGAGCGTGGTTTTGATATATTTTTCAAATTCCTCAATGCCCGTCTTTTCATAGCAGGAGAGCTTGAAGGTGGGGTAGAGGGCAGAGCGGTAGGTCTTCTCGAGCTCGTCCGCGCGGTCGGGGTCAAGCTCGCATTTGCCGATGACGACAGCCGCCTCGATTCCGTGGTATTCGGCGACCGAGAGGAGCTTGTCGATCGTTTCTGTCGCGGGAGCGGGTGCCGCCGCGGCGCAGACGATCACGAGCAGATCTAGGTTCGAGAGGGGCGGACGGATGAGGGAATTGCGCCTCGGAAGGATCGCAGAGACCGCGCCCTCGGGGAGCCCCGATGAATCATCCTGCGGTATGCCGCCATCCGTGAAGGAATTATCGGTATAAATAAATTCGCAGATATCGCCGACCTTGATCTTGCCTCCGTCGGGCGTGCGGAGCGATCCGCGCGCACGCGAGAGAAGACTCTTGCCCGCAAGGGGCGAGGGGGTATCGGGGTAAAGCTCGGCGTGTGCTTCGGAAGAGGCGAGGCTTACGTAATAAAGTCCGCCTACGCCGCGGAGAATGCGGCATTGAGTTTTATATTCCATCTGTCACCTTTCGCAGAGACCGAGGTCTGCCGCGTATATGTAAGAAAGTTCAGCGTCCGCGTAATCGGCTCTGTGCGATGTGATCTTCAAGAGAAGCGCGCCGCGGAGGCTGTTGTGATAATCAAATCTTCCGCCGAGGCCCTGCGAGTCAAAGCCGACCGAGCCGCAGAGAGCGAGCTTTCCGTCACCGAACTCAAGGCTCGCGGTCGAGATCGGATCGGCGGCGCAGATAAAGGTGTCGGCACCCGCGGAAAGGAGAGAATCGTAGACGTCGGAGAGCTCCTTGGATGCATGATCGGCAGGCAGACCCTCGGTCTTCGATATGATCGCGCTCGGAATTGCGGGAAGGATCGCGGCGATCTGTCTCTTGTAGGACGAAGCGCGCGCGTAGAGAAGGCTGTCAGCCTCTATTCTTTCGCAGAGATCGCCGCCGACATAGATGCTCGCGGTCACGATGCCCTCGGAATTTGCCACGGTCAGCGCATATGATCCGTCAGAATTGCCGCTCAAGGGTCGGATGCAGCCGGGGAAGGAGGAGATTACCTCGCATACCGTGATGAGGGGCAGATCGCCGCCGAGAGTGCCCGGCGTGAAGCACCAGGGAGTATCGGTCTTCGCAAGCGCGTCCGAGATGCCCTGCCAGAGAACGGCAAGGTCGTGTCGGTTTGCCGCAGAGCCGTCAATATTGCCGTTGAAAACGACAAGATCGGGCTTTGCGTGCGCAACTATGCCCTCGATGGCGCGGAGAGTGTAGGGATTCGAGTCGATATAGGAGAGGACGAGTATATCGAGCTCGCCGTCCGAAATAAGATCGGGCTTGAAGTCGGTCTCGGGCGAGGGACGCTCGTCGCAGAGATAGAGATCTTCAGCAATCTCGAATTCACCGTCAAAGCTGAGCGCGGAGACGAAGGACTCGATCGCATCGCGAAGACGAAGGCTTGAAACTGAGGTCAGATCGATGCGGTTGCCATCGCGCTTGATCTCGAGTCCGTCGCATCCGAGTCTTGAAAGAGCCTCAAGATAGGTCTCGCCAAGGAGGGATGAGATACCGAGATTGACGGTGAGCGAGGGCTCGGCGTTGTAGAGTGCAAGGGTCCCCTCGTCGAGAGCAAGATATTCGCTGTCTGAAACGAGGACGAAATGCGCGTGGAAGCGCGAGCCGAGGCGCGTCTCAAGATGCTTCGCCTCCTCCGCACCCCAAGCGTCACCCGATGGGTAGACTATAACGAGGTGGGGAAAGAGATCGGGCCTTGCGACACCGTCTATTTCGGGCATTTCATCGTCGTAGGGCATCGATATCGACGGCTTGTCCGCGTCATCCATGGTGTCGGGCATGGCGGCGGGAAGCATCGTGACAAGCAGGACCGCGAAGAGCGCGATCACGGATGCCTTGACGACAAATGAGACCGATTTTTTATTTTTCTTAATAAATTCGGTTAGTTGCATAAAAATTGCTTTCCTTATTTATATATTAGGGCTGAATTTCGGAGGATCCGAGGCTGACCGTGAGATCGATCGACACGCGGCCGGGCTGACCCATAATGATACTGCCGGGGGCGGCGGACTGCAGAACGACGAATCCCGCGGGTGCGCCGCTTACGATGTAGGAGACATTTCCGACCGAAATACCTGCCGCGCGGAGCGCGATCTCGGCATCGGCAAGCGAGAGTCCCTCAACGAAGGGAACCGAGAACTCAACGTCGGGCGGGATATAACCAGGTCCGCCGCTGAGGTTGAATACTATCTCGAGCACGCCCGAGGTGAGCGAGACCTTGCCCGCCGCGGGAGTCTGCGAGAGGATGGTATCGCGCGGCTTGAGGCTTTGCTCGTATCTGACTGTGATCTTGTATTCGCAGACGCCCTCGAACATATAGTCGAGGATCGCCTCGGCACGAGAGAGTGTCTGACCTACGAAATTCATCATCTCGACGGTCTGCGAGTATGTAGGACCGCCGCTGACGGTCAGAATGATATCGCCCGTACCGCCGATAGCCTCCTCGGCACTCGGCGACTGCGTGATGACGCTTCCCTCTGGAGCAAGATCGCGGACGGTGAGGAGAGTGACCTTCATACCGTAGTATTCGAGGAGCTCGCGCGCGGCTGATGAGTCGAGACCGATCGTGTCGGGGCAGAGTCTTACTTCAAAATCCTTGCCTCCGCTTACGACAAAGTCGATCGCGGTGACGTAGGCATAGGCGTTCGAGCCCGCCTCGAGAGAAGCGGAGAGGACTGTACCTGCGGGCTTTGGCGAACGGGTGTAGGTCACGTTTCCGACAAGGAGATTTGTCTCGTCGAGCAGGGTCTTTGCCTCGCGCTCGGGAAGTCCCTTGAATTCGGGGACGGTGACGAGCAGCTGCTCGGTTCCCGCGCTGACGTAGACGGTGATATAGCTTCCGGGACGGACCTTTGATCCCGGCGCGGGATCGGTCGAGTAGACGTAGCCTTCGGGGATCGCGGCGTTTTCCTTACGGACGATCGTGACCGCGAAGCCCTCCTCACGGAGAAGCGTCTGCGCGACTCGCCAGTTCATCATAAGGTAGTCGCCGAAGGTGACCTCCTCGGGGCCGAGGCTGACCGTCAGAGTGACTGTGCAGGGTGCCTTTCTGCGAGAGCCCGCCGTCGGGAACTGCGTGATTATCATACCGCGCTCGACGGTCTCGGAGTTTTCGTATTCGATATTGACGATATAGCTTTCGGGGTCAAATCCAAGCTCTGCCTCGACTCCCTCAGTGTATTCGAGTCCGAGTACGTCGGGGACCTTCAGCGATGAGGATCCGGGCGCGCCGAAATTGAGCGTATCAAGGCCGTAGAAGACCGAGATCAGTCCGACAAAGCAGACAGCGCAGGCGATTCCGAGCGCGATGGGGAAGAATGAACGGCTCGGCGGACGCTCGGTGCGGTTTCTTCTCGAGCGATCCTCTGCCACAAGCTGTCTCGGCGCGGGGATGGCGCAATGGGGATTTTCCTTGAGTCGTCGGATCTGACGGAAGATGTCGCGTGCCGTCTGATAGCGTCTCTTCGGGTCCTTTTCCATAGTAAAGAGGATCAGACGCTCGAGTCCGCGCGGGATCTTCTTGTTGAGCCTTCTCGGGGGGAGGGGCTTGTCGTGCATCTGCATCATAAGCACCGAGATAGGACGCTCGTCGTCGAAGGGGAGCTCGCCCGTTGCCATTTCATACATCATAACGCCGAGCGAGTAGAGGTCGGAGCGCGTGTCGGTCGCTTTACCCGCCGCCTGCTCGGGGCTGATATAGTAAACGGTTCCGATCGCGCTGTCGGTGACAGTCTCGTGACGCTTCTTTTCGGGGATCTTTGCGATACCGAAGTCGGTCACCTTGACGAAGCCGCCCTTGAGGACGAGGATGTTGTGCGGCTTGATGTCGCGGTGAACGACGCCGCGGCTGTGCGCGTGCTCGAGTGCGGCAAGGATCTGCTCGGTGAAGGAGAGGACCTCGTCGATGTCGAGTCTTCCGCGCTTGTCGATATAGGTGCGCAGGGAAATACCCTCGATATATTCCATAACGAGGTATTTTCTCTTGGTTTTGAAGGATACGGCGCGGATCGAGACGATATTCGGATGCGAGAGCATCGAGACGACCTTCGACTCGTTGATGAAGCGGTCGAGAGCCTCCTTGTCGTCTGCGATCTCGTCGCGGAGCATCTTGATCGCAACCGCGGAGCCGTCGCGGATATCGGTCGCCTTGAAGACAACGCTCATTCCGCCCGTTCCGAGGCATTTTTCTATTTTATATCTCTTGTCGAGCGTGGTGCCGACAAGATCGTTGAATGCTTTGATATTTTCCATATTAATTAATTATTCCGTGGATCAGAGTTCTGCGAGGACGACGGTAATATTGTCGGGACCTCCCGCGACGCAGGCGGCGGTGACAAGATCCTCCGTCTTCTTCTGTAGGCTGTCCTCGCTTCGTACGATGGCGGCAATATCCTCGTCGGATACAACACCCGATAGTCCGTCCGAGCAGAGAAGGAGCCAACGGGGGGCATCGGGCGTGCCGGGGGCGGGATTGTGCGAACGGATATCGGCAACTACGTCATCCTCGATGCCGACGGCGCGCATAATGATATTGCGGACGGGAGAGGTCCGCGCCTCCTCGTATGTAAGCTCACCGACGTCGATCAGATGCTGGACGTAGGAATGATCCTTCGTCAGCTGCTCGATGCCGTCCTTTGTGATCTCGTAGAGTCGGCTGTCGCCGATGTTGAGCGAATAGATAAGGGTGTTCTCGACTACAAGGAGGGCAACGAGAGTCGTGCCCATACCGTCGAGCTTGCCGCGGGAGTCTTCTGCCTCCTCCCAAACGGCGCGGTTAGCCTCGGAAGCTGACGCGGAGAGCGAAAAACGCAGACCGACACTGCCGAGATCGGGCTCGTCCTCGGGATTATCGGGTATGATATGCTCGCGCATAGACTGCGCAAAGGTATCGAGCGCAAGTCGGGAAGCCGTAGCTCCGCCCGCCATTCCGCCCATACCGTCGCAAACGGCAAGCAGAGTGACTCCGGGGAGAATTTCGTAGATACCGAAGCAGTCCTGATTTTCTGTGCGGCAAACGCCGACGTCGGTTTTTCCGTAGAATTTCATGAGAACACCTTTCTGCGTGCTAAATGAATTAATTCGAGTTGTTTACTTCTTTATGCTGTCTTCTTAATTGTCCGCAAGAGGCATTGATATCGGGTCCGAGCTTGCGGCGGACGGTTGCGCGGATGCCCTTCTTCTCGAGAGCCGAGCGGAATGCCTCGATCTTATCGGGACTCGGGGGCATCAGACCCGTTTCCTTGACGGGATTGACGGGGATGAGATTGACGTGGATGGGGAATTTTTCGCCCTTCGAGGGCTTTCCGCGGAGCGCGGAATTGAGAACTCCCGCGAGGAAGAGGGCATCGGCGGGGGTTGAATTCTGACCGTCGATGAGGGTGTATTCGAATGAGATGCGGCGTCCCGTCGCGTGCCACCAGTCAAGGCAGGCGGCAAGGAGTTCGGAGACTCGCCAACGGCGGTTGATCGGCATTATCTTGTCGCGCACCTCGTCGGATGCGGCGTGGAGCGAGATCGAGAGCGTGATCGGGAGGTTTTCCTTCATCAGCTTTCGGATTCCGTCAACGTGACCGCAGGTCGAGAGGGATATGTGGCGGTAGCCGATGCAGATCCCGCGCTCGTCATTGACGAGACGGAGAAATCGCAGTACGGTTTCGTAGTTGTCCATAGGCTCGCCGATGCCCATCAGGACTATGTTCGATACGCGCTCGCCCGTGTCAGCTGAGGCGAGGATGACCTGCGCGAGGATCTCGCCCGCGCTCAGATCGCGTATCTTTCCGCCGATGGTCGAGGCGCAGAAGGCGCATCCCATCCTGCATCCGACCTGAGTTGAAACGCAGACGGTGTTGCCGTGGTTGTAGCGCATCAGAACCGTCTCGATGCATTGACCGTCGTGGAGGCGGAAGAGGTATTTCACCGTTCCGTCGACAGCCGAGACGAGCTTTGTTTCGATCTCGGGCATCCTCGTCGGCATTGCCGCTTCGATCTTTTCGGCGGTCGCCTTTGAAATATTCGTCATTTTCGAGGGAATAAGCCCCTTGTGCAGAGCGGGGAAGATCTGCCCGGCGCGGAATTTCGGCTCGCCGAGCGAGACGATCAGCTCCTGCAGCTCCTCGGGATAGAGCGAGAGCAGGTCTGTTTGAGTAATTTCTGCCATGTCAGTTTGACTTTCTTGTGATTTTTGAAATAAAGAATCCGTCGTGCTCCGCGGTCGGAAGCAATGTCAGCTTGCCCGAGGGAGCGTTATGTTCGCCGACCGCGAAGGGTACGGCTTCAAAATCGGGATATTCCGAGAGGAATTTGTCAACAATGTTTTCGTTTTCCTCGGGGAGGATCGTGCAGGTCGAGTAGACGAGCGTGCCGCCGACCTCGAGCGATTCGGACACCGCGCAGAGAATTTTATATTGCAACGGAGGCAATTCCGCGTTTACCTCGAGCGGGCGATATTTGATTTCGGTCTTCTTTGCCGCGACGCCGAGACCCGAGCAGGGCACGTCGCAGATGATCTTGGTGTACTTTTTGTCGGTGGGGATCGAGGAATCGCGCTCCTCGGTCGAAATTATCGAGATCCCGAGCCTTTCGGCGCCCGATGTGATAAGCGGAAGCTTGGAGGCGTGGAGATCGCGTGAGGTGATGCTGCCCGAATTATTCATAAGCATTGCCGCCGAGAAGGATTTTCCGCCGGGGCAGGCGCAGGCATCGAGCAGTACGTCGCCCGCTTTCGGGTCGAGCACGAGCGATGAGATCTGCGAGGACTCGTCCTGAACGTAGCAAAGTCCCTCCGAGATCGCCGTGGGCAGACCCGAGCCCGTGACGCGAATGCCGTAGGGCGAGGTCGCGGTGGGAATACATTCAAAGCCTTCCGCTTCGAGCATAGAGATAAGCTCGTCGCGCGTGGTTTTCAGCGTGTTTATGCGCAGAGTCAGCGCGGGATTGTCGAGGTAGGACGCGAGGATCTTTTCTGATTCCTTCACCCCGAAGATCGAAATGAACTTCGCGCAAAGCTCGCGGGGAGCCGAATAAGTTACCGACAGGCGAAGATCGTCGGGTTTTTCGGGGAATTTTATCGAATCTGTGCGCAGATATGAGCGTAGGATCGCGTTGATGAAGCCGCGTGAACGCGAGCGCGCGAGATTGACCGTCTCATTGACGGCGGCGTGCCGGGGGATTCGGTCGAGGTAGCGGAGCTGATAGATGCCCATCCGAAGCAGACAGAGCGCGTCCGAGTCGAGCTTCGAGAGGGGAGATTTGGAAAATTGCTGAATTATATAGTCGAGTGTGATGCGCCGCTCTGTCACGCCCGAAACGAGCCTCGAGAGGAGCGCGCGGTCGGCGGATTCAAAGGAATACTTTGTAATTGCCGAGTCGATAAGTCGGTTTGAATAGCCCTCGCCCTGCTCCTTTTCCATTCGCATAAGAATGTCGAGCGCGGCGCGGCGTACGTTTTTGACCTCTGCCATTATCTTCTTCTGTTGTTCGAAAGGAGAACGAGTCGGAGGATCTGGAGAAGCGAGACCGCGAGCGAGGCAACGTAGGTCATAGCGGCGGCGCGGAGAACTTTGCGCGCACCGTCGAGCTCCTCGTCGGTGTAGCTGCCCGTGGCTTCAAGTGCCGCCATAGCGCGTCTCGATGCGTTGAATTCGACGGGAAGGGTAACGACCTGGAAGAAGACCGCGACGGAGAACGCAATGATTCCCGCCTGCATCATAAAATATCCGATGCCCGTCTCGGGATTCCAGGATGAAAAGAGGATTCCGAGCAGGAAGAGAGGCATAGCGAGCCCCGACGCGAAGTTGCAAACGGGGATGATAGCCATCCTCAGCTTGATCGGACCGTAGCCCTCGGCGTGCTGAAGCGCGTGTCCCGCCTCGTGTGCGGCGACACCGATAGCGGCGGCGGTCGAGACGCCCGCGACGGTCTCGGAGAGGCTGATCGAATTGTCGCGGGGGTCGTAGTGGTCGGTCATACTGCCTCGGATAGACTTGATCGAGACGTCATTTACCTTACCGCCCGAGAGAACCTGACGTGCCGCATCGGCACCGGTAAAACCTCGCGAAATTCTGACTTTTGAATATTTGTTGAAGGTCGACTGCACCGATATCTGCGCCCAGACCGAGATAATAAGTCCGATGACGACGAGGATATAGGTGGGGTCGAAATAGTAGAAAAAAGGCATGAAAAACTCCTTTTTAGTGCAGAGTTAAGAGTGCAGAGTGCAGAGTTAAGGAAAATTTCCTCACGTTGTTCGGAAATTATTTAATTTAAATACTTTTTGAGCAAAGCGAAAAAAGTTACCGAAACTCTGCACTCTGCACTCTTAACTCTGCACTCGAATAGATGTACGAGAAATTAAATTTAATTTAAGATGTCGCCGAGAACGAGCTTCCTTCCTCGGAGAAAGTCAGCTGCATCCATTCTGCCTTTTCCTTCGGGAAGTACGCGGGTGATCTCGATGCGATCCTGTCCGTTCTCGCCGCAGGCGATGATGATGGACTTGTCTGCCGAGACTACTCGGCCGATCTCGGTGGGCTCACCGCTCGGAGCAACGCGAGATGCGACGAACTTGAGCATATTGCCGTCGGGCATACGTGCGTAGGAGAGCGGAAAGGGGGAGAGACCGCGTATCTTGTTATGGATAGTATTTGCGTCGAGGGCGAAATTTATGAGACATTCGCTCTTTTCGATCTTTGCGGCGTAGGTGGGCTCGATTCCCGTCGAGTCCTGCGGAATGCGGACGAGAGTGCCCGCGCGGATGGCATCGATGGTCTTGAGCATTAGAGAGCCGCCGACCGCTGCCATTTTATCGTGAATGGTCTCGAAGTTGTCATCGGGAAGGATATCGACGCGCTCGGTAAGGAGGATGTCGCCCGTGTCGATGCCGTCCGCCATCATCATCGTGGTGATGCCCGTGAAGGGCTTGCCGTCGATGATGGCGCGCTGCATAGGAGCGGCGCCGCGGTATTCGGGAAGGAGCGAGCCGTGGATGTTGATACAGCCGTACTTCGGATAGTCGAGTACGTTTTTCGGCAGGATCTTGCCGTAAGCCGCAACGATTATCAGCTCGGGATCAATTTCTTTAAGAAAATCGGCAAATTCCTCGCCCTTGAGGGTGGTCGGCTGATAAACGGGAATATTTCTTTCAAGTGCGCAGACCTTGACGGCGGAGGGAGTCAGCTTGTAGCCGCGTCCGACGGGTCTGTCGGGGAGAGTTATGACACCGATGACGTCCTCGCCCGCGTCGCAGATTGCGGAGAGCGCGACTGCTGCGAAGTCGGGAGTGCCCATGAAGAGTATTTTCATTTTGTACCTCGGTTTTTGGAGTGCAGAGTGCAGAATGCAGAGTGCAGAGTTGTGGATAATTTCTTCGCTTTGCTCGGAAATTTTCGATTATTATTAAAAGTAAAACAGCGGGAAAGTTTGATCAAACTTTTCAAAGTTTGCGGGGGTTGGGGCAGAGCCCCATTTCAATGCGAGACCTTAAGGTCTCGCTACTGTGCATCAAAACGGTGAAGCTTTGCTTCTCCGTTTTGGACAGAGTCAATACTTCCCGAATGTAGGGAAGTATTGCGCTCTGTCACCTTGCGCGACCTATGGTCGCGCAATGCTACATAGAGGTTTCGCTTCGATAAGCTGTATACCCTCCCAACCCTCCCGCAAGCGGGCGGGCTTTAATTTAGAGCGTGGACTTTATTGTTT
>JAZSEA010000083.1:0-3797 GCA_045531455.1 Eubacteriales bacterium
CAACAAAGCAATAATTAAGCTTGCAAGCAAGATCAATTCTTCCAAAGTAATATACATAAGTCTCACCGTCTCGCTGCGGCTCGGTCACGCCGCGGGTCTGACAGTCCCCCGGACTGTCATTCAATACCGCGTCGCCGCTTCGCTACCCGTAAACCGGGAAGGGGAGTCTATGTTTATGAGCCTTTTTGTTCAGCTTTCTTGGATTCATTAATCCTCTAAAAGTGCAAAGCTTTTTGTTAAATGATCTATGAATTTTTAGCTTTACTGAGTGTTTTTTAACTAAATTCAGAACGCTATACTATAAAGTTCGCTCACTTAAAACTCCTCCCTCCGGTTCACGGAGGGAGGGCGGGAGGGAGGTCCCGATTTGCCGATTCAAAATTATAGGATATCGGCAAAATCTCTATGCAGGCGTTCAATTACCTGTATGCACCCGCAGGAGGGACAAAATTCAGAAAAACAGTTGACTGATCGCGCGATTTGTGATATAATTTACAAAAAAAGGAGGCAAGGACAATGATACTGACGCTTGATATCGGCAATTCCGAAATAATGCTCGGCGGATTCGATGGCGATGCACTCTCATTTGTTGCGCGTGTCGGCACGGATACCAAAAAAACATCCGACGAATATGCCGCGTCGATCATATCCGTCCTCGCGCTTTACTCCGTCAAAAGGGAAAGCATCACGGGAGCGATCATATCCTCGGTCGTGCCCTCGCTCAACCCCACGGTAAAATCCGCGATCTCGCTCCTCTTCTCGATCGAGCCCTTGATGGTCGGTCCCGGCATCAAAACGGGCATCGGAATCAGATGCGACATTCCCTCATCCGTCGGCGCGGATCTGATCTCGGCATCGGTCGCCGCGCATTATATCTATGGCTCGCCCTCCCTCATAATTGACATCGGTACGGCAACGAAAATGACTGTCGTTGACAAAAACGGCGCATTTATCGGAACCTCGATCATCCCCGGAGTCCTGATGGGACTCGACGCACTCTCAAAAAGCTCGGCTCTGCTCCCGAATATCGATCCCGACGCGCCCGGAGCCGTCATAGCAAAAAACACCGCCGACTGTATGCGCTCGGGTATCATCTACGGAAACGCATCCATGATCGACGGTATGATCGACCGCATCCGCGCGGAGATAGGAGAAGATCTTCCCCTGATCGTCACGGGAAGCCAATCGGGGCTCATAACTCCCCATCTTTCGCACGAATTTACCTACGACGAGCACCTCGTGCTCCGTGGACTCAATATTCTTTATAAAAAGAACAACTGAATATTTTCCCAAAAGGGATAATATAAATTTATTCAGCGTTGTACCCTATCGGGACGACAGCAAGGAGGAATTTATGAAAACAACAAAGTACAGAAATCGCACCGAAAAGCTTGTAATGGCGGCAATGATGACGGCACTTGTCATCGTTTTTCAGGTCTTGGCTACCTACACGACCTTTTTTGGGCCCTTTTCGACCGCAATCGGTCTGATACCCATTGCGATCGGCGCTTGCCTCTGCGGACCCTTGATCGGCGCGTGGCTCGGTCTGGTATTCGGAATCGTGGTTCTGCTGACAGGAAACGCGGCACTCTTCTTCGCATTCAGCATCCCCGGAACGATCATCACCGTTCTTCTCAAGGGCGCGGCGTGCGGATTTGCGGCGGGACTCGTCTACAAGCTGCTCTTCAAGAAGCTCGGCTACTTCTCCGCGATCTTCGCATCCCTCACCTGCCCGATCGTGAACACGGGAATCTTCCTTCTCGGAAGCGCGGTATTCTTTATGCCCTATGCCGAGGCTATCGGTGAGATCGTCGGCAACGACAGCGCGGGATTCGGCGTATTTATTGCCCTCGCCTTCGCAAACTTCATCATCGAAGTACTTATGAACGGCATCCTCAGCCCCGTTTTCGTCAGAATACTCAGTATAAGGAAGAAAACGCATAATTAAGTGCAGAGTGCAGAATGCAGAATGCAGAGTTAAGGAAAATTTCCGAGCGAGCTCGGAAATCAGAAGTTAAATAATTATGTTTTGCCTTGACATACTATTGTTTTGTGATAAACAATAGTTTGGTAAATAAAAAGATACTCGGAAATCTTTGAAATTTTCTTCATTGATTTCCGAGTTTTTTGTTTTGTTGTTATAGCTTAGCGAAGTTTAATCAAAACCATATTAAATTATCGCACAGATATTTTTCGAGCAACGCGAGAAAAATTACATTAACTCTGCATTCTGCATTCTGCACTCTGCACTTTTATGCTCTGCACTCTGCACTCTGCATTTTTTTACTCCGCGTATTCGTTCAGCGCCGCGATGATATCCGCGAAGGGAGCTTTCGCGGCGAGCATATCGTAGAATCTCTTGATGAGCGCGACGTCTGCCTCGTCGGTGATCTGAGAGTACTTTGCGAGAGCCGCCGCAACACCTTCGGTTTTTGCGCACGCGCTGACTTCCTTGCCCGCGTCGTCACCTTCGCAGTCCCAGAGAAGTCCCGCGGCGATGCCGACAGCAAGGTATGCGGGAGTCTTACCGCTCTCCTTGACGCAGTTGAACGCGCCTACAAGTCTGTCGGAGGGGCTGAGCTTGCGCTTGGTGTCCTTTCCTACGCGGAGAAGAGTATCCTCGAGAAGAGGATTGTCGAGTCTCGGAATGAGATTGTCGATGAAGGAAAGAAGTCCGTCGAGAGACGCGCCGTGACGCTTTGCAAGACCGCGTGCGGACTCGTCGAGAGCGCGGATGAGGATGTACTTGATTTCGGGATCGCGTCCGACCTCGTAGATGTAGCTGTGACCCTTCTGATAGCCGAGATACGCCATCGTAGCGTGACCCATATTATGGAGCATCAGCTTGCGCTCGATATAAAAATCGAAGGGCGTGAAGGGAACGAGACCGTTCATATCGGGCGTGGGTGCGCCGACGGGACGGAATGCCGCGAGGTCTGCGGGAAGCTCGTTATAATAGTCCGTGCAGACAGCAAGGGGATTCTCGTCTGTGAACTTCTTTGGTGTCGGAGGAACCGTGATACCTACACAACAGGAAACGAAACCGATCTGCTCTTCAAAATACGTAACGAGCTCCTCGGGAATGTAGGGGCGGACATAGCCGCGAAGGATCTTTTCGGATCCGATAAGGTTTTCACAAATGAGAATATTGAGGGGCTTTGCGCCTGCAGCGTAACGAGCCGCGATGCCCTTTGCGAGATTTTCGGCAACGTAGGGGAGCACGTTTACGCCGAGAGAGGTTGCGAGAATGTCGCACTCCGCGATGAGCTTTACAACGCCGTCAACGTCGCGTCCGTTGAAGCCCGTGCAGTTTCCGACCCATTCGCGGACGTATTCGTTACCTCTTGTAACGTAAACGGGATATCCGCCATCCTTCTGAAGCTGATTTACAACAGCCTCGTTGATGTCAACGAAGGTAACGTCCCAGCCCGAAAGAAAAAAGCGTTTACCGATAAAGCCTCTGCCGATATTGCCGGCACCGTACATTATAGCGTGCATTTTTATATCTCCTTAGAAATTGATTACATAGATAAATATATTTTAGCACTTTTTTCGGAGATTTGCAAGGGGTTTACATAATAATATTAACTGCAACAGCGGAAAGTTTTTGAAGATTCTTAAGTGGCTGGCTCATTTAGCTTTCTGAATAATAAAAAACGCAAAAATCTCCTCCTCATCCACCAGCCTACGCTGGTCCCCCTTCCCCGCTGGGGAAGGCTAAATGGTTAGTGCTTCACGTTCGCAAGTACAGCGAATTCTACTCCAATCTATAATTTTGCATATAAAAAAGGAATATT
>JAZSEA010000092.1:0-7914 GCA_045531455.1 Eubacteriales bacterium
TAGTAATATTTTGCTTTGATAAACTATCGTTTTGCGATAAACGATAGTTAGGTAAAATAAAAAGATACTCGGAAATCTTTGAAGTAATCTTCATTGATTGCCGAGTATTTTTCTTTAGTTGTTATTAGTTACAGTTTGACGATGTTTTATCAAAGCCAAATATAATTATCGCACAGATATTTTTCGAGCAACGCGAGAAAAATTTCATTAACTCTGCACTCTGCATTCTGCACTCTGCACTTTCCTTGATCACCGTCTTCTCACAATATAATCTTCATACGCCCCGTGTCTCTCCGCGATCTTCGCGATATCGGCGTCAGTCAGAAGACCTTTGTCGTAGGCTTCCTTGATTTCCACGATACCCGAATCTCTGCTGTAGACCCACATTTCGGATACTGTACCGAAAACGATCTCATTGCCGCCGAGATCAAACCTGGTTACAGCCTGGCTCGGACCCGCTTTCGCAAAAACGGCATACACGGAGACGATACCGTAATATCTCCAGCCGATCAGATCGGAATTCGAGTTTTCCATAAAATAATCGTGGCTCGTGTATCCGCTTATTGCGGCAAACCAGGAGCAAGCCGCGTCGATCTTTTCTTCGCTGTAAATGCCGCCATACCTTTCGGTGTAATTCTCAAATTCCGCGTTGTATCGTCCCTCATAGGCATCCGTATACATACGCGCCTCGATCTCGGCGATCATTTCGTCCGAGATATCTTCGAGATCGTCGGTGAATTTCACGTAGCTGTAATCGGTCTTCTTATCCGCGTAATTCGCTTTCCAATACGAATTGAAATCGCCGTTACGCTTTGAGATCAGAAGGACGTCGATCGCGGTCAGCCATTCCTTTTCGTATGCTTCGGCAAGCGGGATCATCTCCTCGCCGCGGCAGACGTAGACGTAAAAAGGAGTGGGATTTGCGATCTTCACGCCGCCGAGCTCGATCGAGCTTTCCTTCTCCGTAAAGGAATGGATCGAAATAATCTCGCAACCGCCTACTGTGCCGTAATAGCGCGATGTGTAGAGATTTACGTGGCTGAGGCTGTCGTCGATCTCGAGGTTTTCGCGGTTCAGAAGCGTACTTTTACCGCGTAAAGCTAATTCGACAGCCGAATTTTGTGCCGCGTTTTCAATCTCATTACCCTCAAGCCTGGTCTTTTTTAAAAATGCGGTCTGTGCATCAACTTCGTTTTTGTAGATCATCCTGTAAAACGCCTGTCTTACCTCCTCGATGCGCTCAGCCGCGATCGGCTCAAGGTCGGAGGAAAATACGATATACGGAGCGTCATCGGCGTGGGCATCCGAATAATCGGTCAATGCGCCGAGAGTCAATTCGGGAGCACTCGAAGCGTCGCCGCTTTCTCTTTCAGAAAAACAAGCGCACAGAAGAATCGCAAGTGCCGAAATGAAAACTACAGCCAAAATTGCTTTTAATCGTTTCATAAGTATTCCTCCTATTTATCCTGTAGCAGATTATAAAACGCAGTTTTACAAGTGGCTTATTCTCCAAGCCTTCGCTCTGCCCTTTTTCTCGGTTTCCTCGACAACTCCGAGGTTTTGGAGTGCCGCGACAGCCATATAGGCGTGCTTGCCGTGGATTATCTTTGCAGCCTTTCGGTATTCCTCCACCGTGAAGCTTTCGGGAAGCCCCTCGGGAATCAGCTCGAGGAAATCCTGCGGCTCGGCAAAAACGACCTCGTCGATTATATCGACGGGCAATCTCTCAAAGCGCGAGGAATGGCGTTTTTTGTCCTTTCCTCTGCCGTCGAGGAAGCGGTATTCCTCCTCCTCGATGAAGAGGAACCATACCGCAACTCTGCCCGTGGCGAGTGCCTCCGAGATATAAACGAGCTCGTGTGCCTCGCCGAAGACGTTTGATACTCCGGGGACACGCTTTCTCGGCTGAGACTCACCCGTTTCGGGGTCGATCCATATGCGGAAACGCCGCATCGGGATCGGATGAACGACCGTCACGTGGCAATCCGAGGTCTCGATATAATGCTCAAGCTTTGCCTTAAGCGGATAGAGCGAGCCCGTCTGGATCTCAAATATCTCCTCGTCGAGCTTGATATCGGCAACAAAACGCTTGCCCATATCCGCCTCGTATTTTGATTCATCCGAGCAGACAAAGCGTTTGAGCGCGATATGCATTCTTTTTTCATTGAGAGTTCCGATCCCGCCGCCCTCCGCCGCGGTTCTGACTGTCAGAATATCGCGGCAGATCGCGCGGAATTTCTCTCTTTCAAAATCGCTTATCATGTTGCGATTCCCGCAAACTGATTCGAATAGAGCTTATGATACTCTCCGCCGAGAGCAAGAAGCTCCTCGTGGCTTCCCGATTCGACGATCACGCCGTGGTTGAGAACAACGATGACGTCCGCGTCGCGTATGGTCGAAAGGCGGTGCGCGATGACGAGCGAGGTGCGGTTCTTCATAAGCGCGAGCATAGCCTTCTGGATATGCATCTCGGTTCTCGTATCGACGGAGGAGGTTGCCTCGTCGAGGATGAGAATTCTCGGATCGGCAAGCACCGCGCGCGAGATCGAAAGAAGCTGTCTCTGACCCTGCGAGAGATTGCTTCCCGACTCGGCAAGCTCTGTCGCGTAGCCGTCGGGCAGACGGTCGATGAAGAAATCGGCGTATGACGTATGCGCCGCACGCTTCATATCCTCGTCGTCGGCATCCTCGCGTCCGTATTTGATATTCTTCTCGATGGTGTCCGAGAAGAGGACGGTATCCTGAAGAACGATTGCGATCGCGCGGCGGAGATCTGCCTTCGGGATCGTTGTGATATCAACGCCGTCGACCGTAATCGTACCGCTGTCGGGCTCGTAAAATCTCGTCAAAAGATTTACGATCGTGGTCTTACCCGAGCCCGTCGCGCCGACGATGGCAACCTTCTGTCCCGCCTTTACGCTGAGGTTGAGCCCCTTGAGGACCTTCTCGCCCTCAACGTAGGAAAAGTCAATATCCTTGAATTCGATGTCTCCGCGCATTGCGGCGATATCGATCTTTTCTTTGCCCTCGTCGATCTCAGGTCTCGAGTCAAGGATCTCGAAGATCCTTTCCGCGCCCGCAAGTGCGGTGAGGATCGTGGAATACTGATTTGCGATCATATTGATCGGATGCGAGAACTTCTTCGAGTAGGAGAGCATCGCCTGGACCGAGCCGATCGTGAACGCCGCGCCCGTAACGGGATCCGAGTTGAGGATCAGATATCCGCCCACTGCGGCTATCATAACGTACTGCAGATTACCGATGAAGTTCATAACAGGACCCATTATCGAGCCCCAGACGCGCGCCGAGATCGAGCAGGATCGGAAATTATTCGAGATCTCGCCAAATTTCTCGATCGCATCGGGCTCCTTGCCGTAAGCCATTACGGTCTTGTAGCCCGTTACCATCTCCTCGATCTGTCCGTTGAGCTGACCGAGAAGCTTTTGGCGGCGAATGAAATATTTTCGCATAAATTTTGCGAGAGTTGACGATACTAAAATAGTTATCGGTATCGTCACGATCGCAACGAGGGTCACGATCCAACTGTAGTGGAGCATCATTATGAGCGCGCCGACGAGGGTCAGAACGCCCGAGAAAAGCGCGGTCAGCGACTGCGACATTGCGGTTGATACGTTTTCGGCATCGTTTGTAAGGCGGCTCATAATGTCGCCGTGGCGGTGGCGGTCGGTATAGCTGATCGGAAGCTTCGAGATCTTATTGAAAAGATCGCGGCGGATGTGGTAAACGGTATTCTGCGCGAGCTTTGCGGCAACTCTGCCCTGCAGCAGCTGGCTGAGCGCGCGGATAAGATATGCGCAGAACATTATAAGAAGCACGCCCGTAAGCGACTTCATATCGACTCTCAGCCTCAGCGTTTCGTCGAAATAAAATTCGTCGATCGCAAGCTGCTGGAACATCGGATTGAGGATGTCCGCAACCGTTACGACAATGGTTGCGATGATAAGGAAGATGAGTATCCAGGAGCTCTTGCCCGAATAGCGGAGCAGACGCGAGATCGTCTTGCCCATATTCTTCGGCTTTTCGCGGTTGATGCGCGCGTTCATTCCTCCGGGACCGCCGGGTCGGAGATTCATCTTAACTTCCTGTCTTTCGGGAGGTCTCTGTTCAGCCATTATTCCGCACCTCCTTCGGGTTCTTCAATATTTTGTCTCTGCGACGAGCAGATATCGCGGTAGGTCTCGCTGATCTTCAGCAATTCATCGTGCGGAGCGCAATGGATGATGCGTCCGTCGGATTCGATGACGGCAATTCTGTCCGCGTGCTTTACGCTGGCGATTCTCTGCGCGACCATAATCACGGTGGTATCCTTCAAGGACTCGTGAAGTGCCGTGCGGAGACGGGACTCCGTTGCAAGGTCGAGCGCGGAGGTCGCATCGTCGAGTATGAGTATCTCGGGCTTACGGACAAGTGCGCGCGCGATCGAAAGCCTCTGCTTCTGACCGCCCGAAAGCGACGCGCCCTTCTCTGCTATGAAGGTGTCGTAGCCATCGGTAAATTCCGAGACGAAGGAATCCGCCTGCGCGATCGATGCCGCCGAGCGGATCTCCTCTGCGGTCGCATCGTCCTTGCCCCACTTGATATTGTTTGCGATAGTATCCGAGAAGAGCTCGCTCTTCTGCATAACGTATCCGATCTTTTGGCGGAGTGCGGGAAGCGAATAATCGGAGATCTCGCGTCCGTCGATATAGACCTTGCCCGCTGTAGCATCGTAATATCTCGGAATGAGCGAGATCAGCGAGGATTTACCCGATCCCGTTGCTCCGATGACGGCAAGAGTCTCGCCGTGCTTTACCTTGAGTGAAATGTCCGAGAGCACGTTCTTGCCCGCGGTATTCGGATACTTGAAATCAACTCCGCGGAATTCGATTGCGTAATCTGAGCGAACGCCCTCGGTCTCCTTGCCGCTCTTGATGACGGGCTCGGATTCAAGCACCTCGATAACTCGTCTCGAGGATGCGCCCGCACGCGAGATCGTCTGGAAGATCATAGTCAGCATCATAAGCGAGTTTACGACCTGCGTAACGTAGGTGATCGCCGCCATAATGGTACCCGTGGTCATACCCGCCGACTCGATCTGCACCTGCCAGCCGCCGATATAGATTATGGCGACCGTTGCAAACGCGAGCGCGACGATAAGGATCGGATTTATGAAAACGAGAAGGAGCTGGACCTTCAGGTTCGTATCGCGCATCTCGCTGTTCGCGGTCTCAAAGCGGTCGCATTCGTATTCCTCGCGGACGTAAGCCTTGATAACTCGCGCACCGCCGATGTTCTCACGTGCGACCGAATTGATTCGGTCAAGCTTCTTCTGAACCTCCGAGAAAAGCGGTACAGCGCGGCGGATGATGAATACCATCGCGAAAAGCTGGATCGGAAGCGTGCAAAGCAGAACGATACCGAAATTGATATTGAGCGAGAGGAGCATCACCGTGCCGCCGATGAAGAACATAGGCGAGCGGACGATCATTCTGAGCATATGCTCGACGAATTCGACGAGGACAGTGATATCGTTAGTCATTCTAGTAACGAGCGAGCCTGTGGTGAACTTGTCGGTCTGCTCGACCGAGAGTGCCATAACGTGCGAATAAGCGTCGCGGCGAAGGTCGTTGCCGAAGCCCTGCGAAGCCTTTGCGGCTGTGTATGCGCAGAAGGTTCCGAAGAAGCCGCCGACGAGCGTGACGCAAAGCATCAGTATACCGAAGAGGATGATGATCTCCATTCTCGTCGCATCCGCACCGAGGAAGAGATCGATAAGGCTTGCGGCAAGTGCCGAGCCGTGCTTGGGGTCTGCGGGAGAATATCCCTCAACGCCGAAATTTACTATGTAAGACATCAGGTAGGGCAGGCAAAGGTCGCCAAGGACCTCGCCTATCATCATAATAGGTGAGATCATCGCCACAAACCAGTAGGGCTTAAGATATGGGAGCAGCTTTTTCATTTTTCACATTTTCCCTTCGAGCTTCCAAGATTATCGCGGATACGCAGGAGCATCTTCCTGAGCTGTGCGATCTCCTCCTCGGAAAATCCGCGCATCATTTCGTCATCGACTCTGTTGAAGCGTTCTGTGTTCTCTCGCTCGAGAGCGTGACCCTTATCCGAGAGATAAACTCTCGCGGCGCGCTTGTCGTCGGCATCGACCTCGCGGACGATATATCCCTCGTCCTCAAGATGCTTGAGCGCGACGCTGACCGTCGGCGGCTTGAGTCCCGCACGTCGGGAAAGCTCGAGTTGGGTTATTCCTTCCTCGTGGGAAAGGCAGAAAAGCAGCGAGCGACAGCTGTTCTGCGTCATTATCGGATCGTTTTCCCTTGATCTGAGAGTGCATCTCTGCATACGCGAAATCTGACCTATCAACATCGGAGGTGTCAGCATATCATCGGGAAGAGGGGCTTTTTTCATTATGATTCTCCTTTGCAATTAGTTTGTTAGTAAACTAACTAATATTATAGCAAATTTTTCCGAAAAGTCAAGAGATTAATTAGTTTATTAACAAATTATTTTTCGAGCCGAAAAATGGCACCGCGATTGAATTTTTCTACACATCATTTCCCGATTAGGGGGCAAATTATTATTGCGGCAAACCATACGAATGATTTACCGCGATAAGACTTGGAACCGGTGGATCTTATGCGAATATTATGGAAAAAAGGCAGACTGGCGGCATACGTCTGCACAATGATGGCGGCACTCCTTCTGACGGGAGGCGGGCGGGATATCGCGGGAATGGCGAAGGCAACTCCCGTATACGCCGCGGCATCAGGCGAGGAGAAGACCTTGATCCCCGGCGGGATGGTCTTCGGCGTCAGATTTTTTACCGAGGGAGTGCTTGTCGTCGGCATCCCCGAAGGACAATCAAGCCCCGCGTACGCCGCGGGAGTCAGAGTGAACGACGTTATATTAAAGGTAGACGGCGTCAAGATCAACGATGCGGATTCGCTCAGCCGCGCAGTTGACGAAGCAGGCGGCAAAGAGGTGGAATTCACTCTGCGCCGCGAAGGTCGTGAGCTTACCGCGCGCGTCACGCCGAGGCTTGAAGAGAGCGGTTACAAGACTGGTATCTGGGTGCGCGACAGCGGCGCGGGTATCGGCACCGTAACCTTCATTGACCCGAAAACGGGGCTTTTCGGCGGACTCGGACACGGTATCTGCGATGCAGACACGGGCAAACCGATGCCCCTCGGACGCGGTGTGCTTCTCGGAGTCAGCATAGGCGGAATAAAGCGCGGAGCTTCGGGCGATCCCGGTGAGATCCGAGGAAGCTTCAGGCAGGAAAAGCTCGGCGCGGTCACGGGCAATACCGATTGCGGCATTTTCGGTATTTATTCCGAGATACCGAAATCGCTCTACGGCGCGATCCCCATAGCTCATAAAAACGAGGTCAAGGGCGGTGCGGCAACAATTCTCTGCACTCTCGAGGACGGAGTGACGAGGGAATACAAGGCTGAGCTTTCCTCGATCGACACGAGCGCCGAGGGCGGACGATGCTTCACCGTCAAAATAACCGACCCCGAGCTGATAAAGCAGACGGGCGGGATCGTTCAGGGAATGTCGGGCAGCCCGATAATCCAGAACGGCAAGCTTGTCGGAGCGGTCACGCACGTCCTCGTCTCCGACCCAACCCGCGGCTACGGCATTTTTATAGAAAATATGCTTGATGCTATGGAGTAACGTCGGTTTTTCAATTAAAGCAATAGAGCGGAAGTTCGCTTCCGCCCTATTGCTTTTTGAGTTTATTTATGATATAATTGTATTAGCTATAGCCGAAGAGAGCCGAACCCATAAGCTCTGCGGCGATAAATTTTCGCGTCTTTCGGCGTGATATATCTCGCAAGGTTAATACCTTGCTTCGCTACATCCCACCAAAATCCATCAAAAATTTATTCGCCGGAGAGT
>JAZSEA010000098.1:0-18114 GCA_045531455.1 Eubacteriales bacterium
GGGGCGGGGGCAGGGGTGGGGTCCCTATTAAAGGCGCGCAGATTTTTCGTTTTTAGAGTGAAGGAGCGAAAAGTGCTTGCCAAAGCAAGCACTTTTACTCCTTCCAAGCGGTCGGCAGAGGCGCCGCCCGCTTGAAGCGCAAGAGAATTTTCCGCACTCTGCGGAGTGCGGCTCAAGGCTCTGCCTTAAGAATCCGCGAACTTTTGAAAAAGTTCGATCAAAACTTTTTCGCTATTTTATTTTATAATCGTATAAAGAAAAAGTCACTAAAAATACCACTGTCCACTTTCTCCTTGACAAATCAACAATTTAATGATATAATATACTATGTATAACTTTGTACCGAAAGGCGGTGTGGTTTTGAAGGAGATATTTCCGAAAATTATCGGCAATTCCGAGCTTTGCGAGCGGCTTGCAAAATCGCTTCTCTCGGAAAATCCCGATCTGCCCCACGCCTACATCATTGAGGGCGCGTACGGTACGGGTAAGCGCACGCTTGCCATCGAGCTCGCCAAGGCTCTTGTCTGCGAGAATCGGACAAGCCCCTCGGCGCCCGCTCTTCCCTGCGATAATTGCCGCTCCTGCCGCAATATCGCAAAAGGAATCTGCCCCGACGTCATCGAGATCGGTACGGACGGAAAGGCATCGGTCGGAGTTGATGCAATCCGCGATCTCCGCCGAGATATCCACATCTATCCGAATGACCTCGAACGCAAGATATACATCATAAACGACGCGCACACTATGACCGCGCAGGCACAAAACGCGCTTCTCCTCACGCTCGAGGAGCCGCCCGCCTACGCCTTCATCCTTCTTCTCTGCGAGAATTCCGCGCTCCTTCTTGAAACTATCAAGAGCCGCGCGCCGACGATCAGAATGAAGCCCCTCTCGCCCGAGGAGACCGAGCGCGCAATGCTCGCGTCCGACCCTTCGCTTGAGGCAAAAAAACGCAGCGATCCCGCTCTCTTTGACGACATAATTATGAGCGCAAACGGCTCCGCGGGACTTGCCGCCGACCTGCTTTCGGGCAAGGAAGCCGCGCGTATCGCCGAGATGCGCCGCGCATCCGAGAAATTCTGCATCCTCGCGGCTAACAAGGCAAAGAGCGCACAGCTTCTCGTCCACGTGACCGAGGTCTGCACGTCGACCCGCGAGACCGCAAAGGATCAGCTCGAATCCTTCTCGCTCGCCGTCCGCGATCTTACTCTCCTCAAGCGTGACCCCGATGCACCGCTGAGATTCTTTTCCGACCGCGAACGCGCGACTGATCTTTCGGACTCCTTCTCGCTCCGCCGTCTGCTTCTCATCTCGGACGCCCTGCTTGAGGCAATATCCGCCCTCGAGCGCAATATGAACACAAGACTCACCCTCATTTCGATGCTCTCGAGCTTCGGAATGTTAAACTAAGGAGATAAAATACTTGGAAAACATCGATAACAACAAGAAGAATCCCGAAGGAGGCGCTCCTTCGGAGAACAAGGGCAACAAGAAGCCCTATCATAAGAGACATCATCACAACAGAAATAAGCAGAACAAGCCTCAGAAGCCCGCAGAAGCAGTAGAACAGGCAAAGCCCGAGGCATCTGTTCCCGCCGAGACTCCCGCACCCGCAAAGCAGTCATCGGGTCAGTCTCACAAGAATAACAGAAACAAGAAGCATCATAACAACCGCGGCTCTCAGCAGAAGCATCACGAGCAGGAAACCGCTCCCGTTGAGTCTGCTCCCGCACCCGAGCAGAAAGCTCCGGCTCAGAACAAGAACCGCAACCGCCAGCGCGACAGACAGAAGAGCCGCGAGCCCGAGCTTCTTACGTCTCTTCC
This sequence comes from Eubacteriales bacterium, assembly GCA_045531455.1. GTDB lineage: Bacteria > Bacillota > Clostridia > Oscillospirales > CAG-272 > CAG-390. Next base: position 1,822 of record JAZSEA010000098.1, read on the forward strand.
CGAGAACGAGCTCGATTTCCTTCCCACGCGCTCAAAATCCGAGTCCGATTTTCTCTCTCTCGGCAAGACCGACGACAGTTATCTCGACTCGATGCCCCTCGACCCCACTCTCGACGCAGTTTTCGCCGAGGTCCCGGTTGAAGAAAAGAAGCCCGTCGAGGGTCCGGAGATCATCGGTATCCGCTTCGAACACGGAAGCAAAGTCTATTATTTCGATCCCAAGGACAAGAAATACTCGCTCGGAGACCGCGCGATCGTTGAGACCGCGCAGGGACTCGAATTCGGCGAGGTCGTTATAGCCAACAGAATCGTTGCGGAGGATCAGATCGTTGCTCCTCTCCGCCCCGCCATCCGTCGCGCTACGAAGGAGGACGAGGCTCACCACGAGGACAACCGACGCCGTCAGAACGACGCGTTCAAGATCTGCCTTGCCAAGATCGCGGACCACGGACTCGATATGAAGCTCGTCGACTGTCAGTACACCTTTGACAACACCAAGCTCATCTTCTTCTTCACATCCGCGGGACGAGTCGACTTCCGCGCACTTGTCAAGGATCTGGCATCCGTCTTCCGCACCCGAATCGAGCTGCGCCAGATCGGTATCCGCGACGAGGCAAGAATGGTCGGCGGCTTCGGTGTCTGCGGACGCAAGCTCTGCTGCGCGGGCTTCCTCCCGAACTTCGTTCAGGTTTCGATCAAGATGGCGAAGGAGCAGGGACTCTCGATCAACGCCGCCAAGATCTCGGGCACCTGCGGCAGACTTATGTGCTGTCTGCGCTATGAGCAGGAGGCTTACGAGCGCGAGATCGCTCTTATGCCGCCCGTAGATTCCGTGGTAGATACGCCCGACGGACGCGGCACCGTCATCGACATCTTCCCGATCGCGGGCAACCTCAAGGTCAAGCTCCACGACAAGCAGGATGCCGTTCCGAAGAACTATCATATGAGCACGATACGTGTAATTACAAAGGCAGAAAGCAAAAAGAACTCGCCCGCGGACGGCGAATAATATCTTTCCAAAAATTTTTTGAGATTTTTCAAACTTTTTTTGAAAAACCTATTCCATTTTTACTGAATTTGTGATACAATATAGCCACCACAACATACGGAGGTGTCACAATGGCATACAAGATCACTGATGATTGCATCGCTTGCGGCGCTTGCGCTGAGGAATGCCCTGTTGAGGCTATCAGCGAGCAGGACGGCAAGTACGTAATTGATCCCGACAAGTGCATTGACTGCGGTTCTTGCGCAGATACTTGCCCTGTTGAGGCTCCCAAGGCTGAGTAATTAATTCAGTCTTACATAAAAAAGCGGAGTACACGCTCCGCTTTTTTTGACCCTAAGGAAAAGAATTATGGATAAAAACTTGATTATTTCGGAAAATGAGTCTATCATCGCCGTCGGCGACAGAGTAAAAATGATATCGAACGGTAAGGGTCTTGCCTGGGGCTCCGACTCCTACCTTCTTGCCGCGCGCCTTCGCCGAGGAAAGAGAGCCTGCGAGCTCGGATGCGGCACGGGTGTAGTCACCCTTCTTGCGGCGGCATTTGATAAATTCAACCACATCACTGCGCTCGAGGTCGAGCCCGAAAGTGCCGCTCTCGCCGAGAGAAACGTCGCGCTCAACTCGCTTTCCGACAAGGTCACCGTCAAAAATACAGATATCCGCGAGGCGCACCCGAAGGATCTCGGCGGCGAATTTGACTGCGTTTTCTCGAATCCGCCCTATTTTGCGCATCCCGGACCCGAAAGTCCCGACTTGATCCGTCAGTCGGCACGTCACGAGATCCACGGCGGCATCTCGGATTTCTGCGCGGCGGCGGCAAGGCTTCTACGCTACGGCGGAACCTTCGTCTGCGTTTATCGCCCCGACAGACTCGTCGACCTTTTTGAGGCTATGAGAGCCGCAAAGCTCGAGCCCAAGAAGATCTGTACCGTCTACCCCGACACCAAGTCGAAGCCCGCCTTCGTCCTTGTAGAGGCAAAATTCGGCGGCGCACCGCTACTCGAATTTGAGCCGCCCCTCTTCCTTTACACGGATGAGATCACCAATCCCCGAATCCGCACCGAGCGGATCGATAAAATATATGAAAAGACGTCGTTTGAAATATGAAATATAAATGCCTGATCCTTGACCACGACGATACAACGGTAAATTCCACCGCCGAGGTCAACTATCCCGCCCTGCTCGACACGCTATCGCATCTCCGCCCGGATATCCATCCCGAATACGAAGAATTTATGGATTACTGCTTCGAGCCCGGCTTTTTTGAATATTGCACAAAGATCCTCGCGCTTGACGGCGAGGAAATGAAATACGAATATAACAACTGGAAGAGATTCGTCCGTGAGATCACACCCCACGCCTGCCCGGGTATGGCGCATATCATCGAGCGACATCGTGCCGAGGGCGGCATCGTCTGCGTCGCATCGCATTCCGAGACCGAAAACATTCTCCGCGACTGGAAGGCGAATTTCAACTGCGCACCCGATGAGATCTACGGCTGGGATGCGGGCGCGGACAAGCGCAAGCCCTCGCCCTACCTCGTTTTTGAAATCGCGAAAAAGTATTCGCTCGAGCTTTCCGATTTCATCGTCATCGATGATCTCAAGCACGGATACGATATGGCTCGTAATGCCGGCGTCACCTTTGCCGCCGCGCTATGGGCACAGCCGAGTAAACTTTGCCGCGAATTTATGGAAAATAACGCCGACTTATGCTTTTACGACACGGCGGCTCTTGAAAGGTATCTTTTTGAATGAGCGAGACCAAGAGACTTCTCAGCCACGCGCGCCGCGCCGTGGACGATTACAATATGATCGAGGACGGCGATCGGATCGCCGTCGGTATCTCGGGAGGCAAGGATTCTCTCGCGCTCCTGACAGCCCTTGCGGGTCTCAGACGCTTCTACCCGAAAAGATTCGAGGTCATCGGCATCAGCATCGATATGGGACTTGAGGGAATGGATTTCTCGCCCGTTGCCGAATACTGCGAAAAACTCGGAGTTGAATACAGGATCGTCAAGACCGAGATATCGAATATCATCTTCAACGTACGTAAGGAGCCGAATCCCTGTTCCTTGTGCGCTAAAATGCGCCGCGGAGCCTTAAACACCGCCGCGGCGGAGGCAGGATGCAACAAAGTGGCGCTCGGTCATCATTTTGACGACGTTGTCGAAACCTTTATGCTCAACCTCTTTTTTGAGGGCAGGATCGGCACCTTCTCGCCCGTTACCTACCTCTCGAGAATGGATATAACCGTCATCCGCCCCCTCATCTATATGCCCGAAAAGGACGTGCGCTATTTTGCGTCCAAGACCGAGCTTCCTGTGGTCACCTCGACCTGTCCCGCCGACGGCAACACCGAGCGCGAGAATATGAAGCAGCTTCTCGCCTCGATCGAGCGCAATAACAAGGGTTTGCGCTACCGCATCTTCGGCGCGATACAACGCGGCGAGATCGACGGCTTCAAGCCGATCTCGAAGATGCAGGGAATGAAATCGTATGATGAATCCGAAGAATAAAGGAGTTTTTGATATGGAAAGAATCAGAACCGGCGCCGCTTACCACGGCAACCGAATACTGCGCCACGTCGCGGACGATATGGCAGAAATGGCGCGTCAGAATATGGACGTCGTCGTTCATATGTTCTCGCACAACGACTGGGACCGCCACCTCGGCGTAATGAACGAGATCTGCAAGATCTCGGAGTACAACGGTCTCGAGGTCTGGATCGACAACTGGGGTATCGGAGGCCCTCCCGGTGACAAATCGCACTTTCTGCAGTACCATCCCGAGGCACATCAGGTCTACTCGGACGGCTCGATCGACCCCGTTTCCGCTTGCTACAACTCGCCCGCGTTCGTATCTTTCACAAAGAACTGGATCGAGGCTGTCGCATCCTTCGGAGGCAAGAAGATCTTCTGGGACGAGCCCCACTTCAAGCAGAAGGGCGAGCTCTTCTCCTGCTGCTGCCCGACCTGTCAAAAACTCTTTGAAGAAAAGTACGGTCATCCTATGCCCACCGAAATGACCGACGAGATGCGTGAGTTCAGGATCGATTCACTTCTCCGCTACTTTGACACCGTCTGCTCCTACGCGGCATCGATGGGCATCGAGAACAGCGTTTGCGTAATGCTCCACACCCTTGATTACGCGAAGAAGATAATGACCATCCCCGCTCTCAATGACTTCGGAATCGACCCCTACTGGCATCCTAAGAGCGGCAAGAGAGATCCCTACGAGTACGTTTACAAGTCGTCAAGACAGATCATCGAGGAGACAAGCGCGCTCGGAAAGCAGAACCACATCTGGATCCAGGGCTACGACATTCCGAGAGGCCACGAGGACGAGATCATCGTTGCCGCCGACGCCGCATACGACGCGGGTGCGCGAACACTCATTTCCTGGGCATTCCGCGGAAGCGAGTCGAATACGTACAAGAGCGAATGCTGCGAGCGCGCCTGGGCTGCGACCTGCGAGGCGTTCAGACGAGTACGCTCCAGACATTTCGATGCGATAAGAGAAGCGAATTTCAAGAAGTTTAATTAACGTAACAAAGAGCGAGCTCAAACGAGCTCGCTGTTTTTGTATTAAAGAAGTAAAATTCCGTTCTTTTTGCAGATCTCAACGTCTTCCGCGGGCCAACAGGATGCCTGGACCTCGCCGATATGAGCCTTGCGCAAGAAGAACATACACATTCTCGACTGACCGATACCGCCGCCGATCGTCAGCGGAAGCTTGCCCTCGAGCAGGTCGCGGTGATAAGGAAGCTTTGCGCGGTCGGTAAAGCCCGAGATATCAAGCTGACGGCGAAGCGACTCGGCGTCAACTCTGATACCCATGCTCGAAAGCTCGAGAGCCATATCGAGGACGGGGTAATAAACGATGATGTCGCCGTTGAGCTCCCAATCGTCGTAGTCGGGCGCACGGCCGTCGTGCGGCTTGCCCGAGATCGGCATTGCGCCTCCGATCTTCGAGATGAATACGGCACCGTACTCCTTTGCCGCGCGGTATTCGCGCTCCTTTGCGCTCAGAGTCGGATATTTAGCCTCAAGCTCGAAGGAAGAAACAAAAGTTATCTCCTCGGGGAGCAGATGACCGATGAAGTTATAGTCGTCGGCTATGTAATTCTCGGTCTGACGGAGAGCGTCGTAGATATAACGGACGGTGCGCTGAAGGTATTCCTCGGTGCGCTCCGTGGGGCGGATGATCTTCTCCCAGTCCCACTGATCAACGAAAACAGAGTGGATATTGTCGGTCTCCTCGTCGCGTCGGATGGCGTTCATATCGGTATAAAGTCCCTCGCCGGGAGCAAAGCCGTACTTCTTGAGCGCGACTCTCTTCCACTTTGCAAGCGACTGCACGATCTCAAACTCGCCCGCCGAATATCCCATATCAAACGCTACGGGACGCTCGCGTCCGCTGAGATTGTCATTCAGACCCGATGCGGCGTCAACGAAGAGCGGAGCCGAAACACGGCGCAGATTGAGCTGATTTGCAAGATTGGACTGAAAGAAATCCTTGATCTTCTTGATCGCTATTTGCGTTTGTCTTGCTGTCAGATGCGAGGAATAACCCTCGGGAATCATAATAGGCATCAACTGCACCTCGTTTCATAAATAATAAATAATTATAGCACAATCAACTCAAAATGTCAACATTATTAGCAATGCTATCAACTCAAAAGTTATCGGAAAGCAAATACGAACAAAACTTTCTTAGAAAAGTAATGTAAATAACAAGTACGCTTGTCGTTCGTGCAATACAGACGGTGTTCTCCTCATTCACCGCTGCACGCGGTCCCCTTTCCCCGCTGGGGAACGTAAATGGTGCAGCAATTCTCCTTAGTTACTGCAACGAATAATATTCAGCAATATAATTTTACAAAGCAAGATGGAATATTTTATTGAAAAATTTGCAAAAACTCCATCACGAGTGCAAATTGATTTTATTAAAATATTCCAATTTGCTTTGTTGGGGTTAAGTTCAAGCAATGTTCGCCAATCATACAAAGAAGTTCGCATATATCCCTTTACGTTCCTCAGCGGGGAAAGGGGACCGCGTGCAGCGGTGAATGAGGAGAGCTCCGGGGAATGCTGTGTTCGCGCTCTTATTGAGGGGAACTCTTAAGTTGCAGCATTATCCATTAGAATATATTTTCCGGCTATCAAATATCCGCAAGCATATATGGCTTGAGCTGACCGTTTGTCTCCGCGGCTACCGCTCCGAAGACCTTGACGGATTCGGAGAGCTCATCCATCGTTCCTATCGTCCAGATACCGATATTGCCGTACTTACGGACCTCTTCACAGAATTCGGGATCGGCAAAGCGACCCTTGAACCACGCGGTAGACTTATTCTGATAGGGGATCCAATAGGTTACTCTTCCCTCCGCAACCGCACGTGTGTGCTCGAGAGCCTCCTTCGTCATAAGACCGTCATAGTGCATCTGCGCCTTCGGGAACATTCTTGCAAGCCAATCGAAATAAGGAAGGGTCTTGCAGGTAAAGCCGACCTTTTCCTCCATGTCAGCCGCCTTGACCGTCTCGCAGAAGACCTCAAACTGCTCCTCGTTGAAGCCCTGGAAGACGTTGTCGAGCTTGATATCAACACCCGTCGGCTTGAGGGTCTCGAGGGTCTCGGCAAGAGTGGGGATCCTGACTCCGCGGAACTGCTCGCCCTTGAAAAGTCCCGCGTCGAGAGCCTTGATCTCCGCGAGAGTCAGCGCGGTGGACGCGATCTTTTCCTCAAAGGCAGTTCCGTCATCGCGGCGGCAGGTGCGGTTTATCGTACCGTCATGCAGCATAATGCAGACGTTGTCCTTTGTGAACTTGCAGTCCATCTCGACGATCTTATAACCCTGCTCAACTGCGGCAAGGTATGAAACGAGAGTATTCTCGGGATATGAAACGCTGTCGCCTCTGTGGGCTTGGAATTTGAATTCGGACATTGCAGTACCTCCAAAACAATATATTAAGATTATACAATCATTCGGAGGAAAAGTCAATACAAATGATTGAAAAGTGCGGAAATATGTGGTATAATTAAACAAAAAAACACAGGTGACATATGAAAAGATATCTTGCATTTATTCTTACTGTCGTAATGCTCCTTCCCCTCATCGCCTCTTGCGGACCGAAAAGACTTGATGAGCCCGTGGAGCTTATTATTGCCAACGACATTCATTACATATCCCCCGAGATCAATGGGTATACTCTTGAGGGTGTCAGCGGCGTTCAATACCATATGCCCTCGGACGGCAAGCTCGTCAACTACATCGTCGAGATCACCGACGCATTCATCGCAGAGGTCATCGAAAGGAAGCCGAAGGCATTGATCCTCGCAGGCGACCTTACAATGGACGGCGCCGTGGTCAGCCACACGGAGCTTGTCTCAAAGCTCACGGCAGTCAAGGACGCGGGGATCGACCTGCTGATCATTCCCGGCAATCACGACGTTGACGGCACGGCTGTCGATTATTCGGAAGAGGTCATCAAAGCCGCCGAGGCGGCTGATTCAGCAAAATACATCGAGCTTTACGAGCCGCTGATGCCCGAAACCGTCAGCCGCGACAGCGTTTCGATGAGCTATATCTATCAAGCCTCGGAAAAGCTCCGCATCCTTATGCTCGACACGAACACATACGGAAAATGCTACGTCAAGGACGAAACGCTCAAATGGATCGAGGAAGAGCTTAAAGCCGCGCAGGACGAGGGGATCAGCGTCATCACAGTCAGCCACCAGAATCTCTACGCGCACAACGACCTTCTTTCCTTCCAATACGAGCTCTACAATTCTAAAAAGCTCCTTGAGCTTTACGAAAAGTATTCGGTAAAGTGCAATTTCAGCGCACATATCCATATCCAGAGCATCCTTGACGACAAGACCGTTCCCGAGGTCTCAACTTCATCTATGGCGATCACGGGCTCGCACTACGGAGAGATCGTCTATGACGGCAGAGAGATACGATATACGGCAAAGTCGGTCGACGTTGCCGCATACGCCGAAAGCATCGGAAGAGCAGACGAAAATCTGCTGAATTTTGCAAGCTACGCGACAGCTCATTTTGAAGAAACGGCTCGCAGACAATGCAAAAATGAGATCACAAATTCGATATTTCCCGAGGGAGTGATCGATCTTATGGCAGAGACCTACGCAAAGATCAACTCGGCGTATTTCGAGGGAAAGCCCATTGATAAATCGGAATACAGCGAGGGGCTTGAGCAATGGGAGCTCTATATTGAAGAATCCTTTATCGCAAAATATATTCTGTCAATGATCAAAAACCCCGATGGCGGCGGACTTGAGATCACTATAAAAATTGACTGAATAAAATTACAGCCGCATCTTTCGATGCGGCTGATATTTTTTATTATTGATAATCAAAAACAACTGTTATACCCTCGCTCGATCCGGCTACCTTGACCGAAGGATCCGAGATATAGAGGGTCTTAGTCTCTTCGTCAAATCGGCATCCATCGCATTCATACTCAAGATGATCGTAATACGGGACCCAATATCCCTCCTCGATCTCAAGAGTCAGGCATTCCTCCCATACGATACCGAAAACGACCTCGGCATCGGGCATAATATAGAGCCCGTCTTCAAGCATAGCGTCACCCTCAAGCAGAACCCATCCCGTGCTCGCCTTGCCCTCAACGCAGTAAACTCTGTCGCCGAGTGAGAAGGGAGAACCGTAATCGAGATAGCTCGTTCCGATCGTCTCGCCGCTTGCGATATCGATAAAGCTTACGCTGTGCGCATTCGGCACAAAGCTTCCGCGGAGAATGACGTCGCCCTCGGGCATAATGAATTCGCCCGACGAAATATCGATGTCGTCACCGTGCCAACCCGTGAAGGTATATCCGTTCTTGGTCGGGGTAAGGCTGAGATTGACCTTCTGCCCCGCTCTGACGCCGATCGTGCCGTAGGGCTTGCCGTCGATGATAAAGACTATGCGGTTGTCACCGTCCGAAAACGCGCCGAAAACGTCAACGTCGTGCGCGGGCATATTGAAGTATCCCGAAAGGATATTTGCGCCCGCAGAGCTCCAGGCAAAGCTGCAGCCCTCCATCTCCTCATCGGGACGAAGAGTTACCTTTTCACCGTAGCCGTAGGTGTCGGTATAAAGCAGAATTCCGTCAAGGTAATAATTTACCTTATAGCTGCATCGCTCGAAAGAGCCGATGAAAACTATATCGTTATCGGGGATTGCGATAATTCCGCCGGATGCGTCGAGCGCGGTATCCTGTATCCTCCAACCTATAAAATCGTATCCCGGTCTGACCTCGATTCCGCGGACAGTATAGATCTCTCCGAAGAGAACGCTGTCGGTATAGACGGTCGCGCCTTCAAGGATATAGTTTACTGTATGCGGCTTCGGCGTCGATTCCGCGCTGAAACGGACGTCACCCTCCGGCATAATGAAGGAGGATGACTCCAAACCCACGATATCGGTCGTGACCCAACCGCTTACGGTATGCCCCTTCTTCTCTGCGGGGGCTGCCAAAGTCACAAGGCTTCCGACCTCGGCGCGTATCTTTGAGATCACCTCGCCGTCGAGTATATAGATGACCTCCGCGTCCCTGATCTCCGACTTGACGTAAAGATCGTGCGCGGGCATAATCTCGGGCAGTCCGAGCCAACCCGAAAAGATCTTTCCCTTAGCTCCCTCGGGTCTTTCGGGAGCCGTCAGAGGAGTGCCCGCATAGTGCGGAACGCTGAGCCAAAGCTCGTCGTTGATATAGAAATAGATGTAATAAACAGGCTTATCTGTGGTATAGACCGCTGTGTAGGATGCGTCCTCGGTAAATGTCAGCGCAACCTCTCTGTCCCAGCCTGCGAAGCTGTACACGACCTCACCGAAGGTAAGCGCAGAGGTCTCGGGAGGTGCCGGAGGAAGGATCGGATCGCCGTAATGACCCGTCAGAATCACGTCGGACGAGCCGTTCGGGAAAAATCCGATCTCGGTATCAAATACGACTGTGTAGACCTTCAACGCACCGGGAATATACTCCGCCTTGAAGGACACGTCCTCGCTGACGGTGTACTCGTATCCGCCGTTGTAGAGGTGACCCTTATGATCACGCCAACCGACAAAATTGTAATATCTGACCTCGTCCTCGTGTCTCGGATCGATCGGTAATATGAGCTTGCCGTCGGTCGCAACATAGGACTTAGTCGGAGGATTTCCGTCATCGTGGTCAAAGGTAACGGTATATTTCAGAACCTCTCGATCCCAAATGAGCTCGAGAGTCCATTCTCTGCTCTCACGGGACGTCTTGAGCTCCTTGAAAAAGTAACGCGCGTTGTCAAGATAAACGTCCTCGGGCTTATAGTTTGAATACGACTCGAGCACCGCCTCGACCTCGGCTTTCGTTCCGCTTATAAGCTTCGATCTTCCTCCGCCGATCAGCTCACCGTATTCGGTATGGATCAGAAGCGAATATTCGATCATTTCCTTGCCGTAAAGCGCGGTAAACGCAAGAGGCTGCTTTCCGACGGTTATCGGGAATTCAACCATATTCGTTCCGTCAAGCGAAAAACCGATCAGCGGATAGCTAAAGTCGCTGTCCTCCGCCTTTTCGGGCATTCGAGCCAGAAGTTCCGCGGGATCGATCAGCTCACCCGCCTTAAAGTAAAACTCGGTAACAGTACCCTCGCGGAAAGCTCCCTCTCCCGCCCCGAAGGAAACGAGATAGCTGTATTCAACCACGGGATAGATATGTAATCCTTCATCAGTTACGGCAGGCGGATCGGAAACGTCATAAACCTTTCTCTCACCATCATTGCCGACGGAATATTCCCATCCCTTGAACTCGACCTTAACGTTTTCGCTGCCGGATGGCAAGAATATCACTTCAAGTGCGGAGCTTGGCAACGTCTTTCCCACCTCAACGGGACAAGCTATTGGTTTTCCGTCAAGCTCGTGAACGTAAACTAAAACTTCGGCAGGCTTTGGTTCAACCGTGGTTTCGGGAGCGGGAGGCTCGGTCGTATCCTCCTCTGTTATCTCCGCGGTGGTCTCTTCGGGGATAATTTCGGTCGTCACTTCGGGCGGCGAAGTCGTGATCTCGGTGACGGGATCTGTCGGGACTTCCGTAGTGATCTCGCCTTCCCCACGATTACATCCCGCAAAGCAGAGACAAAAACAAAGCAGGCACAATATGACAAAAACGGGGTATTTACTTCTTCGGGCGACATATCTTTCCATTGTTCGTCCTCCTTTGCAGAATATTATTTTTCACATTTAGATGATACACGAAATATGTGAATTACGGGGGGTATAATTATAAATAAATATAGTAAATATTAATAAGATTCTAATGCCGACGGTCGAAAACCGTCGGCATTGGAATTTTACTGTTCATTCGCGTCAGAACCGAAGTAGCTCAGTACGTTTTCCGAGAAAACGTAGATCTGAAAGCCCTTTGCATCGTTGGGATCTTCGTAATGCCTCAGATAGTATTCGTCCATCCAGCTCTGCCAGGTCTTGGTAGTGAACACCTTCTTATATTCGGAAGCCGAGAGGATAACGAAATACTCGTCGACTCCCTCCTGATCGTTGTACCAATTAAGGCTCGACTGATAATGGCGTCCGATAACGCCGTCGCGCTCGTTGATGTCCATATTGCGGACGCGGACCTCGGAGTTAGAGAGCACCGTTATCGCCTGCGAATACCAGAAGGTCGCGTAGCCGTATTCAAGTCCCTCCGAGACGAGGAATTCCGCAAGGCGGTGGTTGGTGTTATCCCTTCCGTAATCGGCGGGAAGCTTATCGATCTCCTTGGCAAATACGAGAGAAGAAGCAAGCAGTACCGCAAGTACGAGCGAGCAGACTCTCGAGAGAATGACCGCACCCGATTTTTTCGATGAGACCTCGGTCTCGGGAAGCTCATCGGGGAGTTTTTCGCCGTCATAAAGCTCGGCGTCAGCCTCCGTGGGCTCTTTGGTCTCTTCTTTTTCTTCCACTTTAAACAATCCGAAATCCGAAACAAGCTCGCGAAGTCCGCAAACGCAGAGCATTATCGAGCTTCCGAGAATGGGGGTAAGTCTCCAATTTGCCGCGCTGAGCTCGCCGCAGATGTAACCGAACAGAACGACCGCTGTCAGCACGAAATGCGCCCAGACCATAACCTTTGTGCCCCTTGATTTGAGCTTGCCGTAGAGGCAGAGGATCACGATCGGCATAACGATAAGGATGATTCCGACAATGATTCGGAAGAAATATTTCAGCGACTCGACGGCGAAGAGCGGAGCATTCTTCTCCATATCGACTCCGAGGAGCGAGAAATAGTGGTTTACAAACTTCTGCGCATTCGAGAGCCAGGCGGAAACCTCCGACCAGCCCGAATAACCCGCGGCATAGCCGGCACTGATCTCGCCGTCATTGGTGATCTTAACAAGCACCTCGAGACCGATCAGCGTACCCGCAACAGAAAGTGCCGCAGCCGCAAGAGACGGGAACGACTTTTTGGAGATAATGCCTTCTCCGCCCGCGAAAATTCTCTCCGCGGCAAAGGCGGCGATGGCGGGAAGCAGAGTCAGAACAAGGACCTGCATACCGTTTGTCGCGCATCCGATCGAAACGCCGAGCAGAAGCAGAGCCCAGATGACCGTGCTCACTCTTTTGCCCTTCTCGATCGAATCTGCGACCCGCAAGCCGAGTCCGAGCAGGTAGAAGAGCAGTACGATTCCGAGGCTGTAATAGATCGTATGCCCCCACATCATCTCGCGGAGCTTATCCGAGCAGGAAAGCACCATAAATACCGCGAATACCGAGGTACTGCTCCAGAGATGGCTGAGCTTCGCGCTTCTTGCGAGGAAATAAACACTTCCCGCAAAGAGGACGGCAAAGATCGCCATACCGAGATTGTGCGCCGTCATACCGAAGCCGAAGATCTTTATCAGCGGCTGCATTATCCATACCGTCGAGAACGGCAGGAGCGCGGCGTAATTATACTGATCGTCAAAAATTCCGTTGCCCTCAAGTGCCGCATTCGCCCAATAGAGCGTGTCGGTGCAGTCGGAGTGGAAATATCCCTCTCCGGGGCCGTAGATATAATAGAAAGCAAGGTAGAGCGCGGCTATCATGGGCAGGCAGGCAAGAACGGCAAATGCGATCCTGAACCAAAGCTTATTCGTGACTCCGCGCAGCTTGTCCCTTCCTTCGGTGAATATTCCCGAATTCATCATTTGTTCTCGCTCTCGGTCTTTTCCTCGTGATATTCCTTCTCGGTATTTACAGCCCAAACGGTTGCCTTGTCGCGGGTGCCGTTCGCGATCGAACGAACCGCCTCGACCGCGGTGAGCATAGAGTGGTCCATATTGTTGTATCGGTGCTGACCGTTACGTCCGAGGCACCAGAGATTGTCGATGCCCGAAAGGTAATCCTTGACGGTATCGAACTCGGAATAGGTATCAAAATATGCGGGATATGCCTTCTTCACCTTGATTCTGGTCGAATCCTTGACGTCCTTCGGGTCGATAACGTCGATCTTCGCAAGCTCTGCGATAGCAAAGTCGATGAATTCCTTGTCGCTCATCTCCCAAAGCTCGTCGCCTTCGTTGCAGAAATACTCGAGACCGATCCAAACGGTGTTCTCGGGGTCGGCAACAAGATAGGGGGACCAGTTATTGAAGATCTGGAGACGTCCGAGCTTGACCTCGCGCTCCTGAACGTAGATCCAACAGTCGGGCACGTTGCCTGTAAGGGTCTTTACCTTGGTCTTGTTTTCAAGAAGAAGCTTGTCAACAAGGAGACCTACGGTGATGTAATCGCGGTAAGGAAGTCCATCACCGATGCGATGAACGTCTGCGGGTACGGCATCGCCCATACCGTTTACGAGATCGCGCACGGGCATAGTCGAGAAGAACTCGTCGCCCTTGAATTCGCGTCCGTCGGCGGAGACAACGCTTGTGATCTTTCCGTCCCCAAGCTTGATGTCCTTGACCGAGCAGTTCATAACGATCTCGCCGCCCATCTCCTTGATGTCGTTTGCGAGAGCCTCCCAAAGCTGACCGGGGCCGAGCTTCGGATAGTAATACTGCTCGATGAGCGAGGTCTCAACCTTGTCCTTCGGGCGGAAGGGCTTGGAAATTACGTTCCAGACCGCCTTCATAAGGGACAGACCCTTGACTCTCTGCGCGCCCCAATCGGCGGAGATCTGCGAGGGATGGCGTCCCCAGAGGTTTTCGGTATAATCCTCAAAGAACATTTCATAGAGGGGTCTGCCGAAGCGGTTGATATAGAAATTCTCGAGCGAATCCTCGGGCTTCTTGACGATACAGCTTCCGAGATATCCGAATCCCGATTTCATCGTGCGGACAAAGCCCATATTCTTGAAGGTCTCGGGCTTGAGCGAGATCGGGTAATCGAAGAATTTATGGAGGAAGAGGATACGAGAGATACGGTTACGGAGCAGGAAAACTCTGTCCTCGGTCTCGGGGTCGGGGCCGCCCTCGGCAAGCTCCTTCTCTACTCCGAGCTTCTTGTCGTCGTAGGAGGGTGCGCCCTGCAGGGGCATCAGCTCGCGCCAAAGCTCGTTTACTTCCTCGCTCTTCGAGAAGAAACGGTGTCCGCCGAGGTCCATTCGGTTGCCGTTGTAGCGTGCGGTACGCGAAATACCGCCGATATATTCGCTCTCTTCAAGGATTATCGGCTTGATGTCGGTCTCCTTGAGAAGCTTGTAAGCGGCTGTCAGACCCGCAGGTCCCGCGCCGATGATGATTGCTGTTTTCTTTTCGCTCATTTTTTATTCTCCTGTGTATTGTACTACATTATATAAGACGGATTTTGTCGCAAAAGGTTTCACGAAATCCGAAATTTTTTCTGATTTTTATTCAAGCGGCTCGAGACCGTAGTTCGCGAGCTTTTCGGGATAGATCCATTTCTGAGAATCGACCTCAAGCTCGCCCTCTTCATCGGGAAGATAGACGGCGTAGCAGTAGATATCGGTCTCGGAGAAATAGCTGAATCGGTTCATCGCGCGGACCTCGAGACGTCCGTGCTCGGTCCAGCCGTAGATATACTCGTCCACACGGAGCTCGTACATAGGCGGCTCGTTTGCGTAAGTAGGCTCGTCGATGCGGCTCTCGACCTTGTAGCTGACGGTGCCCTCGCCGAATATCGGAGCGGTGACGCCCGAGAGCTTCGATTCAAGCTTGAACTCGCCGTCCTTATTCATATAGAAGAGATACTTCTCTTCCCCGGGCGTGCGGTTTTTCAGGACTGTGAAATCCTCGTCCCCGTCTCCGTCAAGATCGCGGAGGGTAAAGCCGTAATTTTCCTTATCGTCGGAAAGCCAGGGCTCGTTGACGCGGTATTCGGTCTCGATCGAGGTGATCTCTGCTCCGCTCTCGCGGTCGATGACGGAGATCCTCGTTATCGCGTTCGGCGAACCGAAAAGCACGTAGGTATGATCCTCTCCCTCAACGCGGCAGAGCTCACTTCCGCCCGAGCAGGCGGTAAACACGGTCAAAAGTATAAATAAAAAAAGAATTGCTGAAAAAAGTTTTTTTGCGGTCATAATTTGCCTTTCTTTACATAAGCATAGTTATGTAATATATATTATACACTCAAATTGAGAAAAAGTAAAGAGGTTTTTGTCGATTTTAACATAAAAAGCCCCGAATTTTCACCGGATTTTTGGTTGAAACAAGAAAAAGCAAAAAAATCTGAAAAAAATCAAAAAAACTTTCAAAAAAGTGTTGACAAATCAGTCGACTTGTGGTATAATAATACCCGTCGCCGATGAGGCGCGAAAATCATGGGAGCATAGCTCAGCTGGGAGAGCATCTGCCTTACAAGCAGAGGGTCATAGGTTCGAGCCCTATTGTTCCCACCATGATGGCCCGGTAGCTCAGTTGGTTAGAGCGCCAGCCTGTCACGCTGGAGGTCGTGGGTTCGAGCCCCATCCGGGTCGCCATCATAAATACAGCGCCCTTGCTGTATGCCTCTGTAGCTCAGTTGGTAGAGCAGGGGACAGAAAATCCCCGTGTCGTTGGTTCAATTCCGACCGGAGGCACCACTTGCGGATTTAGCTCATTTGGTAGAGCGCAACCTTGCCAAGGTTGAGGTGGCGGGTTCGATCCCCGTAATCCGCTCCAAAAAACACGGGTACGTTATAACGTACCCGTTATTATTAGGCGCCATGGCCAAGCGGTAAGGCAAAGGTCTGCAACACCTCTATCCCCGGTCCGATTCCGGGTGGCGCCTCCAAAAAAGAAAAGCACTGCATTCGCAGTGCTTTTCTTTTTTGGAGTCGGAGGGCAAGCGGTCTTTGGAAG
>JAZSEA010000074.1:0-36703 GCA_045531455.1 Eubacteriales bacterium
TTTTGCGAAGCAAGGTATTAACCTTGCGAGTAAAAGCACGCCGAAATACGCGAAAAGTAATCGCCGTGAGGCAATTAGGTTCGACTCCCGTACGGCTAAGGTCGGATCTGCGTTATTGTTCGTAATGATAATTGTTATTTATCAAAAATCTGTGCTCGGTATATTTCGGTATGCTTTCGATAAAGTGCTCGATCTCATCCGAAAGATCGTAATTCTCTTCTGCGAGATATTGTGACAGAGAATAAGTCCTTTTTCCGAATTTTGCTTTGACCGTGATGCTTGCGGGAGTGACGTCGACGCCGCGATACGCATAGTTGTATATTTTTGGCTTGAATTCGATCTCCGTAATTTTGTCCCACGGAATTATTCCGTCTTCAAGTATGATGCCGTAGGCGGTAAGATGTCCGTAACGGATGATATTCTTTTCGCCAAACTGCTTGTATTCCCTGACAAGCGATTCAAATTCGCTCTCCGGCATCGACGAGATCTGTCTTGTCTGAAAAAGAAAATCGGCTGAGGTTGCGTATATGCCAAGGCAGAAAAATCCCGGCAAGAGAAGAAGGAATATTATTCCCATTGTCGCCGAAGCCAAATAGATCAGTATCGAGAAAAAGAGCATAAAAGCCGCAAAGACAGCCAAGATCGTTACGGTGTGCTTGAATCTTTCGTACAATCTTTTCCCGAACGGCGAATATTTGATTCTTTCAAAATTGATCTTCATTTTAAAATATAGTGTGATAGTATCTGTTGTTGATTTTGATCTCTCGGTCTGTGTACTTGGGAATGTTGGCTTTGAATTGTTGAATATCCTCCGAGAGGTCGGCGGGGTAGTTTTTGATGTCTTCCTTGATGATGCGGCGGTGCTTGCCGCAGACAACGTGGATCTTAACTGTGGTTGAAACAACATATCGGTATTTTCCTCTTTGAGCCTGAAAGCTCGGCGTGAACTCGATCTCCTTGATAATATCCCAGGGGCAGATCTGCTCGCCGAGGATCAAGCCGTAGCTTGTCATACAGCCAAGGGTAATATCGTTGTTTTCCTTGAATTTTTTATATTCCTTAACAAGTTCATTGTGCTCCTCGTCGGTCATTGCGGAAAGCAGCTTTGCCTGAAAGAGCTTATCCGCGATTATTTTATAATCCACCCATATCAAGACGCCGAGGAATATAGCGCAGATAGCTGCTTCGATGTACATTTTCCCGCCCGCGCTGAGAGCACCCCAAAAACACAATACAATCATAAAGATGAAGAATGTGAGCGGTGCTGCGGATCCTAATAAGCCTCCGAATATTTTATATCCGAACGGCGAATATTTAATTCTTTCAAAATTGATCTTCATTTTAATTCTCCTAATCAAGTGATTGTATTATACCATAAAATGAATTAAATGTCAATAGGTTTTGAAAATAAATTGCAACGTATTGAAAAACTTGCAATAATATGATATAATATAAGCAATAATGCAATTATCACGGAGGCAAAAATGGCTGACAAAAAGCAAATGGTATTTATAATGACCGACACACAGCGTTGGGATATGGTCAACTGCTACCGCGAGACGGGGCTTGCGACGCCTTGCCTTGATGCGCTTGCGGCGGACGGCGTTCGTTTTGAGCGCGCATATACGACCCAGCCCGTCTGCGGACCGGCTCGCGCAGGTCTTTTCACCGGTACTTATCCCTCGTGGAACGGCTCGTGGGCGAACGGTATGGCTCTCGGAGACAACGTCAAGACGATCGGTCAGCGTCTCTCCGACAACGGTATAAGATGCGCATATATCGGCAAGTGGCATCTCGACGGTACCGATTATTTCGGCAACGGCTTCTGTCCCGAAGGTTGGGAGGAGGAGTATTGGTACGATATGCGCCGCTACCTCGAGGAGCTAACCGAAGACGAGCGCGTGAAATCCCGCGCGGTCAAGACGATGAAGTTTGAAAGCATCCCCGAGGACTTCACCTACGGCTCGCGGGTCCTCAAGCGCGCTCTTGATTTTATGGAGAAGTATAAGGATGAGGATTACTTCCTTGTCGTTTCCTTCGACGAGCCGCACGGACCCTTCCTCAGCCCCGAGCCCTATGCGAGCATGTACAAGGACTATGAATTCCCGAAGAATCCTGCGGTTTGGGACACTCTCGAGGGCAAGCCGACGCATCAGAAGGTATGGGCGGCGGAGAAGGGCAATACCGAGAAGAACCGCGACGAGATCAGGATCAAGCAGCCCGCGTATTTCGGATGCAACTCTTATGCCGACCACCTCATCGGCGAGGTTGTAAAGTGCGTGCCCGACAGCGCGATGATAATGTACACCTCCGACCACGGCGATCTCCTTCAGTCGCATTGCCTCTTTGCAAAGGGTCCCGCGGCATACGATGACGTTGCGCGTATACCCTTCATCGTCCGCCATCCCGAGGGCGAGCGCGGTGCGGTCTACTCGAAGCATCCCGTCTCGCATATCAGCGTCTGCCCGACCGTTATGGAATTCTTCGGACTTCCGATCCCGAAGGTCCTGCAGGGCGAGAGCATCCTCGATGCCTGCCGCGACACGAACGCCGAGGCTCCCGAGCTCGTCTTCTACGAATTCACCCGCTTCGAGCAGGATCACGATCACTACGGCGGACTTCAGCCGATGCGTGCCGTCACCGACGGAAGATACAAGCTTGCGATCAATCTGCTCTCGGAGGACGAGTTTTACGATCTCGAGAAGGACCCCTACGAGCTTAATAACCTGATCGACTCGGAGGAATATGCCGCCGAGCGCGACCGTCTGCACGATGCGATCCTTGACCGTATGTGCTCTCAGCGCGATCCCTTCCGCGGCTACTATTGGGACAACCGCCCCTGGCGCCGCGATGCCGCCGCTCCGAATTGGAGATACCGCGGCTTTACACGTCAGCGCGAGAACGAGGAATACGAGCCCCGTCAGCTCGATTTCGTCAACGGACTCGTTATGAACCACCCCCAGCGCTTCAAGATCAGCAACTCGAGCGTCAAGTTCGAATCGATCGACCACCTCGTTGAGTGGCTTAAACACTACGATGACTGACGCCTGGTAAAGTGCAGATGGAGTGCAGATGGAGTGCAGAGTGCAGAATGCAGAGTGCAGAGTTATGGAAGCTTTTCGAACTTTGTTCGAAAAGCATACCGAAATAAATATATTTTGTGCTGATAATCCTATGTTACACTAAGAACTATAACAAGTAAATAGAAAACTCGAGATATAGTGAAACGTAAAACTTCATTATATCTCGAGTTTCTTATTATTTACTAAACATCGGGTTAGAACAGCACAAAAGGCTATCAAGCAGAAATACAATTATCAAAGGAACAATTTCCGAGCATCGCGAGGAAATATTCCATAACTCTGCATTCTGCACTCTGCACTCTTTTCCCGCTCCGCGGGATCAAATCTCCCACGTCGCAAGCCACGCGGCAAATTCCTGATAGGTCGCCTGCATAAGTGCCTCGAACTCATCGGCGCGGTTCATCTTGTACTGAGTTCTGCCGTCGCCGAAGACGGTGGAATACTCGGTGACTGCAGTGTAGTTACCCGCATCGATCTCGGCAAGCGCATCCTCGGCAAGCTTTTCGGCTTTCCTGATATTTTCGACAAGCGCGGTGAAATCGGTCTTGCTTACGCTTTCAACCTTTGCAACAAGCGAATCGAAATATCCTTCCTTGTAGCCGTAGTTGTACTGCGCTCCGTCGTTCTTGCAGAAGATATCAACGTCGTTCGGATAAAGATAATCCGAGCCGCCCTCGAATTGTGCCGTATATGTCGGCCAGAAGCAGAGGAAGTTCACGTATTCGTACATCTGATAGATCTCCGAGATAACGTCGGTCGAGGCAAGCTGCTGCCAGAGCTTGATCTTCGGATCGAGATCGTCGGTATCAAGAACGGTATAGACCGCGTCCTTGATGCGGTAATTGTATTCATATCCGAATTCGTCGGTGTAGTCGCCGAATTCGAGAACGCCCGTAACCTGAATCGCGCGGTCTGTAAACTCAAAACCGTCGCTCGACTTCGCGTAGACTGCCATCGTGTTCGCAAGCTGCGTCGTGTTCGGTACGCAGAAGGGACAGCTCTGGTAGGGGAGATTCATAAGATACATAAACTCGCCCGAGATCGGAGAGAGAGTCGACATATATCCTATGATCGATACCGATTGCCCGTCGAGCTTCTGCATTTCCTCGATGCTCTGCGCCTGAGAGAATGAAAGAAGCTGCGCACCCTCTTCTTCGGATTTGTCACTGCAGCCGACAAACGAGGTCAGGAGAAGTGACAGAGCAAGCGTAAAAACGATGATCTTCTTTATCATTCGGAAAGACCGTCCTTTCTTGACATACCAACCGTACAGATAACTGTCGGAATAACGCTGATAGCGAAAACGATCACCATAATAGCGAGCTCGAAGGGGTAGATGCGAGACGAGTTCAGCACGATCCCCATAGAAGCCACGTACTCTCTCATCAGTATCAGGCAGAGCCTCGATGCCGCGAAGGCGAGAATAGTCGAGATCAGACCGATGATCGCGTTCTGCAGGATGTAGAGCAGATTTATCTTGCCCATTCCGATACCGATCAGACGCATCAGTGCGATCTCCTTCTTGGAATCGTACATATTGAGCAGGGTGATAACCGAGATGATAAAAATGTTCATTATTAATATAATGATGCAAAGGATATATACGATCTTCGAGCTCATATCGACGTTTTCAAGTACCTCGCGGAGAACCTCGGAGGGGTTGATCACGAGAAGAGAAGCGTCCTCGCCGTATTCGGATTTCAGCGCGCTGTAATGGTTGAAGCTCTTCGACTTGACGAGGATCGCGCAGATCTCGCCGTGCTCCTCGTGCTCACCGTGTTCTTCCTCTTCGTGTTCCTCGTGCTCCTCGTGTTCCTCGTGACCGTGATCGTGCGTCGCCCATACGGTTTCTACAGCCGTGAAGATCACGTTGTCGTATGAGGTGTTCGTTTGCTTGAGGATTCCGACGACCTTGAGAGGATTTGCAGCGTGCGATGCTCCGCCCTCGGAGAGGCCGTGCGAGGTGATAAGCTCGTCTCCGAGACTGAGTCCGTATTTCTTTGCGACCGCGCTTCCGACAACACATTCAAATCTTTCGCCGAACATTTCTCCCTCGCCTATCTCCTTTCCGTCAAGGAAGAGAGGCTCGGTGCCGACGATCTTTGCGCCGTTGTAGGAATCGCCCATCGTAAAGGGAACGACCGCATTTACGCGCATGTCGGACTGAAGCTTTTCGACATATTCGTACGAGATAGTGCCGAGCGGCTTGTCGGTGAAGAACATTGTGTTCATCGCAAGCTGAGTTGAGCTTCCCGAGGGTCCTATTATCATATCGTAGTATCCTGCGGTGCTTTTGAATCCGTCGTCGACCTGCTCCGAGATATTGTAAGCCAGAAGCGCGACCGAAGCGGAAATTACGATCGAAATGACGATCAGTATGATCTTGACCTTTTTGATCGCCATATTTTTGATTGCAAATTTAAACATCGCGCCTACCTCCCGTCACTTCGTTCATATCAACGGTGAAGTCGAAGTACTTTCCGAGACGTTCGTCGTGCGTTACTGCGATCAGAGTCTTGCCGCTCGAGACCTCGATAAGCTGTTTTATGACCGCTTCGCCTATTGCAAAGTTCAGGTTTCCCGTAGGCTCGTCCGCAAGAATGATCTCGGGCTTCTTGACGATCGCGCGTGCAATGGCGACTCTCTGCTTTTCTCCGCCCGAAAGATGCTTGACTTTCTTGTTCTTTTTGTCGAGAATACCAAGCTCACGGAGAACTTCGTCGGCGGCGGAGGTGTCTACCTTCTCAAGCTTAAGAATGTTGATGTTGTCAATGACCGTCATCTCGGGGATGAGCTTGAAATCCTGAAAAATGTATCCTATATTATTAATGCGGAATTTGTCGCGTTCCTTCTGCGGCTTTGAGGATGTCACCTCGCCTGCGATCTCTATCGATCCGCTGTCGGGAGAGAGGATCCCGGCTATCATGTTGAGCAGGGTGGATTTGCCGCATCCCGAAGCTCCGAGGAGCATATAGGATTTTCCCCGCTCGAATACGAGATCGCGGTAATCTATCGCAGTCTCGTTTTTGAAATGCTTTGAAAGATTAGTGGTTTTTATCATTGTTTAACTCCTTTGATTTTCTTTGGTTTATAAGAATATCAAAGTGAGTTACGATAAGATCTTTGTTTTGAGCCTGATCGGAGTAGATACCGTCCGTGAGATCGGCAAAAATCGCACGAGCGAGTATAATAATATAATAATGAAGAAAGTCACAGGGAAGACTGCTGCGGTAATGATCAGATTCTGCAGCATTTGTAACGCGCCCGAAACGAAGCAGATCAGGCATCGGTTGCGGGAACAAGAGTGATCGTGGCTGTCGGAGATTTCAACAGCGGGAGAGAGCAGATTTGCGAAAAGAATCAGAGTCGTGAGTAGTATAATGATAGCGCGCCTGTATCTCATGCCGTTGCCTCCTTTTAAAAGTTCTCGGCTATATTATACCATATATTCGACGGAATGTCAATTATTTCGACGGTGAAGGTTGTGTGAAGGTTGGTGAAATTTCATCGCGTTAAATGAGAAAAAACGGCTTGTGAATAAAAATCAAAAAATATTCCATAATATGGAATAGAGCAGAGGTGCAGTACAAAAAACGATAACTTTTTTTGTTTTTTGGAAAATATTTTTTCAAAAGGTATTGACAAAAAGCAAAAAGTGGTGTACAATATCTTACGTGATGTTATGCTATGCCGAAGTATATCAATTGACGCTTGGTATGCGGGGGCGGCGAGACTTGTGTCGAGTCCTCGGACGGAACACAATATCTTGTCGAAAGCATGGCATGACGGCCCCAAAAAATTATATTTTTTCGAAAGGAAAGAAAACATGAAAAAGATTTTTGCGTTTATTCTGGCAACAATCATGGTAGTGTCGCTCGTACCTGCGTCCGTATTCGCGGCACTCTCGAATTGCCCGAAGGACCACAACATCAACAACTGTAAGTGGACAGAAGTTGATACAGTTGACCCCACCTGCGTAACTGAGGGTTATACTGTTTATGAATGCCAGGACTGCCATACCCAGTTCCTTGGCGCATTCGTTGCCAAGCTCGGCCACGATTACACCATATCCACTGCTGACGGCAAGGTTCACGTCGACAAGCCCGCTAACTGTGGCGACAATACCCCCGGCATTGCATGGGTTAAGTGTGCTCGTTGCGGCGTTGCAGGCGACAACAAGTGCGACGTTGAAAAGTGCGAAGACAGCAACTGCAAGCTTGGCTACATCGTAATTGAGCCCAAGCACAATCCTGTACAGTCCTCTGCTAACCTTGGATGTCTCACTGTTTACACTTGTACCGAGTGTGACAAGGACTTCTACAAGAATGCAAAGGGTGAGTATGTAACCGAAGTAGAGCATGACTGGAAGTTCGATAAGACCACAGAAGAGCCCTACTATGACAGCGAAGGCAAGGCTCACAACGGTAATGCACAGTACAAGTGCTCCGTTTGCGGCGACCTCAAGAACGTAACCATTCTTGCTGAGCATACCTGCAAGTACGAGCGCGTTTCCAAGTACGTTGCTCCTAAGTGTGGCGTAGCAGGTGCTTATGCTAAGTGGCAGTGTAAGACTTGTCTTGCAATTGAGTACCGCGATGCTGACAACAATAAGGTTAACAGCAAGGACGGCGTTATCAAGGCTCTTGAGCACGTAAAGGGCGACAGAGTTGATGACAAGACCACTTGTGATGCTACATACAAGTGTACTGTATGTAAGGCAAACTTCACTGTTAAGGAACACCTTAACGCAAGTGCTGTTCAGGAAGCTAAAGCAACTTGTACCACTTACGGCTACAAGGTAACCTACTGTATCGCTTGCGGAACCAGTGAGAACATCATCACTGCTGACCCCCTCGGTCACGATATGGGTAAGGCTGTAGAGGTTAAAAAGGCTACTTGTACCGAAAAGGGTATTTCTACTCAGACTTGTAAGAGAGAGAACTGCTCTACCCCCGGCGGTTACACTGTAACTACCGAAATTCCCGTTGATCCTTCCAACCACGCTAAGGATACCAAAACTACTCCTGAAGGCACTGTTGCTTGCGGTACAACTCAGATTAAGATTACCGTTTGTACAAGAAACTGTGGTATGGAGCCTGAAGTTGAGATCATCAGCAACCAGCATAAGTGGTATGTTTCTTCTGTAAAGCATAACTGTGGCTTCGCTACCAGCGTAACCAATGGCTCTACTTGGGCAACTCAGACAGTTGAGACCTGCGCTAACTGCCAGGAAACCAGAACTACTGTTACTTATGATAACGGCATTCTCACCAGCTTTGCTACCCTCGAGGAAGCTGGCTACTATCACGGAACAATGTATAAGGTTGGCTACCTTGATGCAAAGGGCAACCAGAAATACAATGTTGTAGAGCGTACTTACAGTAGCGCAACTCACACCCTCACTCTCGATAGAATTACTACTCCTGCTACTTGTACTACCAATGCAATTGGTCTCTACAAGTGCAGCCACTGCGCTATTCCCGCATACGTAGAAGTTCCCAATACTATGATTTCTCATGTTGCTAATGACAAGGGCGTAATCGAGGCTGTTCCTTCTACTTGCACCAAGGCTGGTAATGTTGAGCACTCCATCTGTAAGGAATGCGGCAACTACTTCGATCCTACTACCGGCAAGACTCTCAAGACTATTGTTATCAACAAGCACGAGTCTGACCTTACCAAGGTTACTGTAAGCGATGATGACAAGGCTGCAAAGACTTACTGTAACATCACTACTTACTACAAGTGTAAGTGCGGCAAGACCTTCAAGAAGGCTGACGCAACTCAGGAATTCAACGAGAGCGATGCACATACCTGGACCACCATTTTTGAAGGTTCTGAAGTTAACTGCAATACTGCTGGTAAGGTTGAAGTTAGAAGATGTACTACCTGCTACCGTGTAGAAGGTAGAGCAGTTCTTGACGGCGAACCCGAACTCCTTGGCTTCGTAATCCAGACCAAGGATAAGGCAGCTACCCTTACTCTCGACTACAAGCTTTCCACCGATAAGAAGGCTGACAAGAAGATTGAAATCACCAAGAAGTACGCTCTTAAGGACTCTAAGGATGCTGACCTCAACATTCCTAAGATGGAGCACAAGAACCTTCTCACCGGTGCAAATCTCATCACTGCATATAGTGGCGACGGCGACGTTGCTAACAAGACTTGTGAGGGCGTTACCTACAAGCATTGGATCTGCTCCGCTGAGGAGTGTGACTATGAGTACCTTAACAACTACAATGCTACCACCGGTGGCTGCGTAAATGCTAAGGGTGAAAAGCTCACTAACGCTTGCACTAACCATGAGGATGCTGTATGCGTATACTGTGGCACCGACTACAATGAAGAGACCAACTGGTCCGAATTGAAGGTTGTTGAAGCTACTTGCCAGAATGATGGTTATAAGTATCAGTACTGCCTTGACTGTGGCTACAGAGAGATCGTCGAAGTTAACTTCATGGATCCCGATAACCACAGCGCAAAGACCGTAACCGTTCCTGCATCCTTTGCAGGTCCCGGCTACACCTACACCGTATGTGAGTGGTGTGGCAAGGAACTCTCCAAGAGCCAGGAAATTCCTGCTCCCAACTATGCAGGCGTTGAGATTATGCTCGACACTGATAGGGAAACTTACAAGCCTGGCGATTCTATCTTCGTAACCGTATCTCTCGACTCCCTTATGGGTGTTGAGGTTTGGGGTCTCAACTTCGCAGTTTCTTACAATCCTGAAACTGTTAAGTTTGTTGAATACGAATTCTGCATGAACGATGGTTCTCTCAGCTTCTTCCGCGTTAACAACGAGTATGTTAGCGGCACTAACCCCAGGACTCAGAAGGAGTATGAGGGTTATAACGGTATTGTTAACATCGCAGTGAATACTACTGATGGTGTATCTGTAAAGGGATCCTTCGATCTCGTAGTTCTCGAGTTCAAGGTAATCTCCGCTATGACTAATGCTACCGAATTCTTCGTAGGCGATGTTTCCGGTTGGTTTACTGGCTACTACAGCTACTCTGTTGTTGGTATCAATGGTGTCAAGCTTGATGCTATGAAGAATGGCACCAACTCCACCAGTGTTGCAATCGGTTCGTTCCTCGATCTTGATGATGATGGCACTACCGATATGGCTGACGCATTCCAGCTCTACTACCTCTACATCACCAGCGATGAGTACGTTGCAGAAGCAGACGTAAACAGCGACGGTGTAATCGATGATGAGGATATCGAGGATCTCTACGACATTCTCACCGGTGCTGTTACTCTTGATGAGTACATCAATCCTCAGGTGAAGCCCGAAGGAACCGGTTCTCAGATTCAGCCCAGAGCTTAATCACATTATTTATCGACATAGGTTGATATTGCACATTATATAAAGGAGAAGCAAGTGAAAAAGATATTTATATCTATGATTTTCATCTTGTGTCTCGTAGTTGCTATATCTTATACAGTATCTGCCGCATCGACTAATAAGCTAACTTATACAGTGGGGGCTTCGGCTCCCACTGTATCTGCTAATGCAGAGTTTACAGTTTTGGTAGACATTACCGAAAATACCGGTATTACCTTTACAAAATCCAGAGTTACTTACGATCCGGCTGTACTGACTTATGTAAGCGCTTCGAATGACACAAGTGTTCTTAATGACGCTGAAATTACTGTCAATAATAGCGAACCCGGAAAGATTATTATTTCCGTTGGTAATTTTAATTCTCTTACCGCAAAAAATCCCACTATTCATACGGCTACCGGTAGCTTTATCGAACTTACATTTAAGGTGAATGATGGTGCTGCTGACGGTACTACCGATGTTATTTATGAAACTCTCCAGGCAATCAAGAGAGTTGACGGAGTTTCTGACAGAGACTTCGATGTTGCAAATGTTACTTTATCAGTAGTTATTGGTGATGGCGGACACACTACTCATACTGCGGGTACTCCTGTTAAGGAGAATATTATTCCTGCAACTTGCGTATCAATAGGTTCTTATGATTCGGTTGAATATTGCACTGTTTGCAATATCGAGATGACGAGAACTGTAATGATCGTTCCTGCTACAAATGAACATACCCCCGGAGCTGAATCTAAAGAAAATATCACTCTCGGTAACTGTAAAGTTCCCGCTTCGCATGAGTTGGTAGTTAAATGCACAGTATGTTCCGCTGAGATCAGTCGCAAGAAGGTTACCGGCGCTTATGGTTCACATGTCCCCGGTGCTCCTGAAGTAGTACATACTGCTTCTACCTGTACAAAGAAGGGTACTATTGTTGAGATCAGCAAGTGTTCTGTTTGCTCTGTAGAGCTTGATCGTAAGACTACAGAACTTGAACTTGTAGACCATACTCCCGGTCAGACTGTTAAAGAAAATGAAGTTGTTGCTACTTGCAGTAAGGAAGGTAGCTATACTAACGTTGTTCATTGTACGGTTTGTAATTACGTAATAAGCTCGACAGAAGTTGTTGTACCTAAGCTATCTCATCAGCTTGCGGATCCCGTCAAGGAGAACGAAGTACCTGCGACTTGCACTCTCGGAGGACATTATGATCTTGTTGTTTACTGTACTGTATGTAAGCAGAAGGTTTCCTCTGAAGTTAAGACGCTTGATAAGATCGACCACATCCGCGGCAATGCCGTTAGAGAAAATGAGAAGAAGCCTGTCAACTGTGCTGCTGACGGCAGCTACGAGTCTGTAGTTTACTGCACAATGTGTAAGGCTGAGCTTTCGAGAGTTACTCAGGCTATCAAGGCACCCGCACACACTCCGGGTCCCGAGGCTACTGAGACAACTGCCCAGATCTGTACCGTATGTAATACCGTTATCGCTCCCGCTAAGGGTCACACCCATAAGTGGGCAAGCACGTGGACAAGCGATGCTGTCGGTCACTGGTACGCTTGCTCCGGCTGTTCCGAAAAGAAGAGCTACGAGGCGCATCACTATACCAACGCTTGTGATTCTGACTGTAACATCTGTGGTGCTCTCAACAATGCGGCAGGTCACAATTATTCCAACGATTGCGACGACACCTGCAACAAGTGCGGTGAGAAGAGACAGATCGTAGGTCACGTTTACGACAACGACTGTGACGCTTCTTGCAATACTTGCGGTGAAGTAAGATCGACTTCGCACAAGTATGATACTGTTTGTGATGCCGATTGTAACGTATGTGGCGAGAAGAGAACTCCCGCTGATCACGTTTACGGCAACTGGAAGACCGTAACAGAGGCTACCGAGACTGCTGACGGTAAGCGCGAGCGCGCTTGTATCGTTTGCGGCTACGTTGAGTCCGAGGTCATTCCCGCAACCGGATCGAGTGTTACCACCGACGGCGGCGAGACAACGACCGACCCCGGCGTAACGACCGATCCCGCTGTTACCGATCCTACTGTTACTGATCCCGTACAGACCGATCCTACTGTTACTGATCCCGTACAGACCGATCCCGAAACCGAAGATTCCGACGATGAGACGGAGCCCGACGTTATCGAGGATACCGGATGCGGATCCGTAGTTTCCGCAGGAATTGCTATCATCGCGATCCTCGGAAGCGCAATTATTTTGAAGAAGAGGGACTAATCGTCTACCTTTCGAAAAACCCTGCTGCCCTATGGGGTGGCAGGGACCTTTTTTATTAAATTTCATTTTCCGATTGACAATCCGACGATATTATGGTATACTTAAAGGTAGCAAAATTGGAGGTACAATTATGAGAACAGTATATTTGACCAGAGATAAGAGCTTTGTCGGATGTCTCGGCAAGCTGAACGTATACGTCGAGGACTCTAACGCAAGCGAGATCACGATCGCGGGCATTCCCTGCAGATTCGTCTGCAAGGTCAAGAACGGCGAGACGGTTTCCTTCCAGGTCGGCGACGATGCCGTAAAGGTAGTTGTCATTGCCGATAAGCTCTCGAAGGATATGTGCAACGATTATTATCAGATCCCCGCGGGTGCAGGCGACGTCGAGATCGGCGGAAAGTGCAGCTACAATCCCGGCGCGGGCAACCCCTTCCGCTTCCACGGCGTTACCGACGAGGAGGCACTTGCAAACCGCAAGCGTTCGGGCAGAAAGGGCATTATTACCACAGTCATCGCGGTCATAGTAGGTATGATCATCGGCTTTGCTATGAATATGGACGTCCTTTTCGAGAAGCCGAAGCAGTTTACGAGCGATGCTTTTGAGATCACGCTGACCACGGCGTTCTCGGACAAATATGAGGACGGCATCCATTATTTCGGATCGAGAGAGGTTTCTGTTGCGATCTATACCTACAACTTCAACGAGTACGCGCAGATCACCTCGATGTCCGAGCAGGAATTCCTCAATCTCCTCAAGGACAGCGGACATTTCGATATTTCCTCGCAAATGAAGACCGAGTCGGGACTTCTCATCGTTGAGGAAAAGGCTGAGTCGAATCAGGGTGATATCAGAAGCTACCTGACCGTGTTCATCAAGGATGACGAGGCGTTCTATCTCGTCGAGTTCGGTTGCGAGACCGAAAAGTATCAGGGAAACCGCGCGCAGTTCCTCGAATGGGCAAAATCCTTTAAGATCAAATAATTTCGGTGAAAGAATGTTGAAATACGAATCGCTGTCCGATGCGCTGACCCGTCGAATTGAGGCGGAGAAGCGTACGGGCAGCTATGAACGCATGGGCTTTGAAAGCTCGGGGATCACAAGGCGAAACAGCCTCAAGAAGGATAGCGGGAGCGTTTGGCGCCCGCCCTTTGTGCATGATATCGATAAGATCCTACATTGCCCATATTATAATAGGTACACGGATAAGACCCAGGTCTTCTCGCTGATCAAGAATGACGATATCACGCGCCGAAGCCTGCACGTTCAGCTTGTCTCGCGGATCGCGAGGACGATCGGCGGCGCGCTCAATCTCAATCTCGATCTGATCGAGGCGATCGCGCTCGGACACGACATCGGACATCCGCCCTTCGCGCATACGGGCGAGGTTTACCTTAACGATCTCTATTTTGCGCATACGGGACGCTATTTTATGCACAACATCCATTCGGTCCGCGTACTTGATACGCAGTTCCCGCTGAATATCAGCCTCGAGACGCTTTCGGGAATCGCATTCCACGACGGCGAGCTTGAGCTCGAGGAATACGTGCCCTCGTCGCTTTCGGGATTTGATGAATTCGACGAGATCATCGAGCGTTGCTATACCGATAAGGAATTTGCATCGAAGCAGCTTCCCTCGACTCTTGAAGGCTGCGTTGTCCGTCTGGCGGATATCATTGCATATCTCGGCAAGGACAGGCAGGATGCGGCTCGCGCAAAGGTCGTTTCCGAGGATGCTTTTACGAATGAGGACATCGGCTCGATCAATGCCGAGATCATAAATAATCTCGTGGTAAATATTATTGAAAACAGCTACGGCAAGCCCTATATCAAGCTTGACTCGAAGCATTTCAAAGCTCTCAAGGCGTCGAAGCGCGATAATTACAACCTTATATATGAGAGCGCCGCGACCCGCGCGAAGCTCGATATTACGGCGAAGCCTATGATGAAGGACATTTACGACCGTCTGCTCGGCGATATTCTCGTCGGCGACAGGACCTCGCCGATCTTCACGCATCACATCGACTACATTAATAAGTCGTACTACAAGCGAAGCGTGCCCTATGAGCAGAGTGAGCCGAATCAGATCGTTGTCGACTATATTGCCGGAATGACAGATAATTACTTCATCGAGCTGCACCGCCACCTCTTCCCCGAAAGTGATTACAAAGTAGAATACAAAGGATATTTTGATTGATGTATAACAAGATTCTTGAAAAAATAAAGCAGTATGATAAGATCATCATCCACCGCCATTCAAATCCCGACGGCGATGCGCTCGGAAGCCAGATCGGCCTCAGACTCCTGATCGAGGAAAATTTCCCCGAGAAGAAGGTCTACACCGTCGGCGACCACGCAAAGCGGTATTCCTTTATGGCGGGCTCGAAGATGGATGAGATCGAGGACGGCGTATATGAGGGCGCGCTTGCGATCATTCTCGACACCTCCGCGAAGGCACTCATCAGCGACGAAAGATATACCCTCGCCGCCGAGACCGTCCGTATGGATCACCATATCTTCTGCGAGAAGATCGCTGATCTTGAGCTGACCGACACATCCTTCGAGAGCTGTGCGGGACTTGTTGCCGATTTTGCGAAGGTGACGGGTCTCCGTATGACTCCCCTTGCGGCAAAGTCGCTCTACACGGGAATGATCACCGATTCGGGCAGATTCCG
Organism: Eubacteriales bacterium; assembly: GCA_045531455.1. Lineage (GTDB taxonomy): Bacteria > Bacillota > Clostridia > Oscillospirales > CAG-272 > CAG-390. The sequence goes on from JAZSEA010000074.1 coordinate 15,331, forward strand.
TTATGATTCTACCACCTCGCAGACCTTTCTGACCGCGGCATATCTCTGCGAGCAGAATTTTGATACAAACGATATCTACAGGGGTCTTTACGCCGACGATTTTTCGCATATCAGGCTCAAGGCGGAATTCGTTCTCAAGATCAGATTCACCGAGCACAACGTGGCGTATATCTACACCACACTCGAGGAGGCGAAGGCGACGGGTGCCGATACCTTTGCGATCTCGCGCGGAATGGTCGGAACGATGGCTGAGATCCGCGGCGTTGACGTATGGGTAAACTTCACCGAGACCGAGGACGGAGTCCTTTGCGAGATCCGTTCGAGCAAATACAATATCAACCCCATCGCGGTCAAGTACGGCGGCGGAGGTCACAAAAAAGCGAGCGGCGCGACAGTCCGCAACAGGGAAGAGGCAATGAAGATGCTTGCAGATCTCGATAATCTTGCGGAGGTGGGAGAATGAGCAAAGAATTGATGCGGGTTGTCCTTGACAAGATCAAGGAGTACGATAAGATATTCCTTTTCCGCCATATCCGTCCCGACGGAGACTGTGTCGGATCTACAAAGGGATTGGCGGCGATATTGCGCCTGAGCTTCCCCGAGAAGGAGATCCACGTTGTCGATTGGCAGAAGTGCGATTATCTCGAATTCCTCGGAGAGGACGAGGAGAACGTGGACGATTCACTCTACGATGGTGCACTTGCGCTCGTTCTCGATACCGCGACGGAGGAGAGAATTTCGAACGCGAAGTACAAGCTCTGCCGCGAGATCGTGAAGATCGATCATCATATTCCGCGCGATAATTACGGCGTGATCAACTGGGTCGAGGAGCATTCATCGTCGACCTGCGAGATGATCGCAAGGTTTTACGGCGAGTTCCGCGATGAGCTGAAGATCGACTCCGAGGCGGCGACTTATATTTACACGGGTATGGTCACCGATTCGGGCAGATTCCGTTTCCGCAGTGTGTCGGGTGATACTATGCGCGCGGCGGCTCTGATGCTCGAGGCAGGGGTGGATACCGATCATCTTTATGCGAATCTCTATATCGACGAATACGAGCAGCTGAAATTCAAGGCGTACGTATATAAAAATATGAAGAGAACCGAGAACGGCGTGGCGTATATCCACGTTACCGCCAAGACTCGCGAGAAGTTCGCTCTGACGCAGGAGCAGGCGAGCGCGAGCGTATCCTATCTTGATTCGATACGCGGAAGCCTCATCTGGATCGCCTTTATCGACAACGATGACGGCACGGTCCGCGTGCGTCTGCGCTCGAGATTTGTCACAGTCAATGAGATCGGCGAGAAATACCGCGGAGGCGGACACGATTGCGCAAGCGGCGCGACTCTGCTGAAGAAGAGCGAGATCCGCGCGCTCCTTGCAGATGCCGATGCGCGTCTCAAGGAATTCAAGGATAATAACGAGGGTTGGTTATGAGAATACTGATTACTAACGACGACGGCATCGCGGCTCCCGGGCTGCGCGCGCTCGTCGATTGGGCGAAGAAGCTCGGCGAGGTTGAGGTATTTGCGCCAAAGGTGGAGCAGAGCGGCAAGAGCGCGGGACTTGAGCTCCGCAAGCCTTTTCACGTTGAGAAGGTCGAATACGAGGGAGTGGATGAGGCATATGCTGTCGATTCGACACCCGTTGACTGCGTGAGGATCGCGGTGCTCGGCTTTGGAAGAAAATATGACCTTGTGCTTTCCGGCGTAAACAGCGGTATGAACCTCGGCCACGATATCAATTACTCCGGTACGTGCGGAGCGGTTTTTGAGGCGGCTATGCTCGGTATTAAGGGTATTGCAGCTTCGGCGGGAAAAAAGGGACTTCCCGGAGCCATTGCCAACTTTGACAGAGTTTACGATTACTTCATTGAGCACGATCTGCTTTCGATCTGCGATACGTACAACGTAAACTTCCCGCGCAATCCCGGCGAGATCGTCATTGCGCGTCAGGGCGGAGTCCGTTTTTCCGACAGATATATTGATCAGGGAGACGGTATGTATTTCCCCGAAGGCTATATTTGTTATGAATTGAGGAATGATAAGACTGTTGATATCGACGCAATGGAAATGGATTGCATCTCTGTCGTTCCGATGACATATGACAGAACGGATCTTGAGGTGTTCCGAAAGCTGAGTAAATAATCCTTGCGCGAGTAATTCAAATGTCACTTGATTATAATAAAAAGAATATCGTTTTGGCGAAAATTCTTCGCAAAAATGCAACTCCGCAGGAAAAACGTCTGTGGTATGGCTTTTTGAGCAAATATGAGATCAGATTCCAGAGGCAAAAGGCGATCGGCAATTACGTCGCTGATTTTTACTGCCATAAAGCCAAACTCGTTATTGAGATTGACGGAAGTCAGCATTATACCGACAAGTGTTCTGAAATGGACGGAAAGCGTACTGCGGCTCTCGAAGAAGACGGCTTGAAAGTGATAAGGTTTTCAAACAAGCAGGTTGATACCGATTTTATAAACGTATGTCGTTATATTGATTACGTAGTAAAAAGCAGACTTGAACAAATGTGATGTGCGTGCCGGAAGAACGAGTTAATTCGCGTTCTCCCTTCGGGAAAACTTATACTGTTCTCCTCAGCCCGAGGCTTCTGCGGAGAATACAAAACGGTTCGATCGCGGGCTCCTTCCACCACACGTTCGTGTGGTCCCCCTCCCTCCCGGAGGGAGGCAAAGGGTTTGTGCAAATCTCGATGTTTCTACAGCGAATATCGTTTGTATCTGTAATTTTGCATATCAAAAAGGAATATTTTATTTAAATCAGTTTGCGCTTACAATGGAGTTTTGGCAAACCTTTTCAATAAAATATTCCTTTTTGCTTTTTATAGGTTAATTTATAACGATATTCGCTGAATATCCGAAGGAGTTTGCGCTAACCACTCAGCCTCCCTCCGGGAGGGAGGGGGACCGCGGGGGAGCGGTGGAAGGAGCCCGCGATCGAGCTATTTTTAATTTAACGCAACTGCTCTTGACGGAGAGAGGAGAACTATAATAATAGTGTGGTTCTCAAAAAAATTTAGTATAAAATATATTTAGTCAAATCTACCAAAATGTGAACAACATTTTTATTCAACAATACCGAAAATGAAAAAATAGTATTGACAAAAATCCAATTATCGGGTATAATTATTCTTGTAGCATATCGAAAACCTTATCGGTATGAAAAAAAACAAATGAAAGAGGTAAATATCATGCGCAAGACACTCTCCATCATTCTCAGTGTTATGATGATCCTCTCGGTTTGCAGCTTTGCTATCCCCGCTTCCGCTGCTCCCGAAGGAACCGCTATCAACACTGCAGACGAATTCCTGGCAATGGTATCTACTCCCGCTGACTCTGCTGAAGTCACAGCGAAGTACTACCTTAATGCCGACATCACCCTTTCGGGTACTTACATCGAGCCCTTCTGGGGTATTCTCGATGGTAACGGTCACACCGTAACCGTATCCGCTCCTATGTTTGCTGACTTCTCCGGCGAAGTTCGAAACCTTAAGATCAAGGGCGAGATCCTCTTCCAGGACGCTAACGCAGCTGCTTTCACCGTTCTCTCCGCAAAGGGTCTGAACGTAATCAACTGCCAGAACGACGCTAACGTTACCATCACCGGTAATGCTAAGTGGGCGGCAGGCTTTGTTGCTGACTGTGAGAAGAACGAAGTTCCCTGCGTTTTCGTTAACTCCGTAAACAACGGTGACATCTACGTTGACTCCACCGCAGACGAAAAGATGCGTGCAGGCGGCTTCGGCGGTATCATCGACGGCGCTATCTTCTTCAACTGCGTAAACAACGGCGACATCTACATGAAGGGTAACATTTGTATCGCAGGCGGTCTTGTTTCCCGTGTAGCTCTCCACGCTGCTACCTACACCGCAGAGGCTTACAACTGCGTAAACAACGGTAACATCAAGGTTGAGGATACATATCTCGCTGCTGACGGCGTTTCCTTCGGTTCCGGTTCTGCTGACGCAGGCGGTATCTTCGGTCACGTTGGAACCAAGAGCCAGGCAGGCTGGTACAGAATTTACGGCTGCCGTAACAACGGTAAGATCGACGCTCCCTACAGAGTCGGCGGTATGGTTGGTTACGTTTACGCTTCCGGTACCAATGCATTTGCTGACGTTCAGTTCTGTGTCAACACCGGCGACATCGTTTACGGTAAGACCCAGAGAAAGGACGAGAACACCGTTCTGTTTGACTACGGATCTCCCTTCGTAGCATACACCAACTCCGCATACACCACCATTAAGTACAACGTTAACACCGGTACTGTTTCTCAGCACGAAGGAACAGTCAGCGAAAGAAAGGAACACACCTTCTTCGGTTGCTCCTCTGCAGACGCTACCATGTACGATCTCCAGGGTAACTACGACATCAACTACGATCAGTACAAGTACTACTCTCACGCTAACCCCTATAGCGAGGGCGGTAAGTACGTAGCACAGATCCACGAGATCGCTGAGACCGACGGTATCGTTAAGACCACTCTTGAGGATATCAAGTCCGGTAAGGTTTGCTACGAGATCATGCAGCTCGTTCTGGATGATGACTACGGTGTTGCAACCATCGATGCTGATACCACCGCTTCCTACTACCACTTCTACGAAGAGGCAGGCTTCCCCGTCGGTTATGAGTTCTCCTTCTATCAGAAGCTCGGCACCGATGACTATCCCTCCATCGACAAGAACCAGGGTTGGGTAAATCTCTCCAACGGCGCATACGTTAACGGCGAGAGAGTAGAAGAGACTGAGCCCGTAACCGAGCCCGAGACCGAGCCCGAGACCGAGCCCCAGACCGAGCCCGAGACCGATCCTCAGACCGAAGCTCCTTCTCAGGGCGACGCTACCGAAGCTCCTTCTCAGGGCGGCGAGCAGACCACTCCCACCACCGAGAAGAAGGGTTGCGGCGGATTCGTTGCAGGTTCTGCAATCATCGTTGCTATCCTCGGCACCGCTCTCATCATCAAGAAGAGAGACTAATGCTTAAATAAACAAAAGAACTGCCTTCGGGCAGTTCTTTTGTTTATTAATGAAAAGCGGAAAGTGTAAAGTTACGGTGAATTTCCGAGCAGAGCTCGGAAATTTTCATTTTTATATAAATGCTTGACTTGTATTTCAAGTTGTGATATAATAATAACAGTATCTTATGATACTCGGAGAACACCAAAACGGTGGCGGTTGCTTCCCTTTACGGGAAGATAAAATTTCTTTTTGCCTTCCCGAGAGGGGAGGTGGGACTTATGTATATAACTTTGGAAGAATTGATCTTGCTTGCAAGTTTAATTATTGCTTTGTTGACTTACGTAGAACTCATAAATAAAAAGAAATAACCGCCTCAGTTTCCAAGCCTAGGCGGTTATTTTAACTATAGGTTCGGAAGCAACCGTCATCGGTGCTCTCCGTTATTATTATAACATAAGAAAGCGGTTTTGTCAACCGCTTTTTATTATATTATTGCTTTGGATGGAAATTTTCATTTTTATATAAATGCTTGACTTTATGAAAGAAATGTGGTAATATATACATATAATATAATGAGATACTATATGCAATGAGGTGATCGGGTGCGGCTTGACAGCGAACTGAATATGATACTGATCTCCGCGCGTGAGCTTGCCGATCGGGCTTCGCAGAGCGGAAACCTCAGCGGTGGGGGTGAGTCGCCTACCTCGGAGGAGGGAATGGCTCTTCATAAGGCTCTTGCGTCTTTGCAGGGTGATGGGTTCAGAGCCGAGGTGCCGATCTCCGCGGATCTCCAGAGCGGAAATATCACCTACCGTATCTCGGGGCGCGCAGACGGCGTTATAGAGGGTGACGTTCCGACCGTGGTCGAGTTCAAGACCGTAACACATTCGGCGTTCGAGAGGGCGTCCTCGCGACTCGGAAGGGCACAGGTCATGATCTATGCCGCCGCGCTTGCTTTGTCGGGCGGATATCCGAAGGTTGTAACGCGGCTCGTCATTGCAACGCCCGACGGCGAGAAGGTCAAGAATGCCGAAAGGGTCTATACCTCGGATGAGCTCGAGCTTGCGCTGCACGCATTTATTGCGAAGGTCGCGTCTCGCGCGAGAAGCGAGGTCGATGCCGCGAGGCAGGTCCATCCCGCTCTTTCAAAACTGAGATTTCCCCATCCGAGTCTCCGTGAAGGACAGCACGAGCTGATCTCGTCGGTCGCATCCGCTGTCGGAAGCGGAAAGAGACTCTTTGCTCAGGCTCCTACGGGCATCGGCAAGACGGTCTCGGTGCTCTACGGCGCGGCTCGCGCTATGGGAAGGATCGATATCAGAAGGATCTTTTATCTCACCGCCAAGGCGAGCACTCGCCGCGAGGCTTACGCCGCCGCGGGAAGGCTTGCGAGTGTCGGTGCGGGTCTGCGGACTATAGTACTTACGGCGAAGGAGCAGATCTGTCCGCGAAGGACGGGCGGCGATTTCATATGCGATCCCGAGCATTGTCCGCTTGCCAAGGGCTATTATGATCGCAGGGGCGCGGCGATCGAGTCGCTGACCTTGAATTATAAGGGGTACCCCGCGGGTGCGATCTCGCAGGCGGCGGCAAAGCATAATATCTGCCCATATGAGCTTTCGCTTGATCTTTCTGAATACTGCGACGTGATCATCTGCGATTATAATTACGCCTTCGATCCCGCCGTCAAGCTTCGCCGTTATTTCGGCGACTCGGCATATTGCGGCGGTAAGAATATTTTCCTCATAGACGAGGCTCATAACCTCCCCGAGCGCGCGCGTGATATCTTCTCGGCAACTCTGACGCGCGAGGACGTCCGCAGACTGCGCGAGGCTTTGCAGAACGATACGATGCTTGCCTCTGCGCTTACGGCGCTTGACGAGGCTCTCTGCCGTGCAGGCGAGCTCTGCGAGGAGAATATGAGCGAGTATGACGGCGTTCGGTGCGGTTATTACTTCAACCGCGATCCGCTCCCTGAGCTCGACGATGCCGTCAGCCGTGCTCTCGAGCGCGCCGATCTCTTCTACTTTACGCACAGGACGGACATTCCGCTCGCGTCTGCGGCGGCAAGTTTCAGATCGGTCTGCAAGAAGTGGCAGAACGCGGCGGAGAATTTCGACGAGCGGTATCGTACCTATATCGAGAAGATAGGTGAGGAGGTCTCGCTCAAGCTCTATTGCCTCGACCCGTCGGCGCGTCTCGACGATGCTCTCGGTGAGGCTTACGCTTCGGTCTTCTTCTCGGCAACTCTGACTCCCGCGGATTATTTCTCGGATATTCTCGGAGGCGGTAAGGACAGCCGATCGATCTCGCTGCCATCGCCTTTTCCGCGCGAGAATCTCGGTCTTATCGCGCTTACAAACGTCAGCACGCGGTTTGACGACAGAGATAGATCCTACAAGAGGATCGCGGGCGCGATCGCGGCGACTGTCGCGGCGAAGCGCGGAAATTACATCGTCTATTTCCCGTCCTACAAATATATGCAGAGCGTCACCGACATCTTTACCGCGCGCTATCCGAACGTGCCCGTGGCGATACAGCGGAGCGGTATGACGAGGCAGGAGAGGGAGGAGTTCCTTTCATTCTTCGAGGATGACGTCGGGCGTCTGCGTGTCGGATTCTGCGTTCTCGGCGGGAGCTTTTCGGAGGGCGTTGACCTTCCCGGAAGCAGGCTGATCGGAACGCTGATCGTCGGCGTCGGTCTCCCCGGTCTTTCGGCTGAGCGGAACATTATCCGCGATTATTTCGAGAACCGCGCCGAGTGCGGTTACGATTATTCCTATACCTATCCCGGAATGAATTCGGTCTTGCAGGCGGCGGGAAGAGTCATCAGACGCCCCGAGGACCGCGGAGTTGTCGTCCTCATAGACGACAGATACGCCGAGGAAAAATACCGCGCTCTCTACCCTCCGCATTGGTCGGAGATGAAGTTCGCGTCGGATATCCCCGAGCTTCAGGGAATTCTCGGCGATTTTTGGGCAAAATTTGTGTCCGAATCATAAAATTTTCAAATTATTTTTGCGATTTTTAAAATAAGACTTGCAAAATGCGCGCTTTTGTGCTATAATATTTGCTATGTACATGAAAAATTCTGCAATTTTGAAATGAAAAATTGCACTTTTCAAAAGGCAAGCCGCATTTTGCCTATAAAAGGAAGGAAACCTTAACCATGGAAAGAACCACAATCAAAGAAATTTTTGCGGCACCCGAAAAATTTGCTGACTGCGAGATCACCGTCGCGGGCTGGGCAAGAACTATCCGTTCGAGCAACGTATTCGGCTTCATCGAGCTGAACGACGGCTCTTATTTCTCGAACCTTCAGATCGTTGTCGAGAGCGAAAAGCTTTCTAACTACAAGGAGATCGTTAAGCAGAACGTCGGCGCGTCCTTCGTCTGCAAGGGAATCCTCGTCCTCACTCCCGAGGCACCTCAGCCCTTCGAGCTCAAGGCGACCGAGATCGCTCTTGAGGGCGCATCGGCTCCCGATTTCCCGCTCCAGAAGAAGCGTCATTCGCTCGAGTACCTTCGTACGATCGCGCATCTCCGTCCCAGAGCAAATACCTTCAACGCAGTTTTCCGCGTTCGTTCGGTCGTTGCATACGCTATCCACAGCTTCTTCTTCGAGAGAGGCTTCGTTTACGTTCATACTCCCCTGATCACGGGCTCTGACTGTGAGGGCGCGGGCGAGATGTTCCAGGTCACCACACTTGACCTTGCAAATCCCCCGAAAACTCCCGACGGAGAGATCGACTATTCGCAGGACTTCTTCGGCAAGAAGACGGGTCTGACCGTTTCGGGTCAGCTCAACGTCGAGACCTTTGCGATGGCTTTTGCCAACGTATATACCTTCGGTCCGACCTTCCGCGCAGAGAAGTCTTACACTCAGCGTCACGCGGCTGAGTTCTGGATGGTTGAGCCCGAGATGGCATTCGCGGACCTTAACGATTATATGGACACCGCCGAGGCGATGGTCAAGTATATCGTCAAGTTCGTTATGAAGGAGTGCCCCGCAGAGCTCGCATTCTTCAATAAGTTCATCGATAAGGGTCTTATCGAGAGACTTCAGAACCTTGTTGACAACGATTTCGGACGCATCACCTATACCGATGCCGTCAAGCTCCTTGAGGAGAGCGGAGTCAAGTTCGATTATCCCGTCAAGTGGGGCATCGACCTTCAGACCGAGCACGAGAGATACCTTACCGAGCAGGTCTTCAAGAAGCCCGTATTCGTTACCGATTATCCGAAGGATATCAAGGCGTTCTATATGCGTCAGAACGACGACGGCAAGACGGTTGCGGCGGCGGATATGCTCGTTCCCGGTGTCGGAGAGCTCATTGGCGGCTCCCAGCGTGAGGAGAGACTCGACAAGCTCGAGGAGGCTATCACCCGCTTCGGACTCGCTCCCGAGGATTATTCCTGGTACTGCGACCTTCGCCGTTACGGCGGAACGAAGCACGCGGGCTACGGTCTCGGCTTTGAGCGTATGATCATGTACGTTACCGGTGTCTCGAACATCCGTGACGTTGAGGCGTTCCCCAGAACCACAGGAAACGCAGACTTTTAATCTATGTAAGCCGCGTAAACGGCTTACCGTATCTCCATAACACGAAAGGAAGCCGTTATGCTTTACTCACAAATGTCACAGCAGGAGCTTGAGGCACTTGGCACAAGCTACCTATCCAAATATAAGAAGATCTGCGCTGAGGGTCATCATCTCGATCTCTCTCGCGGTAAGCCCGGACGCGCACAGCTCAATATGATGCAGGGAATGCTCTACTGCATCCATTCGAGCGCGGATTGCCGTTCCGCGGACGGCTTTGACTACCGTAACTACGGTCTTCTCGACGGTGTACCCGAGGCAAAGAAGCTCTTTGCGGAGCTGCTCGGTATCCCCGAGTCGCATATCATCGTTGCGGGTAACTCGTCGCTCAATATTATGTACGACACTATGGTCCGCTGTATGCTTTACGGTGTTGCGGGCGTCAAGAAGCCCTGGGCAAAGCAGGATAAGATCAAGTTCCTCTGCCCCTCGCCCGGATATGACAGGCATTTTGCGATCTGTCAGTCGCTCGGCATCGAGATGATCCCCGTACCGCTCCACGAGGACGGCCCCGATATGGATATGGTCGAGAAGCTCGTCTCGGAGGACGATACGATCAAGGGCATCTGGTGCTGTCCGAAATACTCGAATCCCGACGGCGTTACCTATTCGGATGACGTAGTCCGCCGCTTTGCAAATCTCAATCCCGCCGCTCCCGATTTCAGGATCTTCTGGGATAACGCATATGCCGTTCACGACCTCTACGACAAGGGCGAGGAGCTGCTCGATATCTTTGCAGAGTGCCGTAAGACGGGACGCGAGGATATGGTATACTATTTCGCTTCGACCTCGAAGATCACCTTCCCCGGCTCGGGCGTTGCGATCTTTGCGGCTTCGGAGTATAACCTCGAGTTCATCAAGCCGATAATGAACGTCCAGACGATCGGATTTGACAAGATCAACCAGATCCGTCACGTGCGTTATTTCGACGGCAACGCGACGAATATCCACAATCATATGAAGGACCTCGCGGAGATCATCCGTCCGAAGTTCAAGATCGTTCTGTCCGCGCTTGACAGAGATCTCAGCGGCACGGGTATCGCGCATTGGACCAACCCCAAGGGAGGCTATTTCATCAGCCTCTATCTTGAGAACGGCACCGCGAAGAGAACCTACGACCTCTGCCTCGGTGCAGGCGTACATCTCACTACCGCGGGCGCAACCTATCCTTACGGAATCGACCCGAACGATTCGAATATCCGCATAGCTCCCACATATCCCTCTAACGACGACCTTGAGATCACAATGGATATCCTTACCCTTTGTGCAAGGATCGCCGCGATCGAGAAGTTTATCGGACGTAAGCTTTGCGATTAAATATCAAAAAGACCGCCGCGGCGGTCTTTTTGAGTGCAGAGTTAAGAGAGCAGAGTGCAGAGTTAAGGGGAATTTCCGTCGTTTCGCTCGGAAATTAATTAATAAAAATATAAAATTGGTTGATAACACGAATCTCTCGATTTGTCAATAAGTTTTTTTATAAAGATGGTCAAGATGAAAAAAACACAAAGAAATTCAAATCCATACCCTCACAGCGACTCGAACAAGCGGTATCAGACGTACGAATACTATATGCGCGGGAAATTTGGCGGCAGAGTGGCGAAGATTCCGCTGGATGCGGGGCTTTCTTGTCCGAATATCGACGCGGGTGCGGGGTGCATTTATTGCTCGGGCAGGGGAAGCGGCGACAATATTCCGATGGGACTCTCTCTGCGTGAGCAATACGACGAGGGAAGGGCAAAGCTCTCGTCGAAATGGTCAACGGAGAAGTGCATAGCCTACCTTCAGGCGCATACGAACACGTACGCGCCCGTCGAAGTACTGCGCAAGATATATGAAGAAATACTCACTTTCCCGAATCTCTGCGGCATAAGCATCGCCACGCGCGCGGATTGCCTCGGCGAGGACGTCTGTATGCTTCTGCGCGAGGTATCGGAGAGGATACCGCTGACTGTTGAGCTCGGACTTCAAAGCTCGTCGGATAAGACCGCGAAGCGTATCTGCCGAGGTCATACGATGGCGGATTTTGAGGAGGGCTATGAGCGTCTGCGCCGTTACGTGCCGAAGGCCGAGGTCTGCGTTCACGTGATCTTCGGTCTGCCCGAGGAGAGCGACGAGGATATGATGAATACCGTCAAAAAGGTTGCAGAGCTTGCGCCCGAGCAGGTCAAGATCCATCTGCTTCACGTCATTAAAGATACCCCGCTCGGCGACGAATATCTGCGCGGAGAATATATTCCGCTCGAGAGGGAAAGATATATCTCACTCGTAGTTGAGGCTCTGAAGCTTCTGCCGCCCGATACTGTCATCTGCAGGCTGACGGGTGACGGCATTGCGGAGGATCTTCTTGCTCCCGAATACAGCAAGCGCAAGATCGCTATTCTGAACGACATCGACAAGCTTATGTTCTCCTCGGGAGCAACTCAAGGGTGCCTTTACAAAAAATAATAGCAATTATTCTTGAATTTTCCTTAATTGGGTTGACAAAGCGTCAAATTTGTTATACAATAATAGTGGAAAAATATTTTCACATCACGTCGGCGTTCACCGACGAAAAACCGTATGTTCCCGAGGGGGTCTCTCGGGGGCAGACATCAAAAGGAGGAGCATAAAATGCTTAACAAAAACAAGAACAATGACATCCACGGCCTGATCATGGATCAGCTCGCCGACGTCGAGAACACCCTTGTTGCTCTCGAGGGCTTTATGGCTGCAGCTACCGTTGAGGGCGCGACCATCGAACCTCTCCGCGCACTCTGCAAGACAGTACGCGAGAAGGAGCACATCGCGGACGTTTCTCTCCGCACAATGATCGAAGGACTTGACGGTCCCTTCCTTCCCTCCACCCGTTCCGATCTTATCTCGATCGCTACAAGCTGCGATAAGATCGCAAACAAATGCGAGGACGTTGCAAAGCTTATGGTTTACCAGAGATTCTTCTTCCCCGCAGACTGCAACGCATCTATTCTTGAGATCGTTGACATCACCAAGAAGCAGTTTGAACTTCTTAAGAATGCTGTAAGCCAGCTCTTCGGTAAGTTCAACACCCTGCTCAAGAACCACGCTATTCTTGACGACATCCGCGGACTCGAGTCCCAGGTTGACGCTGTTGAGGAGACAGTTTACCAGCAGATCTTCGATATGGAAGGACTCGCTCTCTCCCAGAAGCTCCAGGCTGTAAGCTTCCTCGACATCATTTGCGATATCTCGGATATCATCGAGAACATCGCCGACCAGATTCAGATCATGCTGATCAACAGAATCGTCTGATAAGCGAGGGTAAAGTAAAGAAAAATGATATATTTGTTGCTTTTTGCCGGCCTTTTCATGGGCTGGTCGCTCGGAACGAATGACGCTGCCAACGCCTTCGGTACGGCAGTGGCAACAAGAGTTGTAAAATACAGAACTGCAATTATTATTATCGCCGCGATGGTTCTCCTCGGCTCCATTCTTCAGGGCTCTGATGATATTGATAAGCTCTCCAGTATCTCGACAAACAACGAGGTTTCCGCAGACGTTCAGGATATGGAAAACATCGGCGTTGAGTTTGAGAAGGACGCTGACGGCAATTACGTTCTCGACAAAGACGGCAACTACGTCATCAAGTCGAAGGATAACATTGACAAAGCTGCTCTCAAGACTCTTCGCAACAAGTCCGCATTCAAGGCTGCCATCATCTTTATCTGTGCGGCTTTGACGGTATTCATTATGAGTTACCTCAAGTTCCCCGTATCGGCAAACCAGGCTGTTACCGGTGCGATAATCGGTTGGGGCCTCTTCCATGCCGATTATGCGAACCCCGAAGTACTCAGCACAAACCTTGGCGAGATCGGTAAGTTTGCAAGCACTTGGCTTCTCAATCCCCTCGGCGCGGCTATTATCTCCTTCGTTATCGTATTCTTCTTCAAGAAGTTCTTCGAGGCAAAGGTTGAGTCGCTCAAGGGCTACGATAAGATCATCAAGATCGGTTATATCATTGCGGGCGCGTACTCCGCATACACCATCGGTATCAACTCTTCCGCATCGGTTACTGCTTTCTACTACGATAGCTTCGGTGTCGGCGCGAACATTCTTACCAATGCGCGATTTACCGCAATACTGGGCGGTGTTGCTATCGCAGTTGGTGTTCTTACCTACTCCAAGAAGGTAATGATGACCGTTGGCGGTTCGATCGCCAACATCAGTCAGATCGACGGCTTCCTCGTAATCCTTGCGAGCGCACTTGCTATCACCGTTATGAAGATCCTTCTCGGTATTCCCGTTTCGACATCTCAGGCAGTTGTCGGTGCCGTTATCGGCGCAGGTCTTGTCAAGGGTCCCAAGAACGTTGAATGGAAGGTTCTCGGCAAGATCGGTATCGCGTGGATCTCCTCTCCCACCGCCGCAGGCCTTCTGGCTTACATAATCGCTCTCTGCACTCAGAGCGTGCTCTCTTAATTACAACTCTTATTGCATAAAAATCCCTCTGCCGTACGGCGGAGGGATTTTTATGCAAAGTGGAAAGTGATAAGTGTAAAGTGAAAAGTGAAGGTAACTTTTTTCGCTACGCTCAAAAAGGATTATTATATAAATGGAAATTTCCGAGCCACAGGCGAGGAAATTTACCATAACTTTTCACTTTCCACTTTTCACTTTTCACTCTAAAAACGGCTATCTCCGGAGAGACAGCCGTTTTTCATTATTTACTTATTTTCAATAAGATCTACCCAATAGTGTCCGATGTCCGAGATGAGCTTCAGCGCAGAGGTGTGCGCGGGCTTCGGATATGCAGAGAATATGCGGAAGGTCTCGAAGGCGAGAGTACCCTCGAAGCCGATCTCCTTGACGCCCTCGACGAAGCGTTCCCAGTTGCAAACGTGGGTCTTGCCGTTGGTGAGGTAGGAATAGGGGATCATATGGAGGTCATCCATCGCGTTGTTGTCGTGGATGTGGAAGATGGTCATTCTCTTGCCCATGATCTTGAGGTACTGCTTGATATCAAGGTGGCAGAGGTTTGCATGGCCGACGTCAAGACAGAAGCCGAAGTAATCGCCGCCTGCTTCCTCGTTGAGGATATCGATCATTCTTGCTGCGTCGTAGGGATTCGAGAGTCTGCCCTCGACGAAGCGGGAGCCGTGGCGTCCGAAAATGTTCTCAAGGCAGATCTTGACGCCCTTGTACTTCTTGATATAGGGGATGAGTCCGCGGTAGAAATTGAGGTTGGTTTCCCATTCAACGTCGCGGTCTGTACGTGCGGAGGGATGAACGACGACTGCGGGGCAGTTTATGTATTCGCAAACCGCAAAGCACTTGTCGAGAGCCATAACGATATGAGCGTTGAGCTCGTCCTGATCCTTGTACCAGCACGGGAAGGGAGCGTGCATCTGCGAGATCTCAACACCCGTCGCCTCGCTTGCGTCCTTGAGGGGCTTGATCCATTCGATTATCTCCTCGATGGGCTTGTCAAAGAGAGTGGGGGTGATGATGCCCGATTTAGCCATAGGATCGGGTCTCATATAGATGTCGATATTGTAGTCAACGGCTTCAAAGCCGCAGGATTTGATATATTCAAATGAAGCGAGGGCGTTGTCGTGATCGTACCAACCGCCTGTCTGTACACCAACTTTAAGCATTTTTTATTCCTCCAAAGTTATTATTTGAGCATCTCGGTGATAGGCGTGCCGTCAACTCCGGGCATTTCTACGCCGAGAATTTTTGCGTAGGTGGGAGCCTCGTCGACCGTGGGTCTGCGCTCGATGATGACGCCTTCCTTGATGTCCTTGCCGAAGCCGAAGAAGATGGGCTGGGGACCCTTGTCGGGGTTGTGACCGTGGGTGGCTCTGCCGTAACGGTAGTCGGAGAGGTCGAGCTGCTTGACCATAGGACGCTTCCAGTCCTCCGCAAAGGAGGTGTAGCCGTCCGACTCGATAACGAAGGAGAATTCGCCCGAGAGGTGTTCCTTCTCGTTGATCTCCTCGGTCGTGTAGACCTCGCTGATGCCGTAGATACCCTCGTCGCGCATCCACTTGAGAAGATCGTAGGTCTTCTGCCAGGTCTCGCGATCGGTGGGATCGGCAAGTCTGATCTGCGCGGAGAGACCCGTGGAGTGACAGTAAGCCTTCCAGGACTTGAGCGAGCCGTCCTCGTTCATCTCGATGAGTCCGTTGTCGGCGAATACTACGTTCGGCTTGAGGTTGCGGACGATCTCGAGCTGACCGTGGTCCGAGATGAGGAAGAAGTTGGTCTCCTCGAAGGTGCCCGCTCTCTTGGTTGCCTCGATGATCTCGAAGAACCAACGCTCGGTGTCCTTTACGCCACCCGTTACCTTCTCGGTGAAGAGACCCGTGCCGTGGCGGTAGCTGTCAACGTCACCCGTGTGGAGGAGAAGGAGGTGGGGCTTGTATTTCTCGATCATATCGCAGGTGACGCGGACGAGGAGCTCGTCGGTGTCGGGATGCGTTCTGATCTTGACCTTGTCGATATAGGGAGCGATGCACTCGCGGTAGAGTTCGGGAGTAGTTCCCGCGCGGAGATAGCATTCTTCCTTGGTATCCTCGGGAGACTGAGGCCAGTACTCGGGGAAGTTGTAATCTATGTATTCGTGACCTGCAGTTACGGGCCAGAAGACGCAGGCTGTGGTGAGTCCCGCCTTCTTTGCCGCCGTGAAGATATCGGGGCACTTGATGTTGTCGGCAAACCAGGTCCAGGGTACGTTCTTGGTAACGCCGGGCATGAAGACGTTGTTGTTGGTTACGCCGTGCTTATTCGGATAGCATCCGGTCGACATCGACGTGTGGCAGGGATAGGTAACCGAGGGATAGATGGTGCGGGTGCGCTTTACCATCGAGCCCTTTTCGAAGAGCTCCGCGAAGCGAGGGCTGGTCTTGAGAAGATATTTGACGTCCTCGTAGACCATAGCATCGCAGGAGAAAACGATTACTCTGCTTTGTGACATAAAAATTACCTCCGTTTTTCGGAAAAATTAATACTTTAGTAATTATAATATATTATTATTGATTTGTCAAGACAAATCATTGGAAAAAGTGTCGGAAAATTCGGGCGTGTACTTTGCCGAAGCCGACGTGGGCGACTGCATATAGCCGTCGAAGCCGAGGCGGATGGCTTCTTTGAGCACGGACTCGTACTCGAAGGTAGTCACTCTTCGGCGGAGATTTTTATCGTCGCCCGTGTAAAAATCGGGCGTGTATTGGCTCATAAGGCTTAGCTTGATATCGGATACGGGAATGAGCTCCGCAAGTCGGCGCAAGCACGCGATCGAATCGTTTCTGCATCCGGGCAGAACGAGATGGCGGACGATGATGCCCTTTTGCATCATACCGTTATCGTCAAATTTTGCCGCACCGAGCATATCATACATAAAGAGGAGAGCTTCCTCGGCGCGCTCGCGGTAGTCGGCGGCGTGCGAGTATCCGGCGGCAAGCTCAGTGGAATAATACTTGAAATCGGGGAGATAGATATCGACGAGTCCGCGCAGCATTTTTAGACTTTCTACGCTTTCGTAGCCTCCGCTGTTCCATACAACGGGGATGTTCAGTTGGTCTTTTACCAATGTAAGCGACTCCGCGACGGTGGGCGTGAAATGCGTCGGCGTGACGAGATCGAGACACTCGACTCCGCTTTCGGCAACCATCAGAAAAAGCTTTGCAAGCTCGTTTGTGTCAAACTCCTTGCCCGTGCTTTTTCGGCTGATCGCGGAATTCTGACAGAAAACGCATCCGAGATTACAGCCTGAGAAAAATACCGTTCCCGCGCCATTCTTGCCGCATATCGCGGGCTCCTCGTACATATGACGGGAGACGCGCGAGATCATCGGCTTCGCCCCCGATCGGCAGAGCCCTACGGTTGATCCTCTGTCAACCCCGCATTTCCGTGGGCATATATTGCATTGATTGTAATAGTTTTTCATAATTCTTACCTCTGCGAATATTATACATCTTATAAAAGAAAAATGCAACGATTTGCGACAATTTTTGTTTTATTTATTTACTTTTAATTTGAATTGTGCTATAATTATATTATCAATTTTTTTGAAAGGAAACAGTATCAAAATGTTAGAAAACTTCCTCAACTGGCTTATCGGCGTTGCTCAGAACGTCGGACTCAAGCTCCTTGCCGCTATCCTTACCTGGATCATCGGCTCCCTCATCATCAAGGGTATCCTCAAGATCTTCCCCAACGGCAAGAGATTTTCCAAGATGGATCCCACCGTCAAGTCCTTCCTTAACTCCTTCGTTAATATCGGACTCTGGGTCATCCTCATCGTTTGCATCATTGCCATCCTCGGCGTTCCCATGGCGAGCGTTGTAGCGGCTATCGCATCCTGCGGTGTTGCTATCGGTCTTGCTATGCAGGGCTCCCTCTCGAACCTCGCAGGCGGCATTATGCTCCTTCTGTTCCGTCCCTTCAGCGTTGGCGAGTTCATCGAGACCTCGGGCGTTATGGGTACCGTTAACGAGATCGGTATCTTCTACACCCTTATTATCACCGGTGACAACAAGCACGTGACCATCCCCAACGGCTCAATGATGAACAATACCGTCATCAACTACTCCCGCGAGGATCTCCGCCGTGTAGATATGGACTTCGGCATTACTTACGAATCCGATTCCGAGAAGGCTTGCGAGATCGCAAAGAGAGTTGCATCGGCTCACGCTGACGTTAAGACAGATATGGACGTATTCGCTCGCGTTACAAGCCTCGGCGACTCCGCTGTAGTCGTTACCGTCCGCGTTTGGGCAGAGGCAGGCAACTACTGGGGCGTTAAGTTTGACCTTACCACCGAGATCCGCAAGGCTCTTGAGGCAGAGGGCGTGTCCTGTGCATATCCTCATATGGACGTTACAATCCTCAACAAGTAAAATTTCCAATTGTAAAACTGCGTTTTACAATTGAAGATCGCGCGCTTATCGCCGCTTGCCAAAATTTAAAATTTTGGCAGCTCCCCTCGGCGCGCGGACTCGCTTTGCTCGTCTGGTAGGTGTTTTTTCACCGGCAAAGCCGCCGAAAAAACGAATTTTAATAATTCATTGTTTTGGCAACCATATTAATATATAATTGAATAACAAGGGAGACCCGGTAATGAAAGATGTCAGAAGCGCAGAGATTTTATGTGTCGGCACAGAGCTTTTGCTCGGCGACATTGTAAACACGAATGCCTCGTATATTTCGAGGAGGCTTGCCGCTCTCGGCATCCCCGTCTACCGCCAAGCCGTTGTGGGAGATAATCCCGAGCGGATGCGGGAGGCTGTTGCCGGGTCTTTTGCGCGCTCGGATTGCCTGATCCTGACGGGAGGACTCGGTCCGACCTGCGACGATATCACAAAGGAGATCGTAGCGGAGTATTTCGGGCTCGGGCTTGAGCTCAACGAAGAGGCTCTCGAGCGGATGAAGTCGTATTTTTCCTCAACGGGAAGAAATATGACGAAGAATAACGAAAAGCAGGCGATGGCTCCGAAGGGGGCGAGAGTCCTGCAGAACGATTGGGGTACAGCTCCCGGATTCGTTATCGAGGAGGGCGGGAAGACCGCGATCCTTCTCCCCGGACCGCCCATCGAGCTTGAGCCGATGTGGCGCGAGAGGGTCGAGCCCTATCTCTTTGAGCGTTCGGATTCGGTCATTGTCTCGAAGAATATCCACATCCTCGGTATGGGTGAATCGGCGGTCGAGGAAAAGCTCTACCGTATGATGACCGAGCTGACGAATCCCACCGTCGCGCCCTACGCGGGCAACGGCGAGGTGCGTGTCAGAGTCAGCGCAAGAGCGAAGGACTCGGAGACCGCGTCCGCGATGTGCGACGGTCTTATCGATGAGATCAGGAAGACCGAAGTCGGCGAGTTTATCTACGGCATCGACGTTGACAGCATCGAAAACGCGCTTGTCACAAGTCTTCGTGAGCGCGGAATGACTCTTGCCTGCGCCGAGTCCTGCACGGGCGGACTTATCGCGAAGCGCATCACCGATATTGCTGGATGCTCGGACGTTTTCCTCGGCGGTTGCGTGACCTACGCGGTCGACGCGAAGGTGAAGCTTATCGGAGTCAGCCGCGAGACGATCGAAAAATACGGCGTTGTTTCGGCACAGACCGCCTGTGAGATGGCGCGCGGAGTAAGGCTTGCTCTCGGCTCCGATATCGGCATTTCAACCACGGGTATCGCGGGTCCGGGAGGAGGAACACCCGAGCAGCCCGTCGGCACGGTTTATATCGCGGTCTCGACGAGGGATGGCGAGACGGCAAAGCTTTTGCGCCTCTCTCCCAAGCGTTCGCGCGAGTTTATCCGCATCTGCGCGGCGACAAATGCGATGTCTTTGGCATTAAATTCATCGAAAAACGACAAATCTTAACAAAAATCACAAAATACCTCTTGATTTTCGGGAAATAATATATTACAATAATAGCGTTAATTATTTATAGTCGGTTTTTACCGACGGGAAGCGAGAAAACAATGAAAAAATTCAACACCATCGGAGTTCTCACATCGGGCGGTGATGCTCCCGGAATGAACTGCGCTGTTCGCGCTATCACACGTCGCGCCCTTGCAAACGGACTGAAGGTCAAGGGAATCCTCGGCGGCTACAGCGGACTTATCAAGGACGAGATGATCGACCTCGATGCCCGCGCTGTGTCCAATATCGAAAATCTCGGCGGCACCATCCTTCTTACCGACCGTTGCGACGAGTTCAAGTACGAGGAAGGTATGCAGAAGGCTGTCGCAACCTGCAAGAAGAACAATATCGATGCTATCGTTGCTATCGGCGGCGACGGAACCTTCCGCGGTGCGACCGATCTTTCCCTCCGCGGTATCCCCACCATCGGCGTTACCGGTTCTATCGACAACGATATCACCGCTACCGACTATACGGTAGGCTTTGATACCGCTATGAATACGGCTATGGAAGCGATCGATAAGCTCCGCGACACCTGCCAGTCTCACGCACGCTGCAATGTCGTTGAGGTTATGGGACGTGACTGCGGCGAGATCGCGCTCAAGACGGGTATCGCATCGGGTGCGGTAGCTATTGCTATCCCCGAGATTCCCTTCGACGAGGATGCCGCTATCGAGCGTATTCTCAAGGCAAAGAACGCGGGCAAGAGAAGTATGCTCGTTGTTGTTTCTGAGGGCGTATTCAACGCTGAGGGTAAGCCCTACGGCGAGGATCTCAAGAAGGTCATCCAGGATAAGACCGGCATCGAGACCAAGTTTGCACGCCTTGCTCACGTCGTTCGCGGCGGCTCTCCCACACTTCGCGACAGACTCACCGCTACCGAGATGGGAAGCTACGCTATCGACCTTCTCCTTGACGGCAAGAGCGACTGCATCGTAGCTGAGGTTGACGGACGCATCGTATCCTTCGATATCAAGTTCGCGCTCACCGTTGACAAGATGTATAAGAAAAAGCTCAAGGAAGGCGCGCTCGACGGCTTCACTCCCGAGCAGATCGGCACAATGGAAGAGATCTGCGACTTCCGCGCCGCTGAGATCAAGCGTCTTTACGATATTCATCTCTCTCTTTGCGAGTAAGCTTTATTAGTGACTAGTGACTAGTGGAAGGTAAATTTCCTCACTTCGTTCGGGAATTGCATTAATAAAAAATCTCGGATATTATGAAGCGAAAAACTTCGTAATATCCGAGTTTTGTATTTGTGTCCTGTTCGATGTACAGTACAGACTTTGCTCTCCTCAACCACCGCTGCACGCGGTCCCCCTTCCCCGCTGGGGAATGTAAATGGTTCATCCCTATCTCTTTTGCATTTCAGCGAACATCGTTTACTACGATAATTATGCTTAGGCAGAT
>JAZSEA010000096.1:0-12234 GCA_045531455.1 Eubacteriales bacterium
GTTTGCCTTTTTTATTCACATCGCATTTCTGCGGCTTGTTGGCTTCAGGACATTATATCAATATATAGATAGCCTTGCGGCAGATAAAAAGTGATAAAACAAGCTGTGACGATTACTTAGCGTAATCAACTGCGCGGGATTCTCTGATCACGTGGATCTTGATCTGTCCGGGATACTTGACGTCTTCCTTGATCTTCTGCGCCATATCGCGCGCGATGACCTTCATCGTTACGTCGTCGACCTCATCGGGCTTGACCATTACGCGGAGCTCGCGTCCCGCCTGGATAGCGTATGCCTTTTCAACGCCCGCAAAATCCTTTGCGATCTCCTCGAGCTTTTCAAGACGCTTGGTGTAGTTCTCGAGATCCTCGCGACGTGCGCCGGGTCTTGCAGCCGAAATTGCATCGGCAGCCTGAACGAGAACTGCAATGATAGTCTTGGGTTCAACGTCATTGTGGTGCGCCTCGATAGCGTGGATTACCTCGCGGCTCTCCTTATACTTCTTGGCAGCGTTTACGCCGATCTGTACGTGTGTACCCTCGACGTCGTGGGGGAATGCCTTACCGATATCGTGGAGAAGACCTGCGCGACGGGCTGTTGCCGCATCAACGCCGAGCTCTTCAGCCATGATTCCCGCAAGGAATGCGACCTCGACCGAATGCTTGAGGACGTTCTGTCCATAAGAAGTACGGTAACGAAGTCTTCCGAGAAGCTTGACAAGCTCGGGGTTGAGTCCGTGAACGCCAACCTCGAAGGTTGCGCGCTCGCCCGCCTGCTTGACGCCTGCCTCGACCTCTCTCTTTGCCTTCTCGACCATCTCCTCGATTCTCGTGGGATGGATTCTTCCGTCCGCGATGAGCTTTTCGAGCGCAAGTCTTGCGATCTCGCGGCGTACGGGATCAAATCCCGAAAGTGTGATAGCCTCGGGGGTATCGTCAATGATGAGGTCAACGCCCGTAAGCTTTTCGAGCATAAGAATGTTTCTGCCTTCGCGTCCGATGATACGTCCCTTCATCTCCTCTCCGGGGAGAGATACCGATGTGATAGTCGATTCGGATACGTTGTCTGCGGCATATCTTTGAATAGCCAGCGAAATGTAATTGCGCGCCTTGGTGTCAGCCTCATCCTTGAACTGCTCCTCAAGCTCGTCCATTCTCTGGGCAAACTCGAATTTAGCAACGCTCTCGAGCTTTTCGATAAGCTCGGTCTTGGCTTCCTCGGCGGTCAGTCCGGAAATACGCTCAAGTGCCTTTGTCTGTAGCTCAAGAGAAGCATTCAGCTGTTCACGAACGATCTCGTTGTCCTTGATACGCTTATCAAGCTGCTCGTTCTTCTTCTCAAGCTGCTCGG
The DNA here is from genome assembly GCA_045531455.1 of Eubacteriales bacterium. Taxonomy (GTDB): domain Bacteria; phylum Bacillota; class Clostridia; order Oscillospirales; family CAG-272; genus CAG-390. The sequence goes on from JAZSEA010000096.1 coordinate 1,351, forward strand.
TCTTTTTATCGAGCGACTCTTCCTTCTGTGTCAGTCTGCGCTCCGATCTTGAGATCTCGCTGCGACGCTCCTTGATCTCGCGCTCGGATTCCGAACGCATCTGGTTGATCTCCTTCTGCGCTGCGAGGATCATCTTGTTGGCGTCGGCTTCTGCCTGAACCTTTGCGTCAGCCTCGATCTTCTTTGCTCTCTCCTCAGCGATGCCGAGCTTCTTTTCGGCGATCGAACGGCGGATGAGAATACCGAAGAGTATACCGAGTCCGAGCATTACGATTCCCACCGCAACGCAGATGATAATTTCAATCAATTCCAATTCCTTTGCACCTCCTTTTTGTGTCTGTCTTTCTTCAATTTAATTTAATTATGAGATATATTCTAAAATATATAAAAACTCATACACTTTATTTTATCACAAAAGCCTTCGTTTGTCAAGGCAAAAATGCAGAAAGTGCACGCACTTCCTGCATTTTTTCTGTCTTTATCAACAAAAATTGAGATTAAAAACCGTCATCCTCGATATCGTACCTCCGGAAGGGATCCATACGATGCCTTCTCTCGAAGGGGATGGCAACGAAAAAGATGACGAGGAAGACCAGAGCCATCACGCTAGACGCGATCGCGGGATTGAATCGCGCCGCCATAACGCTGAGGTCATCCATTACGTAATACTTGAAAAACAGGTACCTGATAACGTATGGCATAAAGGTCGGATATACAGGCAAAATCAGCGCGATCGGTATCAGAGCCTTTGTCGGAAAGAAGGTCTTGAACCAAAGCTTTGCGCGGTTGGTCGGGACCGACTCGGGGTCGCCCGGGAGGATTATCAGCGCGAAGATCAAAAGGTAGACCGATAGGAGAGCCGCGATAACGAAGCACCAGATATACGCCTGTGTCGGGAGCTCGAGGGCGTTGGCAAGAAGTGCTGTATAATTGTCGTCCTCGACGGGATTGTAGGAGCCCATTCCCTTCACCGCCTGCGTCACCATATTGTTTACGGATTGCAGGCTGTACATCGTCTCTCCGTCATAAAATCTGACGCAGTCGATGAGGCAGAAGAACCATGAACAGAGGGTAAGTATGGCGGGCGAGCAATATTTTATCCAGACAAGAGCCTTCTCTGCGTTGTGTCTTACCCTTGTTTTGCCCGAAATATTTCTTTCGCGGGACATGCTTACTTATCCTCGGGCATACCCTCGAGGAAGTACGCCGCCTCCATATCGGCAACCATAAGTGCAAAGGCGAGCGGGAACATCTCGAGTGCCTTTCCGATCGTGCCGTTATCCTCGGGACCCGAAAATCCCATATGATATCTGATCGCAAAAGCCTCGTCGCGGGTCAGTCTCATAAAGCCCGACGCGATGTAGACCGACTTTTCGCCGTGGCCATAGGGGAGGGTATCCTCGATCGTATAGTAAGGAACGACGGTCCAGGCGCCGTTCTTCTTTACGTTTCTGCTGTCAACGCGGTAAAAATTGATCTTGCAGAGGTCGTGTAAGAGTGCGGCGATCGCAATGCTCTCGTCGCTGTAGTGGATCCCGTATACGTCCGTCATACGCTTGCGCTTCATAATGTCAACGAGGCAATCGTAGACGTTGAGGCTGTGGCGGCAGAGACCGCCGACCTCCGCACCGTGATATCTCGTCGATGCGGGAGCCGTGAAGAAATCGCAGGACTCCGAGCAGAGGTATGCAAGAAGCTCAGCCGAGCCCTCGCGCGTGATCTTTTCCTTGAAAATCTGTATAAATCTTTCCTTATCCGTCATGGTAAATCTCCTTATTAATCATTATTTTCGGCTTCCGCCTTCTTGACTGCCTCAATATTTGCTTCGTGCTCCTTGAGCGTGGTCGCGTAGTACATCACGCCGTAGCGGTCGGAATAAAAATAGTAATATGCCTTTTCGGTCTCCGCGGGGTCGAACGCGCAGGCGATCGAGTTATAGCTGGGGCTGCAGATCGGCCCGGGGGGCAGACCGTCCTCGCGATAGGAATTATAGGGATCGTCGAGCTCAAGATCCTCCAGAGTGATGTCGGTGACGCGCTTGCCCGCGATACAGGAAAGGGCATATATGATCGTCGAGTCGCACTCGAGCTTGGGGAAGGTCTCGGGATCCTTCAGTCTGTTGTAAATTACCGAGGAAACGATATCGAAGTCGTTGACCTGATACGCCTCCTTCTCTATGATCGAGGCGATGGTCAATATCTCGTCGAGCGTATATTCGGATTCCTCAACGACCTCGAAGAAGCCCGAACGGCGGAATACCTTCTCGAACTGATCGAGCATACGGCAGAGATAGTACTCGGGGCTTCTGCCCGTGTAAAAATCGTAGGTGTCGGGGTAGAGATAGCCCTCGAGCAGATAGTATCTGTCGGTCATATCGATGTCCTTGAGAAATTCGTATTCCGCGCCGAAATCGTAGGTTGCCATACATTCGCGGAATTTCTCGCGGGTCGAGCATCCGTTTGCCTCAAAGAGCGCGATCATCTCGTCGACCGTCGATCCCTCTGGAAAGGTGATACGCACCGTCGTCAGCGTCATCTTCTCAACAAAGGAGAGCATCAGGGTATCGTAGTTCATATTCGTGGCAACGGTATAGGTACCGCCGACGAAATTATAGGTGGGGTTTTCATCAACGCCCTTGAGGTCGCAATAGAATCTGAAAAGCCAGGGGTAATTGATCGCGCCCGCCTCGGAGAGGATATCGGCAAGCTCGTCCGTCGTGGCGTACTCGGGGATGACGACCTCGACGGTCTTATCCTCCTTGACGAAGGCGAAAATGTCGTTTGCGCAGGAGATCGCGAAGACCGCAAGCGCGACCGATACCGAAATTATCGCAATGATATAGACGAGAGCCTTGATCACGGCTGTGACCGTGCTTTGCGTTTCTGTATAGTCGGAGCGGTCAAAGAAGTCCTTCTCCTCGGGATCAAGCTCACGGAGCGCGGCTTCGTATTCCGCACGGGTATAGCCGCCTATGACCTCTTTTTTATCCGGCTTTTTTGGCTTTTTTTGCTTCTTTTCGGAAGCGATCAAGTCTTGTTCCTTTTCCATTTGGATAACCTTTCTTAAAAATCGATAAAGACCGCCGCTGTGTAGGCGATGTAGCATACGAGCGAGGGGAAGGAGAATATCGAGCCGAGCGTAGCCGCGATCCTCGGGTGCTTCGCCGCCATCTCCTCGAGGGGGGATGAATCGGGCGTTGCGGGCGGATAGGGCGGATCGATATTTCTGTAATCCGAAGAAAGCGCGAGCCGCGCGTAATTTTTATATAGCCTTGCGGCATCGGCGGCGAAAATTCCCGTGAAGAGCAGGAAGACCGCGATAAGCAGGGTCATAAAAAACTCGTCTCCGCCGAGCTCGGCGAGAGTTTGCAGATAGGGTCTGCCGAAGATGCCGATCATATTATTGCAGAAATGGATGACCATTACGGCAAGGAGCGACCTTGACGCATAAAGCGTCAACGCGAGGATCAGACCCGCGAAAAAGTAGGTCGGGAAGCGCGCAATGTCAAAATGCAGAAGCGCAAAGAAGAGCGACGAGAGCAGGAGCGCCGAGGTCGTGCTTCTCTTCTCGTACTCCGAGATCAGAAGTCCGCGGAAGACGAACTCCTCGCAAAATGCGGGAAGCGCGGCGTATGCGAGGATCAAGTAGAGCGTGTTGCCCGCTCCGCCCTCGTTTTTCGAGATGAAAACGCCCCAAAGATCGTAGCTTGCGGAGAGCGATTCGCCGCCCGTTACGAAATGATCGATCAGCATCGTACCCGTTGTCAGCGAAATGAGCGCGGAGATCAGCAGAAGCAGATGTCCGGGTCCGAAGATCGAGATACGGAATCTCGTGAAATCGAGTCCGAGAGCCTTGATATAAAAGGCGGCGGGCAGAAGGAAGATCACGAGCTGAAGGACGATGACGGCGACGTATTCGTTATCCCTCGTCAGAAGCGCGGTGTCGATAAAGCGCGTCGTAAAGAGCAGAACGAAGACCGCGAGGACGAGAATCGGCGCCGTATTCGCCGAATTTTTGAAATAATCACGCATTATTTTGCAAGAACGGCGGCGAAGAGCTTATCTGCGGCGTCTCTGCCGAGGAGCACGGCAACGATCTCGATGCCGAATTCGAGCGCGGCACCCATGCCGATCGCGGTGATGACCCGTCCGTCACAGACCACACGTCCTCCGACGTTCGCGCCCTCGAGGTATTCTTCAAATCCGGGGAAGCAGGTGGCGTTTTTGCCGCAGAGGATCCCTCTCTTGCCGAGGACCATGGGAGCGGCGCAGATCGCGCAGATGAGAGCTTCGGATGCAAGCGCATCGTCGAGAGCCTTGTGAACGACCGCCGATGCATCGAGATTCTTCGTTCCGGGCATACCGCCGGGAAGGATGACGCATTCGGGCGCGCTGTCCGAGAGATCGGTATCAAGCATATCGGCTTTTACGGTAATTCCGTGCGAGCCCGTGATATCAAGTCCGCCGATGCCGACGGTCCTGACCTCGAGCCCCGCGCGGCGCATAAGATCGAGAGGCAGAAGAGCCTCGATTTCTTCAAATCCGTTTGCTAAAAACATATAGATCATTGTTTTTGGTTCCTTTTCTTTGATGATTCTGTCGCGCTTCGCGCGAGTTAATGTTGCCTTCGGCAAGTTAAGATCGGCTTGCGCCGAATTAATGTTCGCCTTCGGCGAAGTTTAAGGTAATCGAAAATTTCCGAGCAAAGCGAGGAAATTCTCCTCAACTTTTCACTTTCCACTTTCCACTTTTCACTTTTTTATGCCAAGGGCATAAAAACACAGTTCGAAGGTTGGTAGTCCAGTCCGATGTCGATCATTTCCTTGAGCTTCTCTCTTGTATCTGCGGCGCGGAGGCAAATACGGAGTCCGCGCTCGTGGATATCTCCGATGATTCCCTCGGGAAGATCGGCGGGGTCGGCGACCTTGAGCGAAAGTCCCGCGTAGCCGAGGTCGCAAAGCTTATCGAAATGCTTCTCCTTCGAGAAGATATGATGTATGAAAATTTCCTTTGAAAGGCTTCTTGCCTCGATCAGATGATCGAGCTTACCCGACGATGCAACCGCATAATCGAGCATTCCGCGGCGGCGGAGCATCTTTATTGCCGCCTCGACTCCCTCGGGAGTTTTGAACTCGATGAAGGGGACGCATCCGTAGCGCATACAGATGTCGAGATATTCGTCAAAGGTCGGCACACGGAGCAGATCCGAGGGAAGCTTGTCCGCCGAGACGCCTTTATTAATACGTGCTTTGCTGACTTCCTCAAACGTCATTTCTTCAATAATGCCATCGCTGTCCGTCATCGTGGCAAGCGTGCTGTCGTGCATACATACCGCGACACCGTCGCGCGTCAGATGTATATCGGTCTCGATCGCCCAGACTCCCATCTTCGCAACGACCTCAAATGCGGGAAGCGAATTCTGCGGCGCGTAATTATTGCAACCCCTGTGCGCTATGATAAGCGGACGGCGGTATGAATTTCTTTCGTGAAAAATAGGTCCTGTATGCATTTTTATTCACATACTCCTTGCTCATAAGTTTTCTTGGCATTGCTTTGCGTAATAATGTCCTCCTCATCCACCGCGCCAAGCGCGGTCCCCCTTCTCCGCTGGAGAAGGCATATAATAGTCGCGTTTTTACCTTCTGAATATCGTATAATGCAAATAATATTATGAGGTTTGGACATTTAATTGTTATTTTATATTTTATCTCATTAATCAATCAGCCGATCGTAAGATTCGGCTGTTCGCCGCAGGCGAACTATGCCTTCTCCAGCGGAGAAGGGGGACCGTCGCTCGACGACGGTGGATGAGGAGGACTAAGTCTGTACCTTACAAATGACAAACATAAAAATAGAAAAATAATATATCTATATTTTTCTCCAATTATATTATATCACATATTTTCAAATATTTCTATATATTAATAAGGATTTATTTGAATTTTTTTAGTTTTTTATTGCCGCGATGTTATTGACTTATCCCCTTTACTGTGCTATAATTAGCATATCATACTATGCTTGATAGGAGAAAGACATGTCCCGTTCAGCAGCAAGACCCGCGCGCGCAAAAAATGATATCAGCTTCACCTCGGGTCCGCTTTTCGTTCCCATTCTGCTCTTCACGCTCCCCGTACTCGCAACGGGAATTCTGCAGTTCCTTTACAACACCGCGGACACCCTCATCGTCTCGAATTTTGCCGCTGACGGTGAATCCGCCCTTGCCGCTGTAACCTCGACGGGCTCGCTCTCGAACCTGATCACGGGACTCTTCATCGGTCTTTCCGTCGGCGCGTCGGTCACCCTCTCGCACTCGCTCGGCTCGGGCAGACGCGACGAGGCGGGCGACGTTGTACATACCTCGATCTCGATCGCCGCTATCCTCGGCGTCATCGTCGGTGTTCTCGGATTCATCACCTGCAAGCCCCTTCTCGTTCTTATGGACTCGCCCGAGGACGTCCTCGACCAGGCTGCTCTTTATATGCGAATAGTCTTCCTCGGTATGCCCGCGCAGATGGTATACAACTACGGCGCCGCGCTTCTCCGCGCAAAGGGCGACACGAAGCGTCCGCTCTACTTCCTTATGGTATCGGGTGCGGTCAACGTAGCCTGCAATCTCGTTTTCGTAATCGTATTCCACCTCGACGTCGCAGGCGTTGCGCTTGCAACGATCATTTCGCAGTACCTCTCCGCAACCCTCGTCCTCATCAGACTTTCCCGTCTCGACGACGAATGTAAGCTTGATATCCGCCATATGCGTATCTCGCCCTACCTGCTCGTCAAGATCATCAAGGTCGGTATCCCCGCGGGAATCCAGGGCTGTCTCTTCTCCTTCTCGAACGTGATCATTCAGTCCTCGGTCAACTCCTTTGACACCATCGGTGTTGCGGGCAACGGCGCCGCCGCCTCGATCGACGGACTCATCTATATCGCGCTCAACTCCTTCTACCACGCATCGCTGACCTTCTCGGGTCAGAACCTCGGCGCAAAGGAGATAAAGAGAGTTCAGAAGACCTGCTACTACTGCCTCGCGCTCGTTCTGATCATCGGAATCCCGCTCTGCCTCGTTTGCTACGCATTCGGCGAGCCGCTTCTCGGAATCTTCCTCTCGGACGACAACGCCGCAAACAAGCAGGCGATCCTCGAATTCGGTATGCGCAGAATGTTCTACACCACGATCTTCTACTTCCTCTGCGGAACGATGGAGGTCATGTCGGGAATGCTCCGCGGACTCGGCGCATCGACCACCTCGATGATCGTCAGCCTTATCGGTGCCTGCGCGATGCGAGTCGTCTGGGTCTACACGATCTTCGCGGCTTACAGGACTCCCGAGTCGCTCTATATTTCCTACCCCGTTTCCTGGCTTGCAACCACCGTCGTACTCTATATCTGTTACGTATTTGTCCTTCGTAAGATCAAAAAACGCCTCGCGTCGCAATCGATACCTGCGCACCACGCCGGAGCGTAAAAATAGAATCAGTTAAGGAGAATCAAAATGAAAACCACTCGACTTCTTCGCCTTACCATCGCCCTTTGTCTCTGCCTTTCTATGATCCTTCCCATCCTTTCCTGCGCCGAAACGGGCAACGGAGACACAAGCACCGAGCTGACCGCGCCCCCCGAAAACGCACAGACCGTACCTCCCGAGAACACCGATCCCGCCGAGACCGAATATCCCTTCCTCGACGTTGACTACGCAAACGAAGAATTCGTCATCTTCAACAGCGAGCAGAAGTACTATATGATAATGAACGTCCTCACCGACGACGTCACGGGTGAGCCCGTAAACGACGCGCAGTACAACGCTATGCTCAAGGTTGAGGAAAAATACAAGATCGACCTCACCGAATACTACTGCGGCTGGGACAATCAGTACAACGAGATCATGAACGCCTCCTCCACGGGCGAGGATCTCTATGACGTTGCTTATCTGCGTTCCACCCACATAGGATCGATGTTCACAAGCTCCTATCTTTACAACCTCTACGACATTCAGAACCTCAATATCGACAAGCCCTGGTGGAATCAGCAGCTCAAGGAGGACGCAACCCTTCTCGGCAACCACCTCTACTACCTCTCGAGCGATGCGCATCTTATGTCCTTCGAGGGCACTTGGGCGATTTACTTCAACAAGACCCTTGCCGCAAACGTAGGCATCCCCTCTCCCTACGAGGACGTTTACAACAATAACTGGACTGTTGAACGCCTGACCGAGCTTGCGAAGATGGGTGCCGCGCAGAACGGCGATCCCTCCTGGGAATTCGACTCGAACGGCTCGAGCATTTACGGTATGGCTTCCTTCAAGAACCTTATCAACGCTATGATGGTCGGATGCAACGAGCATTACGTCCTTAAGGACAAAGAGGGCGTTCCCTATTACGCAATGGCAAGCAGCCAGACCGTCTATGACGTCGCCGATGCCATCGCCGCGCTCACAGGCTCCACCTCGGACGGAACCTATATCAGCGCGAACACTTCGGGCAAGCACTACATCAAGGATATCTTCGCGCAGAACCGCGCGGTATTTATGGGCGGCGAGCTCAAGGCGGGTGCCTCCGAGCTCAAGGATATGGGCAACCCCTACGGTATCCTCCCCATTCCGAAGTATAACTCCGAGCAGGAAAATTACCTCAGCAATATGCTCTGGTCCACCCTGCTTATGACGATCCCCACCACCTGTGCCGAGCCCGAGCGCACCGCCGCAGTTATGGATGCACTTTCCTACTACGCTTGGCGCGACGTTCTTCCCGTTTACTACGAGAGACTCTGCTACCGCGGAACGCACGACGTGGAATCGGTATCGATGCTCGAGACCATCAGCAATACAAGATACCTCAACTGGGCCCTCGCTTACGAATGGATCAAATCGATCGAGCCCAATATCAACACCGAGCTTGACGCAGGCAGATCGAACACAATCTCAGCTCTTATCAAGGCATCCGCAAGAGTCGTCCCGAAGCTCATTGAAAAAACTATAAACGATCTCGAAAAAATTCAATAAATTTTCAAAAAACCACGGAACTTTTCCGTGGTTTTTTCGTCTTTATAAATAACCGGTCAAAAAGCGGCATATCATAGGTTAAACGCCGTTCAGAACGCTGAACTGAGACGCGCGATCTCTCTGATTCCCCCTCCCGGTTCACGGGAGGGGGAGCAAGGGGGTGGGTCCCTATTTGAAGACTCAAAATTATGCGGATATCAGCAAAGCCTCTGTCACGGCGCAAAATTACCTCTGATAACCCGCAGCAAGATAAAAGACAAACGCTCAAAGGAGAATAATTATGAAAAAGAACTTCTTTCGCATCATTTGCGCAATTATCTGCCTCTCTCTTCTCTGCCCCGTGCTTGCGGGATGTGTCTCGGACGTGCCGCAAGAGACGAGACCCGTGACCGAGCCCGATTACGATCCGATGAAGGGCGTCGAGATCGAATATCTTACCGCGCGCGAATTCAACCCGAGCCGTGAAGCGGGCAAGGTAAGCGACGAATTCCGCAAAGCTGCCGCTGATTTTGCTCTGAAGCTTCTGAACGAAAGCCGCTCGGAATACGAGGGCGACGCTCTCCTCGTCTCTCCCCTCTCCGCGCTTCTCGCGCTTGCGATGACGGCAAACGGTGCCGAGGGCGAGACCCTTGCCGAGATGGAAAAGGTCCTTGGCGGCGGTATGTCGATCGAGGAGCTGAATAAGCAGCTTTTCAACTATTCGGCATCACTCTCCTCGACCGACGACGCTAAATTCAACCTTGCGAATGCCGTCTGGGTGACCTCATCCCCGACCTTCAGCATCAACCGCAATTTTGTCAGCGCGATCGAAAACACCTACGACGCCGACATCATAGCCGCCGATCTTCCCAGCGCGATCCCCGCGATCAACAACTGGGCAAAGGAGGAGACATTCGGTATGATCCCCTCGATCCTCAAGGAGGGCGATCTCGACCGTGATACTATCATGGTGCTCCTCAACGCCCTCGCCTTTGACGCGCTCTGGCAGCAGCAGCCATCCGATTCGGCTTGCTTTGACGGCAACTTCACAACCGTCAACGGCAACGTGCAGACCGCAAAATTCATGTGGGCTGAAGCCAACGGCTATATCGAAGGCAAGAACGAGGTCGGAATCGTCAAAAATTACAAGGGCGGCAAGTACGCCTTCGTCGCGCTCCTGCCCGAGGGCAACGTCTATGATTACGCCGCGTCTCTCAAGGGAGAGGACTTCCTCAAGCTCTACGACAAGAGGGAGACCGAGAACGCCGAGATCAGCGCGAAAATGCCGCATTTCTCCTTCGATTGCTCGATCGAAATGAAGAAGGTGCTTGAAAAGATGGGTATGCCGATCGCCTTTGACAGCGCGAGTGCCGATTTTGACGCGATGGGCCACTCCGAGCTCGGAAATATCTATATCAGCCGCGTCATTCAGAAGACCCATATCGACCTTGATAACTCGGGCACCCGCGCCGCCGCCGTCACCGCGGTCATTATGGAGCCCGAATGTGCCGCACCCGACAATATCAAATACTATCGCGTCGAGCTCGACCGCCCCTTCGTTTACGCCATCGTCGACACCGAAGCGGGACTGCCGATCTTTATCGGTATTTGCGATAACATCAAATAAATGCAAAATGCTAAATGCAAAATGCAAAATTATCATTCATAGGTAAATTTCCGTCGGTGCGCGAGGAAATAATTATACCGATAATTTAGTTTCTGCGTGATATCCTATTGCATTGTAATAAACTGAAGTTTTGCAAAAAAAAATAATAAAATCGAGATGTTTTGAAGTTTTTGCTTCATTACATCTCGATTTTTCTATTTACTTATTATAGGTTTAAACCTGACAAAGGATTATTAAAACAAAACAAAATTATTGTTATATGCTTTTCGAGCAACGCTCGA
>JAZSEA010000070.1:0-32222 GCA_045531455.1 Eubacteriales bacterium
CGTCAGCGAGGAGCTTTGGGAAAGTGCAAACGCCGTTCTGCGCCGCAGAAGCGAGGACGTGAAGAACCGTCAAGGTATCTGCAATCACGCCAATCTGCTTACTGGAAAGCTTTTCTGCACCGACTGCGGCACGCCCTATTACCGCAGAGAATCCAAGGACAAGGAGGGCAACAAGAACAGCAAGTGGGTATGCTCCAACAAGATCAACAACGGCGCGGATGCCTGCCCGTCCTTCCCGATATACGAGGACGAGATCAAGCCTGTATTGTTCGAGGTATTCAGCGAAACGAGGGTTGAGATTGAAGCTCTGCTGAAAAGCTATGAGGAAATGTTCAGATCAATGGAAGCAGATGATGAAACCACCAAACAGATGGAAGAACAGCAGCGCATCATAGAGCTTGCCGACCAAAAGAAAAACAAGCTCTTGGAGCTTGTTACGACGGGTGCTATTACAACGGCAAATTTCAAATCTATGACCGCTACCTGCGACCGAGAGGTAGAAGAAGCAAAAAGAACACTTGCGGAGCTTGAGGAACAGTTGTTCACCAAAGAGGAATACCGCAAGCATATCGCAGAGGTAAAAGCAAGGCTTGATGCAGCTATCAAGGATGCAAGTACAGGCATTATAACAAACGAATTCGTAGCCCAATATATTGACAAAATCTTCGTCACATTAACCGATGATGATACGGCGAAGCTTGAAATTAAGATATTTACGGGCAAAAGCACGGAGAAATACCTGCAAAAGCTAAGAAAAAGAGCCTCTGCGCGAAGCGCCGATTGGGACCCGCAACTTGCGGGTCGTACGGGTGTCACGATGAAGAAGATGGTAGAGAAGTACGAGAACGAGCTCCAGGGCAAGAACTAAGATAGCTTTTCTCTGACACATCGGACGGATGCTTCGGCATCCGTCCGTATTTTTATGTAAATGCTTGAAAAGCCTGCGGAAATGTGGTATAATATGGTGAAAAGGAGGTGCGATATGGTTTATATTTATCTGACCGAAAACGATCCGTTGAAGTCGACCGACGAGAAGATCGTCGAGCTTGCGAAATATCATCTGAGCCGTCTCTTTCTGACTCTCGACTCGGAGGACGCATTCAAGATCGGACGTCTCGAGCGCGGAAAGCCCTATTTTTCCAATATGCTTGACGTGCATTTTTCCGTCAGCCACAGCGATGACGTTTTTGCCTTTGCGATAGCGGACGTCCCCGTGGGCATCGACGTTCAGAAGAAGAAGCACCGTCCAAACGAAGAAGAGATATGCCGCAGGATCGCACACAGATTCTTCCATCCCGAGGAGATCGCGGCTATGGAGGGAGAGAACGACAGATTTTGGAACCACGAAGGAGTCGTTTCCTCTTTTTACAAGATCTGGTGCGGCAAGGAGGCTTACGTCAAGCTAAGCGGCAAGGGTATCGACGGAGATTTTTCAAAATTCTCGGTCATTTCCACGCCGAAGGACGTCTGGTGGGCGGATGACGGCGAATATGCCGTTGCCTATTGCACAGAAGAATACGGTTACGCCGAAACAATAAGATTATTTAAGGAGAATAAGGATGATACTGTTTTACATTCGCCATGGAGATCCTATCTACAGTCCCGATCAGCTGACTCCTCTCGGACATAGGCAGGCTGAATCGGTAGCAAAGAGACTTGCTCTCTTTGGCATTGACGAGATATACGCATCGACCTCGACCCGCGCTATCCAGACGGCTCGTCCCACCTGCGAGCTCGTTGGAAAGGAGCCGATCCTGCTCGATTGGATGCACGAAAATCACGCCTTCCGCGAGATGGCACTCCCTATAGATGAAAAATCCAAGACCTGGGCTTGGGCAAATCCCAAATATTCGCAGATCCTGGCATCGCGCGAGGTAAGGGAGATGGGACCGACTTGGTTTGAACATCCCGCCCTCAAGGAATTCGACCTCGGCGCATCGGTAAGCAGGATCGGAACGAATCTGGACTCGTGGCTCGCGTCTCTCGGACTCGAGCACGACCGTGAGCGCGGAATGTACAAGGTTACAAAGGACATAAAGGACAAGAGAGTTGCACTTTTCGCTCACGAGGGCGCGGGAAAGATATTTATGAGCGAGCTGCTCGACATCCCATTCCCATATTATTCGGTACATTTTGAGATGAAGCACACGGGTATGACCGCTATCCTCTTCGATGAGGGCAGGGGATGGAGCTTTGACGGCTACGCGCGCGCCAGAGTTATGACTCTCTCGAACGACTCGCACCTTTACCGCGACGGACTTCCGATGAATCACGCAAGCACCGCGCTCAGGGAAAGATATTAATGCTTAATAAAGCCTATCTTGAAATAACGAACGTATGCAATTTTTCCTGTTCGTTCTGTCACAAGACAAAGCGGGAGAAGAAGTTTATGAGTGCTGATGAATTTGATTTCCTGACCGACCGCCTGCGCGGTAAGGTTCAGTATCTGTTCTTTCACCTTATGGGTGAGCCGACACTTCATCCGCTTCTGCCCGAATTTGTAAAAATGGCAAGCGAAAAGGGATTTTTGCCGATGCTGACTACGAACGGCTCTCTGCTTGCGAAATGCGGAGAAGACTTGCTCGCATCTCCGTTTTATAAGATCAGCATTTCACTCCACGCGCCGAGTGCCAATCCCGCCTTTGCTGATAAGGAATATTTTGACAGATGTGCGGATTTTGCGCTCCGCGCCTCCGAAAAGGGAATATATACTGTTCTCCGTCTATGGAACCTCGGCTCGGAGGACGAAAAGGAGAATGAGGCGATACTCGCGCGGCTTCACGAAAAGTTCCCAGAGGAATGGAAGCCGATGCGCGGCGGAGACAGTCTGCGCCTTCATTCACGTCTCTTCCTTGAATTCGGCGACAGATTCGATTGGCCCGATCTTGCCGCGCCCTCGATAGGTGAGGACGGCGACTGCTTCTGCCACGGTCTGCGCGATCAGTTCGGTGTGCTCGTTGACGGAAGCGTTGTGCCGTGCTGTCTTGACTCGGAAGGAACGGTTACTCTCGGAAATCTTTTCGAGACCGAGATAGACGATATACTTTCAACCTCGCGCGCCCGCGCGATCTACGACGGATTTACACGCCGCCGCGCAGTCGAGGAGCTTTGCCGCCGTTGCGGTTACGCAAGACGTTTTACAAAAAAATAGTTATGGAGGAATAATTATGTTACTTTCCGCAAACGCAAACATCAGAAAGATCGAAAAGCTCAAACAGCTCGGATACGACGCGATCGACGTTGGCTTCACAAGAGTTATCTATAACAACGATCCCTATCCGCACGAGGATATCCTCGACAGCGAGGATTGGGAAAAGAATCTTGATCCCTACATAGCAAAGGCGAAGGAGGTCGGAATCAAGATCGCAACGACACATCTGCCCTACCGCTATAACTACGAGGATCCCACCTCGGAGAAGTTTGATTACTTCCACGAAATGACCGTCCGTTCGCTTCGCGCGTCCGAATATCTCGGCGCAGAGTGGGCTGTTATGCACGTCAAGAGCGTTGAGGGCACCGTCGCGTACGCCAAGCGTCTCTTTGCGGAATCGGGCGTGAAAAATATCGGTCTCGCTATCGAGAATATGTGCAAGCTCCCCGTAAACGAGCTTATCGAGGCGGTAGATATTCTTGCGAGCGAGGGATACAAGGTCGGAATCTGCCTTGATATCGGCCACGCGCATCAGAATAAGTTCCACGATAACAACATCCCCGAGGTCATTGCGGCTATGGGCAAGCGCATAAAGATGCTCCACGTTCACGATAATAACCGCGCCTCGGATATGCACAAGGCACCCTATATGGGCACCGTGCCGTGGGCGGACGTTATGAAAGCCTTCAAGGAAGCAGGCTACGAGGGCGATCTCAACCTCGAGCTTCAGCCCGAGAAGGTTCCCGATCCCGTGGCGAGAGAAAGCTACGAGCGTTATTCGGTCGAGATATCGAGATATCTGATCGGTCTTTTTGACAAGGCTTGAGTATGAAAAGGCTTGTCCCGTGCCTGTTGGCGTTAATGTTATTTTCCGCACTTTTGGCTTCCTGTAACGGCGGCGAGTCGGTTGAAACTACCGAAATCCCCGAAACAAGCGCGGAGGAAAGCGAGGCATCCGATATGATCTCTTTCGATCCCTCAAATTACGTTATCATTTATCCGAACGAGGCGTTCAAGGAAAAATATCTTGCTCTCCTCGTATCAAATGCCATCGCAACCGAAAGCGAAGTAAGAGTAGCTCAGAAGGGTGACTCGGAGGTAGCAGCGGGCGAATTCGAGATACTTATCGGCAACACCGACCGCCCCGAGAGTGCCGAGGCACTTGAAAAAATGGGCGAGAGCGACTTCATCGTGACTGCCATAGGTAAGAAGATCGCAATTATTGCGAAAGATGATGAACTTTACGATGCAGTTGTTTACCGTTTTATCGCCTCTGTCAAAAACGGCGAGATCCCCGCGGAGCTCTGCATCATCGGAAACACAACGAAGCTCGATAAGGTTGCCGATTCAATGCCCGCGATGAAGGTGATCGCGTTTGAGGCAACACTTATGCATAAGCTGAGTGTGATTCAGATAAGGATCGGCGACGCTTATGCTGTCGAATTTTCAGCAAAACGTGTCGGTCTTTATACACAGGAAAAGAAGAGGACCGAGCTTGCAAGCAAGGTAGTACTCTCAGACGTTGGGAAGAAGTATAATGTGCTGTGCTCATACGACGGAGAATATCTCCGCGCGTATCTGAGCGATCCCGAGTCGGGGCTTGAGCCCTGGTCGGCATTTGAGATCAGGCTGCCGAAGCTTTCGGGCGAGGTCTCGGTCGGTGAGGTCAGCGGCTACGGCGCGGAGATCTCCGGGATCGGGATGCGTGAGATATCAGCTTTATCCGGTACGACCTATCAGAACAACGTAATTCCGAACGCCGCAGACCCCGATATTATCTACCACGACGGTTTTTATTATATGTACGTGACGGGCGATCACTACCCCGTCTACCGCTCAGCAGACCTTGCGAAGTGGGAATACGTGGGAGTATCGCTTCCCGAGGTATCCTGGAACATCGACAAGAGATATATGTGGGCGCCCGACGTTGAGTATATAAACGGCAAATTCTATATGGCAGTCTCGATGGGCGAGGCGGGTTTTGGAATCGCGATTGCGGACAGACCCGAGGGTCCCTTCGTTTGCGCGGGTGATATGCCATTCCTGACAAAGACCATCGACGGACATATCTTCGTTGACGATGACGGCAGAATTTATCTCTACTACACCTCCTGGTGCGACGGCAGAGCATACGGCATCTGGGGTGTTGAGATGGAATCCGACTGTCTGACTCCGAAGTGGGAGACCGAGAAGCTGATCTTCACGCCCACGGAGAGTTGGGAGATGACGATGAATATGGGAAAGATCGTCGAAGCACCTTATATGCTGAAAAAAGAGGGAGTTTACTACCTCGTTTACTCGGGAAGCAACTACCAGGCTGATTACGCCGTCGGTTACGCGACGTCAAAGAGTCCGCTAGAGGGCTTTGTCAAGAGCGCGAATAATCCGATCCTGCGCGGTACTGCAGATACGCGCGGAACGGGACATTGCTCGATAATCGAGACTCCCACGGGTGGAATGATTATGGTATACCACGTCCATAATACTCCTACTGCCGTTCAGCCGCGGCACGTTGCCATCGACCCCGTAAGATTCGTCAAGACCGAGGGCGGCTACCGCCTCGAGGTCTGCGGACCGACGACCTCGAAGGTGCCGATTGACATAATAAAATGAAAACGAAAAATCAGATGTGCTGAAAGGGGAAAAATATGAAAAAATCCAAATTGATTCTGTGTTTATTAGCTTGTATAGTATTGATCTCAACCGTCGGATGCAAACAGTATAAAGGACCGTATACTTTATGGCGGCAGGATAAGAGCAATATTGAGAAGGTAGAAATCTGCTCGTACGATTGGAAAACCAAAACAAGAACGTCACTCGCAGAACTATCTGATACTGAGGCGGAAGAAATAATGTCCGAACTTTTAGAGATGGAATTCTGTGAATGGTTCGTCCCTCCCCCCAGTGATTTTGGTCCGCATATTATTTGTATTACTTATTCGGATGGGGAAATTGATGTCATCGGATCTGTTTGCACCGGATATATCACCCCGGATGGTACAGAAAAACTGACTTACTATGGAATATCATCTGAAGAGCCAATCAGTTTTTATGATTTAATCGAAAAATACGTCGACCCTTCGCTTATTGATATTAATTCGGAATACACGGAGACTACAGAAGAATCATAATTATAGTAAATAAATGGGCTGATTCATTAACTGATATAACCCCCTTAGTGTAGTCTTGAAAACTTTTTGTTTTTTCAAGTGTCTACTCTAAGGGGATTATATCATTAGTGATTCAGCCTATTTTGTTATAGTGAAGGATTCTCCCAATCTCCGATGATGAGCTTGAGCTTTTCCTCGGTGTGCTTTTCGTCAAAGGTCGTGCATCTGACGTGGAGTATGTCACATTCGTGTATCGCTTTTGCCGCGTGCTTGTCGCGCATATCGATGGGCAGCGTGTGCTTATGCGAGAGAACGAAGAGTCCGTTCGGCCAGAAAATATCGCGAACGTGCATTCCGATTGCAAATGATCCGGGGCAGACCGTGACGTAGCGGTCGATGACGGTCGGCTCTTTGCCCTCGTTGATCTCGTCGACGAGGTTTTCGAGGACTCGGTCGTTGATCGACTCGGCGCCGAAGATCTCGGATATAAGATAGGCGACTCCCGCCGTGATAATGACGTAGATGACGTTCCCATAGCAGGAAAGAGCCTCAACGGCAAAGACTATTGCGGTTAGCGGCATCTTCATCATACCCGCGATGCAGGCGATGATACCGAATACGAGGATGACGGTGCAATATGAGGAGTCAAGTCCGATAAAGCCGAAGAGCTTGGCAAGGATAGCGGAAACGAGCGCGCCGACAGCCATCAAGGGGAGGAAGATACCGCCCGTGATGCGGTTTGAGTTGGCACAGAGCGTGAGGGTCGAGCGTACGATCAGAAGCAGAAGGAGCATAAGGATCGTTGTCTCGCCGTCGAGGAGGTGGAGGATCAGCTCGTGACCCGTGGAAATGAAGGAGTAGGAGAAAAGTCCCGCGGTGAAGGTCAGGGCAAAGACGATGAAGATGCGCCATCCGTGGCGGATGCGGCTCAGGGTCTTGTTGAAGAATTTGAATATTAATTGATAATATCTCAAGAAGAGTACCGCGAAAAGTCCGACGACTGCGCCGACGGCGAGGGGGATCCAGACCTCACGGAGAGTGAGTGTCGGCAGCTCCATAGCGGGGAAGAGAGTTTTACTGACTCCGAGTATCGGCGCGAGAAGCTCGGTTGTCAGCGTTGCGAACATAACCGAGGTCGAGGCGATCATAAGTATCATCGGGGAGATGCGCTGATGTGCTTCCTCGACCGCGAAGAGCACACCCGAGATCGGCGCGCCCGTAGCGACCGCAAAGCCCGAGCAGGCACCGCCCGTCATTGAATAGCGGTCCCAGACGTGATGCTTCTTTCCGAATGAAAATACGCTTCCGCGTCCGATCGCAACTCCCATCTGAACCGAAGGTCCCTCGTTTCCGAGCGGTACGCCGACAAGGAAGGAGACAAGTGACATACCGAATATGCCGATGAGGTTTCTTATCCATTTGAAGGCTATGATCCCGCGCAGAATACCGATCGAGGTCGGAATTCCGCCTCCGCGCAGGTTGGGTATGCGCTTGTAAATGAATGCAAAGAGAAATGCGGGGATGAGAAATGCGAGAATGACGACGGGGATCAGATAGAGATGTCCCGATATGTAATGATAGCCCTTCTCGGAAAATGAGATCGCGTATTTGGCGCAGACCTTATAGAGATTAACCGCAACGGAGGTCAGAATACCCGTCAGCGCGCCAAATGACACCGCGGGCATTATCGAGTTTAGAAATGAACTGTGAGCTTTCTGCTTCATGCGCCCCTCCATATTTTGTGCTTGTAAATCTATTATATCATATCGCAGAGCAAAATACAAGATGGTTTTGCTGTCATTCCAAACAAAAAACGACACGCCGATCGGATCTCTCCGAAAGACGTGTCGTTTTATTGTTTGAGTCAGAAACTCAAATTCTTATTTCATAGCCTCTTCGATAGCTACAGCAACCGCAACGGTCATTCCTACCATGGGGTTGTTACCTGCGCCGATGAGACCCATCATTTCGACGTGAAATCCGCCTGCGGCGGCTTTCGAGGGTGCGGGAAACATTGTTTTAACTAATAAATATATAACGTGTTTGATAGATAAACACATCATAATAATGTATCATTGTACACATTATACATCAACTTGAAGCAAGTTGTCAAGTACTTTGAATATCTTTTTTAGATCTATCATTCAACTTTTAACATCTTTTTAGTAACTTCGAGTGGCTCGGCGTGTATCAGTCATACATACCGCGCATTTTATCGAGATACTGCTTGAAATCTTCCACTACTGGAGAGGGAGATAGAATCTTCACTTTATTGCCGAGACCGCACAGCCAACCGAAAAATTGATTGCTGACGGCAACATTAATTACGGCGGTGAAGTGATTATCATCGTCCTTTGCATAGATAACGTTTTTTGTGCCAAAACGGTCAATGAACGTATCCAATAGCATGTTTATTGCTCTGACTTGAACATGGTGGCGGTCACCGTTGAACATACCGAAATGCTCTTGCAGATAATTTTCCATGTCAAGCGCATCAAATTCCTTTTCGCCGCATCGACTTTCTCCAGTCGATTCAACATCCTTCATCCTATCAACACGATAATTAACAATCTTTTTCATTTTGTCATCGTAGCCGATGAGATAATAGTTTCCGTCGCTGATAAGCAATTTGTAAGGACTGACTATATACCAATTACCTTTACGGCGTTCAGCGCGATTGAGGCCGTTTTTTATGGAGTATGACATATACTTGAATCTGATCTTTTCGGGTGTGTGCGGCTGTTTCTTGCGCATTCGGCTCATTGCCGCAGAGATCTTGCTGACGGTTTCGTAAATAGCGGTGTTTTCTGTTTTCACTCTATCCAATAGAAAAGCATCTCTTTTGATGTCTTCCGCATAATGCTCACTGACAAGATCGCATACAACATTGACAAGTCTATTGGCGCGCTTTTCATCAATGAACTTTGCGGCGTAAACACACTCTGCGAGAATGCGAATATCATCTACCTTGTAATGTCGCTTGCGCACATAAAAACCTTTGCGGTGCTCATCGTAAACGATTGTTTTTTCTTTTTCGTCTTGCAAGAGCTTTTCCGCTTTTTTAATAGTATTTGCTTTGGGAACGCCATAACAATCCCTTGTAGTGATCAGAATTGCCTTGTTTATTTCTTCAATGTCTTTGTATATTGATCTGCGCTCGGCGGGAACTCCGCGCATTTCCAAGTATGTAGCAATTTCTGCTCCAGTAGCCACATGATTTATATCAGTGTTGCGCATCAGATAATCATACACCAGATATGTTTTCATTTTCTGGTTAAGTTTCCTACCGCTATTGGGCTTTTCGTTCTTTTCTTCTGTCATAACATCACCCCCTCCGCATCATTATAACATTATTTGCTCAAAAAATCAAGATTATTTAACATCTAATGAGCATTATTTGTCACAATTTATGTGATGTTATGCATTTATATGTCGAAATATCTTGAAATTTGCCACAAAATGTGGTATACTTATATTTAATTATAAGCAAATATTGGAAATGCTCAAGAAAGGAGAATGAATATGTCAACAATAGAACCTTTTATTCGCTGGGCTGGCGGCAAAACTTGGTTGCTTCCATATCTGCCGCAGATTATTGGCGATACCCCTATTGAACATTATCACGAACCTTTTTTGGGTGGTGGAGCGGTTTTCTTTTCTTTGGATCATAATAAAAAATCCTATCTTTCTGATGCTAACCCTGAACTGATAAATACATATATTCAAGTTCGAGACAATCCCGAAAGTGTGATTGAATATTTTTTCACCTTTCAAAACACAAAAGAAGATTATTATAGAATCAGAGACAATTATAAAACGCAATCCCCTGCGGAAGCGGCTGCGCGATTTATATATTTGAATCAAACCTCATTTAATGGCCTTTACAGAGTTAATCGACAAGGTAAATACAATGTTCCTTATGGTTTTCGCACTCATTGGACTTACAGCCGCGATAGAATTGTTCAAGCCAGCGAGAAATTGCGCAATACAAATATTGTATGTGGAGATTTTGAAGCAAATAAATATCGGATTAAAGAAAATGATCTTGTTTTTTTAGATCCCCCTTACACTGTATCACACAATCACAATGGATTTATTGAATACAATAAGAATTTGTTTTCTATCGAAGACCAAGAGCGGTTAAACAAATTCATTAATTATATCAAGCGAAAAGGTGCTTATTATATTTTAACCAATGCGGCTCACGAAGCAATATTGCAAATTTTTGACAAGGAAGAAGATAGAACTTTAGAGTTGCCACGCAAGAGCCTAATTGGTGGTAAAAATGCCAATCGTGCGGAAATAACAGAATATATATTTACTAATCTTAGGGGAGGTGCATTTGATGGTCAGCAAAACCAGATGGGATAAAATTGTTTCAGATAAAGAATTATCGAAAGTTAAATCCTCGCGCAGCAAAACCTATATAACAAGCAAAGAAAGAAAAGAAGATCTTGATGAACTTACTGCTAAAGGCTGGGTTCAAGTCCGAGAATACAGCAACCCAAAATTCATTGGAGTAAAAAAAGACAAGCCTTTCGACGAGCAATTTGAGGACAAGGTGTGGATGCTCTTTGCTAAGATGGGTTTTACACATATGAACGCTGATAGACATTTTGAAATGTCTTATGATTTCCAAAACCCCGACAACACACAGCAAATAGATGTATTTGCGGCCGATGATGAATGTGTCATTATTGTTGAGTGCAAAGCTGCAGAAAAGCCCAGAGATGTCACCTTTAAGAAAGAAATAGAGGCATTGAGAGGGCAGATGGATGGCCTTGCGAAAGAAGCAAGAAAGCAGTTCCCTCAGTCCAAAGTGAAATTCATTTGGGCAACTCACAATATCATTTTGAGCAAAGCAGACCAAGACAGACTGCGCGATTGGAATATTGTACACTTTAGTGATACTACTGTGGATTATTACAGTGAATTGGTAAAACACTTAGGTTCATCTGCAAAATATCAACTTTTGGGGAATCTCTTTGCTAAGGCTGAAATTAGAAATATGGAAGATAGGATCCCTGCAATAGAAGGAAAAATGGGCAAGCACACCTATTATTCCTTTTCTATTGAGCCAGAAAGATTGTTAAAAATAGCCTATGTTCTTCACAGAAAAGAAGCCAACAAAAGTATGATGCCTACATACCAAAGACTTATCAAAAAGAAAAGATTAACAGAGGTTCAAAAGTTTGTTAATGAGGGAGGCTATTTTCCCAATTCTTTGATTATTAGTATTGACACCGATGGCAGAAAACTGCAATTTGATGCCTCTAGTATGAAAGTGGAAGACTGTGTTTCCAAAATTGGCATTTTGCATCTTCCCAAAAGATACAGATCTGCATATATTATTGATGGTCAGCATCGACTGTATGGATATTCTGATTCCCATTATGCGTCCAATAATAGTATTCCAGTGGTTGCTTTTGTAAATTTGGATCAGCAAGAGCAGATGAAAATATTTATGGATATCAATGAGAACCAAAAGTCTGTTGATAAATCATTGAGAGTTGTATTGAATGCAGACACTCTTTGGGAATCCGATGATTATAATGAAAGAAGACAAGCACTTCGATCTAAGATTGCACAAATGCTTGCGGAAGAGGCTACATCCCCGCTTCTTAATAGAATTGTAGTAAGCGATGATGATGGCTCTCCTTTAAGAAGCATTACTGTTGAAGCAATCCAGTCTGCTATTAAAAAATGCTCATTCTTTACTGTGTTTGGCAAAAAGAACGTGATTGTAAAGGATGGAACTTTTGATTTAGGTAACAACCAAGATACTTGTGATTTGTTTTATCCTTTTCTTGAAGAATGTTTGTTGTATGTTCAAAAACACACATCTGAAGAATGGGATCGCGGAGACAAAGATGGTGGAATGCTTACCATTAATAGAGGTATCCAAGCGGTTATTAGAGTAATCAATGATATTGTTAATCACTTGATTGATACTCACGAAATTTCCCCAAAATCACAATCTACCAAAGAAGTGGTTGATAAGGTTTGCTTTTACTTAGATCCGCTGAATGATTATTTGAATAATCTTACTGATGATCAAAGAAAAGATTTGAGAGGATATTTTGGCGGCGGCGCAGATACAAGATTCTGGCGAGCATATCAAAAGGCAGTCGCAGATGTAAGAACTGATTTCCAGCCTGCTGGCTTGATTGAATATTGGTTGGATGAAGCAAAAACATTTAATAAAGAATCTGTTCAATATCTCTATGAGATTCAAGGGACTGTCAAAAAACTGATTGCGGACAAACTTGAAAGCACCTATGGTAACAACTGGTTGATCAAAGCACTCCCGCGATCTATTTATGACAAAGCCAAAAAAGAGGCGGATGATCAAAATTATGAAAGCATAAAGAATGGTCACGAATCCACTGTTACAGTATGGGATTGTGTCACTCTTACAGAATGCAAAACCATTGTTACATCTGGCAATCATTGGACAACAATTTTTGAAGATGTATTGACTCGCCCAGAAGAGAAAAATATTTCTGGCAATAAGGATTCAAGAACAGATTGGCTTCACCAGTTAAATACCATAAACAATAAATTAACCAAGCCCTCTTATAGTGTTTCCGTAAAAGAATTTGAGCTAATTAAATCTGTTTATGATTGGCTAAAGTAATTTTTACCCCCACACAGTTAAGTGTGGGGGTAACTCATTTCAGTAATTCGATATATTTATAAACTGTATTTCTGCTTAGATCGCAAACCCTTGCCAATTCTGAAATATTGAGATTGCCGCTCAGATATGCGGGATAATGCCTGTAAAAGATTTGCGGAATATCATCCTTTGACATTTGCGGTCTGCCGAGCTTCACACCTTTGGCCTTTGCATTTGCCATGCCAGAGCGCACCCGCTCTCTGATCATTCCAAGCTCCAGCTCTGCAAATACTCCAGACATCTGAATAAAGGCATTTGACATGGGATCAAGTCTGCCAAGAGTGCAATCAACTGTTATACTTCCTTTGATAATCAGCTTGAGTTTCTTTTCTTTTACGATCTCGATGATCTCACATAACTGTTTTGTGCTTCTGGCAAGTCTGGGAACTTCAAGAGTGATGATTGTGTCGCCCTCTTTTACCACATCCAAGAGAGCCAATTGCTTCTGCTTCACTGCGGAATCACCGTGCTCATACTCAAAATAAACCTCTTGTGCGCCCTCTGCTTTAAGTTCGCGCAACTGTCTGTTGATGTCTTGTTTGCTCTCATTGGTGGAGCATCTGGCATAGCCGTAGATCATTGTTTTATCCCTCACATTATATTGTTTGCGGCCGCCGCTTCTGCGCCGCACAGAGCCTTGCTTTTAACCTTATGAGAGGGAGCGGTTTGCGTTTCCGCTCCCCTCGCGCAATTTGTTATGCAATCGAAAATCTCTTGCTTGCGACCTGCTTTGTGAAGCTCTTGTAAAGCTCTGCGTGAGCCTTTTTGAAGGCTGTGCTGTCAAAGCGGTTGGAGAGCACTGAAGTCCATCTGATGATGTACGCGCCCACTGCAAGCTCTTCTGTGTCCTCTGCGAGCATCTGCGCCTTTATACAGTCGCGGAGTGCTTCGGCTTCAGCCTGAGCTTCTTCGAGGATTTCTTCCCATTCTTTAAGCTGTTCGATTTTTGCAATAAGTTCGTTTCTTGACATTGTTTTTATTTCCTTTCATCCCGTGGGCGTTGCCCTTTGTTCTGTATATATTATACACTATTTCTCGTGTATTTTCAATTGACATTATGCACGAATTTTAGAGTATGTTTTTGTATATTTTGTACACTTGATTTCGTGTATGCTTTGTGATATAATTATACTCGAATAAATGAAAGGATTATTGACAATGGCATTACAATATAAGATCAATATTTTGGAAGCACTCAAAGAAAAAGGATATACCACCTATACCTTGCGCAAGCAGAAGCTGTTGAGCGAATCAACCATACAAAAGTTAAGAGCGGGAGAGGGAGTTGCGTGGGATAACCTCGAAACTCTTTGTAAATTGCTCAACTGTGATATTGGAGACATTTTGGAGTATATCCAAGAGGACTGATGTTCTCGAAATGGTGGTTGCACTTTTCTGAACAAAAATTGCACTTGAGAGGGCAAATTTTGCCCTCTTTTGCTATTCTCAAAAGTGTGCAACTAAACATTTGATTAATTGAACACCCCGCGCCCCCTTTTCGGGAAAAATTATTATTTATTCGCGCAATCCCATATTGTGTGGTCAACTCTCCCACTAAGAGTGATTTTGATTTCAGATTACGGTTTTTGTGGTTGTTCTCGATAGAGCTAAAAATACCGAAAAACGGCCCAAAGGGAAGAAAACGAAAATTTGCGGCGGTCGCCTCGAAGATTCTCCTAATCTGGAGTGTTATCTCTTTGAAGCGGCCGCCGCAGTTTTATTTGAAGTCTTTAAGAAGTTCGTCTAAAGCCTTGTTTATTACATCATCAAGGCTTTTTTCGATTGTTTTGAAGATTTGCTCTTCAAAACTTTTTCGTTTTTTCTTCTTTTCTTGATTTGTTCTGTTGGTTCTCATTTCTTTACCTATGACTTGATAGTTAATTTAACATCGGGAATATATGTTTCTATTGATTTTTCTTCATCAATTAGTTTTCTTTTTAGTTCTTGTATAAAAAACCATCTGTCTATATCTGCCCTTTGTTCTTTATAATTCTCTTGTGCAGATCTTCCATTAAGCTGATACCAACTCCAGTGATGTGTTGGCTCTGCCAATTGATCGAGCATTGCCAGAATATCTTTATTCATATTTTCACCTCTTTCGTATATATTAAGCCATGGCAATTTTGCCAAAAGCCGCTTTGCGGCTTTTGCAGCAAAACTTGCCGATGGCAAAAGTTGCAGAAAGATTTCCCTTTCTCTATATAATATAAAAATTAAGATACGTGCATTTTTCAAAATTCCCCAATATAAAAGAGTTACTTTTTGCCCAGTAATAAATAACACAATTTATTATCAAGCAAAAAGTAACTCTTATTGTTTTGATATATCCTTCCACCAAGCGCACGCGCGGAGTTCTTGGCCAAGTGTTCTGAACCAATTCTCCCCCAGTTTATCTGATATTCTTTTTTTGGTTATTGTTTCATACTCATTTACAAGAACATTTTTAGCACTGCAAACAGTAGATTCTGAGGTGGAGAGGGCGGCCGCAATCACTTTGTTTGTGACTATATCCAAATTATTCTGTAGAATCCAAATATATAGTTTCAATACTTGTTCCCATGCGACTTGAGCTTCTTTGGAATAATCATGATTGATTATTGATTGAGCTAATTTGAGAGGGAGTATATTCTCTTTTGCTTTTGGAATTACTTTTAAGTGCTGAGTTCTTCCGTTATTCCTACAAGTAATATACTCCCCATTTATCAATGCTTCTATTGATAGTTTGATTCTGGTTTTGTTTCGGCTCTGAGGGGTAACAGATAAGTAATTGCAAATATCCGTATAGTTTCCTACAAACTCTCCACCGTTTGCCGCAATCATAGCCAGCAATCTGAATTGCTCTTTGGGGAGCGGAAGCCATTCCGAATAAAAGGTGATTTCTTCCACACTACGAAACCTTTCCGAGGTCAGCCTCGCGGCGCTTTTGCTCGGCGGCCGCAATTGTAGCAAGTCCAAATTCTTTTACTTCTGGATATTTTGCCAAAAACCAATTTTTTACAATAGGGTATCTTCTCGATTTACTTTGGCATTTGGAAGTGTGAATTATATCATCAAACTCTGCGACCGCCTCTCGCTCTTCTTCTGGGGTAGAGTGGAGAATGATATAATCTCTCATATATTCGTATGTGAGCCCGGGATAGGTTTCTTTGTTGGGGTTCTTCTTTATTTTTCGCGCTTTAATAGTAAATTTGGGATGGTCTCGGCGCACATTCTGAAGTATTTCGTATTCATCTGATAAAGGATTTTGGCATGCTTTTTCAAACGCACTATTAATTTCGATAATCTTTTCGATTTGAAAAACTTTTATTACACTCTTGCTATTCATTGTTCATTCATCCTTTCTATTATGCTGCAAGAACCCACTGGGATCTCTTCTTGAATTCTTTGAAGATGGGGTAGGTGGTAACAAACCAATCTTTGATTTCACCATAGGTAAGGTTATTCTCGCGAAGTTTATTGAACTCTTCGAGGTGATCGTCTGCATGGTCATGCTTGTTGATGTACTCAATCATAAAGTCATAATCCATACCCTTAAAGCTGTTGTTGGACTTGTTTGCTTTGATAACCAATCTGTAAGTGGGGAACTCTTTTCTTGCATCGCAGAGTTCGATGTAGGCATCAGAGCCATATACACTTGCTTTCTTTTCGAAGGACTTGGTGATCTCGATGGTGGACTTCTTGTAGTTAATGGTGATGTTAGACATGGTAGTAAACCTTTCTGAGCTTTATATTTTTTATTTTGTTTTGGTTGATCGCTCTCTCAACCTTGTGACATTATTATATCATATCGAAGAAGAAAACCAGTCATTATAATGGTAAATTTGATGGTTTTTTCAAAAAAATTAGCGGCTTTATCAAGAAAAATAAAGCCGCTAAAAATCATCTCATTTTGATTTTTGTTTGCACCGTAAACTTGTCTATAAGATTTATGCTTTCCACCTCTTTGGAGACATCACTGACGAGAAGATTGATGTAATTTTGTGTAATTTGCAGACTGCTGTGACCGAGAATTTTTGAGAGGGTGACAACATTTCCACCGTTCAAAATCCACTGTTTTGCAAAGGTGTGTCTATACCTATGGATGCCAGTAGTATCCACTCCGCGCCGTTTATTGTACTCATAAAGCATGTGATACGATGTGCTCTTGGTTAATTGCTTGCCGAAAACATTACAGAATAAATAGTCCTCATTGGATTGGTGTTGTCTGTATTTCAAAAACTCTTGAAGAATGCCGCGCATGGTTCTGTTGAAAGGTACAATGAGAGCTTTTCTGTTCTTGGTTACAGAAACATATACCACATTATTATCAAAGTCAAGATCTTTAATCTTAATATTCATCATGCTGCGTTGCCGCACAGCGGTAGAGAATAGGAAGTTTGTTATTACCCAACATTGATACTCTGTAAAACTGCATTTTCTGATATTTGGCTTTTTTAGGAGCGCAACCAACTCAGCATCTGTGTAGGTTTCAACTCCACTTCTGTCAACCTTAATTGCTCTCATAGGGAAGTGCGCCACATACCCCTCGCGCATCAGAAAATGCATTGTAGTAATAAAGTCGCGCAAATAGGAATTAATGCTGACATCATTATGTAAAGTATCTCTGAGAAATACTACATACTCTTGGTATAGTTTCTCATCCATATCCTTTACATACATATTCATATCGAAAAATTTGTTGAATTGTACATAGCTCTGTTTGTAGTGATTAATAGTTCCTTCTCTCAAATTTCGAGCGCGACAATTGTCAAGATACTTATTGCAACCCTCTTCAAATGTCAAATAATTGCTCTCCACAATCTTCAGTTTTTTCATCTTTTTTCTCCTAAAAACAGTTAGACACATCATTAAGGAAAACCCTAAAATGATGTGTCTAACTATATTTTTAGTTAAAAGATGTTTCAAAGATGCATTTTTCTTGCTTCCGACTTGATAAAAAGTTGTTGAAACTTGTTATTTTGTCAGTAAAATCAAGGAAAAACGTTATCTTATTTCATAGCCTCTTCGATAGCAACTGCAACTGCTACAGTCATACCAACCATGGGGTTGTTACCTGCGCCGATGAGACCCATCATTTCGACGTGTGCGGGAACCGAGGAGGAGCCTGCGAACTGTGCGTCGGAGTGCATACGGCCCATGGTGTCGGTCATACCGTAGGATGCGGGACCTGCTGCCATGTTATCGGGATGGAGGGTTCTGCCTGTTCCGCCGCCCGAAGCAACAGAGAAGTAGTTTACGCCGTTCTCGTTGCACCACTTTTTATAAGTGCCTGCAACGGGATGCTGGAAGCGAGTGGGGTTGGTGGAGTTACCGGTGATCGAAACGCCGACGTTCTCGAGCTTCATGATAGCAACGCCCTCGGGAACGCTGTCGGAGCCGTAGCAACGTACGTTTGCACGTGCGCCCTTCGAGAAGGGGATCTCCTTGACGACCTTTACGGTCTCGGTGTAGGGATCGAACTCGGTCTGGCAGTAAGTAAAGCCGTTGATACGGGAGATGATGTATGCAGCGTCCTTGCCGAGACCGTTGAGGATAACGCGGAGGGGCTTGGTTCTTACCTTGTTGGCGTTGAGAGCGATCTTGATCGCGCCCTCTGCTGCTGCGAAGGACTCGTGACCTGCGAGGAAGCAGAAGCACTCGGTCTCATCGGAAAGAAGCATCTTGCCGAGGTTACCGTGGCCGAGACCAACCTTGCGGTTTTCAGCAACCGAGCCGGGGATACAGAAGGACTGAAGTCCGATACCGATATCTGCTGCTGCGTCAGCTGCCTTCTTATCGCCCTTCTTGATAGCGATAGCCGCGCCGACTACGTATGCCCACTTTGCGTTCTCAAAGCAGATGGGCTGGGTTTCCTGAACGATGGTGTAGGGGTCGATACCCTTAGAGTCGCAGATCTCCTTGCATTCGTCGATGGAGGAGATGCCGTATTCTTTCAAGCAAGCGAGAATTTTCGCTTCGCGTCTTTCATAACCTTCAAACTTAGCCATTTTAATTTTCTCCTCCTTGTATTATTCCTTGCGGGGGTCGATGTACTTGACCACGCCGTCTTCGGGCTTAAAGCGTCCGTAGGTACCCTTGGACTGCTCGTAAGCTTCGTTGGGCTCCATGCCCTTCTTGATGAAGTCAGTCATCTTGCCGAGGGATACGAACTCATATCCGCAAACCTCATTGTTCTCGTCGAGTGCCATTCTGGTGCAATAGCCCTCGGTCATCTCGAGGTAACGAACGCCCTTTTCCTTGGTGCCGTACATAGTACCGACCATGGAGCGTGCGCCCTTACCGAGGTCTTCCATACCTGCGCCGATAACGAGACCGCCCTCGGAGAAAGCGGACTGGCTGCGGCCGTAAACGATCTGGAGGAAGAGCTCTCTCATTGCGGTGTTGATAGCGTCGCAAACGAGGTCGGTGTTAAGAGCCTCGAGGAGAGTCTTGCCGGGGAGGATCTCAGCTGCCATTGCAGCGGAGTGTGTCATACCGGAGCATCCGATGGTCTCTACGAGAGCCTCTTCGATGATACCGTTCTTGACGTTGAGGGAGAGCTTACAAGCTCCCTGCTGGGGTGCACACCATCCCACACCGTGGGTGTATGCGGAAATATCGGTGATCTGCTTTGCCTGGATCCATTTGCCCTCTTCGGGAATGGGTGCGGGTCCGTGATCGCAGCCCTTCTTAACAACGCACATCTGCGCTACTTCGTGGCTCTGTGCGTAAGGGCATTCACTTACGTTGCTCATTGGTTTTATCTCCTTTGATTTTAATTTTTTCAGAATTACTTTGCGGCTTCGATCAGAGGCTTTACGGCTTCAGCATAATGCTTGCCGATGAAGGCTCTGCCGTTGTCGTTCGGATGAACTCCGTCCGCGGAATAGAACTTGGGCTCGGGCTGAGTCTTGAGCGCTTCCTCAAAGAGGAGGTCAAGGGGAATATAAACGTCTGCAAATTCGTCGGCAAGCTTGCGGACGATAGCAATAACGCGGTCAACCTCGCCTCGCCAGGATTCCTTGTCCTCGGAGTCAAGCAGGAAGGGGCAGAGAATTACGATCTTCGCATTTGTCTGCTTCTTCAGCCGCTCGAGGATGGCGCGGTAGTTGGTTTCGATCTGCGCGTCGGTAGTCTCAACTCTGCCTGCGCCGTGTCTGTGCCAGACGTCATTGATTCCGATGAGGATCGAGATGATGTCGGGCTCGAACGCGATGCCGTCGGCATAGAGTCTGTCGAAGAGCTGATCGGTGCGGTTTCCGCTGATTCCGAAGTTGATGAATTCGAAATCGGTATCGGGAAAGTCCGCGCGGATATATTCTGCGGCGAATTTGGGATAACCCGCGCCGAGCTCGTGATAATTTCTCTTATCTCTGCCGGCGTCGGTTATGCTGTCGCCCTGAAACAGGATCTTCATATCCGATTATTTTACGATCTCGCCGTAAACCTGACCGAAAGCGGCTGCGGCGTTGCACTCATCGGTGTCGATGTGCATTGCGAGGGCAAAGTTCGGGTTTACACGTACGACAACGTCCTCGAAGATAACGGGACGGCCGGTGTTGATTCTGACCGAAACGATCTCCTTATCGGAAACGCCGAGGTTTTCAGCGTCTGCGGGAGTCATATGAATATGTCTCTTAGCTACGATTGCGCCGTCAGCGATCTCGATCTCGCCTGCGGGACCTACGAGCTTGAGGCCGGGAGTGCCTGCGGTGTCGCCGCTCTCGCGGATGGGAGGAACGATGCCGAGGGTACGTGCATCGGTGAAGGAAAGCTCAACCTGATTTGCGGGACGGACGGGGCCGAGTACGCTCATAGCGAGGCTGCCCTTGGGGCCGACAACGGTAAGCTTTTCGTTTGCGCAAGCAAACTGACCGGGCTGGCTGAGCATCTTCTTGACGATGAGCTCTGCGCCCTTGCCGTAAAGGATCTCTACTGCCTCTGCGGTAAGATGGCAGTGACGAGCTGAGGTTTCAACGATAAAGGTCTTGTCCATTTTATGTATCTCCTATAAAAAATATTTCACTTGTAAAGTCATACCAATTTATTATATCACAAATTTTGTCGATTGTAAATCCCTTTTGCGATTTTTCCTGCCCACAAATGAATTAATTATGCAAGCGTATTGACTTTTACCGTTATTTGTGCTAAAATAAATACATAAATAATTATAAACCAATAAAGGAGTTTACAATGAAAAACATTATGATCCGCATACTCTGCGTGATGCTTCTCGGATCGATGCTTCTCGGCGCGGTTGCCTGCGCACAGACG
Source organism: Eubacteriales bacterium (assembly GCA_045531455.1). Lineage (GTDB taxonomy): Bacteria > Bacillota > Clostridia > Oscillospirales > CAG-272 > CAG-390. Next base: position 21,191 of record JAZSEA010000070.1, read on the forward strand.
CCTCCCGAGAATACTCCCGACACGAGCGATCCCGCCGCAACCGTCGGAAGCGAAGGTCCCGCGGCTACCGAGGAGGAGACCGAGGTCAATGCAATGTCGGTTCTCGGCCCCCGCGATTTTGCAGGCGAGACTCTGACCTTCTATGCCCGTAAGTACAACGGCGCTTGGTCGAGCGACCTTATCGCAGAGGAGGACGGAACCATCCTCAACAATGCGATCTTCAAGAGAAACGCAAAGCTCAGCGAGCAGTATCTGATCAATTTCGCGCAGATCGAGAGCGGCAAGCGCGATTGCGCGGACGATGCCGTCAACCTTATCAGTGCCGGTGACTCCGAGTTCCAGGCTATGTATATGGGTCTTTCGGATGCCGCAAAGATGGCGCAGAAGGGTTATCTTCTCGATATGACCGAGCTTGATAACATCAACCTCGAGGGCAAGTGGTGGACTCAGTCCTCCAACAAGGCTTGGTCGATCGGAAACGCGCAGTACTTTGCTACAGGTGCGATCACGGTCATTGACGACCAGGCTATCCGTACCATGTTCTTCAACAAGGACATCATTGATCAGTACAATCTCAAGACCATCTACGACCTCGTTGACGATAACGAATGGACCTACGACAAGTTCTTCGAGTACGTCGAGATTGCCAAGAGCGATAACGGCGACGGTGTGGTCACCAAGGATGATATCTTCGGCGCAAGCGCGCAGACTACCTTCGGCTTTATGATGACTATGGGTGCCGGTGAGATGCTCGTTACCAAGGATGCAGACGACTATCCCATTATTGCCGCAAACAACGGCTCGGACAGATTCATAAACGTAGTATCCTATCTCACCGAAAAGACCTCGGATAACGACGGTATTTTCCTTGGCGACGACGAGGAGATCAGAGAGATATTCGGCAACGGCAGATCCCTCTTCTATGCAGAGGTTCTTATGCACGCGCAGACGATGCGTACCGGCTTTGAGCTCAATTTCGGTATTATTCCGATGCCCAAGTATAACTCCGAGCAGGAGAATTACCATCAGTATTCCACCGGCAGAAATACTACTGTAGTCTGCTTCCCGCACACCGCCAAGGGCGATGATCTTGATATGGCTTCCTTCGTTGTAGAGGCTATGGCGATCGAGTCTGTAAATACCCTGACTCCCGCGTACTACGAGGTATGTCTTAAGGGCAGATACGTTGAGGACCTTGAATCCGCGACTATGCTCGATATTATTACCACAAGCGTTTCAACCGACCTTGCCGAGATCTTTGCCTGGGGAAGCTTCCATTCCACCATCCAGAACGCGATCTCGAACGGTACACCCATTTCGAGCATCCTGAGAAAGAGCTCGAGTGCTGCCGAGAAGGTCATGAAGGTCGCTATTGAAGATTTCAAGGGACTTAAAGGATAAGGAGAAATAAAAATGAAAAAGTCATTTGTCAGAATTATTTCGGCACTTCTGCTTGTTCTGATGCTCGTCTCCGCGGTTGCTTGCGCAGAGACCAACACCGATCAGCAGACCGAGCCTCCTGCCGCTACCGAGCCCGAAGTTGACGCTCCCGCTACGACCGTTGCGGATGAGACTACTGCCGTCAACGCGGAAAACATTCTCGGTCTCCGCGATCTGAACGGCGAGACCGTGACCTTCTTCAGCCGTCTCTATAACGGCACCTGGGAGAGCGATCTTTTCGTTGACGATATCGACGGTACCGTTCTCAACGACGCTATTTATAACAGAAATGCGGTCATTACCGAAAAGTACGGCGTTCAGTTTGATGAGATCGCCAGCGGAAACATCACCTTCCGCAATGACGTAGGAAACCGTATCTCCTCGGGTGATACCTCCTATCAGGTCCTCTATATGGGACTTGCGGATGCCGCATACGCATCTCAGTCGGGCTATCTTCAGGATATGACCGATATGCAGAATATCAATCTTGAGGGTCAGTGGTGGACACAGTCCTCGAACGAGGCTTGGTCGATCGGTAACAGACAGTATTTTGCCACCGGTGCGATCACGACAGTTGACGACCGCGCGATCCGTACTATGTATTTCAACAAGGATATGATCGAAAATCTTCAGCTCAAGACGATCTACGATCTCGTTAACGACAACGAATGGGTATACGAAAAGTTCTTCGAGTACGTTGAAGCTGCAAAGAAGGACGACGGCGACGGTGTTGTTTCTCTTTCAGATACCTTCGGTGCATCCGCACAGGTTACCTTCGGCTTTATGATGACGATGGGTTCGGGCGAAATGCTTACACAGAAGAACGCGGACGATATCCCCGAGCTTGTTGCGACGGATAACGCGCGCTTCATTGACGTTGTTACATATCTTACCGAAAAGGTTGCAGACAACGACGGCATCTATCTCGGTGCTGACCAGGATATCAGAGACCTCTTCGGAAACGGTCAGTCCCTCTTCTGGGCTGAGGTCCTTCAGCACGCGCAGACTATGCGTCAGAATTACGATCTGAACTTCGGTATCATCCCGATGCCCAAGTATACCGCGGATCAGGAGAATTATCATCAGTACACTACCGGTTATTGCTGCACTGTAGTATGCTTCCCGACAACTACAAAGGACAAGGCGCTTGACGTTTCCTCCTTCGTTGTTGAGGCTATGGCTATCGAGTCGGTTGAGACCGTTACACCCGCGTATTACGATATCTGTCTCAAGGGCAGATATATTGACGACGCGGAGTCCGCGGCTATGCTTGATATCATTACGACAAGCGTATCCTCCGACTATGCCGAGATCCTCAGCTGGGGTGGCTTCAAGACCGCTGTTCAGGACGCGATCTCTGCGGGCGTTTCGATCTCTGCAGTCATCAAGGCAAACGCGCCTATGACGAGAAAGGCTATCGAGCGTTCTATCCAATCCTTCGAGAAGCTTCCGTAAAAAGATTCAGCCTGTTGCAATTTGCAACAGGCTGAGCTTTATGAGTATCAGTCTTCTTTTTCAGCGGATGCTTTATCGATGATGCTCTCGCCGAGGATGTAGGCGATGAGTACTCCGGCAGCGGAGATGATGGCGGTGACCTCCGCGATCAGCGATTCTCCCGCGCCGCAGACTACGGCGACCGCGCCGACAAAACCCGCGAGTGCCGCCCAGAATTTGCGCGAGGAGAGCTTCTGCTTCCAGTTGATTCCCATTTTTATCCCTCCCTTCCGATCTCGAGCAGGCTCAGACGAGTTTCGTGATCTCCGATCTTTTCGTAAAAAACGCGGTTCTTTTCCGATTGCGCGTGTACGCTTTCGTTGAGGTTATGAACGGCATCTTCGAGCGAAACGATCGTTCTGTTTAGCTTTGCCACGATCTTGAATATCGCAATAAGCGATCCGCAAAGGGTCATAAGACCCGTTAATATTTCCCAAGTCATAGTGCTTTGTCCTTTCGTGTATTCCCGACTCGGCACTATTATACACCAAATGAATGATCCGTGACTGACAGAAATCTGTCGCAAGAAGAAAAATGAAAAAAGAAACAAAGAAAAAAGCCCCGGATACCGTAAGGGGCGAAATAGTCGCCGCAGAGCTCGGGAAGCTCTATCCCGATTCCGCCTGCTCGCTTGAGTGGGGAGGTGGAGACGCATGGCGGCTGATGGTTATGGGCAGACTTTCGGCTCAATGCACCGACGCGAGAGTAAATATCGTCTGTCGCGAGCTTTTTGAGAAATATCCGACGCTTTCCTCGCTCGCTGACGCACCGCTTGCGGATATCGAGGCGATCGTTCGTCCCTGCGGACTTTACAGAACGAAGGCGGCATCGATCAAGGCGGCTTGCATCAAGCTCCGCGATGAATACGGCGGCGAACTGCCGAGAGATATAGATAAGCTCTGCGAGTTTCCCGGAGTCGGAAGGAAGATCGCCAATCTCCTGCTCGGCGACGTTTTCGGGATCCCCGGTATCGTTGCGGATACGCATTGCATCCGCATCTGCGGAAGGCTCGGCTTTTATCCCGAGGAATTGAAGGATTCCTTGAAGGTTGAGCGAATACTTACCGATGCCGTTCCGAAGGAGAAGCAGACCGATACCTGCCACCGCCTCGTTGATTTCGGACGCGATATCTGCCGCGCGCAGTCGCCGAGATGCGATGCCTGTCCCGAAAAGCTCAGGGCAATCTGCACGCATAGGACGGATAACGACAAATAACGTTCTCGGCTTGTTGAATTTTCACAAATTAATTTTGAGTTTTTTGGCATTTTTGCCAATGGAATGTGAGGTTGGTCTGTGCTATAATTAATTAACTTTAAATTCCAATAAATTGAAATGGAGATTTTGTTATGACAAGAGCGCATTTTAAATTTATGGCAAAGCATCAGCTTCGCGGCAATATCGGAACACTCTTCCTTGCCAGCCTGCTGTTCTCGCTTGCCATGATAGCTTTGCTCGCAATTCCCGCAGTTCTTTACTTCGTCCTTCCCAAGGAGCTCGGAGTAGTGACCTACTTTATCATCGCAGGCGTAGGATCGCTTATTATGCTTTTCTATTCCTTCTTCGCATTCCCCGCATTTAACATCGGTTACATAATGATGATCCAGAAGATCGCAAAGCAGCCGAGCGAAAAGGTTCGCGCAAGAGAGATCTTCCGCGGCTTCAAGCGTTTCTGGGCGGCTTTCAAGGTCCTTTTCCTTGTCGGTCTTTTCACAAGCCTTTGGTCTCTGCTTTTCGTGATCCCCGGCATCGTCAAGATGTTCTCCTATTCCCAGTCTCTCTGGATTATCGCAGAGAATCCCGGTATGGGCGCGCTTGAGGCGATCACACGCTCCCGTGAGATCATGCGCGGCAGACGCTTTGATTATTACGTGCTGATGGGTCTCTCCTTCGCGCCATGGCTCATGTTGCTCCCGCTGACTCTCGGATTCCTCGGAATCTGGCTCTTCCCCTATATGGATCTCACCAGAACCAATTTCTATAACCACGCAAATACCGTTCCCGGCGTTCCCGAGTACGGAATTCCCACCTATGGCGAGCCCGTTGCGGCACTTACCTATATGTCCGCGTTCAGCAAGCCGAGCGGATACGACCATCAGCCCGAGACTCCCGTTGAGCCCGAGCAGGTCTACACTCCTCCGGTTGCTCCCGAGCCCGAGCCCATCCCCGTTTATACTCCTCCCACACCCGTGGAAGAACCTAAGCCTGCTCCCGCAGTAGTTGAGGAGCCCGTAGCAGTTGAGGAACCCGCAGTAGTCGAGGAACCCGCAGCAGTTGAGGAACCCGTAGCAGCTGAGGAACCCGCAGCAGTTGAGGAGCCCGTAGCAGTTGAGGAACCTGTAGCAGTTGAGGAGCCCGTAGCTGTCGAGGAGCCCGCAGCAGTTGAGGAGCCCGCAGCAGTTGAGGAACCTGTAGCAGTTGAGGAACCCGTAGCAGTTGAGGAGCCCGTAGCAGTTGAAGCTCCCGTTGCAGAAACTCCCGCAGAGGAAAACAAAGAAGCTTAAATAACAATCACCCCGATGGATCATCGGGGTGAATTTTTTATTTATGGATCTCGTCGCACTCGGCGATGAGTGTGTTCTCATCAAAGACGTAGGAGCCGTTGCAGAAGCGGCAGTTGACCTCGAGCTCGCGGGGCTTTCCCTCGGCTTCTTGCTCGTCAAGTAGCTTGAGAACGTCCTTTTTGCCGAGAGATGCGACCGCGCGAAGCATTCTCTCGCGTGAGCAGGTGCAGCGGTATTCAACGTCGTTTTCGTCAAATACGTCGTATTCGATGCCCTCGAAGGCGATATCCGCGATCTCCTGAAGCGAAAGTTCCTGCTCGAAGAGGCGGGAGACGTTCGAGAGTGCGGGTGCATTCTTCTCGATCTTCGAGATGATCTCCTCGTCCGCGAAGGGAAGAAGCTGGATCATCACGCCGCCTGCGGCAAGGCAGGTGAGGTCTCGGTCAACGAGCACTCCGAGCGCGCAAAGAGTCGGAAGCTGTTCGCTTTCGGCATAGTAGCGTGCGATATCCTCGGCAACCTCGCCCGTTGTGATCGGGATGGAACCGCTGTAGGGCTCGCCGTCGCCGTTGTCGCGGACTACGGTAAGCAGACCCGCGCCGACCGCACCGCCTACGTCAAGCTTGCCGATAGAATTGAGGGGAAGCTCAACGTCGGGATTGGTGATATAACCGCGGACGCATCCGAGCCAGTCGGAAACAGCGAGTATTCTGCCCGCGGGACCGTCACCCGCAAGGGTGAGAGTGAGCGATTCTTGTTCCTCGCCCATCATGATTCCCATAAGGGATGCGGCTGTCAGAAGTCTGCCGAGTGCGGCTGTTGCGGTTGCGCTCGTGTTATGATATTCGTGTGCCTTGTTAACTATATCGCGCGAGTCGATAACGCTGATTCGCGCAGAGCCGTCGCGCGAAAGTGCGCGAAGAATTCTTGATTTCTTGTTTTCCATTTTTTATTCCTTAATCGCCCTTGCGGCAAAATAAAATTTTGAATCGTTTTTTGAAGCGCGCTTCATTTTGGTGCTTCCGTAGACTCCGCAGATCTCGAAGCCTGCTAAGCGGAGCTTTTCCTCGATCTCCTCGCGGGTGTAGCATCTCTCGCTCCATTCCTCATCGCGGCGGGAATAGATCTCCGTGCCGGCTTCCTCTTCGGTGAAGACGCTGAGGTAGAAGCGGCAGATGCCGCGCTTAGCCGAATAATCGTTCTGCCAGTTGCAGAAGACCGCACAGCCGTCATCGGTCTCGGTTTCTATCTGATAGGAATTCTTACCATATTCTTTCTCGAATCGCGCGGGAGTATTCATATCGAAGATGAAGAGACCGTTCGGGTCGAGATAATTATGAACGAGTGCGAAGGTACGCTCGAGCTGCCCCTTTTTCGTCAGATGATTGAGCGAATCAAATGAGCAAGTGACCGCTCCGACTGTGCCGTAAAGCTCGAAGGCGGTGATGTCCTGCAGGAGGAGAAGCACGTTTTCCTTGCATCTTTCACGAGCCACCGAGAGCATTTCGGGCGAAAGATCTACGCCCGTCATATCGTAGCCTCTCTCGTCGAGGATCGAGGTCAGCGTTCCCGTACCGCAAGCGAGATCGAGAACGAGCTCGGGGCGGTTCGGTAAAAATTTCTCAAAGCAAGCCTCGGCAAAATCAGCCCAAGCCTCATAATGCCGCTCGCCGTTGATAATATCGTAAATGTGCGCTATCGCGCCGTATCCTCTCGCGTTATCCATCAGAGTCCGAGAAGGGGGAAGATGCGGTAGACGGTGCCCGCACCCATAACGATTATGGCGTCGCCGGGCTGTGCCTCTGCAGAGAGGATAGTGATGGCGTCGTCGAAGGACGCGCAGTAATCGGCTTTGTCACCGATCGCCTGAGCGAGCAGGGAGGAGCTTACGCCGAGGGTGTCCTTTTCGCGTGCGGCGTAGATATCGACCATAAGTACGCGGTCGGCTGTCGAGAGAGCCGAGACAAAATCGTCCCAGAGCGCGGCTGTGCGGCTGTATGTATGCGGCTGATAGATGCAGAAGAGTCTGCCGAAGCCCATATCGCGGAAGCCTCCGAGGGTGACGGCGATCTCGGTCGGATGATGCGCGTAGTCGTCGTATACGTCGACTTCATTCCATTTGCCCTTGTATTCCATTCGTCTGCCCGCGCCGAGATAATGCGAAAGACCCTCGGCAACGGTATCGGGATCGAGACCGCAGATCATAGCCGCGGCAAATGCGGCGAGAGCGTTGTATACATTGTGGCGTCCGGGAACAGAAAGGTTTATATGTGCGGCATAATCGCCCCTGAAATAAACGTCGAAGGATGCCATTCCCGAAACATATTCGATATTGTAAGCGGTGTAGTCGCATCCCTCGGAGAGACCGAAGGTGACGAGAGTTCCCGCGTATCCCGCCATAGCGAGGCGGACGTTATCGTCGTCTCCGTTGACCACGGCATAGCCGTCGGTGCCCGTGATCGCGGCGTAATCCGAGAAGGAGCGACGGACCTGGGTTATGCTCTTGAAGTAGTCGACGTGGTCGAGCTCGATATTGAGGATTATTGCGATGTTCGGGTTGAAATCGAGGAAGGAATCCATATATTCGCAAGCCTCGAAGATGAAGTGATCCTCGCATCCGATGCGGTATGCGCCGCCCATTTCCGCGAGGGTCGCGCCCGAGAGGACGGTGGGATCTCCGCCCGCGTGCATAAAGGAGAGGGCGCACATCGAGGTGCAGGTGCTCTTGCCGTGCATACCCGAAACTCCAACACGGTTACGGTAGCCCGTCATAATGTATCCGAGAAAATCGGCTCTCGAGATGCAGGGTATTCCGCGCGCGAGTGCGGCGGTATATTCGGGGTTGTCGGGAGCGATAGCTACTGTATAGACGATGGCATCGTAGCCCTCGATATGGCTTGCCTCATGCGAATAGAATATCTCGATACCCGCATCGGTGAGTCGGTCTGTCAGCGCGGTCTGCATCTGATCCGAGCCTCCGACGCGGAAGCCGCGTATGTGCGAAATATGCGCAAGGGAGGACATATTTATGCCCCCGATCCCTATGAAATACAGGTTCGATGCGCCAGAAAGGATCTCCGCTATGCGAGCGGCTCCGTAATGTGTATTTTCTACAGACATATGAGTCTCCGTTCCGCCGAAATGCTCGGCTGATAAAAGTTATGGAAAATTAGGACGGTCTCAATTAAATTTTTTGTCACTCTTCACAGAAAAATTTGATTTTGTTTGAATAACCGTCACAAAAGTAGTGTATACTATAATTGTTAACTAAAAAATTGAACCCAAGGAGTAAAAAATGGAAATCACCGATGTAAAAATCAGAAAGCTTTTTGACGAAGGTCCTATGAGAGCGATCGCCTCCGTCACTCTTGACAATCAGCTTGCGGTTCACGATATCAAAGTCATTTCCGCAAGAGAGAAGCTTTTTATCGTAATGCCCAGCCGTAAGAATCCCGACGAGACCTTCAGAGATATCGTTCATCCCATCAACGCGCCCTTCCGCGCAGCTCTCGAGACCGCAGTGCTCGACGCTTACCGTGAGGCGCTTGCAAACGCTGAGGCAGAAGCCGAGGAAGCGGGAGATCCCGTAACCGTTTAATACGGATCTACATCCGGAAGACATCCCGAAAGGGGTGTCTTTTATATTTCTCCGTGGGAAGGAAGGACGTCCGACCCGCTGAAGGTGAGAAGTCCGAAGCTGTGTTTGATCCCCATCCCGATGCTTCCGGGATTGAAGAGAAGCAGGGGACGCTCGGTCTTGCCGATGAGCCCGAGCTCTGTTCCCTCGGGAATGTATTTTGAGATCGGCAAGTGCGTGTGACCGAAGAGGACGATGTCCGCGCCGTCCGCATATGCACGAGCCGCGATCCTATCAAGACCGTATTTGACGTCGTAAAGATGGCCGTGGGTCATAAAGATCCTTTTGCCCTCAAATTCGATCGTCTCGGTCCGCTTCGGAAGATAACGTCGGTCGACCTTGATCCAGCCGTAGTATTCGCCGTTGCCCTCGATCGCCACGATCGGCTTTTCGTAATTTTCGGGAAGCGGGCGCGTGAGATCGTAGGCTCCGTCACCGAGATGGACGATCATATCCGCGTCGGGGTTCATGGCGAGCGCCTTGTTCATATATTTTGCCTCTTCGTGCGAATCCGAAAAAACGAGGATCTTGCGAGTCAAACCAACCACCTCCCATAAGCTTACATAAACATACATTATATATTATAACACGAAAAAGCGGCTTTGTCTACCTGTTTTTGAAAATTCACCAAGGCAAATTCCCGGCATATACTGTAATGAACTGATTTTTGGAGGTATACCGATATGGAATTTGATCGCTCCGCGCTTTCGCGCCTGCTTTCGCTGAATGACTCTCAGCTTAAATTTCTCGTGAACAAATTTGCCCGCGATTACGGGCTCGATCTTTCAAGCTACAACGTGACCGAGGGTGACATTTCGAGCGTCCGCCGTGCTCTGGAGAACATAAGTGACGATCAGCTCCGCGATCTCGGTCAGAAGCTTTCGGGAGGACGGAGATGAGCGAGGCTCAGCCCGACCTCGGCGCAATGGTATCAAAGCTTCTCGGAAATCCCGAGCTGATCTCGCAGATCGCGTCGACCGTCGGCGTTGATATCCCCGAAGGAGAGAAGAACGAGGAAAAAACGGGATCGGTCGAGGCAAAGCCCGTGTCCGCGGGGATCGATTCGATCCTTCCGATGCTTTCTATGGTTGGCGGTGGCGGTCATTCGGGCGGCAACGCATCGAGAAGGTGCGCTCTGCTTTCCGCGCTCAAGCCCTTTTGCAACGAGCACCGATGCCGCACGATCGACTATATGATCGGCATTTCGAGGCTTTCCGAGACACTTTTGCAGAAGCGAGGTTGATATGTATTCGAGACAGAACAGAAATCCGCGAGCGGAAGTTTCGGTCGATCTCCCGCGCGATTACAGCGGAAGCGCATTCTATCCCTTCCCGTCATCGATCGAGCAGTCTCTGCGCAACCCGACGGTTAATCAGCGCGAGGACGAAAGGGAAGAGGTGTGCGAGGAGAAAAGGGAAGAGGAATGTGAAAAGAGCGTCGAGGTCTGCTCGGAACCCTGTCCGCCCAAGGGGATCCTGCAGGGTCTGTCGGGACTCCTCGGCGGAAGTATAGGACTTGAGGAGCTTTTGCTTCTCGGAGTGATCTTCCTGATTTTTTCGGATAACGACCTTCGCGACAATGAGCTGCTGATTTGTCTTTTGTTGATACTGTTTATATAGGGCAGAGGAAGTGCAGAATGCAGAATGCAGAGTGCAGAGTTAAGGAAAATTTCCGAGCGAGCTCGGAAATCAGAAGTTAAATAATTATGTTTTGCTTTGACAAACTATTGTTTTGTTATAAACAATAGTTTGGTAAATAAAAAAGATACTCGGAAATCTTTGAAGTAATCTTCATTGATTTCCGAGTTTTTTGTTTTGTTGTTATAGCCGAAGAGAGTCGAACACATAAGGTTTTCATCGGCAAATATCCGCATATACTGCAGAAAAAATCCTCGTAAGATTAATATCTTGCATCGAATTTTTTCTTTGTCTATCCGAATATTTGCTCGATGAAAACTGCT
>JAZSEA010000073.1:0-2223 GCA_045531455.1 Eubacteriales bacterium
GTCCTTCATCGCGCTCGACTTCGCTGACGTTTCCACCATTATGAAGGACGCAGGCTACGCTCACATGGGCACCGGTATTGCTACCGGCAAGGACAAGGCAGAGATCGCTGCGAAGATGGCTATCTCCAGTCCTCTTCTCGAATCCTCCATCAAGGGATCTCACGGCATCCTTATCAGATTCGTTGTATCTCCCGATGTTGGACTCGAGGACGCAGAGCTTGCGGCTACCCTTATCCAGAACGAGGCTCATCCCGACGCGAACATCATCTGGGGTGTTGGCTTCGACGAGGACATCGAGGACGAGATGCAGATCACCATTATCGCTACCGGCTTCGACAAGAAGGACGAGGCGAACAACGACGTTTGGGGCGACCTCATCGGCGGCGCTATCAAGAACAAGTAATTCAATAAAAATCCACCCGACCGTTTATAATGAAGTGAACCCAAAAGTTTAGACAAGAATTAAATATTAAATTGCTTGTGAATGAGCTCGGTACTGAACTGGGCTCATTCCTTTTAATTTGAGAGAAATTCTCTCGTTGTTGTAGTAGTGTATGTATTCTTCCAACTTTTCAATGAATCCCCGAGGGGATTCAAATTTTTCGCCGTAATACATTTCAACCTTCAATCTGCCGAAGAAGTTTTCCATTATGCCGTTGTCCATACAGTTTCCTTTTCGGGACATGCTTTGTGTAATGTTATGTTCGGCAAGAAGTCTTTGGTATTCTGCGTGTTGGTACTGCCAACCTTGATCAGAGTGAAACAATGGTCGTGCATCAGTAGGAAGCTTTTCAAACAATCCGTTCAACATATCTCTAACCTGCTGCAAGTTAGGACTTGTAGAAATAGAGTAGGATATAATTTCGCGGTTGAACATATCGAGCACCGGCGAAAGATACACCTTTTCATCGCCGATCTTAAACTCTGTAACGTCTGTGGTTAGTTTCTCAAATGGCTTGTCTGCGTGAAAATCTCTTTTCAGTAAATTGTCTGCCACTTTACCAACCTCACCTTTGTAGGAATGGTATTTGCCGTTTTTACTCTGTTTTCCACGCAAATGAAGGGATTTCATCAGTTTTAACACGGTTTTATGGTTAATTGGATAACCCTTTGCCTTTAATTCAGAGCAAATACGTCTGTAGCCGTATCTTCCTTTGTGAGTATTGTAGATTTCTAATATATCTTGCTTTTCGCTTTCGTATTTGTCCTTATCTTTCTGCTTCAAGTAGTAATAGTACGTACTCCTCGCTATCCCGGAAAGCTCCAACAAATCTTTAAGCGGATACTTTTGCCTTAGTTCAGCAATTATGAACGCTTTTTGCCGTTCTTTTGCTCTTCCGCAAGAACTAAGGCACTCAGTTTTTTTAAGTACTCGATCTCCATTCTAAGTCTTTGGTTCTCGGCGATAAGATCTTCTTCTACCTTTGGATCGAGTTTTGGTGGGCGTCCTTTATTCGAACCGCTTGCCTTGCAAGCTCTGCCTCGTCTTTCTTTCATTAGACCTTCGGCTCCTTCTTACAAGAATATGCGTTCCCACCTTTTCACTATGTTTTTGTAGTTATCTTCTTGACCTTTGGATATGTCCCAGTATTTTCGCACTGTTTCTTTATACCCGAGGCGGTGTTCTCGCATATCCATTATAACACGAATCTTGAATTCTGACGAGTACTTTTTCTGCTTTTTTGACATAAAAATATGCACCTCCAAAAGTGTCTAACTTTTGGGGTGCATATCATTTTAAAGGGGTTTTCTTTTGTTTTTACTTGACAAAATTCTCCTTCGGAGTTATAATATATAATGAGAAAATATTTATATCTCCAAGGAGAATTTTAATATGACTAATATTCCCGAAATATACGGATGTATGGTATTCAACGACGCGGTCATGCGTCAGAGACTTCCCAAGGACGTCTACAAGTCCTTGACCGAGACTATACAGACCGGAAAAATGATCGACGTTTCTATCGCTAACGTGGTAGCTAACGCTATGAAGGACTGGGCGACAGAGAAGGGCGCGACCCACTATACCCACTGGTTCCAGCCTCTTACCAGCGTGACGGCAGAGAAGCACGATTCCTTTATCTCCCCCATTGGCGGCGATAAGGTCGTCATGGAGTTTTCGGGTAAGGAGCTGATCAAGGGCGAGAGCGACGCATCGTCATTCCCCTCGGGCGGTCTCCGAAAGACCTGTAATGCAAGAGGCTATACCGCTTGGGATCCCTC
>JAZSEA010000033.1:0-2163 GCA_045531455.1 Eubacteriales bacterium
CCTCAACATCTCCTCAATGAATGCATACACACCCCTCACCAAGATTCCCGCATACTCTGCGGCAAAGGCAGGTATCTCGAACTTCACACAGTGGCTCGCAACCCACTTTGCAGGCACCGGAATCCGTTGCAACGCCATCGCTCCCGGCTTCCTCGTTTCCGCACAGAACCGCGCTCTCCTCTTCAACGAGGACGGCACCCCCACCGCAAGAAGCGCGAAGATCCTGAACGGTACTCCCACGGGACGTTACGTTGACGCTTCCGAGCTTCTCGGCGCGACCCTCTTCCTCTGCGACGACCGCTCCGCATCCGCTATCACCGGCGTGGTTCTCCCCATCGACTGCGGCTTTGCAGCATATTCCGGAGTATAAGGAGGCATAAATATGGAAAAGTTTGTTCCCGTTGTCGTGATCAAGGAACTCTCCGAGACCGACAAGATACTTACCGCTCTCAAGCACAGCGGTATCAACACCGCGGAGATCACCTTCCGCACCGCTTGCGCGGCTGAGGCAATTGCTTACGCCGTTAATAACTATCCCGATATGTCGATCGGCGCGGGTACCGTTATCAACGCATCTCAGTGCGAGGCGGCTCTCGCGGCAGGCGCACAGTTCATCGTTTCCCCCGGTCTTTCGGTTTCGGTTGCAAAGATCTGCATCGAAAAGGGCATCCCCTACTACCCCGGATGCGTAACGCCCACAGAGATCATGGCGGCTCTCGAGCTCGGCATCACCACCGTAAAATTCTTCCCCGCGAACGTCTACGGCGGTCTTTCCGCACTCAAGGCTCTCTCGGGCCCCTTCCCGCAGGTAAAATTCATCCCCACGGGCGGAGTTGACCGTTCCAATATCGACGAATTTCTCGCATTTGATAAGATCGCCGCTATCGGCGGAAGCTTCTTCGTAAAGGAAGCACTTGAAAAAATGGAGGCTGACAAATGAGCAAGGTAATCACATTCGGCGAGATCATGCTTCGTCTCGCTCCTAACGGATACTACCGTTTCTTTCAGAACGACCAGATGCAGGCTACCTTCGGCGGCGGCGAGGCAAACGTAGCCGTTTCTCTTGCCAACTTCGGCATCGAGAGCGCATACGTAACCAAGCTTCCTAAGCACGCTATCGGTCAGGCGGCGGTTGATTCGCTCCGCTACTTCGGCGTTGACACCTCGAAGGTCGTTCGCGGCGGCGACCGCGTCGGCATCTACTACCTCGAGAAGGGCGCATCCCAGAGAGGCTCCGTATGCATCTACGACCGCGCACATTCCGCGATCGCAGAGGCACAGCCCTCCGATTTCGATTGGGATCAGATCTTCGACGGCGCGGATTGGTTCCACTTCACGGGCATCACTCCCGCTCTCGGCGGCAATCTCGTTGGCATCTGCCTCGAGGCTTGTAAAGCCGCAAAGTCACGCGGCGTAAAGATCTCCTGCGACCTCAACTACCGCGGCAAGCTCTGGACAAGAGCCGAGGCGCGCGAGGCTATGACCAAGCTTTGCGAGTACGTTGACGTCTGCATCTCGAACGAGGAGGACGCAAAGGACGTATTCGGCATTGAGGCTGAGGGCACCGATATTTACGGCGGCAAGCTCAACCACGAGGGCTACAAGTCTGTTGCTAAGCAGCTTGCAGACAAGTTCGGATTCGAAAAGGTTGCGATCACACTCCGCACCTCGATCTCTGCATCCGACAACGATTGGGCAGGTATGCTCTACGACGGCGAGAACTACTGCTTCTCGAAGTCCTACCACCTCCACATCGTTGACCGCGTTGGCGGCGGTGACTCTTTCGGTGCAGGTCTGATCTATTCCCTGCTCTCCGGAAAGTCCACACAGGCTGCCATCGAATTCGCAGTTGCGGCATCCGCTCTCAAGCACTCGATCGAGGGCGACTTCAACCGCGTAAGCGTCTCCGAGGTCGAAAAGCTCGCAGGCGGCGACGGCTCGGGCAGAGTTCAGAGATAAAATTCCAAATAAAAAAGGGGCTGTCTCACTAAAAAATGTGATACAGCCTCAATTAGTATTAAAGCACGATAATGTAGTCAACTTTTTCTGAATAATGATATAACGAGTCCGTAGGGACCGACGTCCTCGGCGGTCCGGACCCATTTGAATTATTGCTGTGTATTTAATCAAAAGGTTATAAATGCGGCTTCTGAATTTAGTTAA
>JAZSEA010000008.1:0-11377 GCA_045531455.1 Eubacteriales bacterium
GCGATAGCGGTGGATGAGGGGAGGAGACGGACGAAGTGTGTCCATCCGGAACGGAATTACGAGTGTCGGTTACAGTTCGCAAATCGCGCGGCAGAGATCGGCGAACGTGGGATAAATCATCCCCGCGCCCATTTCGGCGAAGCTTTCGGCTGTGACCGCGCCCGTGCAGACGGCGGCGAAATCAACGCCCGCGGCAAGTGCCGTTTTCATATCGGTGACGCTGTCGCCGACGTAGAGGATATCCTCGAGCGCGATGCCCGTCTTTTCCGAGAGGAAAAAGATCCCATCGGGCGCGGGCTTGTGGTTTTCGACCTCATCGGGTCCGATCACGGAGGAAATATATCCGTCGAGACCGCATCTCCTCAGGGGAGCCCATATCTGGCGCGCCTCCTTGAGCGAAAGCACGGCGAGAAGGATGCCCGATTCTGCGAGATCGCGAAGTCCCTCGGCAACTCCGGGGTAAAACTCCGTCCTCTCGCACATAATGTCGGCGGAGTAGGGGATGTACTCGTCGTGGAGCCTTTTTGCCTCGGGCGCACTGCATCCCGCATCGAGATAGATCGCCTCGGCTGTCATTCCGATGCCGTCGCGGAGGATCTTTCGGTCGAGATCGTAGCCGAAGCGCGCGGCGTTCGTGTAGAGACATTCCTCGATAAGCGCGGCGGTGTCGGCGATCGTGAGGTCGAAATCGGTTATGACGGCTTTATACTTCTTCATTTTCATATACAAAGCAGTCCATATAGCGGAGCTTGAAGAGGTTGAGCTCGTGCTTGCGGTCGATCAGAGCCTTCTTCTCGGGGGTGGGCTCGATGCCCTCGCGGATATAGCGGTCGAGCTCGGCATACGTGAATCCGAGATTGTCCTCATCCGTTTTGCCGCAAAGACCGTCGATGGGGGTCTTGTCAACGAGCTCGATGGGCAGTCCGAGATAGCGTCCGATCTGCTTAAGCTCTGTTACGGTGAAGCAGGAGATAGGCGAAAAGTCGCCTGCGCTGTCGCCGTAACGGGTGGAATAACCGACCCAGTCCTCCGAGAGGTTGCAGGTGTTGGCAACGCGTCCGTTAACCGACTGCGAAACGGCGTAGAGGGTGGTCATTCTGATCCTGGGCGGGATATTTTGGAGCGATTGGGGAGTCAGCGTCTTGCCGAGAGCGTTTGCTACAGCGGCATCCATCGCGTCCGCCGTATCCTTGATGTTGACAACGACGTGTTCGATGCCGAGGTGATCGACGAGCTGATGCGAGCAGGAGATGTCAAATTGCTCGCCGCGGGGCATCAGAACGCCGAAAACGCGATCTTTGCCGAGTGCCTTGACGCAGAGTGCGGCAACGATTGAGGAATCCTTTCCTCCCGAAATGCCGACAACGGCGCGGCAACCGGGTCCGTTTTTATCAAACCAGTCCCAGATCCACGCGACACACTCCTCGGTCGCGCGGACGGGATCGAATGTATATTCTTTCATTTCAGTTTTCCTTTTTCTTGATTACGAGTACAGCCGCGGGAATAAGTGCGATGAGGCAGAGCGAGATCATACCGCCGCAGCCCTTCTTTTCCTCGGGAACGGGTTCGATTACGGGCTCGGTCTTGGGCTTGGTGATAACGGGAGCCTCGGTTGTGACTTCCTCGGTGGACTCGGGTATGGGAGAAGCAACGTGATAGTCCTCGCGGAGCATAACGGGAGTTACAACGTAGTAGGCAGTGCCGTTCGAGAGCGACTTCTTGAGTCTGAAGAAGAATCCTTCTGCGCCCTCGGAGAGGGTGACTATGCCGTTTTCGTACGTACCCGTGCCGCCGATGACGACGAGCTCTGCTGATTTAGTGCTCGAGCTGCCGCCGTTGTAGGTTACGGCATTAAGCTCGATGACGCCGTCTGTCGAGAGCGTCATACCGAAATCCTCAACGTACTCGCCAGCCCACTGCGAGTAGTTGGTGGTGATACCGCGGATACCGCTGATAAAGTAGTTGTTGAACTTATCCTTATCGTTTACGGTCCAGTTCCAGAGGGTAACGCCGCGGACAGCAAGGTCGGCATAGAGGTTCGGACCGAGAGTGCCCGCCGACTGAGAGGGCGAATATGCGGTGTTGATCGGAATTACGTTGCCAAGGATCTCGGTCGCAACCTCAAGGCTGCGTTCTTCGTTGGCGGCGATGCCGCTTGTCAGGAAGTTGACCGAAATATCGGGATCTGCGCGTCTGATAGAGGCGATCATATCCTTATTGAAGGCGATGATGACGACCTGGCGTTCCATACCGTATTCCTTGATAAGCTTAGCAAGAGGCTCGCCGATCTTTGTGTCGCTCGACTTGAGCTCAACTACAAGAACCTCGCCCGTGCCCTTGAATTCCTCAAAGTAATCCTTGAGCAGAGGAATGGGTGCTGTCGGAGCGCTTGTGTTGCCGTCAACCACATATTTTTTGATCGTTTCTGCGGTCTGATCGACGGTCTTTCCCTCGCCGTTCGTCGTGCGGTCAAGGGTTCCGTCGTGCATAACGACGATGTTGCCGTCGCGCATAAGGTAGATGTCGTTTTCAACCATCGTCGCGCCGAGCTTGAATGCCTTGACCGAGCCCTCGACGGTATTTTCCTGTGCCATCGAGGGGACTCCGCGGTGACCGATTATCTCGGGCGTGCGGATGAGGGTGTTTTTGTTGTAATATTTGGTGAAGCAAGCCTCGGTCGCCTTGACGTCGGGGGTGATGAGACCGAGAACGCCGTTATTGATCGCGCTGACAGCGGAGATATCCTCGGCGGTGACTACCTGCCATACTGCGAGGTATCTGTCCTGGAGATAGGATACGAAATCGCGGGATGCCTTGTCCGCGGGGAGGATCGCGCCGCGTGCGCCGCATTTGATGAGCTGACCGCGGAGGTCCTCGTCATCGGCATAGCTGAGGCTTGCGGCATCGACCATACCGTAGAGCATATTGCACTTGGAGCGTGCCTCGGTGATGAGCTTGGGATTCGATGCGATCACGTAGATATCGCAGAGGTCCAGGTTCTTCGCGTACTGACCGAGAGCGAGAGCCTCGTTCGTCGAATCGACGCGGTAAGCGGGAACGACTCGCTCGCAGACTGCGAGATCGGTAAGCTTGGTAAATTTTCCGTCGAGGTTGACGCCGATATCGTTGCCGTTCAGCTCGGCGTCAAAAATTGCGATCGCGGGGAGAGTGGTCTCAAGGGCGTTAAGCTCAGCGGCGGTCTTGACCTCTGTGATAAGCGCGGGCTCGAGCGCGATATTCGATGAGGGATCGCGGGTGTCCGCAATGGTCTTCGGGGGAAGAGTGACCTTGCTTTCGGGGTTTACCGTGATCCTGATGCTGTCAACAGTCAGTCTCGCGCCGCGCACCTGAAGACCCATTGCTCCTGCGGTGTAGGGAGTATTCTTTTCGGTAAGATAAGTCTTGCCGTTAACGGCGGACGTGCTGACGCTTCCGCAGAAGTTTGCGGTTACTTCAAAGTAGGAGCCGCCGCTTACGCCCGAAACGGGACCCTTCTGCGTAACGCTCCACTTGTCCGCGGAGGTACGCTCGGCGATCTCGAGACCGCTCGATGCGGAAATATCGTATCTGAACGCGGTCTGCATATAGGGGATCTTCTTTCCCGTGGGATCCTGCAGGCGGAAGATCATCGCGCCGAAACGGGAGGTTGAGGTCTGCTTGGTGATCTTTACGCGTGCGGTATAGATTGCGTCGCCGAAGGAATCGAGATACTTCGGAAGGAGCACGCGCATATGGTTTGCGCCGTCGTTAGAGGTGTCAAGATAGAGTGCGCCCTCTGCCTCGTCGTATCCGAAGGTGGTGCCGGCGGGCTGCTGGATCACGCGGAACTGCGAAAGATCGGGAGCGGTGGAGTAGTCGTCCTCGTAGAGAACGTACTCGGTCTCGTTTGCGTTCTTTGCAACGACGTAGACGGTCTTAGACTTGCCGTTCGCGGTTGCGGTCAGCGGATAAACGCCCTTTTCGGCGGGGGTGTAGGATGTGACGGTGTTGCTTCCGTCCTTCCATACGATCGCGGACGCGGGTGTGACCTCGCCTCCGTATGTAAACTGCACGCCGACCTTGGTCAGATCGACGGTCTTGCCCGCGTCGGTGCAGATCGCGGGGCTCGAATAACCGATCTCGATCGCATCAGCCGCCGAAACGGGCAGAGCCGAGACGAGCATCGGCACGAACATCAGAATGACTAATGCCAATGAAATGAGCTTTTTCATAGTTTTCTCCTATCATAATGCGAAAAAGGTCATCTCTCCCTCCACCGTGCCTTCGCACGGTCCCCCTCCCTCCTCAGAGGGAGGCTGAGAGCTTGTGCGAACAACTTACATAGAGGTTTAATTTATTTGATAAATAAAAGTATTTATAGTGCCGATATAGCTATACAATATTCAGAAAGCTATGTTAGCACTCACAATTTTGCCTCCCTCTGAGGAGGGAGGGGGACCGTGGCTTGACCACGGTGGAGGGAAAGACGTATAATTAATTATATTATATAACATTTCTTACTCTCAGTCAATGAAATTTTTCAAAAAAGAATTGATTTTCTTGCAAATATGTGGTATTATATAATCAGATAAATATGCACTCTACAAAAAGGAGAAAACTTATGAAAAATTACGATGTTATAATTATCGGCGCGGGACCCGGCGGTATCTTCACCGCATATGAGCTTCATAAGCTCGCTCCCGAGAAGAAGGTTGCCGTTCTCGAGACAGGTGCTCCCCTCGCTGAGCGCAAATGTCCCATAGACGGCAAGAAGATCAAGTCCTGCATCGGATGCAAGACCTGCGCGATCATGAACGGCTTTGGCGGCGCGGGTGCTTTTTCGGACGGCAAATACAATATCACTACCGAATTCGGCGGCACTCTTCACGAGTACATAGGCAAGGAGGAGGCTGTCGATCTTATGAACTACGTCGACACCATCAACCTCTCGCACGGCGGCGAGGGCACGAAGCTCTATACCACCGCAAACACCAGCCTCAAGACAAAGTGCCTGCAGAACGGTCTGCATCTGCTCGATGCATCTGTCCGCCATCTCGGCACAGACGTAAACTACATCGTTCTTGAGAACCTCTATAACGAGCTTTCCCCCTCTGTTGATTTCTATTTCCGCACGCCCGCGATCGACGTTGAGAAGATCGAGGGAGGCTACCGTGTGAACACCAAATCCGAGACCTTTGAGGCTCCCGCTTGTATTATTTCCGCGGGACGCTCGGGCAGTAAGTGGATGGAGAAGGTCTGCGATGACCTTGATATCCCCACAAAGTCAAACCGCGTTGACATCGGCGTCCGCGTTGAGCTCCCCTATGAGATCTTCGCGCATCTGACCGATGAGCTTTACGAGTCGAAGATCGTATACAGAACCGAGAAATTCCGCGACCTTGTCCGCACATTCTGCATGAATCCGCGCGGAGCTGTCGTTAACGAGAACACCAACGGCATCGTTACCGTAAACGGCCACAGCTACGAGGATCCCGCAAAGCACACGGGCAACACCAACTTCGCTCTCCTCGTTTCAAAGCATTTCTCGCATCCCTTCAAGGACTCGAACGGCTACGGCGAGAGCATCGCACGCCTCTCGAATATGCTCGGCGGCGGAGTTATGGTCCAGCGTTTCGGCGACCTCATCCGCGGACAGCGTTCAAACGAGAAGAGAATGGCGGATTCCTTCGTCCGTCCGACTCTCCAGGCAACTCCCGGCGACCTCTCCCTCGTCATCCCGAAGCGAATCCTCGACGGAATCATCGAGATGATCTACGCGCTTGACAAGATCGCGCCCGGTACCGCGAACGATGATACACTGCTTTACGGCGTTGAGGTCAAGTTCTACAATATGGAGGTCGACACCGACGAGCATCTTCAGACCTGCCACGAAAACCTCTTCGTAATCGGCGACTGCGGCGGAACGACCCACTCGCTCTCACAGGCGTCGGCATCGGGAATTTGCGTCGCGCGGTATGTTGCTTCGCAAAGTGAAAAGTGTTAAGTGTAAAGTGTAAAGTTAAGGAAAAAACCTCGCCCGTGGGCGAGGTTTTTCAATTATAATGAAAATTTCCGAGCCTTTCGGCTCGGAAATTGACCATAACTTTTCACTTTTCACTTTCAACTTTTCACTACTTTAGTCCCTCTGTTCCTTCTCCGCATCTATCGCGATGACGAGCGCGAGTGCGGCGAGGGCGTCGGCGGGGTCGCTGACGTCGATCGAGTAGGTATCCGTCCAGTTCCAGAGCTCCTTCGAGATCACGGCTTTGCAGTCGCCGTCGCCCTCATAGATCGAGTAATCCCACTCGAAAAAGTCGCCGTCGACGTACCAATCCTTGAAATCGATCGTAAATTTGGGCACGAAAAAGGAGAATTCCTTGCGGACACAGCCTGCGTAATCGTCGCCGACGTAGACCTCAAAGGTCGGAAGCCAGGTGAAAAGACGCTGCTGCACGGTTGCGACCTCGTTTTCGTTTCGGTCGAAGATCTTCAGGCACTTGCCCCAAGCCATCTGACCCTTGACGGTGTAGACGGTGTTGCCCGCCTCGTCGTAAACGTCGTAGCTGTCAAACCACGAAAATGCTCTTTGCTTGAATAAAAGCTTCATTAATTATACCTTCTTTGTTTCGCCGGGCTTGATCGAGCTGATCTCTCCGTTGTAGAAATACCAGATCTCGCGCGCGGTCGGGTTCTTGACGATCGAGCCGTCGACAGAGTAGACAAGGCTCTCGAAATCCTTGATATATTCGTAAATTTCAATATTGGTCGCGTACCAGATGTCATCTCTGCCGCCCATAAATTCGGCAAATTCCTCGATGACGTTCCAGTTGTCGTCGCCCTCGAATTCGTAGGTATGACCCCAGACGTAGAAGAGCTTTGCGCTGTCCTTGGTGACCTTCATATCGGCGAATTTGCGCGCGAGCTCCATAAGCTTCGGGTCGGTGTGCTTGCAGGTCGCGGGCATACGGAGCCAGTCTGTGGGGATATCGAATCTGCCGGTGGTGGCTGTGGTTCTCGCGTAGACGATTCCGCAGGCGCGGAGGACGTCAACGACTGTCGGATTATGCGAGCCGTAGGGGTACGCCATACCGCGGATTATGGTGCCGAAGAGTTTTTCGAGATTTTCGCGGTCACGGACGATCTCATAGGCGATGCGCTCTGCGGGCATCTGCTCGAGGCGGGGATGGGTCAGCGCGTGGACGGCGACCTCGTGACCGCTTTCGGCGTAAAGCTCAAAGAGGCGTTTTTCAGTCATCGGGCGGTGGATCGTGCCGGGCGCGTAGACCTTGCCCTCGGGAGCAAATCTGCCCGAGTTGATGTTAAAAGTGCCGCGCAGACCGTTCTTGTCAAGAATTTCGATGAAGCGGATGTCCTGCTCGACTCCGTCGTCGTAGCTGAAGGTGAGAGCCTTTGCCTTACCTTCGGGATAGCGCATATAAAGCTGTGCCATGGTGTTGACCTCCGAAGAATTTTATTTGTACATATGTTTTTGGTTTGGGATGATAAAAAGTGCAGAGTGCAGAATGCAGAGTGCAGAGTTGTTGTGAATTTCCGAGCGGAGCTCGGAAATTTTCCGATTAATATAAATAAACGCACGGACTCTATGGGTACATTCTCTCCCTCCACCGGCGTCAAGCGCCGGTCCTAAGCTGCGTCAGCAGGTATTCCCTCACTCAGAGGGAGGCAAGGAGTTTTTGCTAACATAGAATACAGAGGTATTATTAGCTCGATTTTATCAAGAAAGCTATGTTTGCACTCATAAATCTCGCCTCCCTCTGAGGAGGGAGGGGGACCGCTTGCGGTGGAGGGAGAGATGATATGGATCAATAAAATCATAGTATAGTTACAAAATAATTATATATCCAAATCCTCTGTTTGTCAAGAAAAAAGTTTGACTTCGGGCGGAATATGTGATATTATAGTTGTAATACTTGCACAAAAACGATTCTTCCCGTTTGTGCAAGTACACAAAATGTAAGTTTTTTTCAAAAAACGCGCGACCGAAACGGAAAAAGCGTATCTATATAAGTGAAAGGACACGGAAAGGAGGCGGGACTTTGAAGGACGAAAAAATAATCGAGCTGCTCAATGCCAGAGACGAGCGCGCACTCGCGGCGATTGAGGAAAAATACTCGGGACTGTTGCGGTATGCGGTGTCGAATCTGCTTGCCTCGCGCGAGGACGTCGAGGAATGTATAAACGACGTACTGCTTTCGGTCTGGGAGCATATTCCGCCCGAGGTGCCCGAATCCTTGCCCGCATATCTGACCGTGCTTATGCGAAACGCGGCAAAGAGGCGCACCCGCGATGCGAGTGCCTGGAAGCGCGGAGGTCAGGTGCAGGTCGTCGGCGAGGAATTTCTCTCAATGATCCCCGACGGTGGCGACCTCTCCGCGGAATATGAATCGCGCCGCGCGGGCGAGGTCATCAACCGCTTCCTCGGCACGCTCTCGAAGAGCGAACGACGCGTCTTTATGATGCGATATTGGATCGATGCCGGCATCGGTCAGATTGCGTCGCAGACGGGATTTTCACATTCAAAGATCAAATCGATGCTTGCGCGGCTACGCAAGCGTCTGTCCGAAGAACTTAGAAAGGAAGGAATAATTTTATGAGCATTCAGAGAAAAAGCAATAATAAAAGGCTGCTCGATGCGCTCGATCATATTGACGGGCGGTACGTGGCGGAGCTCGTTGAGGGGCTGAGACTGCCGAAGGAGAGTGCGGCAGCTCCCGCGGCGAAAAGATCGATCAGAACGTCGCTCAAGTACGCCGCCCTCATCGCCGCCTGTGCACTCATCCTCGGCGCGGCTATCCCCGTGGCGGGCAGCCTGATAAGAAATCTCACCTCGGGTATGGCTGCGGCAGGCGATCCTGCCAGAAGTGAAAGCAACGAATCCTCCGCACTAATTGAATCCGAGATGCCCGAAAGCGAACAGCAAAAGCCGGATACCGTTGATGAGATGATGATAGAATACGGTTGGAGCCCGAAATCAATTACCAAAGAGGAAGTTGATGAAATAGTAAAAGCATATCTCAAATACGATACCGCACCGGACAAGTATGATTACACTTACTCGGTCAGGTGTTATGCCAAGTATCATCATAGTTCATCAATCAAAAAGCCTGTATATGCCGTAATGATCGATTCGGACAGATGGAACTATACACAAGGGGAAAGGACAGAGAAAGTTTACTACGGTTCGGAGAAAAACTCTTATCTCTCTTTCATTTTCCCGAGCGATCAGCCTATGCTTGTATATTGCGACGGCAATTTTTATACGTTGAATGAAGCAATGGAGCAATCGGTGTTGGAATTCCGTGAGCTTATGCAGATTCGTTGGTCTGATAGAGTTGGCGGAAGCTTCTCAAGCTGTGGTTATCCGATTTATCTTACTTATGATGAGCTTTGTACCGTTGCATTATCAAATCCGCAAATCGGAACAGGATCATTTGATTTCAGATGTTACGGAAAGTTCGAGGGTGTTTACGTAATATTTGCTGATAAGGCTCATATGAAATATGAGCCCAAGCAGTCGATTGAAACTGTCGGCGGATTTACATTTGTTTATCCGAATGAGAACAAAATGCAAGTTTGCGCAAACGGAACCTTTATTTCGCTTGCAGAGGCATATGAAAAGAAGATACTCACTGACGTCGATCTGGCGGAAGTTTACGACATCTATACAAAATCGGATGAAATCAAATATGCTTTTCTGAAGAAATACGAAGACAAAATGCCTGACATGGTTGCAGAAGACAAGGAATTGATAGTCAAGTTCCAGGGCATCTACGACGATGTTTACGTTGCGGTTGTTGCATCGAGATGTTTCAATATGACAAAGAGTCCGACTGAAACCGTAAACGGACTTACCTTTACGTGGATGATGCAGTATGATATCCACGTTTACAACAAGGGAGAGTTTTATACCCTGACAGAGGCATTTGAACGCTCAATGATTACCGCAGACCAGCTTTCGGAGGTACACGAGAGCTATCATAAGGACTTTGGCGAGATGTATGGACCGCGTAGTGTAACCGATTAATGTAAAATATATTGCAAACCGCAGAGGGCTTGGTCCTCTGCGGTTTTGGTTATGATGAAAAAACGCGCAAACTCTGTAGGGGACGGCGTCGGTCCCTACAGTCTCGTAATGAGAACTAAGTGAATAAAAAACAGTCATACACTCGTCCTATAAATTATACATCTCACGATTTACAAAACATTCATAAAAAGTTAATAGTTTGTTGATGTAAGAATGATTCCTATTTGGTATAATAATGACAGCAGGAATGATTCCTGCTTTTGATGGAGAATCTTTTTCAGCGGAGGGTGTGCATCGTGTCAAAGCAGAAAAAACTGATAACAGAAATTCTTGCGGCGTCGTATGCGCACCCCACCGCATCGCAGATCTTCGAGGAGGCGCGCAAGCGAATGCCGAACATCGCGCTCGGCACGGTCTACCGCAACCTCGGCGTGCTTGTCGACGAGGGGACGATCGTCCGCCTCTCGGTCACTGGTCTTCCCGACCGCTTTGACCTTCCCGACAACGCGCATTGGCACGTCATCTGCGACAGATGCGGAACGGTGAAGGACATCCCCGTTGACCGCGAGACGATCGAGAGGATCGAGCGCGACGCGGGCGAGACGATAACCTCATATCTCCTTACCGCGCACTGTACCTGTAAAAAATGCCGCGAGGCAGAATTAAATAATAAATAAAAAATAAAAAAATGAAATATTTGGAGGACACAAATATGGAACTTAAGGGTTCAAGAACAGAGCAGAATCTTCAGGCCGCTTTCGCAGGCGAGTCGCAGGCAAGAAACAAGTATACTTACTACGCATCCAAGGCAAGAAAAGAGGGCTACGTTCAGATCGCTAACCTCTTTGAGGAGACCGCAAACAACGAGAAGGAGCACGCAAAGATCTGGTTCAAGCTTCTTCACGACGGTGAGATTCCCACCACTTCGGTAAACCTTCTCGACGCCGCTGAGGGCGAGAACTACGAGTGGACCGATATGTACGCAGAGTTTGCTCGCGTAGCGAAGGAAGAGGGATTCACCCGCATCGCATTCCTCTTTGAGAAGGTTGGCGAGATCGAGAAGCATCACGAGGAGAGATACCGCAAGCTTCTTGCGAACGTAGAGGGCGACCTCGTATTCTCCCGCGATGGCGACACCGTTTGGCAGTGTGCGAACTGCGGACACATCGTTATCGGCAAGAAGGCACCGGTCAAGTGCCCCGTATGCGATCATCCCCAGGCGTATTTCCAGGAGCTTGCGCAGAATTATTGAGTTAAGGTCTCGCTTCGCGAGAGTTAAGATTGCGCTTCGCGCAAGTTAAGATCGGCTTGCGCCGAGTTAAGATTCGCCCGATGGGCGAAGTTTAAGGTAAA
>JAZSEA010000028.1:0-44743 GCA_045531455.1 Eubacteriales bacterium
ATAACGCATGGCTGTTTGCCGTTTGCTATTTCACCTAAAAATAAGAGCTACGATGCCTTGGCATCGGGGCTCTTATTTTATATTGATTCAATAATCTCACAGTACATGTAAAGAGATCCGAGACAGACGAGCGGAGTGCCGCTGTCATTGGCGAATTTCTTTGCATCGGCGAGTGCGGATGCGACGCTTTCGTACGAGGTCGCGGTGATTCCGACACCCTCGAGAACCTTTGCGTATTCCTCTGCGGGCAGAGCGCGGGGATTTGCGGGAGTGATCGTAAAGGCGCGGTCTGCGATCTCGGCAAACTTCCTTGAAATGTAATTGTAATCCTTGTCCTTCATAACTCCTGTGAGTATCGCGACCTTTTCGTCGCCGAAATATCGCTTGATGCTCTCAACAGCGGTCTCGATCCCCTCCGGATTGTGCGCTCCGTCAAAGATTATCAGCGGATCACGCGAGATGATCTCAAATCTTGCGGGCCAACGAGCGGCAAGAAGACCTTCACGGACGGCTTTTTCATCGATCTTGAATCCTTGACCCTTGAGTATTTCAAGGGCGCATAGGACGTTTGCGGCGTTCAGAGGCTGATAAAGCCCCAAGAGAGGAAGCTTCAGCTCATTGTATTC
The DNA here is from genome assembly GCA_045531455.1 of Eubacteriales bacterium. Lineage (GTDB taxonomy): Bacteria > Bacillota > Clostridia > Oscillospirales > CAG-272 > CAG-390. The sequence continues at coordinate 627 of JAZSEA010000028.1, forward strand.
CTTGTAATTAATGATACTTCCCGAAAGATCGGAGGAGAGGATCTCGAGCCCCGATTTGTCGGCAAAGTAATAATCCGCGCCCATCTCTGCGGCTTTAGCCTTGATGACCTCCTCGACGGATTTTGAATTACCGCCGAAGAGAACCGCTCCGTTAGATTTGATAATACCCGCCTTTTCAGCCGCGATCTTCTCTGGCGTGTCGCCGAGGAAGGCTGTGTGATCGAGCGAGATTCCCGTGATGACCGAGAGGAGGGAGGAGTCGATGATATTTGTCGAATCAAGTCTGCCGCCCATTCCCGCCTCGAGAATGACGACGTCGCATTTTTTGCGCTTGAAGAATTCAAAGCCTATGGCTGTGATAAGCTCAAACTCGGTCGGCTTATCCTCCATCGAGCCGGCAAAAGGCTTGACGTATTCTGTTATTTCAGCGAGTTCTTCATTGGAGATGTTTTCTCCGCAGAATTGCATACGCTCGTTGAATACTTTGATATAGGGCGAGGTAAAGAGACCCGTCTTGTAGCCCGCATTGCGGAGTACGGAATCGAGCATCGAGCAGAACGAGCCCTTGCCGTTCGTTCCCGCAACGTGGATAAATTTCAGATCATTCTGCGGATTTCCAAGCTTTTCGCAAAGTGCCGAAATGCGCTCAAGCCCCGGCTTTGTGAAGGTCCAGCAGATAGAATGGATGTATTCAAGTGCTTCCGTGTAATTCATTTTATCACCTCGTGTATTTTTCGAATGCCTTGTGTCTGAATACAAGACAGATAAAGAATGACTCGACCGCGCTGATCACCGCATAAGTCGGGAGTCTGTAGAGCAGAAGCATTCCGTATGACATATTGTAGTAAGCAAAAATGCCGAAGGTCTTGACGATGATCGAGCCGATCAGATGCGAGATCACAACCGAAATAATGATCCTCGCGTTGCCTTTCTTCTTAATTAAATAATTGGAAACGAGACCGCTTGTGACACCGACAAGTGCCGCGCCGAGGGTTACGATCGGCGAGATGGCAAAGCTCTGTGTCGAGAGAAAATAGCTGACCATATCGGATACGATACCGACAGCACCTCCGACGGCGGGTCCGAATAGGATTCCCGAGAGGATGATGGGAAAATTCTCAAAGGTGACGCGGAAAAGTCCGTTCCCGAAGTTGAGAAAATTCTTGCATAGGATGCCGATGATGACGCTGAGCGCGCCGAGCATCGCGGCTGTGGTGAGGATGCGGACGTTGCGCAACCCCTTTTCTTTTTTTGTTGACATAGAAAAATCCTCCTTTCGCAAACAGTCTGACTGCGCGGCGGGAGGAAATAGTTATAGATTTCCCGTAGCAACAGCGGGATGCGGATCACCCGAGCGAGCCGAAGCTCTTGTCCCACGCGGCAACTCCCCGTCCGCGTGTATTTTAACGCAGGTTTTCCTACTCTGTTCACAATATAAATATTATATACCTTTTTGCCCGATTTTGCAATACCTTTCGGGAAAAAACTTGACAAAAATCGCGGAATGTGCTATAATATGGCGCGGTGAGTTCGAAACCATCCTCACCTAAATAAAAACTATGGAGAAAACAAATGCGTACCCAAAACAAAAACCACACACGCCGTCTGTGCGAGACGGCACTCATCGCGGCGATCTACGTCGTTCTTACCTACCTTTGCGCGGCGATCGGAATGAGCAGCGGAGCGATACAGTTCAGATTTTCCGAGGCACTTTGCTTCCTTGCTGTGTTCACCCCCGCCGCAGTTCCAGGAGTTGCACTTGGCTGCTTTATGGCAAACCTGCTGACAGGTTGCGCCCTTTGGGATATCGTCTTCGGAAGCCTTGCAAGCCTCGTCGGAATGATCGGCTGCGGACTTCTCAAGAAGCATCCATACCTCGCGCCCGTTCCTTATGCGCTTGCGAATATGATCGTGATACCCCTTGTGGTAAAGATTGTGTACGGCGCACCCGAGGCACTGCCTCTAATCTTCCTCACCGTTGGCATCGGCGAGATCATTTCGGTCTTCGGCTTTGGAATCCCGCTTTATCTGATACTGAAAAAGCATCGAAATCATTTGTTCAAATAAGAAAAATGCAGATCCTTTGGTTTCGGGATCTGCATTTTTTCTTATTTTATTGTACAAACAAACTCCCGCACGCCGTTCTTCAGCTTGAAATCCATGAAGTAACAATGATTTCTGTCGCCTTGTTCTTCATTAAGTTCAAGATCGCATACGTTGGGGTCAAAGTCGATAACTGTATCTTCGACTGAAAGAACACCGTTTTCGTACGTCGGTTTAATGAGAGAGACAAGTCTCTCGACGATCTCTCCGTCTCCCGAATAGGTGAATTTATCGGTCAGAGTGACGCTGTCATCGGTGAAGGAGAAGGAGCGGAGAATGCTCTCAAGTCCGTCGCAATTATACGCTCCCGCAATATCCATAGAGAATATTCCGTCGTCAAATTTTGTTCCGACAGCAGCGTGTTCCTTGCCGAATTCCTGCAATTTGCCGTCAATTATCGGTACGCTGTGACTGCGCGATGAACATTCGAGGATCGAGTACCTCGTGTTTTTGTCGAAATACTGACGGGTATATACGCCCGCACCCGGGTCGGTGAGGATCTGCTTGCCGTTTTTAGCGTAAATGAAGCTTCCGACGTCGTTGTTGTTGTGATGCTCATTATTGTTACCGCCCTTTGCGGCAAAGCCGTAGGAGGGCGTACGCTTGATGAACCATTCGGATTCCTCTGCGTAGTATTCGGCGGATACGGAATCGTCCGCGGGATTATTGTAATACTCCTCGCTCAGCCAAAGGATCGAGCGGAGATGGAGGCAATAACGTCCGCAACCGTCATAATTGTAGGAGAATTTCGGGTGATATACGACCACCTCGTCGGGATAGAGCGACTTGAGATAGTGGCAGAGTCCGATATGATAACTTAAGTTTCTTCCGCCGTCAGCAAAGCTTACGCAAGTGTTGCCCGAGAGGAACATCTTCTGAATGAAGGACGCGACCTTTCTGACCTTTTCATTTTTGAACCAGTCGATCTTGCCTCCCGTAAAGGTTTTGAGCATATCGGCGTATACGGTGAAGAATCCGAAGCCGTAATGCCAGTAGCCGCATCCCTCGATACAGATGCCGTCGTCCTCAAATCCCGAAAGGTAATATTCCATCGACTCGTTGAAGCGGTCGATGAGAGTTTCGGCAAGGTCGGGACGCTGGATCATAAACGCGCAAGCAACCGAACCCGTGCATACTGCGGTCCAGTTGTTCGTGCCGTGCTCCCACCATTTGTATTCGGGGACGGCAAGGAAGGGCGTGAAGATCCTGCGCTCGGTCTCGACCTTGATCCTGTCAACGATCAGAGGATCGAGTCTGTCTCCGAGAATAGCGTATATCTCGCTGAGCGCAAAGCCCGTTTCGGATGCAAAGAGGTCGATCTTGCAGTTGTTGTTTGTCTCAAGCTTTCCCTGATGCGCGGGTAGGCACCAGGTGTATTCGTCGCAGATGGCGTATATCTCGTCCATCAGCCGTGTGAGGTACTTATCCTCCTCGGGATAAAAGAGAGCGAGCAGAGATGCGGCACTTATCGCCCGACGGCGCGAGAAATAAGTAGTTTCATAAATATTACGGTTTCCGGTGTCCCAATATAGCTTGAAATCGCTGTAGCGAAGCACTTCGCGCGGCTTGATGCAATGAGTTTCCCAAAGCGCAAAAAGCTCGTCGCGGAACTTTTTGTAACAATCTGCTTCTCTGACTTTTTTGATAAATGCCGGATCTTTAAGCTTAGAATAAATCTCCATAGCCGTTCTCCTTTGTAGTTAAAAAGCTATTCTTTCAGCCTTGATGCATTTGTTGCCCGCAAGAGTGAAGAGTACGCCGTGAGCTGTGATCTTACCGCCCGCAACGCGGTAGCGTTGCGGCATTGCGGTGGTGAAGCCCTTGATTATACATTCGGGGTCAACGCCGAGGATGCTTATATCGGGACCCGTCATACCGATGTCGGTGACGTATCCCGTTCCTCGCGGCATTATCTGCTCGTCGGCGGTAGCAACGTGCGTATGCGTGCCGAAAACAACCTGCACGCGCCCGTCAAGATAATAACCCATAGCGAGCTTTTCGCTTGTAGCCTCTGCGTGGAAGTCGAGTACGGCGATATCGTAGTTGCCCGACTCCTTTCGAAGGATCGCATCGGCGGTCTCAAAGGGAGAGGCAAGCGAGACCTTCATCGAGACGTTGCCCTGAATATTCATCACAAGCACGCGAAGCCCCGCGGCGTTTATGATGCAATGACCGTGACCGGGCGCGCTTCCGGGGAAATTCGCGGGGCGGAGGATATATTTTTCGTCGTCGAGGTAGGAATAGATATCGTATCTGCCGAAGGCGTGATTGCCCGTGGTTATAACGTCCGCGCCCGAGTAGAAAATATCGACTGCGTCATTCTGACCGATGCCGTGGATCTCAGCGGCATTTTCACCGTTGACGATCACAAGATCCGCGCCGAGTCTGTTTTTCAGGTTTCGGAGATTTGCGCGCAGGTAGTTGACGCCCGCCTGTCCGACAACGTCACCGATAGCAAGTATCTTCATTAATTTACCGCCTTTTTAAGCCATTTTTCCGCGGTCTTCGAGACCACGAGGTAGATCGCCGCGCCTACTGCGCTTTGAGCAAGATTGAAGGGTACTCCCGCGAGTGCCGCAACTGCACTTTCGTAGACGAAGATAGCCTCGAATCCCCAGTATCCTACGGCGCAGATGGCGATCGAAATTCCGAGACCGATTATGTTACGCGCCGAAAGCATTCCCTTTTTGCGCGAAAAGCAGAGAACGGTCAGTATTCTGATCAGAGCGGTTGCGGGAATATAGATAGCGTAGCCGCCGCAAAGATCGGCAAGCGAAACGCCGACAGCGGATGCCACCATTGCGTAGGGTGCAGGGAGCAGAGCGGCTGTGAGGAATACGATTCCGTCGCCGATATGGACGTATCCTATGGGGAGCGGGATCTTGATAAGAAATGTTGCAACGAATGCGAGAGCGGCGAGCATCGCGCTGATGCAGACGTGCTTGATATGGATATGTGCGTTAGTGTGTTTCATTTTATTAATTATTTGCAGTTGAGCTCCTTGACCTTGAGCAGGATATCGTTACCCTCGCCCGAGCAAAGAGAGGTGAATGTGTCGCGGGTTCCGTTAAATGTGACCGAAGTGAGCTTTTCACAGCCCTCGAAAGCCTTGCTTCCGATAGTTTCGAGAGTTGAAGGGAAGGAAAGAGATTCAAGCTTTTCGCAGGATGCGACTGCTCTCGCGCCTATCGTGGTAAAGCCCTCGGGGAAGCAGAGCGAGACGAGCTCGTTGCAGTTTCTGAAGGATGCAGATCCGATCTCCTTGAGCTTGGCGGGGAGAGTGACCGATACGAGCGCGGCGCAATCCTCGAAAGCCTTTTCGCCGATGAAGCTTACCTCATCGGGAATGACGATGGTTTTGATCGAAGCGGCAAAGAATGCCTGCGATTCGAGCCTTCTTACCGACGCGGGGATGATGACGGTGTCGAGATTCTTCGCGTAGAAGAACCCCTTGTCGGCAATAGCGGTAACAAGCTCGTTGTTGAAGACGTCGGGAACGACAAGCTCGGCGGGACCGCTGTATTTGTCCCCGTCAAAGGTGATCGCGCCGACATCATCGATCTTGAACCAGGGCATCGAAGCCGAGGTACCGATGATGACGTTCTCTCTGCCCGAAAGCTTCTGCGCATTCTTGGTGATGCAGGTCGATGCGATCTCCGCGGCGTCCTTGTAGTCACCGAGACTCAAATAAACGTCGTAAGCGTCGAGGTATTCCTCGGCTGCATAGAGCTCGTTTGCGCTTTCATAAATGCGCGCGGGCTTCCAGACGTTCTTCTCGAGCATAACGATCGCAATGACCGCACCGATGAGAATCAGGCAGGCGAGGACGATCAGCGAGATCTTGATCATTCTCGCTTTACGTCTCTTTCGGTATTCCTCGATGCGTCTCTGAGTCGCCTTTTCCTGATAAAGCTTCTGACGCTCGGCACTCGTTAAGTGCCTTTTTTCGGTTTCCTGTTCGTTTATGTTGTTGTTTTCGGGCATTTTATTTGTTTTCTACGGGGATCCACTGGGTTCTGGGCTTGGAAGGAAGCTCGGGCAGAGCCTTGAGGTTGCAGTCAACGTAGATCGGACAGTGGTCGGATACGTCGAGAGCGTCCTGATCGAGGACTACGCGGTATTCCTTGACGTCAAAGCCCTCGTGACCGAAGAGGAAGATATGGTCGATCGAGGTGAGCTGAGAGCCCTTGGGTGCGGGACCGTTTTCGTATTCCTTGGTCTCCTCGTTGAGGACTGCGTAAGGATGATGAGTGCCCGTGAGATGCGAAAATTCGGTAGCGCAGACTCTGGTATCGAGACCGCCCCATTCGTATGCGCGGCGGTAGGGAAGAGAACCGATCTTGCAGTTCCAGTCTCCCATTGCGATAACGGGTACGTTGTACTTATACTTCATATAGTTAACGTAGATCATCATCTGATCGACGTCGGATACGCGCGCGAGATCGGATTCGGGGCCGCCCTGCCACCAGAAATGGGTAGAGATCGCGCCGAATTCCATTCCGTCACTCTTGCGGCGGAGAACTGCCCATGCAAGGCTCTTGGTCTTGTGGTTGTTAAGACCGGAATAAAGATGCCAGCCGTGGTCGATAACGTCAAACATACCCTTGCGGATGAGAAGGGGAGTGTTGTCTGTGAAGCCCTCGGCTTCCTTATGTGTGAGAAGCTCGTATTCGGGAGAAAGCAGATCGATGATGCGCGACTCGTAGAGATTGGGAGTCATCTCCTGCAGACCGAGAACGTCGGGCAGATAGCGCATATAGATATCGCGCATGTGAAGGTCGCGGTTGTATACAGCGCCGCACCAGATGTTGTGAGACATGATTCTGAGTTCTGTTTTCTTTGCGTGTTCCATAATAATACCTCCGTAGATGGTTATTGATTTTCTTCTTGTGATTTATCGTGGATTACATTGAGACTTATATGAGAATTTTCCGCTCTGACGCCGCAGATCTCAACGGCGTAGTCGATGCTCATCCTGCCCGACTTGAGCAGATTGTTTTCAAGCGCGCTTGTGATAACGGTGAATTCAAGCTTTGATCCGTTTGGTGCCTTGCCGATACAGCGGCGGCGGACACCCTTTTCGAGGAAGAGGACCGACGGTACGCCGATCAGATCTCCGCGCTCAAGAGCGACAAGAGAGGGCTCTTTTTTCGAGAACGAGACTCTGATCTCGCCGCCCTCCTCGCCTTTGAAGCTTAGAATGATCCTTCCGTTCTTGCCCGAACGAAGCACACCCTCGGAAACTATTTTTGTTTTCTGGGCAAATATCTCGGAGACGAGCATACCCACGGGCGTGGAGATGTCGATCGCGTCGTTTTTCGGAAGCGCGCGGCTCATCTCTGCCTTTACGATTACGTTGTATTGCATTTTTTACCTTTTGTTATGACGCCGTGATCGGCAATAATAATTGTGAGGTGAAATAATGAAAAAGAAAATAATCCTTATTGTTACTTTGCTTTTGGCAATGTTATTGAATCTGAATTGCAAAGCCGCGTCCGAGGACGAGATATTGCTTGCCCGTGCGGTTGAAGCCGAAGCGCGGGGGGAGAGCTATACCGTGATGGCGTCGCTTGCGTCGGTATTGCTCAATCGCATATCGAGCGATTCGTATCCCGATAGCATCGGAGCGGTAATATCCGACTCGGGGATCGATATATCGTTGACCGAGCCCTCTCTGCAAGCTCTGCGCGCGGTGCACGATGCCGCTCTCGGATTCGATCCGACCTCGGGCGCACTCGCGTATAAGAAAGGTGCGGTTGCGGATTCACCGTTGTTGCTTTTCGTCGACGGCTGGAGCTTCTACTGAAATTATACCGCATATTGAGCCAATAGTCAAGAAAATTTCTGATATTTTCTTGACTTTTTTTATATTTAGGTATATAATTATATGGATAATTATTATTCCAAAAGAGGTAAAACTATGGATCTTAAAAATCTTCTGAAATCACTTGAAAACTGCCCTTGCGGCAGAGAGCACACCTTTGACACCAAGGTCGTTGAGATCTACAGCGGTCTGACAAAGGACACGGGCAAGATCCTGCTTGACGCCGGATTCCCCACCAATATCCTCCTCGTTGCCGATGAGAACACTCTCGGAGTTGCTAACGCAGAGGGTCTTTGCGAGGCTCTTGACGCTTCGGGCTTTACCGTAAAGAAGCTCATTTACAAGAATATGATGTACGCGCGCATCGAGCAGGTACGTGAGGTTGAGGCTCTGCTTGACGACGTTGACGGCGTTATCTCCTGCGGTACGGGCTCGCTCAACGATATCTGCCGCGTTGCTTCCTTTGAGAAGGACAAGAAGTTCTGTATCTTCGCAACCGCTCCCTCTATGGACGGCTTTGCATCCGATACCGCTCCCATCATCGACAATAACTTCAAGGTATCCTGGTTCGTCCGTCAGCCTATGGTCATCCTTGCCGACACCAAGATCCTTGCGAACGCTCCCACAGAACTCAAGGCTGCGGGCTTTGGCGATATGGTAGCAAAGTACATAGGCATCGCAGACTGGAGGATCTCCAATCTTCTCACGGGCGAGTATTACTGCCCCGCGATCGCGGATCTCACTATGACCGCGGTCAAGAAGATGGTTGCTCTTGCCGACAAGGTTACGGGCAACGATGAGGAAGCCGCAGGCGCGATCATGGAAGCTCTCGTTCTCTCGGGACTCGCTATGAAGCTCGCTCTTTCCTCGAGACCCGCATCGGGCGCAGAGCACGTCGTTTCCCACTATTGGGAGTGCTACAAGCTCGCTCGCGGCATCTGGCCCGAGTTCCACGGCAAGAAGGTCGGCGTTGCTACCCTTATCATCAACAAGATCTACCGCAATATCGCAGACCGCGTAGAGTCGATCGATCCCGTCAAGGACGAGCCCGACTGGAACGAGGTCTACAAGCACTTCTCGCCCGAGCAGATCCCCGAGGTAGAGAAGCTCAATAACCCGAGCATAATGGACAAGATCGATCCTGCAGACCTTAAGGCTAAGTGGCAGCAGATTCGTGAGATCATCTGGGACGTTCTTCCCGAGAACGAGGCACTTCTCGAGCTTATGAACACCGCAGGCTGTGCAACGACTCCCGAGGAGATCCACGTTTCCCCCGAGCTCTTCGCAGAGGGTATCTATTACCACGCATTTATGAGATACCGTATCCTTGTTACGAGAATGATGCCCAGTATGGGTATTGATCCGCTGGAATATCTTGACTAATTCTTTGGATTGGGCCATCTTAACGGTGGCTCAATCTTAATTAAGGGCAACGCGCGCAGATAAAGAAAAATTGGAGGAGAAAGAATTGAAAAACGAAAAGCTGATGTCAGCCGCGTCGGTTTTCGGGTGGTTTGGCGCATATATTCTCCTGAGCCTTGTTTCGGCAGATCTGCCCGAAGCGGTCGACGCCGCCGTGACGATCCTTGCCTTGTGGGGACTCATATTCGTTTGCGCAAGAGGTACGGGCGAAAACGTATTTGCCCACGGAGGTGTACGATCGGTACCTCCGATATTGCTGATCTTTGCATTATTAGCGGGCGCGGGACTCAATCTCGCGTTCTCGGGTCTGTTGCCCCTTTTGCCTTTTCCCGAAAGCATCGTCGAATCCTACGAAAGCGCATCCTCGCAATATAATGAGCCGTCAAACGCCCTGATGCTCAAGACGGTGATATTCGTTCCGATCCTCGAGGAGACCGTCTTCCGCGGACTTATCTGCGACAGAATGGGCAGAACGCTTCCGAAGATCGTGGCGGTACCCGTCTCCGCGATGATATTTGCCGTGATGCACGGGAATATCCTATGGTCCTCCTATGCATTTCTTTCGGGACTTTTACTCTGTGCGATGTATTTTGCCTTCCGATCGATACTGCCCTGTATCACCTTCCACCTAGCCTTCAACGCCGCGAATTATCTTTGGGCGAGAATTCTTCCGCTCCCCGATGAGGTATGGGCATACGCGCTCAGCCTCGCGATCGGTAGCGTGATTTGCTTTTCGTTTATTTTTTTATTATTCCGCTATACAAAAAAGCACTTATGATCTTTCGGTCATAAGTGCTTTAATTGTTAAGGAATAACTACCATAAGTCCGTTGGCTACGCCGCGGAGCGAGCCTGCTGAGGGGCTGTTCTTGGTGTTCAGATCAGAGCCTTCCTTGAGGATGAGGGTAGAGGATCCGCCTCCGTCAAGGTTGATTCCGTCCGAGCAACCGAGCAGACCGAGGATCTCGGCGAGATCTGCGAGAGACGCGCCGTTCGAGGTCTCGGGCTGTCTGCCGTCAACGATGAGAAGCACGATCGTACCGTCGGGAGTAACGCCGACTGCGGTTCTCGGGTGTCTCGTATCGGCAAATTCCGTGCCGACAGAAAGATTGTCGGGATTGTCGTTTCGTAGGATTACGTGCGATCCGCCGACAGCCGTTGTCAGCTTATCCTTGTAATTTGCGTATTCATCGCTCGTTCCCATAACTGCTTCGCCATCGCTTGTGATACCGAACCAGGGGCGGTCTGCGGCACCGTGTACGAAAATTCCGTCCTTGATGCAAAGACCGCGCATGACGTTCGTTCCGCCCATATCGAAGAAATCGGCATTTACTGCGGCAATGGCTTTCTTTCCATTGTTGATAGCGGCGTTAAGCTGATTCTTCATATTAGAGACCTTGCCCATATTATCTGCATTGTCGGAGGGCATAGTGGCTTGAAGAACGCCCGCGCCCTTCTCGACGATGACCATATAGGCACGGATAGGCTTGCCGTTTTTGTCGAGATAGAGATGCTCCTCGTAGGTTATGCCTGTTGCGACTTCCTTCGAAGTACGTTCCTCGATTGCGAGTCCGTTGGTGCCTCCGCTTATGGCAAGACCGGTAATCGGACCGCTGTTTTCGATCGAGATAGTGTACTCGCCCGAGGCTTTATCAGGAAGATACTCGTGGATGAATCTCTTTACCGCATCGGGAGCAACAGAAACGGTCTTGAAATCAATGAAGATATTGCCGCCGTTCTCGGTAATGAAGTAGCGGTAGCGACCGTAAGCGTCGGCATCGGTATTCGAGCCGTCGGTCTTGCCGTAACCGAGGAAGATCGCCGGACCGCCCTTGTAGCTCTCGAGCTCGACTACGGGAAGGTTGACGCCGCAAAGACGGCTGACAGAGTAAACGATATCGTTGATACCCGAGTATTTGAGCGACTTTGTGACGATGGAATACTCGGAAATATCGCGCTCGCCGATCTTGAGCGCGGTTACGGGATAAACGCCCGTCTGCGAGCCGCAGATCGAGTTGTCAAGCTCCTTGACGGTTCCCGAGGAGATGACTTCCTGTGTTTCGGGATCCTCCTTATAGCCGAAGGTCTTGAAAAGGAAGTCCGCGACCGCGTTGTAGGTAGCCTCGGGAGAGCCGCCGCAGATAGCGATCACGTTTTTGTTGTAAACCCGGTATTCCCAGTCGTAGTAGGCAAGTCCCTCGGAAAGCGCGATCGATTCGTCTCGGTTGGTCTCACCGATGAGGATCTCGAACTCGTTGCGCTTGAGCTCCTCGGTCGGCTTCTTGAAGTCGGTGACCATATAGCAGGAGAAGCCGTAAACACTCTTGATGCCTCTCGAGAGAAGCTGAAGTGCCTCGATCTCAAGCTTATCGGCGATATCGGGACGGACGAGCTTATAGTCGGCGGTTATGCTGAAGCCTATAGGCTCTGTCTCGGGAGTCTGCGTGGTGATATCTATGCCCGCCGTTGTCTCCTCCGGAGTAACGTCGCCGCCGCAGGACGCGGACGTGAGAACGAATACAGAGAGGAGCAGGAGGGCGATCAAACGGAGAAATCTGTTCTTCATTTTATGTAATTATGCAAGCTCGATGAATGCGCAAACGGGTCTGTGGTCGGAGATGTATACGCCTTCTGCGGGCTCATCGGGGAGAACGAAGGATTTCGAAATGTCGCAGGGAAGGCTTGTGAAGATATAGTCGATCTGCGGCATCTTTTCGGGCGCGTACTTGCCAAAGCCGTGGAACGTGCCGCCTACATTCTCTGTCGCGTTGACAACGGGTCTGCCGCAGAGCTCGTATGCGGTAAATGCTTCGATCTCGGGAGTACCGGGGTAAGCGTTCATATCGCCCGTGATGATGACGGGAAGGCCCTGCTCGGAGAGGTATCTGACAACGTCAAGAGCACCGAGCTTTCTTGCCTCGGAACCCTTATGGTCGAGGTGAGTATTGAGGAAGATGAAGAGCTCGTCGGAATCGTGATGCTTGAGGGTTGCGGCGGTATATATTCTCGGGCAACCGCTCTGGTCAGCCGCATAGCGCGAACCGGGAACGAGGGGAGTAGCCGAAAGCCAACGGGTCTCGAGCGAGATCAGCTCAAAGAGATCGCGCTTGAATGCAATAACGGTAGCCTCGCCAGCGTAATCCTTGCTTCTGCCGCAGCCGACAACGGTGTAGCCGAGGGGGGCAAGATCGTCGCTGAGCCATTTCTTCATCGAAGTGGAGCACTCCTGGAAGCCGATGAGATCGGGCTGATGGTCGCGGATGGTATCGTGGATCCTACCCGTGCGGTTGAAAAAGTAGTTGATGCCGTCAACCTCGACAGCAACGCGGAGGTTGAATGTAAAAACCTTGAGTGTCGTGCTCATTTTTTATTCTCCTTTGGAGTTATTATTTTTATTTTTGTTTTTATTGAAGATCAGGATGCCGACAGCCGCGCCGATAACGAGCAGAGCGGCAAGCGCAATTAGCCATCCGCCCTCAGCCATGATGTCCAGAGCCGCTTCTGTGGGGGTAATTACGTCAAGAGAGAATATTATGTTTGCCATTGATATGTACCTCAGATTCTAATTTTTGATTATTTATCATCACTTTCTTGGATTTAATTTTTTGTTTTTTGATTGCGTGGAAAAAGTAGGCTGTCAATGAAATAGCTGCGGCGGTCAGAATTACCGCGACGATAAGGAATACAACAATCTCGCCGTCTGAAAGATCGGGACCTTCAACTTTTGGAGGCTTGGGTTCACAACCGGGTAAATAAATGGTATAGCGCGGCAGTAAAGCAAATCGTATCATTTTTATTCTCCTTTCAGATTAATGCCATTGTCGCGCTTCCGAGGAAGAGCGAGCAGACGTTCAAAACCGTTGAAATAACGAGGGCACGTTTGAGAGAAAGATTGCAGAGGGCGCGTAACAGAAATCCTTCGCCGACAAAAACGGCAATTTCACCGATTATCATCGCTATCCAATATGCGATATAGCTTTCGGTGAGAGCGAAGAGTATCATCAGCAGGGCATTGAGCGCGGGATTGGTCAGAATATTGATCAGTATCAGCGGAGTGACCGCGGTTTTTGATCTGATCATCAGAGATCCGATCGGCACTTCAATGACAAGCGTTAAAAGAAGCGCGAGGATAAGCGTAAATACGGGACTCATTGCTGTGACTGAATCCGAACGTCGTCGGTCGTAAGGAATACCGAGACAGCCGCGACGAGCGAGAGAAGCGGGATGAGGACCGTAGCAGTCGTTTCATCGATCGGAAGGAAAGTGTTGACAAAATAACCGATGAAGAGTGCGAGTGTAGTGAGTCCGAAGACGAAACCCTCGTGTCGCGGAAGCTTACGTGCCGCGCCGACGAGCGTGATCGGCATTGCGATATTGAAAAGGAAGGTCGCGGCGAGGAAGAAGAGATTCGACTCCGCTCCGAGATAAAAGAGCGGAACACAGAGGAGAAGCGATGCCGTTGCAACTCTGCGTGCGCCGATGAGATCTGCAAGGATGCCTCCCGCGAATTTTCCCGCGAAGGAAGCCGCGGCGATCGCGAGGAGCAGGAGAGTCGAGTTGCTTTCGGGTCTTACAGCCGCAAAGCCCGCGTAGGATCGGATAAGAACCGCAAAGAGCAGTAGGAGAAGCGCGGGTAGGGAAGCGGAAATAATTGTTTTGACGTTGACAGTAGACTTTTCCTTCTCGGAAGGCTCGGGGGATTCAACCTCGTTGCGCTCGCCCTTGCAGAAGGTCCAAACGGCAACTGCCGCGAAGATGAGCATTGCGATATAGTGCAGAGGAGAGAGGAGAAGCTTTTCGCCGAATTTGCATCCGAGCGCGATTCCGAGCGCACCGGTTGAGACGAATATTCCCGCGCGGGTCATTCCTCTGCCCTCGGTGATCGCGTCGATACCGCCACCGACGTGGAAGGATGCGTTTCCGAGACCGATAAGGCAGATACTTGTGGCGGGATCTTCGCCGCCGACGAAAAGTCCGATTGCGGTCAAAGTAATTCCGATAACGGCAAAAATTCTGCCGTTTGATTTTATCCCATCCGCGATCGCGCCGAAGACGTGCTGTGTTGCGAACGCGAGAAGATTATAGAGCAGGAAGAGCAGGGCAGCCGATTCGGCTTCGATCGCACCCTCGGTGTACATCGCGTAAAGTATGTATCCGCAAGCGAAATCAACGAGAAAATGCGCCGCGGCGTATGTGATAAGAGAAGTGCTTTTCATTATTGATCCTTATTTGACGTGCCTTTTCTGACAGAAGAAAGCGAGATCAGAAATGCTATGAATGACGCGACCGCAAGCAGACCCGATACTATCAGGAGCGCGAGAGTAATCTCCTCACCGCCAGGTCGATTTGATGACGATTCGGGCACGGGATGCAATTCTTTATCACTGTTTACCGCATCGGTAGCGTGCTCGAGAGCAGATGTATGTGATGCCTCGGGCAGAGCGTCTGTTTCCGGAGTCGGCATTTCCGCCTCGGTTAGTGCTTCGGTTGCTGCGTTTGGGGCAGTACACTCGGGAACCGCCGCCTCGGGCATTTCGACGTTTTCGTTGCTTTCGACTTCCTCTGCCGCGGCGAAAGTATCTTCTGCGGGCTCCTCGGGTATGAAATCCGTTGCGGGCGGAGCTTCGGGCTCATCTGGTCCGCAACCCACGATCTCGTTCTTTTCGGATGATTCGTTAATGGACGGTGAATCCTCGATAAAAGTACCTTCCGCGATCGCGTCATCCTCGGGGATATCGCCTGATTTATGATTTCCGGGAAGCATAGCAAATGCAACTGCTGAGGAAAGGCAGATGATCGCAAAAGCCGCCGCGATGGCTCCGAGCCTTATAAGCTTTTTGCGCGAAGCTATCTTTTGATCTTTCTTGACCGATTCCATGATATTTTGATGCATATCAGCAGGTTGATTTTCGGCAGATCCGCGGATCATTTCTCTGAGTGCGACTGCGAAGCGTAAGGAGCGGCGGCACTCTTCACAGGTTGAAAGATGCGCTTCAAGCTTTTCGAGGTCTTTGTCGCTCAGTAATCCGTCAATATAGTCGTCTATCATACGGTCGTATTTTTCACAGGAATGTTTGTTTGCCATAATAACTCCTTCCTTCGGGATTTTTCTTTCATATATAAAGACGAAGCTTTTCTCTGAAAGTTTCGGAAAATGCAAAATTAAAGAATATTTTTTTCGATTATCAGCATTTTCAGCTTCTCTCGGGCTCTGAAAAGGCCCGATTTTACGCTTCCCTCGGGTATTCCGAGGATCTCGGCGATCTCGCTGTAGGAGAGGCCGTCCATATCGCGCATAACGATAAGCTCGCGCATCGGGATTGGGAGTGAGTCGATGCATCCGCGAACCGTCTCGACCGTCAGCTTTCGCAGGAAGGCTTCGTCGGGACGAATATCTGGATCGTGATCTACGATATCGCGCTCGATCTCTCCCTCATCGGTGAGGATGACGGTGTCGAGCTCGAAGGATTTGTTTTTCTTGCGGATAAAGTCGATCGCGATATTACGCGCGATCCTGAATATGTAGCTTTTTGCGGACGCGCCTCTGTAGTCGGGGAGCGATCTCCAGAGCCGCAGGTAGGTCTCCTGCGTGACGTCCTCGGCGTCCTCACGCGATTTAGTCAGCGAGAGGGCGAGATTGTATATTTGTTTTTCGGTTTGGAGCACTATCTGCTCAAAGGCGGTGCCGTTGCCCTTACCCGCAAGCAGAAAAAGCTCGTCAAGGCTCAGATCGTGATATTTCATTACGGCACCTCCTTTGCGAATTTATTATTCTTCCTCGTCGGATTTGGTAAATGCTCTGATCAGAGCGTCTTCCGCCTCGGCGGCGGTCATAGAATTCATAAAATCGAAGCGCGCGCGGGTAGCACCGCGGATGCCTCTGAAATAATGCGAGACGACGATCTTTGCCTCGGCAAGACCGCGTCTTTCGCCCTTGTGAGCGATCGCCATTGCGAGATGACGCTGTGCCATCTGCATGACCTCTTCCTTCGGCGGATATGAATATTCCTTGCCATCGAGGGTTGCGGCGATCTGCGAGAAGAGCCAGGGATTGCCCATCGCGCCTCTTGCAAGAGCAAAGCCGTCGCAACCCGTTTCTTTTTTCATCCTCTCGGCGTGCTTGGCGTTGAAAAGATCGCCGTTTCCGATGACGGGGACCTTCACCGCACTCTTGACCTCTCCGATTATCGAAAGATCGACTCCGGGGGAATAAAACTGATCGCGTGTTCTGCCGTGAACGCAGATGGCAGATGCGCCCGCGCTTTCGGCGGCAAGCGCACATTCGACCGCGTTCTTACTCTCCTTGCTCCATCCCGCGCGGATCTTGACGGTCACGGGAAGAGAGGAAGCGTTTACAACTGCTTTAGTTATGTCGTGGATGAGCTCGGGATTCTTCATCAGCGCACTTCCGTCTCCGCTCGCCACGACCTTGCGCACGGGACAGCCCATATTGATGTCGATCGCGTCGGGACGCGCACCCTCAAAGCCGCGGTACGCGCTGCTTGATATCAGCCGCGCCGCCTCAGCCATAAATTCCACGTCCGAGCCGAATATCTGTACCGCGGTCGGGATCGATCCCTCTTCGATATTGCAGAGAAGAGCGGTCTTGACGGGTATGCTCGGGCGCGACTCCTGCTCAAATACGATCGCCTTAGCCGAGACCATCTCGGTCACCGCGTATTCGCAACCGAATTCTGCGCAGATATGCCGCATCGTGCGGTCGGTGACTCCCGCCATCGGCGCGAGCATAAGACCGTAGTGCAGTTCGGTATTTCCTATTTTCATTCCTTTTCGTTGTAAGCGAGAGCAAGTCTGCAGGCGATCGAGTGGATCGCGGAAGCGGTCTTTGTGTCGATTACGAGGGAGGTGTGGGGCTCGTCACCGTCATTTACACGAAGAGCGCGGCGGCGCTCAGTGACGGCGTAGAAGACAGAAGCGGCGGCAATGTAAGAGCCTGTGGGAGTCGCGTGGTTTCCGTCCTCGCGGTAGAGCTCGGGTGCGGGACGGCGGCGGAGAACACTCTGCCAGACCTCGCCCGCGGGAGCGACTCTGCCGTTCATATACTTTGCAAGCTCGACGTTTGCTTCGGTCAGGGCGGGCTGTTCCTTCTTTTTGCCTCTGTTCGACCAGACCATATAGAGGATCGGCTTTGAGTCGGTCTTCGAGATGAATTCGTCGTATATCTTTTTTCCGTTCTCAAGGTAGGATTCGGGATCGAAGTTTGAAGCCTTGCTCTGAAGAACTATATAGTCGTAGCCGCCGTAAAGGATGTTGAAGCGGGTCTGCTTCTGTTCGTAATGCCAGTCAAGGCACTTGCCGCCCTGAGTCAGCATAGTGACCTCGGCGTCGAGCCCCGCGGATGCGAAAATATTCTTTGCGATCTCGGGCATATCGTTGTAATAGGTGTGGCTGTTACCGATGAAGAGGATTTTGATCTTTGCCATGATTATATTTCCTTTGTTTGGTTTATTTATTGATTTATATCACTTAAAGGCATTAAGTGCTATTAATATAATACCACATTATTGCCGTCAAGTCAAGCAAATAGCCAAAAAAACCGCCCCGTCACGGAGCGGTTTGACTATTTTTCTTTTGGATCACGAGGTAATTCTATCTCGCAGAACGCGCACTTTTCCGAGCCCAGTGTGTTGCAGGCACCGCAGATGGGGCAGACAACGCTTATGGGATCGTATTTCTTTTCGGTATCGCCCCGAGGAAAACGGCAAACGTGCATTGCGCCTCTGATATGATAAACGCGGTCGCCGACTCTGTAGGGAACTGTATTTGCCTCATCTTTCGGGAGCATCTGATCAAATTTGATCACCTTGCCGTTGTCGCATTTGACCTCCATCAGCACAAATCCTCTGCGTTCCACCTTCTTTTCAAGCGCATTGTTCATATGACGCTTCGAATATACCTTCATTTGAACGATCTCGCCCGAGAAGGAGCCCTCGCGGACGTATTTTGTCAGCTCAAAACCGGGAGCGAGCACCAAAGCAATGATCGCTATTATTGCCACGGATATCAGCGGATGAAATCTTGCACTCGGAGAGGCGTGGTAAACCGCACAGATCACGGATAAGACCGAGACTATAATAAACCAGCCGATGAATTTCTTCAGATAATAATTTTGTATCCGTTTCTTTGCGTTCATCACATTCTCCTTTATACTATCTTGTTTTTTGTATTTTAACATTTTCCCGTACGGATGTCAAGTAATATCGTCATTTTTTATGAACATTTTGGCTGAAATTGAAGATTTTTTGAATATTTCGCAAAAAAAGTTCATTTTAACTATTGACATTTTCAAAAAAAATGGTATAATGTGTATAAGCGGATTTATATATGGGCATACTGCGCCCTCAAAGGCATCCGCGGAGGTTTACGTGACGCATCATACCGATCCCGAGAAAGATAAGAGCCTCGTGTCCGCATCTCACATAGGCTTGTTGCTTCTTGCCAAGGAAGGGGATGGGGATGCTTTCGCGCGCCTTGCCGAGGAATATAAGCCTATGCTTGATGCAGCTCTTGCACCACACAAGGCAGAGCTCAACGATCAGGATTATGACGACCTCAGCCAGGAAGCCCTTCTCGCATTCCATCGTGCAGTCCAGAGCTATGAGCCGCTTTACGGCAACGTAAGCTTCGGCCTATACGCCAAGATCTGCGTAAACAAGGCTATCATCTCGGCATTCCGTCAGTTCAAGAAGAGCGCGAATATCGTTCTCGTTCCGCTTGACGAGATCGAGCCGCACGAGCTTTCGGGGGATGACCCCGCAGAGGCTGTGATTGAGCAGGAACGCGCCTCCGAGCTCCGCGCATTCATCAGGGAGAATCTTTCTAAGTACGAGAATTCCGTTTGGTGGATGTATTATTCGGGAATGAGCATCGACGAGATCGCAGAGAGCCTGAATACGACCAAAAAATCTGTAAGTAACGCGATCGCAAGGATCAAGAGAAAATTGCGCGCGCTGTTATCATAAAATATGCTCGAATAGCTTAAAAAGAGCGTTGTAACAACAAAGGTGGCGGTGTGAGTCCGCCGACGGGCAATTATCACTATTTATTTTCACGAGGTAGAACATGTACGACGAAGAAGTCAAGGTCGAAGGTACCGAAACCGAAGAAACAGCAGCAGTAGAATACGTTGACGAAACTCTCGTTTGCGTAGAGTGCGGTAATGAGTTTGTATTTACCGCAGGCGAGCAGGCTTTCTATGCTGAAAAGGGTTACACCAACAAGCCCAAGAGATGCAAGGCTTGCCGCGACGCGAAGAAGAACGCTAACCGTCCTGCAAGACAGTATTTCTACGCAACCTGCAGCGAGTGCGGTGCTGAGGCTAAGCTCACATTTGAGCCCTCGAGCGACAAGCCCGTTTATTGCAGCGCTTGCTTCGAAAAGAGAAGAAGACCCCAGCAGTAATCTGATAGTCTTATCTCCGATGCCATATAGCCCCGTCAAGAGCGGGGCTTGTGGTGTTTTTATTATATTTTGCAAACGGCGCAAGCCGTTTTTTATTTTCGACTTTATGTGACATTTTTCCTCCATTTGCATAAAATACTATTGAGAACGCAAAGAAAGGAAGGATGATATGAATAAATACAATTTTGACCGCACGGGCTTTGAGGTCAGCCGACCCGACGTGCGCCGTGTAAATGAGCGCGCCGGGCATCAGACTCATCATCACGAGATCAAAGGCTCGTACGGCGAGACACTCAACCGCTCGGGCGGCAGAGTCAGCTTCTCGGGCGAGAATTGCGGCGGATGCGGAACTCACATCAATAGCCGTTTCGGACTGACCGATCGCCCGGCAGGCTCGGTTTATGCTCCGCTTCAGGATTTCGACGATCTTTACGACCCCGAAAAGGCGCTTGCTCGCGGGACAATGTTCTCAACCCTCGACCTGCCGCTTGAGGTCTCATCGGGAGGAGGCAGGTGCCGTGGATAAGAATCAGTGCTCTTGCGTAAGCAATAAAAAAGACCTGCTTTGCAGGCTCAGAGAGATCGATTTTGTTATAGTGGAAACAACTCTCTATCTCGACGTGTATCCCGATTGCCTTGAGGCAAAGGAGTATCTTGCGGCGATGAGAGAAAAACGCGCGAAGCTCGCGGCGGAGTACGAGGCAAGGCACGGTATGCTGACTATGTACGGCGTCTGCGGCGCATCGAGCGATAAATGCGCACCCTGGCCCTGGGAATACGCGGCAAACTGAGGAGGCGAGATCATGTGGATATATGAGAAGAAATTACAGTACCCCGTAAAGATCAAGAATCCCAATCCGAAGCTTGCATCGGCTATGATCTCACAGCTCGGCGGACCCGACGGCGAGCTTGCCGCATCAATGCGCTATCTCCATCAGCGTTACGGAATGCCCTATAACGAGGTCGTTAGTATCCTTACCGACGTCGGTACGGAAGAACTCGCCCATCTTGAGATGATCGCGGCGATCATTTATCAGCTGACGAGGAATATTTCGATCGACGACATAAAGGGAACGATGTTCGAGCCCTACTACGTCGATCACACCACGGGACTTTATCCGATCGCGGCATCGGGCGTGCCCTTCGATATGAAGTACGTCGGCGTAAAGGGAGATCCGCTTGCAGACCTTGCCGAGTCTCAGGCGGCGGAGCAGAAGGCTCGCGTGACCTACGACAATCTCATCAGGCTTTCGGACGATCCCGACGTGACCGATCCTCTGCGATTCCTCCGCGAGCGCGAGATCGTGCATTTCCAGCGTTTCGGCGACGCCATGAGAGTCGTTCAAGATAAACTCGACGGCAAGAATTTCTACGCATTCAATCCGGCGTTTGATAAGAAGACAAAATAAATAAAAATGGACGGCTTGAAAATTCAAGCCGTCCTATTTACTTTTTTGTTTGGATGTGGTATAATTAACATACAGGCGTAGGAGTACGAGGGATATTATGATAAATTATGAGGTGATACTATGAGAAAAATATCAGCTTTATTTATTTGTTTTGCAATCGTATTTTCGTTTGTTTCTTGTAATAGCAGTGCCGGGTTTACAGAAACCGATAACA
The DNA here is from genome assembly GCA_045531455.1 of Eubacteriales bacterium. Taxonomy (GTDB): domain Bacteria; phylum Bacillota; class Clostridia; order Oscillospirales; family CAG-272; genus CAG-390. The sequence goes on from JAZSEA010000028.1 coordinate 22,020, forward strand.
AAACCATAGTCGCAAACGACGGCACCGAATATACTTTTGTCGGTAATGAAGGCATGGTCTGGTGCTTTGGCAAGTGGGAATTTATCGGTCATGTGAAAGGGGAAATAGAGGAGTTTGATCATCTTTTCAGTATTGTTCAAACAGGGATGTATTCTGTTAACGGCAGTCAAGATGTTTTAGTAAGATATTATCCCTATAATGAGTTTGCCGCTATGTATGTAAAATCCGATTTGCTTAAAACTGAAGTTTCTCTTGATAATTGTATTAGATTTGTGTTGGTAGAAGGATCTCTCTTTAGTAATACTGAAGTACCAAGCGTCCCCAAAGGGATAATCGAATGTGAACAATTCCTCAGTGATATAAGAAGCGGACAAACGGCAAAGGATGCAGGTCTGTATGATTTAGTAAAGCAACCGGACGGTACGTGGAAAAATCTCTATGCTTACGGATCGGTTTGCGGTGTTCTGCAGGAGGATATCAACCTGATTATTCCTTTGACAGTAATGTCATTTGACGATAAAGCATATTCAATTATAATTGACGATATAGAGTATGTTTTACCGGAAGAATGGTTGGGAAAATTGTTTTCGGAATAAATCAAATAAGCATTTGAGCAATATATGTTTGTGATGCCGACGGCAAGAATTTCTACGCATTCAACCCCGCGTTTGATAAGAAAAGCAAATAAGTGAAAAGGGAGCTTCCTTGCGAAGCTCCCGCATTATTTTAATCAAAAAGGAAGTTGACGTTGCCCGCCATCAGCGCGGTGAATCCGCGGTAGATGACCTCGGGGCGATCGTCGAAGTTTGCTTTCATTCTGCGTGCACGGTCAAGGCTGTCGACGACGAGAGTAGCCTCGAAGATGACCTTCTTTTTTTCCGTGATCGAGCAATATACGTTGCATTTGCCCGTCTTGGGATCGACGCTTTCGATACGGCATTCGGTGAGGATTCCGCGCTTGGTGAAATCAAGATAGCGCAGAGCGGCTGTCATTGCAGCATCGAGGATCGAGGAAAGGACGTCGGATTTGAACGCCTGCGCGACGACCTTGCCCTTTTCGCTGATCTGATAGTAGGTAAGACCGTCCTCTTCAAAAGAGTCGATGAGTCCGCCGTCGACCATCTCGTTGAAGCTTTCGGCAAAGTCGAGGAACATAACGTAATCGGTCTGCATTACGATGTCGTTGATGGTACAGTATTCGAGCGGGTAATTTATGTTTTCAAGAAGATAAAGCACGAAGATCTTGACGTTGCGCTTGCTTCCGATGGGTGATGGCATTGATGATTCTCCTTAAATCGGTTGTTATATATAAATATTATCACAAATCAAGAACTTTTTCAATAGTTTTTATTGCTTTTTTTGAAAAAATGTGATATTATAATGGGTAATATATTTATTTCGCAAAGGAGTCCCCGAAAAATGTTGAATATTGCACTTATGGGCTACGGCGTCATCGGAAGCGGCGTTGCCAAGGTTATCGAAGAAAATAAAAAGCTTATCGCTTCCCGTCTCGGCGAGGAGGTCTATCTTAAATACATCCTTGAGATCAAGGATATGTCGTCGACTCCTTATGCCGACCGCGTGGTCACCGATCTCAGCGTTATTCTGAACGATCCCGAGGTCAAGGTGGTCGTCGAGGTTATGGGCGGTATCCATCCCGCATCCGATTTCACACGCGCCTGCCTCGAGGCGGGCAAGAGCGTTGTCACCGCAAACAAGGCTGTGGTTGCAGATTGCGGAGACGAGCTTCTTGCGCTTGCAAGAGAGAAGGGCGTCCGCTATCTCTTTGAAGCGAGCGTCGGCGGCGGTATCCCGATCATCCGTCCTCTTATCAATGATCTCGCCTCAAATGAGATCGAGGGCATCTGCGGTATCCTCAACGGAACTACGAACTATATCCTCACCCGTATGACAAACGAGGGCTGCACCTACGAGGAGGTCCTCAAGGATGCGCAGAAGCTCGGATACGCAGAGGCTAACCCCGCCGCTGACGTTGAGGGCACCGACGCGCTCCGCAAGATCGCGATCCTCGCCGCACTTTCATACGGTAAGCTTATTCCTATGGACATGTTGAATGCGAAGGGCATTACCGATGTATCTCTCACCGATATTGCTGTTGCCGAGTCATTTGGCTGTTCCGTAAAGCTCATCGGACGCGCGGGCAAGCTCGAGGACGGACGCATCTACGCGACCGTTTCCCCCGAATTTGTCAAGGAATCCTGCCCGATGGCACACGTAAACGACGTTTTCAACAGCATTCTCGTCCGCGGCAATATGCTCGGCGACGCTATGTTCTACGGCAAGGGCGCAGGTCAGCTTCCCACAGCGGGCGCAGTCATTGCTGATGTTATCGACGCTCTCGAGACCAAATATGCCGCTCCCGCAAGACTCTTCTGGGAAAAGGCAGAGGCAAAGGATATCGTCCCCGCAGACGAGGTCGTGTCGACCGTTGCCAAGGAATTCTGCCATATCTTTGAGGATGGCGAGACTCTCAAGAAGGCGGTTGCGGGTAAGATCGACGTTTCGTTTGTTGACGGTGTCGACGAAATGTACGCCGTTATCTCGTCCGATCCCGTGCTCGAAGGAAGTGTAAAGACCTATGCAGTCCTCATCTAAGATCAAGGTCACGCATATTCTGACCGATTCGAATATCGGCGGAGCGGGCAGACTTCTTCGCTATCAGCTCGAGAAGGCAGACCGCGAGAGATTCGAATACAGCGTCATCCTCCCCGAGGATGCGGCGCTGATCCCCGAGATCGAGGCACTCGGCATCCCCGTCGTTACCGTCTACGGTATCGCCGACAGATCCACCGCGCCCGAGATGAAGGGCATCCTTACCGAAAAGATCAAGTCGCTCGCGCCGGATATCCTGCATACCCATTCCTCGAGAACGGGTAGATTCGCGGGAGTTGCTGCGGGAGTTCCGAAAATAATCCTTTCCAAGCATTGCTCGGACATGCCGCCCGCACAGCTTATGAAGTTTCCCTATAAGCAGATGCTCGTAAGGGAATGGAAGAAGACGCTCCACGGCGCGATCGCAACCGATGACAGCGCGGCTGATTCGATCGCGGCAGAGGCACTTTCCCGCGATAAGATAACGGTTATCTATAACGGCGCGCCCGCGCTCCCCGTTTTATCCGACGGGGAAAAGAGCGCGCTTAAAGCCGAGCTAGGTATTCCCGAGAAAGCATTTGTAGTTGGGATCTTTGCGCGCATCGAGCCGGTCAAGGATCACGATAAGTTCCTCGATATCGCAACCGAGTGCATCGAACGCGGACTTGACGACGTATATTTCCTCATAGTCGGCGACGGAAGCAAGAGAGATTACGTCGAGGATTATATCGAGGAGAGCGAGTACGGCGACAGGATCAAGGTCACGGGCTTCGTCCCCGACGTTGCGCCGCTTATGAATATCTGCGACGTGAACGTAAATTGCTCGGTCGGCACGGAGACATCCAATCTCGCACTCATCGAGGGTATGAGCCTCGGAATTGTGCCCGTGGTATCAGATCTTCCCGGTAACGAAAGAATTGCAGAGGGTTGCGGAATCGTCTGCGACCGAAACGATTACGAGGAGTTTGCCGATGCCATCGAGTCCCTTTACCGCGACAGAGAAAAGCTTTGCGCACTTTCAGGCGCCGCAAAAGAAAAATATCTCGCAAAGTACACCTCCGAGAGATACGCGCGCGAGGTTGAGGAATATTATCTTCAGTTAATGAAGTAATTCAGAGTTTCCTTACGTATCCGTTTCCTTTCAAGAATAAGCAGAGAAATATTTATCAAGGTCATGAGCCCGATTGAAAGATCGGCGAGACCCCATACAGAGCCCGGCGGCGTTCGTGATGCTACGATCGCCGCCGTTCCGTATGCGACCGTCAAAAGCACCTTTGCGATTTTGCTTTTCGTCAGATAAGAAAGACATGCCTGACCGTAAAAGCATTGGCAGAATACCGTTGCAAGCCCGAAAAGCAGTACAAGCCCGCACATCACGGGATCAGCCCAATCTCCGAGTGCCGCGGAATACGCCGAGACCGTCATCATCACCGAATTGTCTCCAAAACGCTCCACCTCGGGGTAACTTATGAGTATGACGAGCGCGGTCAGCGTGCAGAGAAATACTGTGTCGATCAAAACCTCGAGTATGCCGAGAAATCCTTGCTCGACAGGCGAATCTGTTGATGACGCCGAATGTGCCATAGGAGACGTTCCCGCGCCCGCCTCGTTGCTGATAAGTCCGCGCATAACTCCGAGCCGCACGCTCCTTGATATGAAAAATCCGCCGACACCGCCGAGGATGCCTGAGGGTTCAAAATCAAAGGCGGAGGTCAGGATCTCCGCGATCGCGTTCGGTATCCTCTCCGATCTGATCGTAAGTGCTCCAATAGAGAGAAAGCAAAACAGAAGGGTCATGAAGGGAACGATCCTGCTTGTCGCGCCCGATATCCGCTTGAGTCCGCCCGAGGAGACCGCGATCATCAGCAGAGCGCAGACGGCTCCCGTTATCAGCGGATTGATATTCAGAATATCCTCGCAGACTCCGACCATCGCGTTGACTTGGATCACACAGCCGAGCGAGAGGGAATTCAGGAGGCAGAGAAGCGCAAAGCAGATGCCGAGGAACGCCCCGAGTCGCGGATGCTTTCGTTCGATAAGCGAATCTCTTATGTACTCCGAAGTACACGAAGGACGTCCGTTTTTTCTCCTTGAGAGTGCAAGCAGAGTTTCTGCGTATTTCAGAATTGCGGCAACTGCCGCAGAGGCACACATCCAGAAGACCGCGCCCGCACCTCCAAAGAATATCGCCGCCGAAACACCGACGATGTTTCCGACCCCGAGAACACCGCCGAGCGCAAGCCACAGAGCCGAGCGCGGACTTATCCGATCTCCACGTTTTGCTTCTTTTCGCAAAAATGGCGCAATTATCGCGCGCGGTCGTATTAAAGGAAGTCCTTTCATATATATAATAAAGAAAACGCCTGCGCCGAGCAATGCGATCGGCAAAACCGTCCCGATTATTCGGGAATTTAAAAAATCAAGCATAAAATCACCTCTTTATAGAAGATATGCTCGAAAATTGTTGGCAATTCCTTTCTCGTGTGCTAAAAATTATGTGAACAATATGTTAATTTGAGGGAAAAGTACTTGATTTTTTGAGATTTTGTAGTACAATTATAGGCGTGAGTTAGCACTCGAACAAAAAGAGTGCCAAAAATTATAGTAAATTTTTGAGGCGAAAGCCCTTTATACTTCAGGAGGAAGAAAAATGAACATCAAACCGCTTGCAGACAGAGTAGTTATCAAGCTCGTCGAAGCTGAAGAGAAGACCCAGAGCGGCATCATCCTTACCGCCAGCGCACAGGAAAAGCCACAGATCGCAGAAGTAGTTGCAGTCGGCCCCGGCAAGAAGAACGACGACGGAGTTATCATTCCCGTTGCTCTCGAGGTTGGACAGAAGGTCATCGCGGCAAAGTACTCGGGCACCGAGGTCAAGCTCGACGGTGTAGAATACACCATCATCGCAGAGAAGGACATTCTCGCGGTTATCGAATAATTGAAAGGAATAATTGAATTATGGCAAAAGATATTTACTACGGAATTGATTCCCGCAACGCCCTTCTTCGCGGCGTTGATAAGCTTGCTGATACCGTCAAGATCACTCTCGGCCCGAAGGGCAGAAACGTAGTTCTTGACAAGAAGTACGGCGCACCCCTCATCACCAACGACGGCGTTACCATCGCAAAGGAGATCGAGCTTGACGATCCCGCTGAAAACATGGGCGCACAGCTCGTAAAGGAAGTTGCTACCAAGACCAACGATGCAGCCGGCGACGGTACTACCACCGCAACCCTCCTTGCTCAGGCAATGATCCACGAGGGTATGAAGAACGTTACCGCAGGCGCGAACCCCATGGTTCTCCGCAAGGGTATGAAGAAGGCTATCGACCGCGCTGTAGAGTGCCTTGCAGACATCTCCAAGCCCGTTAACGGTTCCGAGGATATCGCCCGCGTAGGTACCATCTCCGCAGGTGACGAGGTCATCGGTGCTCTCATAGCAGACGCTATGGATAAGGTTACCGCTGACGGCGTTATCACCGTTGAGGAATCCAAGTCTGCTGAGACCTCCTCCGAGGTCGTTGAGGGTATGCAGTTTGACCGCGGCTATATCTCCCCCTATATGGCAACAGATATGGAGAAGATGGAAGCAGTTCTCGACGACGCCTTCATCCTTATCACCGATAAGAAGATCTCCGCAGTTCAGGATATTCTCCCCCTTCTCGAGCAGATCGTTCAGGCAGGCAAGAAGCTCCTCATCGTTGCTGAGGACCTCGACGGCGAGGCTCTCACCACCATCATCCTCAACAAGCTCCGCGGCACCTTCACCTGCATCGCAGTCAAGGCTCCTTCCTTCGGCGAGAAGAGAAAGGAAATGCTCCGCGATATCGCTATCCTCACCGGCGGTCAGGTCATCACCTCCGATCTCGGTCTCGAGCTCAAGGACGCTACCATCGCCGATCTCGGCCGTGCACGCCAGGTTAAGGTTACAAAGGAAAATACAATCATCGTCGACGGCGCGGGCGACACCGATGCCATCAAGGATCGTGTAGCACAGATCCGCGGCGAGCTTGAGAACACCACCTCGAGCTTCGACAAGGAAAAGCTTCAGGAAAGACTTGCCAAGCTTGCGGGCGGCGTAGCCGTTATCAAGGTCGGTGCGGCTACCGAAGTTGAAATGAAGGAAAAGAAGCTCCGCATCGAGGACGCTCTCAACGCAACCCGCGCGGCTGTAGAAGAGGGTATCGTACCCGGCGGCGGAACCGCTTACCTCAATATCATCAGCGAGGTTGCAAAGCTCCTCAAGACCGTTGACGGCGACGAGAAGACCGGTGTTTCGATCGTTCTCAGAGCTCTCGAGGCTCCCGTTCGTCAGATCGCGGCTAACGCAGGCTTCGACGGCGGCGTTATCGTTGACAAGATCGTTTCCTCCCGCAAGGCAGGTTGGGGCTTTGACGCTTACAATGAGACCTACTGCGATATGATGAAGGCTGGAATCGTTGACCCCACCAAGGTTACCCGTTCCGCTCTCCAGAACGCAGCTTCCATCGCTTCCACCATCCTCACCACCGAGGCTGTTGTAGCTAACCAGAAGGAAGACCCCGCGGCTGTGGCTGCTGCTAATGCGGCTATGAACGCAGGCGGAGGAATGTATTAATTAATGCAAAATGCTAAATGCAAAATGCAAAATAAAAATCAAGGGAGTCGAGTTTCGGCTCCCTTGATTCTATTGTATTAATAATCAAATATTTGAACGAGGACTGAATGGAATAACAATATTATTTATATTACGAGTCCGTAGGGACCGACGTCCTCGGCGGTCCGAGCCCAATTAAAATTTTAGCTGTGTGTTATATCAAGAAAATAGCATTCGGTTTTCTGAATATTAATCAACGCGATAATTTCGTGCTGTCCGGACCGCCGAGGACGTCGGTCCCTACGGGCTCGTGCTGTAATTGTAGTATGAGTCAATAATTACCTCGTTTTTAGATTCCACATATAAGGAATTTGTTTTCTTGACTTTTATATTTTTATATGATATAATGATAAAAAAGGAGGTGCGGGAATGGAACACCGTGTTTTGAAACTGAGCAGGATCGCATCTTTATTGCGCCCCGCGGTGCTTGTGTGCGGCGGAATATTCTGGTTGTTTTTCATAATTTTCGGGGCTATTGAAGCAAAAGGTGATATGGGACTTTTTGCTTTCTACGCCATCGAAGGACTTGGAGCTCCTCTGATAATCTTTTTATGTATTGCGCTGATAAATACTCGAAAGGTCGCTCTTGATAAGGATTTCATGGAGTTTGTCTATTATCAAAGCGCGACGAGCAACAATATGAGCCGAAGAAGCAGACGCGTGCGCGTAAAATACACCGTCACCGATATCGAAAACCTCCGATTTGAACAAAACGCACTTGAAAAGCTCTTTAACTGCGGTCATTTCAGCTTCAAGGGAAATACCGTATACGAATCAAACGCGGAAGGCTTTGAACCGAAGACCGAATTTACTTTCTACGGCTTGACTCATTTCAAACAGACGAAGAAAGAAATCTGCGATATTCTTGGAGTTGCGGAGGTGCAGTAATGAAAAATTATATACTGAAATTGAATTACTTTGCAAAGCTGTTACGTCCTGCGAAATTGATAATGATTATTGTGTTTGGTTTGTTATTCGTTGTGATGAATGTAATAGACAAAGGCATCAAATTGCATTCTATTATCATTTATACTTGCGCTTATGTGTTAATGTATTTTGTGTGCTTCATTTTGATTACTACTCGAAAGATTATGCTGGATAAGGATACGATACATTTTACATATACACAATTGATTTGGCGAAGGACTGAAGGCTCTTTTCGTATGCGTGGCGAAGCTAAAGTGAAATATACCGTCACCGATATTGAAAACCTCAAGTTTGAGCAAAACAAGCTTGAAAAACTCTTCAACTGCGGTCATTTCAGCTTCAAGGGAAATACCGTATACGAATCAAACGCGGAAGGCTTTGAACCGAAGACCGAATTCACCTTCTACGGCTTGACTCATTTCCGTCAGACCAAAAAAGAGATCTGCGACATTCTCGGAGTAAACGAAGCCGAATAAAGAAACACGGATATTTGAGCATCTGCTCAAATATCCGTGTTTCTTTAATTGTAGATTTTCGCGTCAGCGAAAATCTACCTTCAACTAGCAACTAGCAACTAGCAACTGGTAACCCGCCACTAAATCAGTCGTAATACTTATCAAGCGCATTAAGGAAGTTCTGAATACTTCTGTTTGCGGTCTTGGAGGTGCTTGTTATAGCGGAAGCAACGCCTTCTGTGTTAGCAGCCTTTGCGAGAGACCAGATGCTGCTCTCGAGACCCGTGATCTTTGCTGCCTGGTCGACGTCAAAGGTCTTGGAATCGAAGAAGATATCGAGCATTCTGGTGTCCTCGGGAGAACGTGCGAGACGGTAGTCTGCAAGTACGTAGTAGAATGCATCGCGGAGGCTTGCATTGGACTCGGAGGTGGTGAATCTCGAGTAGTATGTAATTGCCTCGGTGATGAGCATAGCGTCCTCAACGTTTGCAAGGTTGGAGGGGAAGGAGAGAGGATGATGGTTGCCGCCCGAAACGTAGCAGTAGTACTCGGGAGTCATACCGTTGTTCGGAACGGGAAGGATGCCGTAGTCACTGCTCATGTCGAGAAGACCGTTTACGGAGGAGAGAGCATTGGAGCGGAAGAGTGCGTTGCCGCTCTTGAAGACCTTGGTCGCGTTGTTCCAGACGTCGCTGCCGCCGAACCATACGCCGTTGTTAACGATCATAACGTCGGGATTCTTGGTAAGCTGGATGGTCTTCTGGAGCATATTGCTTACAGACTCAGCACCGATATTTACGGTGAATTCGCCGCCGTTGTTGGTAAGGGTCTTTTCGCCCTGACCGAGGAAGAAGTAGTAGGGAGCGGAAACTTCACTTACCATGCCCCACATACCGTCCTCGGTAGCGGGCTCGGAGGTAACACCCTTGATCATCTCGAGGAGAGTATCGTAGGTCCACTTGTTGTTCTCAACAAGCTCGTAGGGAGTGCCGTAAAGCTCGTTGAAGTTGAAGTTGTTGTAAAGCTCCTTGTTGAATACTACGCAGATGGTGCGGAGCTCGTCGAGCATGTTCATATCGCCCTCAAGGGTGAAAAGACGGTCGCCGATGAGGTATTCCTTCTGAATACGCTGATCCCACCAGGGCTGCTCGAGCTCAAGGCCTTCAAGGCTGTTGATATCGAGAACGTAGCCGCTTGTAGCCGCGCTGAAGGTGTTGGTGCCGGACATATAAACAGCCTCGCAGAGGTCTGTGCCGGTGGAAGCGTGGTTTCCGAGAGTCTGAAGCAGCTTCGAGTCGATGGTGTACTCTACGTTACAGCCGTACTTCTCCTCGATGAATGCCTCGCGGCGGTAGAGGGCATCGTTGATGAGGTTGCCGTTCTGCTCGCCGTCGGGAGCAAAGTGTACAGGTCCCCACATCTCGTTGCTTGCAACGAAAATACGATAGGTGTAGCCCGAAAGATCCTTGATCTCGGGGACGGGGTAGGAAGTGGTCTCTTCCTCGGTGGCTACGGGCGCGGTCGTGGTGACCGTATTGCCCTCGGGAGCCTTGCTCTGTTCATCGGTACCTGCGGGATCGATAGGGGTCTCCGAGCAGGCAACGATCATGGGCAGAAGCATAAGAAGAGCGCAGATCAGGGAAAGGATGCGTTTTTTCATTGTGTTTCTCCTTGTTGGATTTTATATTTTTTATTTAAAAATAAACGTACAGTTGAAGACGTACGATCTTCCGGGCTCGAGTCTGATGAATCCCTTGCGGTCGCAGATGCGATCGGGGTCGGTGCCCTCGGGAGCATCGGATGCCGGGAGGGACTGCCAGGGCTCGATGCAGAGGAAGGGAGCGTCCGAATTCATCGGTTGCCAGAAGCCTACGTAATTTGCGTCGGGGAAGATCGCGGTGACGCTTCTTTCAGAATCGGGAGATTCGAGCGTCGCGCTCTTTACGCCCGTAAGGATGATGGCGTCGTTGTCGAAGAGCGAATTGTCGATATCAATATATTTTCCGTCACGGAGCTCATATGGCTCGCTTTCGTCCGCCATAAAGAAGCGGGGCGAGAGAAGCTGACGGCGGGGCTCCTCCGAGCATTCGAGAGAGAGGCGTGCGCGTCCCTCGGGAAGCATAAAGCCGGGGTGAAGTCCGATGCCGAAATAGATCTCGCGCTCGTCGGTGTTGGTGACCGTGATGCTCTCAATGATCGAATTCTTAGCGAGCTTGAAGCGGCGGCGAAGCGTGAAGGCATAGGGATAAGCCGCGCGTGTCTCTTCATTATCGGTCAACGTAAATTCCGCGAAATCACGCAGAGCAACTGCATTCATCTTTTGATGTCTTGCAAAGCCGTGGGTTCCCATCTGATAGGAAACGCCGCCGTCCGTCCATTCACCGCCGCGGAGCCTGCCTACAGCGGGAAAGAGAATGGGCGCGCTTGACTTCCAATAAGCTGGGTCGCGGTGCCAGAGATATTCGTGTCCGTCCATAGAGATCGAAATCGGCTCGCCGCCGATATCGGAAAGCTTTACGGTTAAATAATCATTATTTATAGTATATATAGTCATAAAATACACCTCCGAACTATTTTACCATATTATCGTGAATAAATCAATAGTTTGGTGAGAAAATATATTGTGAAAAATCGATTTTGGAGTAAAAATGGAACCTAACAGAAGAATTATCGATACCTCGGGTGCGGTCATAGTCTCATCGTCGAGCGCGGTCGGCGAAAAGGAATTCGAGGGACCGCTCGGCGGGTGCTTTGATTTTCACGATCCCTCCGACCGCTTCGGTCAGAAGACCTTTGAAAAAAGCGAGGGCGAGATGCAGAGACTCGTGCTTGCCTCGGCTATCGGTAAGCTCGGACTCAAGCCGCGTGATATTGATGCGCTTTTTGCGGGAGATCTGCTCAACCAATGCGTATCATCGGCTTACGGTCTGCTTGAATACGATATACCTTATTTTGGACTCTACGGAGCCTGCTCGACCGCTGCAGAGGGCTTGATGCTTGCGTCGGTATTCGTGTCAAAAGACATAGCTCGCAGAGCGGCGGCTGTGACCTCGTCGCATAATGCCGCGGCTGAAAGGCAATACCGCAATCCGCTCGAATACGGCGGCCAGCGTACTCCGACGGCTCAATGGACCGTCACGGGCGCGGGCGCGTTTGTCGTTGCGAATGAAAGAGACGTCACGCCCGATGCGGTCCTGGCTTGCGTTGCCGATGCATTCCCCGGTATCGTTGTCGAGAAGGGAGTGACCGATGCGGCAAATATGGGCGCGGCTATGGCACCCGCTGCGGCGGATACTCTGCTGAATTATTTTGATGTGACGTCTACCTCCCCAGACGATTACGATATGCTCATCAGCGGAGATCTCGGTCAAGAGGGAGTTTCGATCCTCGGAGAGCTTCTTTCCGCATCGGGAGTGGATGCCTCGGAAAGACTATCGGATTGCGGCTTGATGATCTATGATCTTGAAGCGCAGGACGTCCACGCGGGCGGCTCGGGATGCGGTTGCTCGGCTGTGGTTCTTGCTTCGCATATTCTGCCGAGGCTCAAAAGAGGAGAGCTTTCGAATATTCTGATCTATGGCACGGGAGCGATGATGAGCCCTTCAAGCCTCAAGCAAGGCCTTGCGATCCCCGCAGTCGCGCATCTTCTGCATCTGCGCTCACCCGCGGCAAAGATCAAATGAGGTGACGGAATGAACGGTTTTTTACCATACTTGTGGGCTTTTCTCGTCGGAGGCACGCTTTGCGCCATCGCGCAGATACTGATCGACAGAACGAGACTTACTCCCGCGCGCATCCTTGTCGGATACGTAGTTGCAGGCGTATTTCTCGGCGCGATAGGAGTTTACGGTCGTCTTGTTGATCTCGCGGGATCGGGAGCGTCGGTGCCTCTTACGGGATTCGGTAATCTGATTGCAGAGGGAGTGCGGAAGGCTGTTGACGAGCGCGGACTCCTCGGTGCACTCACGGGCAGTCTCACGGCTGCGGCGGGAGGGACTGCGGCAGCACTCGTATTCGGACTTATTGCCGCTTTCTGCGTCAGAAGCAAACCCAAGCGTTAACAAGTTGTAAAAGTTTTTTTCCTTTCGGCAAATAACTTGCAAATATCGATATTATATGATATAATTTAAATGTTATGCAGAATTTTCGACATGCAAGGCGTTTGCCGAAAGGATTATATATGAATTTCAGAAAATATAAATTATTTGCAGGAGTCTTTGCGCTCTTGCTGCTTACTTTGTTTTTTGCTATCGGAGCACACGCGGATGAGCTTCCTTGGGTACCGATCGACCCGAGCCAAAAGCCCACTTCGATCAGCGTTTCTCAACAGCCGAACAAAACACTCTACCTCGTTGGCGAGGAGCTTGACGTTTCGGGTGCGCGCCTCGAGCTGAAATACGAGAGCGGACAGGTCCTCTCCGACGTTATCAAGACCGAGTGGTGCACAGGCTTCGATTCGAAGAAGGTCGGAACGAAGACCGTCACCGTCACCTATCCCGATACCTCCTGCACCGCAACCTTCACGGTCGAGGTCGTCACAGAGGAGGAGCTCAAGATCGTCAAGCCGCAGAAGCTTGTTTATTTTGTCGGCGATAAGGAGGACAGAGACGGACTTGCCGTTTCGGTCGTTTACAGCAACGGAAAGACAGCTCTGCTTGAGACGGGCTACACCGTTTCGGGCTTCAGCTCCAACACGATCGGTGAAAAGACCGTTACGGTCAAGTACAAAGATCTCACCGCCTCCTATACCGTAAACGTCGTAGAGCCCGCGCTTCTTATGATCAATATCGAAAAGAAGCCGACCAAGCTCTCATATTACATCGGCGAGGTGCTTGATATCTCGGGCATCAAGGTCGTTGCGGTCTATGAAAACGGCGTTGTCGAGGACGTAAGCGCGAAGGTCCTCGTTGACGGAGATATCAAGACCGCGGGCGTCAAGAAGATCAAGGTGGTCTATGCTGAACGTGATTTCATCAAGGAAGCCGAATTCGAGGTCACGGTAACCGACGTTCAGATCAAGAGTATCAAGATCGCGTCTTATCCGAAAAAGACCGTTTACGCCGAGAACGAGGCTTTTGACCCTGCGGGTCTTTCGATAATGGTCACCTACAACAACGGTACCACCAAGACCGTGTCTGACGATATCCTCTTTACCGGATTCGATACCTCAACCATAGGAAAGAAAACAGTCACTCTCCATTACGGCGGACTTCAGCTCAATCTCGAGGTCGAGGTCGTCGTTTCATCCTCACACGTACATAAGGAAGGCGAGTTCAAGCGAACCAAGGAGCCGACCTGCACAGAGCCCGGAGAAGAGACAACGACCTGCCTCATCTGTAACGAAACAGTTTCGAGAAGAAACGTTCCCGCAACCGGACACGGTAGCGAGAGTATGCCCGTTCAGACGAAGGCACCGACCTGTACGGAGGCGGGCACGACCACGACCTACTGTATGGTTTGCGGAGACGCGGTTACCGTCAGCGATATCTTCCCCCTCGGACACACGGAGGGACAGATAGAGATCGTGCTCGCACCCACCTGCACCGAAAGCGGAACCTCGAAGACCTTCTGCACAGTCTGCTCCGCTGAGGTAACAGTTCTCTCGATCGATCCCCTCGGTCACAGCTTTGCCATCTGGACGATGACCAAGGAGCCTACGGGCGAGTCCGAAGGCTCGGAGGAGAGAAAATGCACCGCTTGCTCCTTTACCGAAACAAGAAGCGTACCGAAGCTTGAAAAGGTCCTCTCAAGCGGAGACTTTTCGGCATCGCTTGATTCCGCGGAATCCTATTTCCCCTATTCCTCAACCTTCCGCGGTGAAAAGCTGACGGACAAATTGACCGCAGAGGAACTTGACACTCTTATCTCAGGTATCGATACGGAAAAATACACTGTTCTTGACATTTTTGATTTCACGTTCGTAACCGTAACGGGAGAGAAATTCTTGCCGAAGGGCGATATCACTTATACAGTAAAATACGATCTTCCCAAAACCGAATTTGCTTCGTTTATGATTTATGATACAGATCTCGGACGCTACACCCCTGCCGAAACTGCGGATGGATTCAGCTTCACAGTCGAACGTATCGGACGCTTTATCCTCATAGGAGAAAACATTCCCGAGCCGACAGAGACCGATCCCGCGACAGATCCCGAATCGTCATCGAACTCGATACCCGGCGATTCTTCTTCGGAGAATACCTCGGGCGGACTTCAGGTATCCGTGCCTCCCGTCAAGGGAACCTCCGCGATGATCATGGTCCTCGTAATAATCGCCGTGATCCTTATCGTAATAATCATAGCGCTCGTATATACCTACGCATTCAAACAATACTATTGATTAATACAAAAAGCAACCGCGGCTTTCGCCGCGGTTGCTTTTTATGTAATGATTAACCTCTTGTCTGGAGGATGGAGGTGATGGAGCTTGTTTCTCCGTTGTAGGGAAGCGGAACGATGAACTGGTTGCCGCTCCAGCCCGCAACGTAGAGTTCCTGGAAGTTCTTGTTGGTGCCGTCCCAGAGAACCTTGTTGTAGGACTTTTCCTTGTAGTTCGGGAATGCAGCTTCACCCTGAGGCCAGAGAACGATCTCGGGAGACATGTATCTGTAAGCGGTTGCCATAGCGGAGTCGTTACCCCAAGTGGTGTAACCGTGGTGAGCAACCTGAACGATCTGGGATCTCATATCGGTGCCGTACATCTTGTTACAGATCGCCATTGCGGGACCTGTGCAGTCGCCCATTACCATAGTGGTGCTGGAGTTGCCCTTCGCGTCGGTGGTGATTGCACGGACGAGGATCGTGGAGGTGTTGAGAGCGTTGACAACTGTAGGACCGTAGCTTTCAACGGTGTAGAGGATCTCGAATACGGTATCTGCGAAGTAGAAACGCTGACCTACGTGGCAGGGAATGAAGTCTGCGCCGAGAGCTGCAGCCGCATTTCTTGTGCCGTCGTCGCCGCCGCCTTCGCCGTTAGACCAGTTTCCGCTGTAGGAGGAAGCCATAGATCTTTCGCGCTCTGCGTCGGTCATGAAGTTTGCGATAACGCGCTCAACCGTGAACTGCTTGAATGCGCTGTTCTGGCTGTTGAGACAGCCGTTGTGGTCGCCGTGAGAGTGGGAAATGAACCAAGCAGCGATGGTGATATCCTTGCCGGTTGCATATTCCTTAGCCTGCTCCTTGATGATGTTAACAAGGGTAGTTGCGGCTTGGCTTCTGTTGAAGGAACCGTCAACGATTACGAAACGTCCGTCTGCAAGTCTGAAGAGGAGGCAGAGACCGTTACCAACGTAGCTTCCGTCGCCCTTCTTGTACTCGCAACCGATCATGGTTACCTGAGAGGTGGTGACTACCTTGTATTTGTTGTCAGCCTCGGTGCCGATGAGAGTTTCCTCTGAGAAGGGCTCCATAATGATACGGCACTCGTCGTAGGGCTTGTAGTAACCTACATTGAGGGTATAATCCTTATTGTAGAGAGTGGTAAAGAGGTTGCCGCTCATATCGTTGCTTGTGTACTTGGTGTAGCCCTCGCTCTCAAGCTTTGCGATATAAGCGTTGTAGCTTTCAACTGTAGCGTCGCCGAGAATGATCTCGTCGCAGGCGATGTTGGACTGGTATGTACCCGAGAAGGTAGCGCCTTCAAATGCGGGAAGGATGGAGAGCTCCTTCGAGCCCGAGTGAGTGCCCGAAAGATTGAGAGCTTCAACGGGAATGGATACGCCCTGCTCGGTCTTGTAGTCAGCGATGAGCTTAGCGAAGAGGTTAACGGCGTGGTTGATCGCACCCTCGGTGAAACCGAAAACGACGATCTTGTTGCCGACTGCTCTTACAGCGTAGTCGCCGTACTTGAGGTCCTTGATCGCTTCTGCAACCTCGGGATGTGCGGTATTACCGACAAGGATCTCCATTGTCGAAGCATCGAATTCCTCGGTAGCCTTCTTGAAGTCATCGCCCATCTTGAACTTGACGTCGGTGGTGTCCTCGATCTTGTTACGGATCTTGACGGCTGCAGCAACCTGGGGATCGTCGGAGCCGAGGTCCTTGGGACGGATGATCATAGCCTGAGCCTCACCGTTTACGATAAGGTCAAACGACGTGCGCTCTCCCGACACGGGAGCCTCTGTATCCTCGCCGGTGGAATCAGCGGGAGCTTCGGTGGTCTGATCATTTTCGGGAGCCGATGTCTCTGCGGGATCGCTGTCGCAAGCGGAGAAGAGACTGAGCGCCATGATCATCGTGAGAAGAAGCGCGATAAGACGAATGTTAAGTTTCATCTGAAATCTTCCTTTCTTTTGGTAGAAGTGGTTTTGCTTGTGTATTGCATTTACCTGTGCAATACGAAATACTGCTCCACAATTATACCATTTTTTTATCCCGAATTCAACAGTTTTATGAAAATTTTCACAAATACTTCATAGAATAATTCCGCGCCTGACGCCGTCAACTTTCAAGCGCACTCCTGAGCTTTTCGAGAGCCGACTTTTCGATCCTGCTGACGTATGAGCGTGAGATACCAAGCTTTGCGGCGGTTTCCTTCTGTGTTTGCGGTTTCCCTCCTCCGATCCCATAGCGCAGATAAAGGATCTGCCTCTCACGCGCGGTAAGTATGCTTTCGGTATAAGCCAGAGCGCGCTCTGCAAGCATTTTTCGGTCGAGATCCTCCGCCATATTCTCGTCCGTGCTGATGATGTCCTCATAAGTGAGTGGATTGCCGTCGCGGTCGGTGTCGATGGCGTCGTTGATCGATACCTCGTTCTGCAGTTTTTTCTGCGAACGGAAATGCATCAGTATCTCGTTCTGAATACATTTTGCGGCGTAGGTGGCAAAGCGCGCGCCATGGATCGGGTCGAAGGAATCGACCGCCTTAACAAGCCCGAGCGTGCCGAGTGAAACGAGATCCTCCTGATTCTTTGCGGTTGAATAATACTTCCTCACGATATGCGATACGAGACGGAGATTGTGGACGATCAGCTTTTCGCGAGCCTTTGCGTCACCCTTTTTGGCCAGAAGAAAAGTTTCGTATTCTTCCTTTTTTTCGAGCGGTGGAGGAAAATTGTTCGGAGTGGATATTCCGAGCATTAAATGGAGCAAGCGGGAGAGAAGAGAGAGTAGATTCAGCATATTGCACCTCTTGACTTTGTAATATTCGATTATATTACAGAAGCTTACATTTTTTGCATGTCCCGAGGAAATATCCCCCAAAATTATTTGCCCCTTGTGAACAGTTAATGCCCCTATATGTAAATTTTGCCGCCACCCCTTGACAAGATATGATAAAAGATGATAAAATATCATTATATTATTACATTTATTTCTACAACTGCCTTGATCTTACGGAGGAACAAAAGGTGTCCGCAAAGAATCGGAATTTGAAATATAAAAGATGTTTGCGAGTGATCGCATTTATGCTGTGTGTCTGTCTGATGATACCCGTGCTTAGCTTCCCCACATACGCCGAGGTCGAGATCCCAACGGGATCGGACCTTGTCAAAAGAATTGAATATACATATGCCTGGGCAAAGAGATATACGGGCTACTCGACGTTCAAGAATTATTGTGCTCATTACGTCAATACTCAGCTGTTGCTTCTCGGTATCAACACAAGATACGTCGGAGGCAACGGAAACGACGAATATGACAACTATAAGGATCTCTCCTATACGGGCGGCGGACGAAAGGTTCATAACTATCCCGCAACGAATGCCACCTTCAAGGAGACTCTTGAAAGGATCGCCGCACAGGGCGACGTTGTGACCGACGTCCTCGTTGGCTTCCAATGGACAAGCACGACTGCGGGCAAGAAGTACGGTCATTCATTCCTCATCCACGGAATCATCGATGGCTACGTCTACTTCTCGGACAGCTTCAATCTCACTCTCGGAGGAAAATATTATAAGGAAGGCTCCGCGATCAAATGTACGATCGATCAGCTTGTCGCTTATTACGGAAGAACTAATGCATACACCCTCGAGGGACTCATCTGGTTTGAGGACGAGGAGCTGACCGCGGCTATGGGCGGCGGAAACGAGGTCGACGTCCCCTCAGATCCGAGCTCGACTCTCGGCATCTATGAGATCACGTATTACGCGGGAATGAAGCTCCGCAGCGGACCCGGTACAGGTTATTCCACCCTCGATGTAATGCCAACCGGTACGCAAATGTACGTCACCGAGATAAAGGACGGCTGGGGCTACACAAGCTATAACGGAAAGGCGGGCTGGTGCTGTCTGCCGACTTATACTAAGAAGGTCGCCGATCTTCCGCCTCTCCTGCTCGAAAAGTACGAGGGAAGCAAGCTGATCTCAAGGGAGGCGAAATCAAGCCTTGCTGATGCGCTCAGCGCCGCAAAGGATACTGCAAGATACAGCTATAATATCCTTGCTCTCGGCGATATCAAGCTTACCGCGGACACAAAGCTCGGCGCGGGAATCACGCTTTCGCTGATGAGCTTTGCCTTTGACAGCGGAAGTCATTCCTTTGAGCTGAGCGGCGGAATCGTCCGCTCCACCGTTCCCGTTACAGCACTCAAAAACAGCGGTCTCGTCAGCGAGACGGTCAGCGGCGGTGAGTATATCTACACCTCGTATACCGCTGATATGCAGTTCACGTCTGTCAGCCTTCTCCTCAGCGACAACGTAGCCCTTCGATTCACCGCACGTGTCGACGGTATATCCTCGCTTAAAAACGCAAGTGTTCTAATGATCGCTACCGATGCCGCGGGCAATATCAGCGAATATAAGCCCGATTCCGCAAAGGACGGTGTTTACGTCTTTACGACCGACAGCATCCCCTCGAGAAAGTGGGGCGACGATCTGAAGGTTCAGATCTGCATCAGATCGACC
Organism: Eubacteriales bacterium; assembly: GCA_045531455.1. Classification (GTDB taxonomy): domain Bacteria; phylum Bacillota; class Clostridia; order Oscillospirales; family CAG-272; genus CAG-390. The sequence goes on from JAZSEA010000028.1 coordinate 41,491, forward strand.
TCTCTCGGAGCGGTTGGAGAGCTCAGAAGCGGAGCTCTTTCCTATTCTCCCGTCGATTACGTCAGAGCAAGCTACGGAAGCGGCGAGGTATTTGATAATCTCCTCTCGGCGATGCTTAATTACGGCACGGAGGCGCAGGAGTATTTCAAATACAATTCCTCGTCCCCCGTAAACTCGGTTCTCCCTGAGGATAAGAGAGGCATCTCGGGAGACAATACCGCTCTTATCAAAGCCAATCCCGCGCCTATTGTCGGATGTGATTCCACGGTCCACGTGACCTCGGCTCAGCTCGTTCTGCTCGATAACGTCGCGCTCCGTTTACATACCGAGGGCGATCCGGGAAGCTCGGATCTTTCGCTCCTTGTCTGGACCGATGCCGATTACCGCGCACTCAAGGCTAAAGCCGATGCCGCGGGCAAGGATATCTCGTCCTATCTTGTGAAGGGCAACGAGACCTATCTGCTTGCAGACGAGGAAGGCTCCTTCACCCTTGACGATATCTCCACAAAGCAGTGTGCCGATACCTATTATTTCAGACTCTGTCAGACCGACGGTAAGAATGTCAAGTACGATTACGTATTTTCCTACAGCATAACCGAATATTGCGCGTATAAGCTCTCGGACGGAGTCGAGGAGGATATCGATCCGCTCTGCCGTGCTATCGCCAACTATTCAGCCGCGGTCAGGGAGTATTTCGGGTATGAGGTGAATGGTTAAAAGCGAGTGCAGAATGCAGAATGCAGAGTGCAGAGTTGTGGAAAATTTCCTCGCGCAGCTCAGAAATAATAAATACAAAAATTTCGTTTTGCTTTGATAAACGGTTGTTATGCGACAAACGATAGTTGGGGTAAAATAAAAAAATACTCGGAAATCTTTGAAATAATCTTCATTGATTTCCGAGTATTTTTCTTTAGTTGTTATTAGTTACAATTTGACGATGTTTTATCAAAGCAAAATTGAATTATCGCACAGATATTTTTCGAGCTTGCGAGAAAAATCACATTAATTCTGCACTCTGCATTCTGCATTCTGCACTAAATTTACGATCCGAAATTATCACTGCCGAAGATCTTAGCAAATGCCTTCGGGATATCGGTGTTGTCGATGACCTTCTTCGAGAGAAGCTCAGCGGCACCGTCGCCGAGAGCAAATACGGGAACGTTCTTGTTGGTGTGGTTGGTAGCGTTGTAAACGTAATCGCCGTTTGCCTTCTTGGAAAGGTTTCCGCAGTCGTGGTCAGCGGTGATAACGAGCATAACGTCTGCGCGAACCATCGTGTAAGCGATGCAGTAAGCGATGACCTGGTCGTAGTTCTTAACGCTTGCGGTAGTCTTGGTAAGATCGTTGTTGTGGGAGTTCTTATCGATGTATGCCTCCTCGATCATAATGAAGAAGGGGCTGTTTTCTGTAGCGATGATGGAAAGAGCTTCCTTGGTGTAGGGTACGAGGCTTACCTTATTGTTTGCGCCTGCACCGTAGGTGTAATTGACCTCGCCTTTCTTGATGAGAGCGTCGATCTGTGCCTGAAGCTTTGCGGTTGCATCACGGTCGGAGTAGTGGCAGAGGTAACCGCCGGGAGTTGCGCCGGTGATCTTATCGGTGGTTACAACAGCGGTCTTTGCTCCGGATTCGTGAGCAAGCTCGCGGATGTTCTGCTTTTCCTGCTCCTTGGGGTTAACGCCAAGGTAGCCGTTGATGGTCTTGTAGCCGCTGGAGAGAGCGGTAGCGGACGCCGCAGAGTCGGTGTAGGCCTTACCATTGTAAAGTACCGAGTAGGAAGCTGTTGTGCATTCAGCCTTGTAGGGAAGGGTATCTGCGACGAACTCGGGGATAACGCCGGTGTCAATAGCTGCCGCGAAGTGAACTGAGCTCATGCCGTCGCCGATCATCATAATACCCGAGGTCGCCTTCTTGAAGGTGAACTCTGCAGCTGCGGGGGCGGTGGGAAGATTGGTTACGTCAACGTCCTTGCCGTCAAGACCGAAGTAGTTGTTGATAAGGGTGCTTGCGGCTGCGCCTACCATACGGTAATCGCCCTGCATTACGACCTTACCCTCGGAGATAGAGAGAGAATACTGATCAGCGGTGAGGCTAATGCCGATGTTGGAAGCCGCACGGTTGGTGTCGCCTATGAGAAGCTCGTATGCGGTCTCAGCCTTGCTGTCGTCGATGACCTCAAGTCTGTATCCGCCGTTGTCGAAGATGTAGTCGGAAATCACTTCAGCGGTGTAGTAGGTGATAAGATCGCACTTCTTGGGGCGAACGATCTTGTATTCCTTGAGCGAAACGCCGTTGATCGAGATGTTGCCCATGGGGTACTTGTACTCGATAACATCGAGAAGATGCTCGCTGAGCTTGATCTTCTTGTTTGCCTTATCGATGTAGTTTTCGATAAAGTAATCAACTGCCTTAGCGCAAGCGTCGTCGGAGCCGCCAGTGATGATGATACGGTCGTTCTCGAACGCGATCGCGTAGTCCTTTGATCTGATCGAAGCGATCAGGTTCTGAGCCTCGGTACGGTTGGTCTTACCTACAAGGATCTCCTTTGCGGTAGCGGGGAGCTCCTCGGTAGCCTTGTGCCAGTCGTCCTGGAGTGGGATATCAACTCCGAGATCGGCTTTGAGAGTCTCACGGAGCTTCTTTGCAGCCTGAATGCTTGCCTCGATGCTTTCGTTCTTGACGTTCTCGGGTCTGCGGATAACGTATTCCGCGAGAGCAGTTGCGTCAAGGTCTACGGAAACAACGGGAGCTTCTGTAATCTCTTCGCTTGTGTTTGCCTCGGGAGCGTCGGTGGTTACTTCCTCATTGCCGCCGCCCTGACATCCTGCGAGAGCGAAAACGGTGATGAGTGCCAGAAGAAAAGCTGTAATTCTTTTAAGCATAATATTCCTCCAAAGTTTTCTTGAATAGATAGGATTATTATACATCAAACTAAATTGAAAGATGTGAACAAAAAGTAAAGATTAAATATCGCATATCAAAAAATACTTTGGATGCGGTATTTTTGGCTTTATACTTGGATAATTTTAGCAAGACCGCCAACTTCGACCTTTTTTTCGCATTTTGTATGATATGATTGTTTCACTAGCCGTATGGGAGCCGAACTTAATTGCCTCACGGCGATTACTTTTCGCGTATTTCGGCGTGCTTTTAGTCGCAAGGTTAATACCTTGCTTCGCAAAATCCCACCAAAATCCATCAAAAATTAATTCGCCGTGAGGTGCGAGCAGTTTTGACGGAGCAGATTTTTTCG
>JAZSEA010000045.1:0-12954 GCA_045531455.1 Eubacteriales bacterium
TGATGGTGGGGATCTCCTTGCCTGCAAAGCGGAGTTCGCCGTAGGGGTTGTCCTCAAGGATGACGAGACTGTATTTTACTGCGATCTCATAGATCTTCTTGCGAACCTCGAGAGATGTTGTGATTCCCGCGGGGTTGTGGAAGGTGGGGATGAGATAGAGCAGCTTGATCTTGTTCTCGCCCGCGCGGTCTGCGGCGAGGGTCGCTTCGAGGATCTCGGTGTCAATGCCATCGTCGCGGAGCGGAATTCCCTTTGTGATCGCGCCGTTCGAGCGGAATGCGTTGAGCGCACCGATGAAGGAGGGATCCTCGCAGAGGACGATGTCGCCCTCGTTGCAGAGGACCTTGCAGGAAAGCTCGATTCCCTGGTTGCCGCCGCTGACGATGAGGGTGGTGTCGTTGTATTTGTTGCCCTTTTCTACCGAGCATCCGATCGAGAATTTCTCGGCAAGGCGCTTGTTTACTGCTTCACGGAGAGGGGGATAGCCTTCGGTTTGACCGTACTGCAGAGCATTTACGGGCTCGTTTGCGAAAATGTCCGCGGTGATCTCGGCGAGAGCATCAACGGGGAAGGAATCTGCCGCGGGGTTGCCAGCCGCGAAAGCGATGATCGAAGGGTCGGAGAGGGATTTGAATATTTCTCTGATAGCCGACGGCTTGAGTGCCGCGAGCTTGTTTGAAATGCGGTATTCCATGGTATTACTCCTGAATATAAATATACATAATATATGATACTACAAAATTGAGGAAAAGTCAAGAGGTTTTAGAAAGTTGCTAGTTGTTAGACGCTAGTTGCTAGTTGAAGGTCAATTTCCTCGCAGGGCTCGGAAATTTTCATTTTTATTAAAAAAGATACAGCGAAAAAGTTTTCGTCCACCTTTTTCAAAAGGTGGCGCGGTCAAGGGCGCGTAGCCCTTGCCGCACTCCGCAGAGTGCGGAAAACTTTCTTGCGCTTCAAACCGACTGCGCCCCTGCAGGCGGTTTGGAAGGAGTAAAATCTCCGCTTGTCGGAGGTTTTCGCTCCTTCACTCTGCGCGCTCCGCAGAGCGCGCACGATATGCCTTCGGCGCGATATATCCTACGGATACGATATATCCCTTCGTGATGCGATATGTTCCGCCTTGCGGAACGTAAAGGAAAAAATCCGCCGGGCGGATTTTTACATCATTATTTTATTTCGCTCCGGATTTCAATCCTGCGGCAAAATTTCGCGCCCTTCAATAGGGACCCACCCCCTCGCTCCCCCTCCCGTAAACCGGGCGGGGGATGCCTCGTTTCTGCTCGAATTTTGTTTGCGGATGGAGTCTTTGCCGATATCCTATAATTTTGCCCCGGCAAATCGGGACCCATCCCCCACCCCCTTCCCGTAAACCGGGAAGGGGAGCGTATGAGTGCGAATATAAAAATCAATCAATAATTGATACCTAAACAACTATTTGATAATTGCCTTCCGCCCGAATGTGTGATATAATATACTCACACCTGTGAAATACCTTTCAAGGAGAAATAAAATGCAACTCAATTTAGGAATAAAGATCCGTGAACTGCGCCGCCGCGACGGGCGAACGCAGGATAATCTTGCAGAATCGCTCGGCGTAACTGCGCAGGCTGTTTCGCGTTGGGAGGCGGGCAGGAGCTATCCCGATATGGAAATGATCCCTGCTATCGCAAATTACTTCCACGTTTCGATCGATGAACTGTTCGGATACCACGACGAAAGAGAAGAAAAGATCAGAACTATTCTTGAAAAGGCTTCGGGGATACTTACAAAACAGGGATTTACAATGTACCAGGGAAGCCTTTCGGAAGATGTCCTGGAATGCGTCAATATGCTTCGCGCCGCTTCCGAAGAGTTTCCGAATGAACCGAAAATTCTTTTGAAGCTCGCACAGGCACTCCATATGTGGGGCTGGAATAAATACGGGGCAAAAGGGCATCCTTCTGATTCATCCGGCATTATAGAAGATGATATTGAATACAACTCCCAAAATATTTATTGGCAAGAAGCTGTTCGCGCATATGAAAAAATTTTGAAATCAAATCCATCTTCAGAAGAACGTGAAATTACCATTCGTCAAATAACACCGCTTTATTGTAGAATGGGTGAATACGAAAAAGCAAAAGCACTTGCTAACGATCAAAATTCAATTGTTATTTCTAAAGAAGTATTACTACCCTTGGCAACAGTTGGTGAGGAAAAAGCAAGATATCAAGGCGAAAGAATCATGGCGCTTCTTTCAAACCTCAGATTCGCCATTTCCGAAGCGGTAGCTACAAGACCCGCAATATCTACCTCCGAATACGGAAGACAAATTCTATTGTCGGTTATTAAACTTTACGAAACGGTCTTTAATGACGGAAGATGCGGAAGTTGGCATTGGGATATTGGTAATTTGTATTTGACTTTGGTGCACTATGAAACAGATAACGGTGGCGGCATGGAAAAAATCCTTGAATTTTTTGACAAAGGCTTTGATCATTGCAAGGAATATATGCGTATCTGTAAAGAAGATGAATATCAATATTCCGCGCCGTTGGTTTCTGCATTGCCGAAGATAAACAATGGAGATCTCGCCACTATTGGAGAGAATTTCTGGAAAAAGGAATTGCGAAAGTATAGAAAAAATGTTGTTGAGGAAATTCGCAAGAACCCCAAATACGCCGAGTGCTTTGAGTAAAAATATAAAAAGACGAGATCGCTCTCGTCTTTTTATGTGGAATAGTTAATTCGATTTTTGTTCTTTCTTTCGTATCAGTCCGATAAGCCCCCAGATTTCGCACCAAATGACAGAATATTAAGCCGTTCATCATAATTGCCAATGCGCCGTACCCTGTATCATGTGAGTGTGGCTCTGCCGCGAGATAGAACAACAAAAGAATGATTAACAGAACAACTGCCGAAGCTACGGGAAAAAGCCATCTCTTGAACTTCATTTTGACCTCCTTTTTAGTACTATAAGACCACAAATCTCGCACCATACGATGACGAGCGAGAGCCAAATGCCGTTGTACGCGCCTATTATTAGATAATGAATAATCAAGGCGATGACCGGAAGGCATGCCATGGCGGTATTGTATAGAGTTAACCAAAATTTTATGTTGCTGTTTTTAACAATTTTTGTGAGATATAAAAATTGAGTTGCGGGAAGGTAGACGACAATCCATGCTATACAACCTATCATAACATACAGAAAACCGCCCATATTCCAGGTGCCATATGTCATAATATACGGAAGAGCAAAGCAAACAAATGCGAGAAACGCGGAAGATATGAGGGCGTTCACAATCGGAAAAAGCCAAATTTTAAGCTTCATTTTGACCTCCTTTTCGTAAAAAGCGGGGGGCTATGAGTTACTACAACACTAATATACCATATTTTTTGCGGGATGTCAAGAGTTATTATTTCTATGTGCGCAATTCCAAGCAGGGGTGAAGGGGCTGCTCCCCCTTCACCCCTGCTTTGCGAGTGCGAACATATTTTTCTAAAAATATTGACACAATCAAAATAATATGATACAATTATTGCGTATATAAAAATCCCGGAGGTCAAAAATGATCAGACATATAGTAATGTGGAAATTTCTGCCCGAGGCGGGCGGCAAGACGCGTGACGAGAACCTTGAGGACGTAAAGTCGCGTCTTATGGCTCTTTACGAGAGCGGCAAGATCGAGGGGTTGCGTCGAATGGAGATCGGGCGCGACGTTTCGGGCACCGATATGTCCTACGATATGGTGCTACTGACCGAATTTGATTCGCTCGAGGCACTTCACAACTACAAGGTCCACCCCGATCACGTTGTCATTTCGAATTTTGTAAAGACAGTCCGCTCGGCGCGCGCCGTTGTTGACTGCGAAATTTAAGGAGAATTAGGATGAGCTACGCAGACAGAGTTTATATTGAAAATTGCCGCGACATTCTTGAGAACGGCTTTTACGACACCGATCTCGAGGTCCGCCCGCATTGGGATGACGGCACTCCCGCGCACACCGTCAAGAAATTCTGCATCACCAACCGCTACGATCTCCGTAAGGAGTTCCCGATAATGACCCTCCGCAAGACGGGCGTCAAGAACTGCATCGACGAGATCCTCTGGATCTGGCAGAAGAAGTCGAATAAGATCTCCGAGCTTAATTCCCACATCTGGGATTCCTGGGCAGGCGAGGACGGCACGATCGGTAAGGCTTACGGCTATCAGCTCGGCGTCAAGCACAAGTACCGCGAGGGCGAGTTCGACCAGGTCGACCGCGTTCTCTACGATCTCAAGCACAACCCCGCATCCCGCCGCATTATGACTAACATCTACACCCACGCCGATCTGCACGAGATGAATCTTTACCCCTGTGCTTACTCGATGACCTTTAACGTCACCGGCAAGTACTTAAACGGCATCCTCAATCAGCGTTCGCAAGATATGCTGACGGCAAACAACTGGAACGTCGTTCAGTACGCGACTCTGCTTTGTATGTTCGCGCAGGTCTCGGGTCTCATCCCAGGCGAGTTCGTCCACGTCATCGCCGACGCGCATATCTACGACCGCCACATTCCGCTCGTCAAGGAGATGCTCGAGCGCGAGCAGTTCCCCGCGCCTAAGTTCAGCCTCAATCCCGACGTCACGAATTTCTACGATTTCAAGGTCGAAGACGTGATTTTTGAGAATTATCAGGCAAATCCCACGGGATTCAAGATCCCTGTAGCAATTTAAGGAGGAAATTATGGATCTTATCGTAGCCGCCGACCGCAACTGGGCTATCGGCAAGAAGGGCGATCTGCTTTACAATGTGCCCGAGGATATGAAATATTTTCGCAGAATGACCACGGGAAAGACGGTTCTGATGGGTCAGAAGACCTTTGAATCGCTCCCCGGACCGCGTCCGCTGCCCAACAGAATAAATTACGTGCTCTCCGACTGCCCCTCCTTTAACCCTGAGGGAGTTATCGTAGTCCGCAGCTTTGGCGAAATGTTCGCCGCTCTTGAGCAGTATCCCGAGGACAGCGTTATGCTTATGGGAGGCGGAAGCCTCTACAACGCGCTCGCTAAATATTGCCGCCGCGCGTACGTCACTCTGATCGATGCCGAGACCGATGGCGCGGATACCTTCATCCCGAACTTCGATGCGCTCGAGGGCTGGTCGATGGAGTCGGTTTCCGATCCCGTTGAGACGGGCGGATATACCGTCAGATTCGCGGTCTATCTCAATTCGGATCCCGCAGTTTATACCGAATAATACATAGGAGGCTGATTCATTGACAAATCAATGGATCAGCCCTTTAAATAGTCTAATTGTTGGAATAAACGAAGGATTTTGCTGATAATGACAAATAGAAATACAACTCGAAATTACTTTTTGCACTAACACAGTATCTCCGTCGCTTCCCCTCATCCACCGCGTCTGCGGTCCCCCTTCCCCGCCGGGGAAGGTAAAGTAGGTAGCAATCTTATTACGTTTGTGCAGCGATTATCGTTCAGGCATATAGTTTTGTATATCAAAGAGGAATATTTTATTGAAAAAGTTTGCAAAAACATAATTGTAAGTGCAAATTGAATCAAATTAAATATTCCTCTTTGACTTTTTTAGGTGAAAACTTAACGATGTTCGCTGAAATGCGACAAAGTTCAGGCTGATCATTTTACCTTCCCCGGCGGGGAAGGGGGACCACACGGAAGTGTGGTGTGATGAGATCCTTGCTACGCAAGGGAAGAGACGGATGCACTTTGTTAGCAGCAGCTTCAGTTCGAGCGGTATATTATACAAATACTTAATGAATCATCCTCTTTTTTGATCCATAATCCTTGACCTCGCCGAATAATTGTGATATACTAAATAAAACCACTTCAAAAAGGAGCGGAAAATGAAGACAAGACTTTCGATAATTGCAATCTTACTGATAATCGCAACTCTTCTGCCGTCCTGTGCGGGCGGTGTTCCCGAGGAGACAACGGAGACTATAGTTCCCGAGACAACACCCGAACTGACCGAGCCGATCACCGACGAGGTGACTACGTCCGAGCCCGAGCCCGAGATCGAGACCAGACTTCTGCAGAAGCCCTATATCGATATCGAATTTACCGAGGACGGCGGCTTTTACGATACTATGGAGCACGTGGACTGCACGCTTGACGACGAGAAAAAGGGAAGCGTTGTAAATGATATGCTCAGCATCAATGGCAAAGAATATAAGATCCCGCATCTTTACGTCAAGCAAAAGGGCGGAGTCGGCAGGCTTACATACAACGGGATCAATGAAAAGCAGGAGCTTTACGATCTGCTTGCGGGCGGATTTACGATGGAAGCCTTTCTCGTGAACGGTAATTCCTTTAATTCCTCGTCTGACGAGCAATGCCTGACGTCCTCGACGCAGAGCGGAGGATATAATTTTACCGTTTACAAGGGCAGATATACCTTCTCCGTCCACACGGGCGGAAGCTACCGCAATCCTGCTCTTGAGGGCGCGCCCGACAGAGTCAATATGGCGCATCTGATGGGCGTTTACGATCCCGATATGAAAACGGCGGCGCTCTACGTCAACGGTGAAAAGGTCAGCGAGGTCTCCGCGGAGGGCATCTTCGCGCTTGCCTCGGGCAGCGGATGGTCGAATATCATCCTCGGCGGCGACACAACTGCCGATTGCGGAACGCATATTCTTTCATCGAACACGCGAATTGCCGATTACAAGCTCTATCCCTCGGCGATGAACTCCTTGCAGATCAAGACCGCATACGAGCAGATGCTTGCCAAATTTACCGGATTAGAGCTCGGCTATGAGGTTGCGTACTATGAAAACGAGGAGAGCTATCTCGGTCTGAGACTCTTCCCGACGCTTGCCGAAAGCTATGCCGACGTCTACGAGCCGAAGACGGCAATAGTCAACTCGCCGACCGTCATTACATACGCAACCGAGAAAAATTACAGGGTCACCGACACCGAGGCGGCACGCCCCGCGACGGTCATTTTCTGCGTCAAGGTCAAGGACGGAGAGCTTATTGCCTGCTCGGAGGACGGCAAGGAGCTTGCGACTCTCTTCGATGCCGTCGAGTATCTCCGCGCAAGGATCATCCCCGCATTCTCGGTCTCGGATGCAAGCACGGCGGAGCTTCTGATCGAATTTATCAATCACCACAGGATCGGCGACTGCTTCATCTTCTCGTCCGACGCTGAAATTCTCAAAAAGGTCCGCACTTCCACGCGGTCCGCGCGCCCCATCCTCGATCTTTCGGGGGAGAAGAGCATCGATCTTTCGCAGACCAAGCTTGCGGTTTCCGCGGCACTTGCCAAGGGCGTTATAATCGATTCCTCGATCCTGTCGACCGAGGACGTTACGGCTCTCCGCGCCTACGGACTTTCGGTTTTCCTCAAGACCGAGGATAGCGTCCCCGCGATCCACGACGCGATATTCAAGGGCGCGATGGGCATTATCTGTCCCGATGCCGACCGCGCGATCACGCATCTTGAATCCTTCAAGGACAACACCCTCTGTTTTCCGACGATGATCGTGGCGCACAGAGGCGATATGCAGAATTGCCCCGAAAATACGCTTCCTTCCTTCATTTCGGCGGCAAGATCGGGCGCGGACGTCATCGAGCTTGACGTTTATCTGACCAAGGACGGCTATCTCGCAATCAATCACGATGCCACGACTTCAAAATGGGATAAAAAGCTGACCGTGACCGAGAGCACGCGCGCCGAGCTCAAGGCACTCAAGAATGTCGAAGCCGACGCGACCGCGGACGATGAATTTGCTTTCTACGAGGAGGTCGTCGACTATTTCTCGAAGAATTACACTGACGTCGTCTTCCTCGTTGAGATCAAGGACAAGAGAAACGAGGTCATCGACAAGGTCGTAGAGGTCACAAAGGCTGCGGGAATGCTCGACCGCATACTCATCATCTGCACCAATCACAGCATCATTCGTTATGCTTATCAGACCTACGGCGTTGCGGTACAGATGAACCGCTCCTACATTCAGGACGTAAACGATCTCCGCGCGACTCTCGCATACGCCTGCGAGGAGGTCACGGGTCTCAACAGCTCGTATTTCACGGTATGGAAGGATTGCATTTACGATCTCAACAAGGCTCTCCGCCACAGAGGAATCAAATATTCACCCTGGACTACCACTACCGAGGCGGCTACCGATTCTGATTTCGCGCTCGGATATCCCGAGTTTACGACGAACACTCCGCACCGTGTCGATTCCTACGCGAGATATCTCCGTGCCGAAATAAGCGCGGGCGGTGAGGTCAAGGTCTACCGAGTCAATTACGATGGAAGCGAGCAGCCCGTCACGGGTCAGGTCAAGATGATCCTTCTCGAGGGTGACGTAAGCTTCAAGGGCGGCAGGATCTCGGGAAGCGGAAGGTTTGCATTTTCATACAGCGCAAAGGTCGGCAATTACACGTATGAGATCTGCTCGGCATCCCTTATGACAACGAAGAAATAAACCGAAAGGAATTATATAATATGGACAAAAATCTTATAGGCAAGATCCTCGCGGATACGGCATACGTCCGTATGGGAGGAAGAGAAGAAGAGAAAAAGACCGCCGAGTACCTCGTCGGCGTATGCAACAGCTTTACAAACGGCGCGTATATCGAGGAATTTCCCGTTGCTCTCGGCGACATCAAGCGTGCAAAGCTCTATGCCGACGGCAAGGAGATCGAGTGCAAGGCTTATATGTGCTGTGGCTCGGGAATTGCCGAGGGCGAGCTTTACTATCTCCGCGCGACCGATAAATATTCGCTCTCGCAGTGCCGCGGAAAGATCGTTATGATCGACACCTATCTCGGCTACTGGAGATACCGTGATCTTATCGACAACGGCGCGATCGCGTTTATCACCTTTGACGGAAATATCAACTATGCCGATCACGATATCGACCAGCGTGAGCTCCGCTCCTATATCAGCAATGGCGAGAAGCTCCTCGGCGTCAATATCAATGCCAAGGACGCCGTCAAGATGGTCGAGGACGACGTACGTGAGATCCGCATCGAGGTCGAGCAGGACGAATACGAGGGCAACTCGCAGAACGTGGTCCTCGAGCTCAAGGGCGATCGCAAGGAATACATAGTACTGACTGCACATTACGACTCCACCTCGCTTTCCACGGGTGCGTTCGACAATATGTCGGGATGCCTCGGACTGCTCCATATGATCGAGTATTTCTCGAAGAATCCGCATTCCTACAGTCTGCGCTTCGTCTTCTGCGGAAGCGAGGAGAGAGGTCTTCTCGGCTCGAAGGCGTATTGCGAGACACACGGCGAGGAGCTTGATGATTGCGTGCTCTGTGTCAACCTCGATATGATCGGTTGCATTATGGGCAAGTTCGCATCCTGCTGTACAGCCGAGAAGGAGCTTGTTAATTATATCACCTATATGGGACTCGAGTGCGGCTTCCCGACCTACGTTTACCAGGGCGTTTACTCGAGCGATTCGACTCCCTTCTCGGATAAGGGCATCCCCTCGGTATCCTTCGCACGCTTCTCGCCCCATAACACGGGTACCATCCACAACAGCTACGACACAAAGGCTCTCCTTTCGGCAGATCAGATCGAGGCGGACAGCGAATTCATCACAAAATTCGTCTCGCGTATGGCAAACGCGGTAATGTGCCCCGTCGCACGCAAGATCCCCGATAATATGAAGCAGAAGCTCGATGAGTATCTGCTCAGAAAGAAGCCGGAATAAGCGGCTTCGCCGCAGCGATCGATGTTAGTGGAAAGTGATCAGAAAGAAGCTGAACTGAAAATAGATATGAATCCGCCCTATTGTAGGGCGGATTTTTTATAAAAAGCTTGACTTTCCTCCCAAAATATAGTATCATTATAGTATCAATTAAGAAAGGCAAGGTCAAAAAAATGACTAAACGAATTCTCAGCTTTATTCTGGCGCTTACTTTCGTAATCTGCCTGATCCCTGCGAGTGCACTCTCGGTTTTCGCCGAGGCGACCGTTGTTGAAACCAAGTGGTCGAACGGTGCTGTCGGAGGTCCCACCAACTCCAATAAGTACAAGTTCATCTCGCACGATTCCTACCGCACTTCCGATATCATCACTATCGCAAAGGCGGGCACAAAGGTATATTACACCGCTCCCACCAAGGCGGGTATCGGCCACACCCTTCTTGCTGTATCCGTATGGGTAGAGCAGAACGGCGAATGGGTCATCGACAAGGCTGCTGCCAACGTTGACGGTACCTTCGCTTACGGCAAGAGCATCGGTCAGACCGTTGTTTCGGGCGGTATCAGATACGAGTTCATCACCGACAAGGACAACCAGTCCATCCGCTTCTCCTATGCCGCTGACGGCGACGGAAGCACCCCCACCGTTTATATGGAGCCGACGACAGAGCCCTCCACTCTCGCTCAGCTCAACGCGCGTAACTTCACCGCTACCTTCGATTCGAACGGTACCATCGGCAACCTCCAGTGGTTCTGCGGCTACGCTTCCTCCGCTTCCAACACCAACGGCTCCGCTAAGGAAGTCCGCCACGCATCCGCGGCTTACGCTTTCTCGGGACTTATCCAGGTTCCCAAGGCGGGCACAAAGATCACGTATACCTCGGGTTCTTACAACACCGCATTCAACGCCTTCACACGCTATAAGCTCGAGGGCGGCAGATACGTTTACGACGTAGGCTTTGATGCAGGTAACACCATCGTTAAAAACGGCACCACCTACACCTACGTTACCGAGTACGATAACGAGGTCATCCGTCTTTGCGTTAAGGCAGACAAGGGTTACACCGACATCGCAGTTGCCGCTCCCGTAACCGTTAAGTGGGAGCAGACCAATGAGGCGGGCACTGCTTCGGGCAACGTTGAGCTCAAGACCAAGTGGCCCGATCCCGAGCTTCTCAGCCTCGTGACAGGCGCACCCCTCATCGCAACCTCCGAGGTCAAGGGTATTGAGTGGCACGACGGTTACGTCGGCTCTCAGTACCACGACAGCAAGGCATTCATCATTTCCGACGGCAACGCCGTTTACGATTACTCCGACGTCTTCACAGTTCCGAAGGCGGGCACCACCGTTTACTTCTTCGACCAGACCTTCGAGGACCACGATGCGAGCAAGTACGCTTCCACAAGCGTTATGACCATCTCGCATTGGAAGAAGGACGGCGCAAACTGGGTATTCGATAAGTCGAAGGAATACCTCAACGGCTGTGACGTTTACAACGTACTTATGACCGAAAAGTACCGTCTCTACGCTTATACCACCACCGAGGACAACGAGAACCTCCGCATCTGTATGCGTTATGCTCCCGTTTACTCGACCGAGGAAGAGCTCATTCCTCCCGTATATCTCGTTGAACCCACCGATTTCAGCACTGTAACAGCTACGGGCGCACTCACCGACGCGTCCTATACCGATCAGAGCGGCGACAAGGTAAGCTACAAGATCTATCTCCCGAACGGCTACTCTGCTGATAAGCAGTACACTCTCGTATTCGATAACTCCGAGGATGCCGCTATCGCAAACGCACTCGTCGGCAAGAATTACAACGGCATCGTTGCAAGCTTCTCGGGCGACCTTGACAAGTCCCTCCGCCTCCTCGACGAGATAGTCAAGAACTACCCCGTTAAGGTCTCCGACCTCCTTCTCGTCGGCGGCGACAAGCTCGCAAAGCACGTTAAGGAATTTGAGGTCATCAGGTTAGCAAACGCTATGGTCGTAACCTCCAATAACGTACCCACCACCGAATACGCTAAGCTCAAGGCTTTCTCATCCTTTGCATCGGCAGAAGAGGCAGCTCTCTGGCTCGTAGGCGAGACCGAGGACTATTATGACGTTCTCGAGGGCGTTAAGATGTACGCGATCGGCGACAGCTACTTCGGTGGCTCTCAGCTCGGTCAGCATCAGACTTGGGTCAATCTCCTTGGCTACAAGTACGGTATGACCTTCCACAACTACGGTATCGGCGGCAACACCGTTGCAACCGCACGCGGACAGTCCGGTAACCAGCCTCCTATGTTCAAACGTTACGAGCAGATGCCTATGGACGGTGATATCTACATCATCGAGGGCGGACGTAACGACCGTCACTACAACGTACCCTTCGGCGAGAATGACAGCTCTAAGGGCACATCCTTCAAGGGCGCGCTCAATATCATCATCAAGGGCATCCGGGAAAAGAATCCCGATGCATTCATCATCCTTGTAACTCCTTGGAGCTATGCTACCGAGTCGGGTTATCTCGGAACCAACAACGATTACGCAGACGCTATGAAGGAGCTTGCTGAGTCCTACAACGATCCTCACGTCGTTTGTATGTACGCTGCAGACGCCGAGTACACCGGTGTTGATATGGCAGACGCAAACTTCCGTAAGGAATACTGCCAGACCGCAAGCGACGTCAGCCACCTGAACGCAAACGGTATGTATATGGTAGCTCCCAAGTTCGACAAGTGGATCGCAGAGGCTTACGCGAAGTTCAAGGGCGCAACCCTTTCCAACTCCGCAGACGCCGATCAGTTCCTCAAGGTCGAAGAGCCTGTAGAGACCACCGATGCTCCCACCGCTACTGACGCTCCCGAAGCAACCGATGCTCCCGAGCAGACCACCGCTCCCGCAGAGGAAAAGAAGGGCTGCGGCGGAATGATCGCGGGAATCGCAATCTTTGCCATTATCGGTACTGCTCTCGTTATCAAGAAGAGAGACTGATAAGAGTGCAGAATGCAGAGTGCAGAGTTAAGCATAAAAAGTGCAGAGTGCAGAATGCAGAGTGCAGAGTGCAGAGTTAATGTAATTTTTCTCGCGTTGCTCGAAAAATATCTGTGCGATAATTTAATATGGCTTTGATATAACTTCGCTAAGCTATAACCTATAACAACAAAACAAAAATACTCGGAAATCAATGAAGATAACTTCAAAGATTTCCGAGTATCTTTTTATTTACCAAATTATTGTTTATCGCAAAACAATAGTTTGTCAAAGCAAAACATAATTATTTAACTTCT
>JAZSEA010000108.1:0-35262 GCA_045531455.1 Eubacteriales bacterium
TATGCTTCTCGATTTTGGACAGAGTCAATACTTCCCGATTGTAGGGAAGTGTTGCGCTCTGTCACTCCGCGCGCCCGAGACGGGCGCGCGTTTTTCTATAGAGTTTTCGTGCTTTCTGCGGGAGCCTGCAGGTAATCGCACGCCTGCACAGCGATTTTGCCGATATCCTATAATTTTGTTTTTGCAAATAGGGACCCATCACCCCGCCCCTCTTCCCTTGAACAGGGAAGAGGGAGTGGGCGCGCGAACTATCTTGTTCGGCTCTCTGAACATCGTTTGTCTTCGGAGAGCGCAGACTTCTTCGTTTGGTGTTCCGAACAAAAACAGCGAGAAAGTTTGCTCAAGCTTTTCAAAGCTTGCGGAGCACGAGGCAGAGCCTCGTACTAATGCGAGACCTTCAGGTCTCGCTACTGTGCTTCAAAATCGTGAAGCTATGCTTCTCGATTTTGGACAGAGTCAATACTTCCCGATTGTAGGGAAGTGTTGCGCTCTGTCACTCCGCGCGCCCGAGGCGGGCGCGCGTTTTTCTATAGAGTTTTCGTGCTTTCTGCGGGAGCCTGCAGGTAATCGCACGCCCGCACAGAGATTTTGCCGATATCCTATAATTTTGTTTTTGCAAATAGGGACCCATCACCCCGCCCCTCCGTCTCGCTGCGGCTCGGTCACGCCGCGGATCTGACGGTCCCCCGGACCGTCATTCAATACCGCGTCGCCGCTACGCTACGTGAACCGAAGGGAGGAGTTAGAGAGCGCAGACTTCTTCGTTCGGTGTTCTGTTCTTTGCAATTAATGAATAAAGAATCCTCGACGATGAGTCGCTTATGACATATGATGTGTATGAACATTGTTTCATTCTTATAACAAAAATACCAAAAAGCATTGACAAAGCGGTTTGATTTTGATAAACTAAACGTATAATTACGGAAAAGAGGAAAGACGGGATGAAAAAGATTACCTTGTGGGTGATACTTATAGCTATAGTTGTTGCATGTGTGACGGTTTTATGCCTTTTCATCGGGCTACCCGGCGTCGGCGACGGAACTTCGGATCCTCCGAGTGCGGAAACCGAGCCGCGCAGTCTCGATGAGCTTCGTACTCTTTTTCCGGAGTATTTCGGTCTCGATACAACGGACGGACTTCTTCTGTACGCACGTGAGGATGCATCGGGCGCGATCGGATTTTCCCTACTTGCGAGTATGAATCAAAAGCGTTCTGTCGAGGAGCTTTTATCATGCCGCACCGTATCCGCCGAGGAAATTAAAAGGATCATTTCGACCTACGACATCCCCGAAAGTCAGATCGCGGTCGCGGTTTCCGGCAGAGTATTTCATTTTTGGCTTAACTGCATCACTCCGGACGAGGTTCGTGAGCTTTTCTCTGCCGAATTCGTCGATTGCCAGTACTACACCTCGTATATGGATATATATGACAGTGCTGTTTTTGATATTGATAATGACGGAGTTGCCGAGGAATGCTTTATCACAGGCGGAAGGAAGTCGGGATTTATGTCATATACTCTGATCGCCGTTGATCCCGAAAGCCGAAAGACGGAGAGTACGTCCCATTACAGCGGCACTGTTTTTCCTCATTTCAGGGTGATGGAAGACGGTGAGACCGTGATCGCCGAGAGACAAGGAAACGAGGTTACTTATTTATCGGTAAGCTTTGATTACGAGCGCGGACTGTTTTGCTTTGAGGAGCACGGTCGGGAGGAGGTCCTTTCTCCATCTCCGCAAAGAACTGCGACAAGCTTCGAGGTCACTCTCCGAGGAAGGGAAGAGAAACTCAATATCGACAATCCCGACATGTTAAGGATCCTTACCGAATTGCATATATGGGGCTCGCCAAAGGATTATTCGGCTGCCGAAACTCAGCCTCTGTGCAGGATCGAGGGCTTCGCAGAGACGGGAGAAGCTTTGGCTGTGTTTACGATCCTTGATGAGAATACCGTTTCCTCTTCGAGCTTTGAGGGATATGCGCATACTTACTGCGCCGAATATATCCTTTCCTATTTCGACTATCTGCTTGCCAATGAGGATTACAGCTATCGTGGCTACGCTATCCGTAATATCGAGATATGGCAGCACGGCGAGCTCAAGCTTGTTATCAAGGATACCGATACCGTCAAGGAGCTCGTCTCGATGATCGGGTCGGTCGGAGGCACTCCCGGAGAGAGCACGCGCGGATACGATAAAAGCCAATACAGCGTTGTCATCGTCTGTGATGGCGGATCGAGGTACGCTTTTGACGTATGGGACGAGAATAAATTCTCGTCGTGGGAGCATAGGGATAAATTAGACTCCGAGCTTTTCCTCGATGGAGCAGACCTTTCAAGGCTTTATTCCTACCTTAACAAGCTTTGTCCGCTTACCGAATGAGGGAAATATCACAAAAATGCCAAAGAAATATTAAAAATCTATTGACAAATCTCATAAAAAATGGTATGATAACTATGTATCAATTCGGCGTGACCGAAATTTAAGAAAGGATAAAAATCATGAAAAGATTTTTAAGCGCACTCCTCTCGCTCACAATGATCCTCGCTCTTGTTGCAGCTATGGGAATCTCCGCTTCCGCTAAGGAAGGCGACGTTCTCCGTAAGATCAACTTCAAGAACGACAAGGATTATTCCTTCAACATGTTCGCTACCAACGGCAAGGCAGACGGCGTTACAGCAGAAGTCTCCGAAGACGGCTCTGCGGCAACCGTTACCGTTGTAACCAAGTCCAAGAGATACTTCTACGGCGACATCATCGACGGTCTCAAGCTCGGTGAAGGCAAGAAGTACACCGTTGAAGTTCTTGCTGACAACTCCCTTGAAGGCAAGGATGCAATGCAGAACTTTGGTGTATACATCAATGGCAACAAGGACGTCATTGAAGGCGATTGGGCGGCAATTACTCCCAACAACAGCAAGTACACCGATACCATGAACGCTCTCCGCGGCTACTACGGCACTCCCGAGGGCTGGAACGGCACTCCCAAGAACACCCTTTCCCGCGGTGCGGGCAGCAAGGACTACGGTCTTTACGTAAGTGACGGTTCCGCTTACGTTGGCGGTCTTTACACCCCCGATGCAGAGGGCTTCTGCAAGGTCTCCATCGAGGTTGACGGCTACGTTTACCGTGTGTTCATCAACGGCGAGTTCTTTGACGAGGGCTATATCCCCTTCGCAAACAACTACGACGATCTCGCACTCATTTTCTACGTTTACAACGCAGGCTCCGTAACCTTCAAGGATGCTGTTGTATACGAGGGCAACATCTACACCGCTAAGGGCTTCACCTATCCCGCACTCCGCGAGGGCGCAGTAGCTGAAGATTGGTCCGGTGCAATGATGCTCAACGCAAAGACTCTCACCATGGACGCTTACGCAAAGGCAGGCCTCGGCGCTAAGCTTACCGACGTTCTCTTCAAGAACGGCACCGATTTCGACCCCAAGATGCTCTATCTCGCAGGTACCGATCTCAACATCACCGTTTCCGATGACGGCTCCAAGATCGACTTTGAGAAGCCCACCGATGCTTCTATGAAGGATGCAGGCCAGGGCGCTACCTGGTGGGGCGGCGCAATCGGTTCTCTTGAGTACACCGCTGACACCGTTTACACCTTCACCTACAAGGTTAAGTCCAACGACCTCCGCGGCGGTATCGTCCTCAACTGCGACGAGACCAATATGAAGTACAACTGGGCACAGCTCTACAACTTCTACGGTAACTTCGACGGCAGCGAGAACTCCGATATGGTCATCGCTATCAGCGGCACCAAGATCAAGGGTCACGAGACCGTAAAGACCACTTCCTATACCAAGTTTGCTGCTCTCGAGAAGAAGATCGCATTCGACGCAGAGGGCTATGCTGATATGGCTGTAACCGTTGACGGTTACACCTGGAGCGTATACTTCAAGGATGCTGCAGGCGAGTGGGTACTCTTCGAGACCTACAAGGGCACCGCAGCTGAGTTCGCAGGCGCACCTCAGGTTGCTTGCGGTACGTACATCTACCACGATATGGCTACCTTCGGCATGAAGGACGTTGCTCTCTACAAGGGCACCCTCACCGATATCGCTAACTACGTTCCTCCCGTAGAGACCACCGCTCCCGAGACCACCGAGCCCGCTCCCGAGACTACCGAGCCCGGCTCCTCCTCCGACACCGGTGACTCCTTCGCGATCTTCGCAGTTATCGCAGCTGTTTCCGTTCTCGGAGTTGCAGTTGTTGCCAAGAGACGCGAGAATTAAGTGCAGAGTGCAGAATGCAGAGTGCAGAGTTAAGGTAAATTTCCTCGCTTTGCTCGAAAATTATTAATAGTAATAATTTTACTCGGCTCCGATATCCCATTGCGTTTTGCGGATCTGTTATTTAGCATAATAAAAATATAATAAGAAACTCGAGATGTTTTGAGGTTACCCTTCATTACATCTCGGGTTTTTGTTTACTTATAAAAGATTGAAACCAATCTTTTTTAGTTCAAAATGTAAAATATCTATTGACAAATGCCAGAAAAAATGGTATGATAATTATGTATCAATTCGGCAAAGCCGAAAATAATGAAAGGGATCCTATCATGAAGAAGATCATCAGCGCAATTCTTTCTCTTACTATGATCCTCGCGCTTGTTGCTGCAATGGGAATTACCGCTTCCGCCAAGGACGGCGACGTTCTCTATGAAGTAAATTTCAAGGGCGATGACAAGTATGCTCCCGCGACATTCTGCGTCCTCAAGGGTGACGGAACTCTCGAGACCACCGTTTCCGAGGACGGCAAGTCTGCTACAGTTACCTACGTTGGTACTGCTGCAGGCCGTTCTTTCTGGGGCGGCACTATCAAGGGTCTTACCTACGGCGAAGGCAAGAACTACACCATCTCTATGAAGATGGCAGTTGCTTACACCGATACCGACGGTAAGCTCGCATCCGGCAACGCAGGCGTATTCATCAATATGCCCGAAAACACCGAGGCTCAGTATCTCCTTGATCTCGGTTACAAGTCTCTTGTTGGCTACTACGGTTGTCCCAACATCCGTCACGTGATGAGCTACGGCGCAGGCGGTAAGTCCATCGGTTCCGTATTCTACGGCGATGCTTACGTTACCGACGCAAAGTACCTCTCCACCGTTGACGCAGAGGGCTTCGTTGACCTCGATTTCGTAGTTACCGGCTCGAACGTCAAGGTATTCATCAACAACGTTTATATCGATGAGTACGAGGCATTCAACACCGGACTTCTCGATGTTGCCGCTAACCTCGGTCTCTCCGCATACCTCTACAACCCCGGCGCGGCTATCACCATCAAGGATGCCGTTGTTTACGAGGGCAACACCGTTAAGAATCCCACCTACCCCGACTACTACGTAGCAGGCGAGTACGTTACCGGCTACGAGACCGCTAAGACCGGCGACCTTCTCTTCACCCCCGATTTCACCAGAAAGGATACCGGCTTCTCGGCTCGTTTCCTTGCTGCCAACGGCGAAAAGTTCGGCATTACTCTTGATCCCAACGATAAGGACTACATCAAGATCGAGCAGGACGGCTCTGCTGAAAAGGGCACGTACTTCGGTTCCGTTGTAAACGGCCTTGAGATCAATCCCGAGACCAGATACACCACCGAGTGGAAGGTCAAGACCGGCGCAAAGAACACCGGCTTCTGCTTCGCAGTTCCCACTCTCCATCCCTTCTCCAACGCATTCAACATTTACGGTAACTTCCAGACCGGCAACTTCGCAACCGAGCACGGTTCTACCAAGATCACCAATATCAACACTCCCGGCAAGGAGTACGTTCCCGTTACCGATCTTGCAAATGATGCTGACGGCTATGCAAGCTTCCGCGTTGAGATGCACGGCTACAAGGCAACCATCTACTACCTCAACACCGAGGGCAAGTGGATCTCCTACAACGAGATCGATATGACAAACACCACCAAGGCTACCGACGGTACTCCTTATCCTCACGAGACCGGCTT
Source organism: Eubacteriales bacterium (assembly GCA_045531455.1). Taxonomy (GTDB): domain Bacteria; phylum Bacillota; class Clostridia; order Oscillospirales; family CAG-272; genus CAG-390. The sequence goes on from JAZSEA010000108.1 coordinate 5,964, forward strand.
CCAGCTCTGCGTAGGCTTCTATCTCCACAACAAAAACCTCGTAGCAGAGTACAAGGATATCAACATCTACAAGGGTCTCCTTATTACCGATCCCGAGGGCAAGCTTGATCCCGTTATCACCGAGCCCGCTCCCGAGACTACCGAGCCCGGCTCCTCCTCCGACACCGGTGACTCCTTCGCGATCTTCGCGGTTATCGCAGCTGTATCCGTTCTCGGCGTAGCAGTTGTTGCTAAGAAGCGCGAAAATTAAGTGAACAGTGGTTAGTGGACAGTGGACAGAAAGAAGCGAATGATAATTTAATTCATCTGTTCTGCCAATCACTAATCGGATAATTCAATAGAACAAAACTCTCGGATATTTTGAAGTTTTTCAGAATATCCGAGAGTACTTTTTTGCTTATTATGTTTTATTACAATACTAAAACTCTATTACTGTACATAATTATCGCAGTAACCCGCATCTTTCTGTCCACTGTCCACTAACCACTGTCCACTAACCACTGCCCACTCGGATCTGTCCACTATTCTCCGACAGTTTTCTGTCAGTCACGAATTCCTGAAATATGATAGAATCTTCCTCGGATGGCGCATATCATATATATGGAGGATTAAAATGAAAACGATAAATATCAAGGCGGACGGAATATGGCTTGAGCCGTCCTGGGCGGTTGCGGGGACACGAGGGAGCTATGGGTCCTGCAAGATCCGATTTGATTTTTCACCCGAATGGGAGGGAAGCGAGAAAAGAGCGACCTTCTTTCCCGCGGACGGCTCGGATGCGGTCGAAGGAATTTTGCATAATGACGAAGTGCTTCTCCCCGACGAGGTTATGATGCACGCGGGGAGCGCGGATTTTGTTATTGACGGAGTTACGGCGACGGGCGAAAGGCTTATTTCGCAAAAGGGAGAGCTGAGGATCGTCGACACCGCCGAGCCGGGGGGAAGATCACCGATCGCGCACACGCCCGATATAATTGAACAGCTCCGCTGCGAGATTGCTTGTCTCAGATCGGAGATCGGCAAACTGAAGGAGAAGACGGATGGGATCGAGATTTTTTAAGAATTACGAAGGCTACAAGATCACGTACCCCTACGGCGAGCGCGTGATATTCGGCAAGCGTGAGCATCATTCGGGGACCGACCTCGTTGCTCTCGGTGAAAACGGCGGCGCGGTATCTGATTGGGTCGCGGCGTTTGATTCGGGCGAGGTTATCGAGGCGGGATATAATTCGCGCTCGGGATATTACTGCAAGATACGGCACGACGAGACCGCCGTGAGCCTTTATTGCCATTTCAAAAAGGGCACGCTCAAAGTGAAAAAGGGCGACAGAGTGGAGAGGGGCGACGTCCTCGGCTTTATGGGCAGTACGGGGCGCAGCACGGGCGCGCATCTGCATCTCGGGATCGCGTTTTTCGGCGAGTACGTCGACCCCGAAAAATACTTTGATAAAGCTTTAAGTGAGGTGAATAAATTGACTTTGACGCACGAGAGAAAGGTTCTGAAAAGGGGAGCGGTCGGCGAGGAGGTCAGGCTTCTGCAGACGATGCTCGTCTTCCACGGAGCGAGTGTATCGATCGATTCGAGCTTCGGACCCGCCACTCACGCGGCACTGATCGAGTTTCAGAAGAGCAGAGGCTTGAGTGCGGACGGCAGTGCGGGCCCCGTTACCTGGAACGAATTGATGAAATTGAATCAAAACTCTTGACAAATCGGGAAAAATGGGTTATTATTATAGTGATAATTTTTCCGAAAGGATGTAGAATCATGAAAAAGAAACTGATCGCAATTTTGCTTCTGGCGTCGATGCTGATCTCGGGCGTTGCCTGCACCGGTAACGGTGATGCAACAACCGCTCCCGACGATGGAACGAGCGCACCCGCTCCCGACAACACGACCGCGGAAGTTCCCGAGGCTACTACAGAGGAGGCTACAACAGCCGCTCCCGAGACCACCGAGCCCGCTCCCGAGTCTACAATTCTCGATAAGGACGGAAAATACAACTTCCTCTTTATCGGAAACAGCTATACGCATTATAACGATATGCCCGAGCAGATCTTTGCCAAGATCCTCAAGGCGGCGGGATATACGGCAACCGTAACCAGAATCACCAAGGGCGGTTGGTATCTTATCGACTCCGCAAAGGCTGACGACGAGGTCGGCAGGCAGGTTGAGAGCGCACTCAAGGTGAGAAATTACGATTATATCGTTCTTCAGGAGCAGAGCACCTGCCCCGCTCTCTATCCCGGTAAGTTCTATACGGGCGTCCGCAACCTCGCCGCAAAGGTAGTTGCTGACGGCGCGACCCCGATCCTTTACGGTACCTGGGGCAGAAAGGCGGGCCACAAGGTTCTGACCGAGAACGGCTGGACCAATGAGAGTATGACCTGGATGATCTCCGCGGCTTACGAGGCTATCGGTGCCGAGCTCGGTATCGACGTTGCGTACGCGGGTCTCGCGTTCTATGACGTTTACACCAACAACAAGAATATCAATCTTTATGACGAGGACCTTACCCACCCGAATGCAACGGGAAGCTATCTCGCGGCTATGACGATCTTTGCAAAGATCACGGGCGTGGATCCCACTACTGTCGATTATAACGCAAACCTCACCGATGAGGCTGCAGCTATCCTCAAGGAAGCGGCTCGCAAGGCCGTCTTTGAGACTCCCGCGATCCCCGAGCAGTATAAGCTCAAGTCCGAGGGTGTTGAGTTTGTCGAGCAGTCCTACGACGTTGATGCATCGGGTATGAAGAATCTGACCTCCTTCCCGAAGTCGGAGCTCATCTCTGTCCTCAAGGGCGGTACATATCCGAATGGCAAGTCCTTCTCGGGCATTCTCGGAACAAAGAATGCTATTGCATCGAAGGAATATTCCGCAACAGGTCTGTCAGATGCGCAGAAAGCCGATATTGCAGATATAGGCTATGGCGTTTCCGTTATAGGCATAGAGAAGATGGATTCCTCCGCCAAGGGCTATACCACAGCGGTTGAAAATCTTGTCAACGGACATTGGGGCAATTCATTTATGGCTTGCTTCGAGTTTGACGAAAACAAGTACAATATCAAGGGCGAGGTCGATGCTAATGCGCCGTACACGGGTCTTATCACGCTGAATTTTGGCTCCAAGCATAAGTTCGACGCTATTGGCTTTGCATCGGGAAGCCTTGAGGGATTCCCCGGAGTTGCGGCTGTTTACGTCAGCGACGACGGCGTGAATTGGACTCTCGTTCCTTCGGCTTGCTGGAATCAGGTAACCGGAACCGATCTTGTCAACTGCGGAACCTCGCCGAAGGACCCCTGGAACGGCAACACCTCGAAGGTCACCTGCCTCTTCGACATGGAGGGCGTCAGCGGTCAGTACATCCGAATCGGCGTGATCGTCGGACGTAACGACGAGGAGTCGAAGTACAATACCATCAATACCCGTGAGATCCTTGTTTACGGAGAGAAGCTTAACTGATAATTAAATAATAAAGGGTGCCGATTCACTCCTTTGTCAGTGAATCAGCACCCCTGTTTTGTATCTGAACTTTATTCGTTTGCATCGGGCATATATGGAATGCGCTACTACAATTTATATCCCAATAATCATCCCTATCGAGAGCAGATCAAAGAGAAGTCCTGCGGCAATGCCGATGGTGAAGAGGATTGCGATGATGCGGAGGGTATCCTTGAGCGGTCTGTTTGCTCGGAGAAGGACGAGGATTCCAATACCTGCGCCGACGAGGAGACCCGAGAGCATCGCGCCCGAGGTTATTACGCCGCTAAGGTAGAGTTGTGTGATCGCAACCGATGACGCGCAGTTAGGCAGAAGTCCGACGAGAGCGGCAAAGAGACATCCGATAACGGGCTTTCCCGTTAGAATTCCCGCAAGAAAATCCTCTCCGAGAAGCTCGAGGACGATCTCAAGCGCAAGGCTGACGGCAAAGACGCTTGCCGTGATTTTGAGCGTATGAACGATAGAGGCAAGCCAGATACTCTGTCTATCGCAGTTGCAATGTCCCGCAGAGCACATTTCGACGATGCGAAGCTCCTCTTTTTTGCCCCGCCTGACTATTCTTGTGATGCCGTCAACGGCAAAGCCCGCAATAGCGGCAATTACTGCCTTGGAGGCAAGGATCTTGAGCATCAGAGTGATCGGTGCACCTGAGGAGATAAGCAGCGGGAGCATTTCGTCCGAGGTCGAGAGGAAGATTGCAAGCAGCGTTCCCGTTGTAATTACTCTGCCCGCATAAAGTCCTGCGCCGACTGCGGAGAAGCCGCACTGAGGTACGACTCCGAGCAGAGCACCGAGCAGAGGTCCAAATCTTCCCGCGCCCGCAACGATGCGCTCCATTGCCCCGCCGGCTCTTCTCTCAAGAAATTCCATCAGGAGGTATGTCAGGTATAAAAAAGGAATTATCGGCAGGGTGTGCTCGATCGTATGCAAAAGCGAATGTATCATATTAATTATACCTTTCATGAATTTGACACAACATTATAGCACAAAGTTTGTATCTTGTCAAGAATAAAAAACGTTTTGTTGTTGACTTTTTTATCCTGCGATGATATAATAAATTGAGGTGATACAGATGAAGTTGATCAAAAAGATCGCGGGATTGAATTACAGTCCCGAGAAAATATATCAGAATATACTTTTCGCGCTCGTTGTGCTGATACTTGCGGCGGCGTGTTTCCCGACGATGGGCAAGGAGACCGAGCTTTACGAATACAAGGTCGGGGAAAATATGCCCTCGGATATTTTCGGCAGGCAGTTTGATGCGTGGCAGAAGGGTCAGATCGAGCTTGATCTCCCCGTTGACCGCCGTTTGGCAGAGCTTGAAAATCCATATGATCCTACCGCACGAAAGGAATCGGGCGCGCGTTACTATTGGGATTACGCCTATTTTGAAGGAAAATATTTTTCATATTTCGGCATCGCGCCGATAATAACCGTCCACGCGCCGATCCACGCGGTCACGGGCAAGCTCCCGAATGTACCTCTTTCCTGTCTCATCCTTGCGATCGCGGCGGTGGTAATGACTGCGCTTGCCTACCGTGAGGTTGTGCTCAGGTTCATCCAAAAGCCGAATCTGTGGCTGTTTTTGCTTGGATTTGCGGGCGTCGTTTCTGCAAGCGGAGTTTATCTCGGCGTGCTTTGCTCGGATATGTATTACGTCGCCGTTCTCTCGGCGCAGGTCTTCTCAATGGCGTTTATCGCGCTTGCGGTGCGTTCGATGAGGGAAGAGAAGCTGTGGGCGAGAATGATAATGCTCGTTCTTGCGGCACTTTCGCTGACACTTACCGTCTGGTCGCGCCCGACGGTGGCTCTTATGTGCGTTGCCGTCTTCCCGCTCTTCGTCGAATTCATCTTCAAGATCCGCAAGGATACCTTGAAGGACGGACTTCTGACCGTTGGTTCTTTTGCTTTGCCTCTGATCGTGGGCGCGGCGGCGGTTATGTGGTATAATAACGCGCGCTTCGGATCGCCTCTCGATTTCGGCGCGAATTATCAGCTGACCGTAAGCGACGTTTCGCTCAATACGATCGATTTCAAGTACCTTTTCTCTTCGTTTTTCTCCTATTTCCTCTGTCCTATATGGTCGAGCGACCTCTTCCCCTACCTCGAGATGTACAGGGTTACCGTGCTTCCGCAGGGCTCGAAGTATTTCTATACCGACCGCTATTGCGGCATTTTCGCATACGGTCTGCCGCTCGGAATTCTTCTCTATCCCCGCCTTTCACTTATCGAAAAGCATCGCGGCGAGAGGGATATTGCCAAGAGCTTTGTCGTTGCCGCGACCGCCCTGCTCGCCCTCGGCGTTGCTTTTTCGGATTTCTGCCTCGGCGGCGTCAATATGAGATATATCTACGACGTCAGCGTGATCGTCGCGATGATCTCGGCGGCGATTCTTATGAACCTGACCGAGAAGAGCGAGGGTTACGCAAAACCCCTCAGCGGTATTATGACTGCCGCGCTTTCGCTTATGTCGGTATGGACGAATATGGGCGTTGTTGAGACGATCAGAAAGGTGTTATCATGAAAAAAATCATAAGCTTTATTCTCGCTCTTCTTATGATGATTCCGATTTTCGGATGTACGGACGTTCCCGAGGAGACTCTTCCTCAGGAAACGACCTCTCCCGAAACCGAAAAAGAAGAGACTTATCTTAAAATAATTGAAAACGGAGAGCTTTTATATACTCTCGTTCGTCCCGAAAAATGTACGACAACTCTTTTTTCGGCGATCAAAAGCATAAGATCAACGATCGAGGACAAGCTCGGTATCTCTGTCAAGGATACGGATGACTGGGTGCAGGGCAAGCCCGTGGCGGGTGAATATATCAGCGACGAGCCCGAAATACTCGTTGGCGAGACAAACCGCCGTGAGAGCCGCGACGTCTATCTCACTCTTTCTGTGGGTGAGTACGCTATCCGCGCTGTTGGAAACAAGATCGTTATCATCGGCTATAACGATAATCTCACGGTTGTTGCCGCAGAGAGATTTATAAACGATTATATAGTCGCTGCCGAGGGAGGCGAGCCTCGTATCCCCGAAAGCCTTGATCTGATTGACTCGGCGTATTCCTCCGAAAATGCTAAAAAGGACGAAGTTATAGTGGAAAATATTACACCCGCGGGCGAATTACTCAAAGCAGAGACCGAAAAATGGGTAGCCTGCGAGATCGAATTTGAGAGCTCAAAGGAATACGATAATCCGGTTTATACTGTTGACACCGACGTTGTTTTCTATAATAAGACAAGCGGTACTGCACTCAAGATCCCCGCTTTCTGGGATGGTGGAACGACCTGGAAGGTTCGTTTCGCGCCCACAGAGGTTGGCGAGTGGAGCTTCTATACCGTATGTACCGATACCGCGAACAGCGGCCTTCATCATCGCGGCGGTAGCGTGATCTGTAAGGAATACTCGGGCGATCTCGATATCTACAAGCACGGATTTGTCAAGACCGAGCCGGGTAAAAACTATTTTGTGTACGATGACGGTACCCCCTTCTTCTATCTTGGCGACACTCATTGGACGCTTGCGATCGAAGAGATCGACAGCTACGGCTTGGTCGAAACGCAGAAGGTCGCGGGTATTACAAAAGAGCTTGCGGATCAGTACGGTATCACCTCGCAGTTTGATTACATTATGAACTACCGTGCCGAGCAAGGCTATACCGTTATTCAGTCACAGCCCCTTTATTGGTGGGATGTCAACGATCAGATATGGTTTCAGGACGGTGCCCAGAATATCTTCACCCTTGGTGTGAATGACTTTATGGTGGAAAAGTTCAGGCAATATGATCGATATTTTAAAATAATAGCTGATTACGGACTTGTTCATTCAAATACTCAGTTTGGATATCCGACGACCTTAATGAGTGCATATTTCGGCGGAAAGATTACTGACGAGCAGCTTGAAAAGCTCTCTCGCTATTGGGTGGCAAGGTACAGCGCGTATCCCGTTATGTGGGCGACCACGCAGGAGGGCGACAACGACTATTACGGCGTTGACCGCGGTGACTGCGAGGCGACTCCCGAGACGAATCCGTGGTTCTACGTAATGGACTGGGTCGCAAAATATGATCCGTACGATCATCCGTCCACATGTCATCAGGAAAATTCGATTTATACCCGTGTTGAAAATTCACGCTTTGATGATTCGGAAAATCACTCTTGGTACGCGGCACAGTATAACTATGCTTTCAACGGAATAAATTGGGAGTGGGCAAAGGAGTTTTACAATAATTACGGCTGTAAGCCCGTTGTAAACTACGAGGGTCCGTATGACCATTGGGACGAAAGCGGCGGAAGCGGATATGGTGTCCGTATCCAAGCGTGGGGTGCGTATATGAACGGTCAGTTCGGATACGGCTACGGAGCACAGCCCATATGGAGCATTTTCTGGGCGCAAAACGGATATCCCGACTACGAAACCAGAACGATAATCGACTCATACGGCGAGACCTTTGATAAAGGACTGAACTGGATAGAGGGACTGTATCTGGAGTCCGGTGAGCAGATAACTTATATCAAAGATTATCTTCAGAAATATGAATGGTGGCGCCTTGTGCCCTGCTTCAATAAATCCTATTTCTATCAGCCCGGCTCCTGCAAGTATTCGGTCTGCCATATCGGTAACGAGCTTTATCTCGGCTACTTCTATGGCAATAACACCAACGGTAAGCTTGGCAAGCTTACGGCTATGGCAAACGGCGAGTACGAGGCGCAGTGGTTCAACTGCATTACGGGCGAATACGGCGAAGCATTCACCGTTATGGTTACAGACGGAACATATACACTCCCCGCCAAGCCCGACGCGGGAGATTGGGTGATCTCGGTCAAGATCAAAAAATAAATAAAAATGGTGCCGGTTCATTTGCAAAAGTGAATCAGCACCTTTTTAAGGTTGACATATTCCGACAAGTGTGATATAATAGTCACGGTATCGCAAGATACCCGGAGAACACCATAAACGGTGGCGGTTGCGTCCTTTTTTCGGGAACGCATAATAATTTCTTTTTGCCTTCCCGATGAGGGGAGGTGATGTTGAATGGTATTTACGCTTATGGAAGTGATAGGGATAATAACCTTGATCTTCGTCATTTTAGCTTACATCAACGATCTTTATAATAAAAAGAAATAACCGCCTCTGCTTGAACCCTTAGGCGGTTATTTCATTTAACATCTGAGGGACAGCAACCGTCATCGGTGCTCTCCGTTATTATTATATCACAAATGAGTTGCTTTGTCAACTCATTTTTTATTTTTATTCAAATTCCTCAATTTTCCACTTAACGCCGAGGATGGATGTGAATTTATCGTCCTTATAGCGTTCGTAGTAGACGGTGACGAGCGAGCCGTCCTCGAGCTCGGCGGTTGCGGGGTAGCCGAGGTCGTTGCAATATGCTTCGGTGAGAACGTGCTCCTCACCCCAACTCTTTCCGCCGTCGCGGCTGATGATCACGCGCTCGCCAAAGGGAGCCTCGCGGCGTCCGTAGGTGAGGATGACCGCACCCGACGAATGGAGAAGCAGATGAGGGGGCGAGCCGCTGACACCGAGGCACTCGGGATGCGAGAACGACCTTCCGCCGTCGGTCGAGAAGCAGTTATAGATCGAAAATCCGTGCGGAACGCCCTCACCCTGCGCACGGATAGAGCCGATGATCGTTCCGTCGGGAAGCTCGAGCGCGTGGGGCTCGTGCATGTTCTTCTTGCCGAGTCCCTCGGGAAAATCGATCTTGCAGAGCTTCTGCCAGGTCGCACCGTCGTCCGAGCTTTCAAAGGCGTAGATCGCGCCCTCCTCGAGTTCGGGATCTTTTGAATGAAATTCCTTGCCGAGGTAGAAAAGCTTTCCGTTTTGGAGCTTGATCGGACCGTGGGGTGCCGTTACCGGAACCTTGACAGCCTCCTCCCAAGTGTTGCCGTAATCCTTCGAAAGACGGACGAAGGAGCCGTATTTGTTGAGCTCGTCGGGGAGATTTGCGTAGCCGTCAAGCAGACCCGAAGCCATCGGGAAGCTTACGGCATCCGTGTAGCCCTTGACCCACTCGCGGCGGTTGGAATAGAACTGCCAGGGGTGGCAGAAATAGGTCATAAGCATCCTGCCGCCGCCGAGGTATGTGATACCCGCGTCGCGGTCGTCAAGGTAGGTATCGTTGATTATCATTGGCGGAGTCCAGCTTTCGCCGCCGTCAAAGCTTTTGTAGAGATAATTCTTGCCGTAAACGCAGAGGTGTCCGAGTCTGTTACCCGAGCAAACGGCGTAGAGAACGCCATTTTCATCGATGCAGACGGTCGGCCAACCCTGATAGCGGTAAAAACCGCTTTCGGCGCGTCCGATTATGAAGTGCTTCATTATTATCCGACCTCCTCGGTTTCAATTCTTGTTTTGCCCGGATGCAGACTGCGCCTGAGCGCGCTGTAGGCAAGGTAATGGTCAAAATAACGCTCGATCTCGGGCTCGTGGCGGCCGATGGAATCAAAGGCGGCGTTGAAGGCGTCGAATGCCTCGTCTGCCTTGCCCTCTGCCGTCAGTATCATAGAGTCCGCGAGGTCGATGCAGAATCCGGCGTGGAGCTCGAGAAGGCGCAGAGAGAGGCTGTGAATGCGTTTTTGGCAGTTCTTCTTCATGGACTTGATCTTCGATCTCATAGCCTCACAGAGCGGTCTGACCGCCCTCATAGCCTCTGCCTTTTCCTTGGATACGAGCACGCGCGGTGCGGATGATCTATGCGCTACCTCGAGGTATTTTACGTCGAAGATATCCGAGATCTTCTCGAGATAATCGGCGATCCCGCGCCAATTATTTCCGTAAGCGTGGCTGAAATAGTCCTCTTTCAGTTCTTCGAATGATACGTTCTTGTCGTACATCGCGCGCGAGTAGACGTAGAAGGGGAAGCCGTTCGGGAAGAAGGAACGCTGTGAGCCGTCCTGGATGATGCCGAAGAAGCCCGCCTCGCGGTAGGCGCGGACATCCTCGAAAAGTCTTTCGGCAATGCGGATTCCGCCGAGATCATAGTACTGATGGATCCAGAAGTGGTATTCGTAGCAGAATTTAGGCGTGAACGCGGTCTTCTGCCATTCCTCGGAGTAGCGGATGTAGTCGCCGAGGTCGGAGGGGAAGACGTTTTTATTGAGATTGAAGCGCGGCAATTCCTTCGCTTCGCCCGTCATCTTAGGCGTTTCGGTGTAATCGCGCGTGATCGCGGCGAGAAGGAGCGCGAAGCGGTCGGGATTGCGGAGCTTCTCGGTCACGGGCGGGAAGGCGGTGTCATAGTACGCGATATAAGCAACGCGGGTCGGAAGATCCCGAGCGGTCAGCTCCTCGTCGATCTCGTTGAGAAGCATAACGTACCAGTCGGAGACCGTCTTTTTCCTGCATTCATCGCATTCGCAATGATTGTTCCTGTTGTCCGCAAGCCAGATGTGGAGGTATTTTACCTGCGGGCTGACGGCGGCGTAGTCGGCAAAATATCTAGCCACGATACTGCGTGCGCGGGGGTTCGACATACAGAAATTCGTGTTCAGCGCAACGCCGTGATAGAGCGCGCGTGCGCCCTCGCAAAGAGCTACGAAGTCGCGGCTCTCCTCGGGAATGGGATTTGACGCATCCTTCGCCCAGCCCTCTGTCGTGTCGATACCGAAGGGCTCGGCGGTCCAGCCGTGTCCCATATCCTGAAAGATGAGCGATCTCTTCGCAATTTCAGCCTCGCAGGCGCGCTTCCATTGAAGCACCTGCTCGGAGGATATTGGCTCGGGGGAGCGGTTTGCAAGGTTGTATTTGTGGTCGTAATAGGAATTATAGTAGGTCTTGGGGTTGTCGAACTCGAGCATATAGGAATTAAGCCCGATCTTGGGGGTGAAATCGATCGTCTCGATCATCGAGAACTGATATTCCGCGCCCTCGTTGCATTGCGCGCGTACACGAAGGTCCGCCATTTTGCGGTAGCTTACGGGCTTGATGTCGGTCACGGGGATATATTCGCCGTCGATGCCGGGATAGAGCCAACTGCAGCCGTTCCTGCGCAGATATTCGTAGACCGCGATCAGAAGCGCACGCGGATTGCTTCCCGCAATGATACCGCCGCGCTCATTCGTGTTTATCACAACGACGTCGTCAAGCTCGGGCTCGTCGGTCTCGGGCAGAGAGATCCCGATGTCGGGGCAGAGAGCGAGCACGAAGCCGTCCGAGTCGCGCTCCTCGCGGCAGATAGTGATCTCACCGCAGCGCGGCATCATCATTCGGAGATACTTTTTAAGCTCCTCTGCGGCGAAATCAACGGTCGGATGATCGGTATATTTGAAGATCTTATACATTTCCCAGCTCCTCTAACTGACGTAATGCGGCTTCAACGATGCGGTCTGCGCTGTCCTTCGCCGTGCAGGCGTTATATTTGCTGACTTTTGCCTCGTAAGCGGTGCTTTCCTGAAGAATTTTGGTCGAAATATAGCCGTGAGTGCCGTTTGCAAGCTCGAAAACGACGGTGTTCTTAAAGGGTGAGCCTTCCTTGATCCTGCGTCCGATATCGGTGAAGATCTCGGAGGGCAGACCTACGATCGCCCAGTCGCCGAGGCGGATGGTGTGGATCTCGAAGGGAATTTCGGGGGATACGTTATCGTCGGGCTCAAGATACTCGGTCGCAAAGGCTCTCGACTTCGAGTCGTACGAGTCCATATCCTTTGCGATCTCTTGTGCCCATTTGAGATCGGCGGCTGTTTTGTAACGGCGCGCGAGGATGATACTTTTTGAGATTGTTGCTATATGAGGAGTATTATCAGTTGCTTTGATACCCGCATTGATCTCAACGACGGTCGAGCAGAGACCCGCGCCGATAGCCTCGGGCGCGTTTTTCGTGCCGCCATAGTAGGAATCCGAGGTGGTGCCGAGCCAGTCAATGCAGTTGATGTCGCCAGCGGTGCCGTTGAAGAAGAGAACGAAGACGTCCTCGCCGTAAACTCGCTTGAGTCCGCGGCGGAGAGCACCGGGAAAATCCGCGCTGAAGCTCTTTTTGTTCTTCGCGTGGCAGTCGGGATGGTTCGCGTAGTTGACGATGAATCCGCGTACGTCACCCGCGTCAGAGTCTATACGCATTACGTTTACCGCGTAGTCGGGAAGGTCAACCGGCTCGATCATAAGCTCGCGGTGCGCACGGCTCGGGTTCATCTTGATCGAACCGTCGGTCATACGGATGTCGCGGCAGAAGCTGTAGCGTTTCTCTTCGCCCTTGCCCGTGCCGATCGAGGCGGCGGAAAGATTCTTGTAAGCATCGGTAGCGGCTGTGATGATGCCTTTTTCCGTCAGAGCCGAAACCTCGAAGTCGGGAGGGCAGAGCCAGAGCTGATAGTCGGTCTGACCGCCCGTATGCGTGTGCGTTGCGGCAACGAGAATGCGGTCGAAGGGTACGCCTGTAGCCTCGGAGATGCTGTTTCTGATGCGGTCGCAGGTCTCGGGCCATATCGAAAGAGTGTCTGCGGAGACGAGAATGAGGTCGTTGCCGTCGACCGAGAATGCGGCGGCGGTCACAAGGAGTTTTCCGCGCGCAGGCTCACTCGTGAGGCAAGCGGTAAAACCGCCGGGGATCAGTTTGCCGACGGGCGGGGTTATGTCAAATTCTGAAAATCCAACTCTTAACATGTCTTTGACCTACCTTTAACAGAAGTATTTTGGTTTTACGGGAAGTCCGCACGCCGCTGATTCAACCGCCGCAAGGCAGACGGCAACCGTGTTTGCGCCCTCGATGACGTCGATCTCGAGGGGCATTTTGCCGAGGATTATGTCGCACATATCCGAGATTTCAGCCGCCATATTGTGGTGATTTATGTCGATCGGGATCTGTTCTTCCTTGAAGGAATGCTTGCCCTTTTCGTCTATGCAGGGGGTGAAAAGGGTGATATATGGTGACTTGTTGTCGCCGAGAATGGTGCCCTTAGAGCCGAAGAGTTGGGTACGCATCGTGTATGGACGCTTGCATCCGATCGAGGTCAGGACCTTGCCGATGACGCCGTTCGGGTATTTGAGGACGGAGATCGTACAGTCGTCGACGGGCCAATCGCCGAGGACCTTGTGGTTTGCATAGGCGAAGACCTCTGTGGGGTCTCCCGCGATCCAGCGGAGGAGGTCCATCGCGTGGCAGCCGCCGCCGACAACGGGATGGCGGATGTAGGAGGGATCCTTGCGCCATTCGCCGCGTCCGAGGATCGAGTAGTCGTGCGCGTATTCGGATTCGACGTAGAAGAGCTCGCCGATGTCGCCGCGCTCGACCATTTCCTTCATCAGCGCGAAGGCGGGGGTCTTGCGGCATACCTGACCGACCATAAATTTCTTGCCCGAGGCACGAGCGGCTTCGATGATAGCCTCGCATTCGTCGAGACGCATAGCAAGCGGCTTTTCGCAGAGGACGTGGTAGCCCGCGTTCAGCGAATCGACGCACTGATCCTTGTGGAAGGAGTCGGGCGAGCAGACCACAACGCAGTCAAAGCCTCCCGTGCGGAGCATATCCTTGTAGTCGGTGTAATAGGTATCAAGACCGTGCTTTTCGGCGCGAGCACGGACGCCCGACTCGTCAACGTCGCAAAGCGCGGCGAGTGTGGCGTTTTCATTTCTGAGGATACCTTCAATGTGACTGCGACCGATACCCTCGGTGCCGATCACGGCAAAACGAACCTTGTTTTCCATAATGACCTCCCCTGAAGAAGTGTTTTTTCTGTCAGGATAATTGTATCACGCGCGGAAGATGATGTCAAGGATTTTTCAAAAAGAATAAAAGTTTTTGAGGATTCTAAAGGAACTTTTTTCAAAAAGTTCCTTTAGTGGGGTATGGGGCAACGCCCCGTAAATGCGCTCCAAACCGACTGCGCCCCTGCAGGCGGATTGGAATGAACAAAAAACTCCCTTTTGCGGGAGGGTTTTGTTCATTCACCTTATTATATTGAAAATCCGCGCGCCTTCAATAGGGACACCACCCCTGCCCCCGCCTCGTAAACATATTTGCCTACGGCAAAAGCCGGATCTGTCTCGGCGGCTGAACACCGCCGTTTTCCTTTGGAAAACCGACAGATCCGCACGAGGCGGGGAACCTCGCGAGCGGTCAAGTCTTGTTCAGCTACAGAGATTTTGACGATATCCAATAATTCTGCTTCGGCAAATCGGGACCCATCCCCCGCCCCCTTCCCGTGAACCGGGAAGGGGAGCTTCGCGAGTACTTGCTATTAGTTCAGCTACAGAGATTTTGCCGATATCCTATAATTTTGCATCGGCAAATAGGGACCTCCCTCCCGCCCTCCCTCCGTAAACCGGAGGGAGGAGTATAAGTGCGTGAACTTTATTGTTTAGCGTTCTGTATATCGTTGAATATCAAGATTTGAATTTTTTACGAAGCATAGAAATCTTAAAAAGATCGCGCTTTATACGGATAAACGAAGTTCAGAAAGCTAAATAAAGAGGTTCGTGCACTAAAATTTCCCCTCACTGTTTAAGGGAGGGGAGTAAGGGGTGGGTCCCGTGCGGCTCTGGCGGTTTTCTGCAAGAAAACGGCGGTGTTCAGCCGCCGAGACAGAGTCGTGGCTTGCCGAAGGCAAGCGGTTTGAACATATGCAAAATTATCGGATATCGTCCCCGAGATATGTGTAGGCGCGTAATCACCTGTATGAGCCCGAAGGAGAACGAAAACTCTATAGCTATTCCGCGGATCTGACGGTTTTCCAAAGGAAAACGGCGGTGTTTAGCCGCCGAGACAGATTCGGCTTTTGCCGTAGGCAAATATGCGCGCGGAGGTGAAGGAGCAAAAATCTCCCATCAAGGGAGATTTTACTCCTTCCAAGCGGACACCGAGGACGGCGCCCGCTTGAAGCGCAATGGGGTATTTCGCCGTCTGCGGACGGCGAATTAAGGCGCTGCCTTAAGAATCCGCAAACTTTGAAAAGTTTGATCAAACTTTTGTCCTTTTTTATTTAAAATGAAAATTTCCGCCCGATCAGGGCGGAAATTTTTCCTAACTATTCGCGTCTTTCTGACCACTGACCACTAATCACTGATCACTCGTCTTCTTCGCACGCCTCTGCTACCTTGAGCATGATCGCGCACTCGATTCGCTTCTTGAAAAGCTTGCATCCGTATTCGTAAACGCCGTTTACGCTTCCCGTTGCGTGGTAGGAGTTTGCCGCGCAGCCGCCCGAGCAGTAAAGTCTTGCCCAGCAATCGCGGCATTCCTCGCGGGAATATGCCGAGCAGGAGCGGAATTCGTCGCGGACGGCTTCATTCTTAACGCCGTCAAAAATGTTTCCGAGGAGGTATTTCTCGTCGCCGACGAACTGATGGCAGGGGTAAAGGTCGCCCCAGGGGGTGACAGCCATATACTCGGTGCCCGAGCCACAGCCCGAAATTCTCTTATAGATGCAGGGACCGCCCTCAAGGTCGAGCATATAGTGGTAGAAGGTGATCGGCTTGCCGCGCTTCTTGCGGTCCATCATCTCGAGCGCGAGCTTTTCGTACTGCTCGTAAAGTACGGGCAGGTCCTCGTCGCCGAGCGCGTAAGGATCGCCGGGAGGACATACTACGGGCTCCATCGAAAGCTCGGTAAAGCCCTCGTCAGCCATATGTATGATATCGGAGCAGAAATCTGTGTTGAACTTGGTGTAGGTGCCGCGCATATAGTAACCCTTATCGCCGCGGCGTGTGACGAATTCCTTGAATTTCGGAAGGATCAGGTCATAGGAGCCCTGACCGTTCACCGTCTTGCGGAGATTGTCGTGCACGTGGCGTCTGCCGTCAAGCGAGAGAACGACGTTATCCATCTCGCGGTTGGCAAAGTCGATAACGTCATCGTCGATCAGCACGCCGTTCGTCGTCAGAGTGAAGCGGAAATGCTTGTTGACCTTTTCCTCGATCGAGCGCGCGTATGCAACAAGATCCTTGACGACCTGCCAATTCATTAGCGGCTCGCCGCCGAAGAAGTCAACCTCGAGATTGTGGCGCGTTCCCGAGTTTTCAACGAGGAAGTCAAGCGCACGCTTACCGACCTCGAAGGACATCAGAGCGCGTTCGCCGTGGAATCGACCCTGCGCCGCGAAGCAGTATTCGCAGTTGAGGTTGCAGGTGTGGGCAACGTGCAGGCAGAGTGCCTTGACGATATTGGAATTGTTCTTGAGCTTGCCGACGAGGGGAGCGTAGATATCCTCGGCGTAAAGCTTGCCGTCAGCCTTGAGCTCCTCTACGTCCGAGATCGTGTCGAGAATATCCTGTTCGGTGATACCCTCGGAGGCGAATTTTTCAAGGCAGACCTTGACGATCTCGTCAGCCGACTTGGTTTCGTAGAGATTTATGACGTCGTATGCAAGATCATCGACCGCGTGAACCGCGCCCGATCCGACGTCGAGAACGATATTGTAACCGTTAAGTTTATAGGAATGGATCATTTTTACCTCAATTGTTTTTTTTGATTTTTCGCCAATGGCGAAAAATTTCCTTCATTTCGCCCCCTTGGGGCGAATTATCATTCGGCGAAGCCGATCATCATTTGGCGAAGCCAACTATCATTCGGGCGAAGCCCGACAGTAAAAATTTCGAATAAAAGCCGCCGCATTCGCGGCGGCTTTTATCAATTACTTAGACTTTTTCTCGCAAGCCTGGTTAGCAACGCCGCAAGAGGTCTTGCAAGGGGACTGGCAGGAGGTCTGGCACTCGCCGCATCCGCCGTTCTTAACGGAAGCGCGGAGGTCACGGGTATTGATAGTACGAATTCTCTTCATAATAAAAATCCACCTTTCAATTATTAAATATGCACTATATAGTATAAATGATTTTTGCGCGTTTGTCAAGAGGTTTTGATGATTTTTGGCGAAATCCCCGAATTTTTCAGCATATCGAGGTGATTTTTTATCTCGTCGGTGATCCTTTCACCGGGTAAGAGAAGGGGAACACCCGGGGGATAGACCCAGACGTAGGCGTTCGAGACCTCGCCGCCGTCGGGAATGTCGCTCCAGATCGCGTCCGCGAGAGGGATCTCTGCGGGCGGCAGCTCGGTGATAAAGGAAGGATAGGTCCTGGTTTCCGAATACTCTGCTTCCGAGTCAAGCGTCATTATTGCGCGCGAGAGGGCGGCGAGATTTTCCGCGGTGTCGCAGATCGAGGTCATACAGAGCAGATAATCCGAATGGACCATTTCGGGCTCGATGCGGAATCTTTCTCGCAAAGCTTTGGCGAGAGAGGAGCCGGTAAATGTCGTATTTCTCGTCGAGACCAAAATTTTTCCGATGTCATCGGTCTTGATGAGTTTTAGTTTCTCTGGCTTGGTCGAGTCGTAAAATTCGTCGAGAAGGGCGCGGTAGCTGTCAAACAGATCGCGTCTGTCCGAGAGGACGTCTGCGCATTTTGCGATCGAGTTCATCAATATATATGAAGGACTGCTCGTCTCGAAAATGCCGAGATTGCGCGCGAAACGTGCGGAATATTTCTCATTGAAAACGAGACCGAGCGCGGTTCCCGTCAGCGCGGGAAGAGTCTTGTGCAGACTTGTGACCGCAATATCCGCGCCTCGCGGAAAGTCGGGGAAATGCTCCGAAAAGCCGAGATGCGCGCCGTGTGCGGCGTCAACGAATAGTGAAGCTGAGTGTTTTTTGCAGATTTCCGCAATGGCGTCGATATCAGAGATCACACCCTCGTAGGTCGGCGAGGTGAGGATCACACAGACCGCGCCGCCCGAACGCGTAAAAGCTTCCTCGACGGTGTCGGGGGTGATCGCGCCGCAGATGCCGTGCTCCTCTATGATTGGCGGGAGGATGCAGGTGGGATCGAGGCGGCAGAGCTCGATGGCGTGCCAGACCGATTTGTGGCAGTTGCGTGCGACGATTACGGAGTCGCCCGGGCGAGTCAGCGTGCGGATTCCCGCGAGAATGCCGCAGGTCGAGCCGTTTACGAGCGGGTGCGCCGATCTTGCTTTATAAAGTGATGCGTATTTTTCACAGAGCGAGCCGATGATTCCGCCTTCCTCGGGGTCGTGCAGATCGTCCGCGCCGTCGATCTCGGTGAGGTCGATCGGGTAGGGAAGATCGTCGCCGAGAAGCGAGACGTTGCGCTTGTGCCCGGGCATGTGCATTGGGATAGACGCTGAAGTTATTTCTTCGATTTTTGATTGGAATTCTGTTTTCATTTTGAGTTAATGTCGGCTTGCGCCGAGTTAAGATTGCGCTGCGCACAAGTTAATATCGCGCGCGGCGCGAGTTAATGTTTCCGCTATGCGGAAAGTTTAAGGTGAATTTCCGCCGAGGCGGAAATTTTCAATTTTATTATATATTTGCTTAAGCTTGTGCTTACTGCGGGTGCAAACAGGTAATTGCGCGCCCGCATAGGGATTTTGTCGATATCCTGATAATTTTGTCTCTGCAAATAGGGACCCACCCCTTACTCCCCTCCCGTAAACCGGGAGGGGATATTTAAAAGCACGAACTTCATTTTTAAGCTTTCTGAATATTGTTTATCTAAATAAATTGGCAAACTTTCATACAGAGTTCTTATTTTGAAAAAATGTAATCGTAAATGCTTTTCAATACCGCGTCGCCGCTTCGCTTTCTCGCTGCGGCTCGGTCACGCCGCGGATCTGACAGTCCCCCGGACTGTCATTCAATACCGCGTCGCCGCTTCGCTACCCGTAAATCGGGAAGGGGAGCTTGAGAGCGCGAGTATATGGTTCAGCGTTCTGAACTTTGGACGGCAGAACAACGGAAAGTTATGCCGATCGTACTATTTGTTATTGTTGATAAAATATTCTTCGGCTGCGGCAATCAGTTTGTCCGAAGAATAAGTGCTCATTAATTGTTTTTCTGCGTATTCGATTTCGTCGTTTATTTGTTCGTTTCCTTGACGGAATGCGTTGCTTTTTCCTTTTAGTTGCGAATAGAGGTCGTGCAATACTTCGGATGACTCCGCCAAGCCGATTTTCTTTAATGCTCGGGCAAGATCATTCAGAGCGGAAATGCGATTTTCGATCAGCCAACCGCACAAGCCGTTTCCTTCTATCAGCGAAAGACCGCTAACCGCAAGATATATCGTTTTCATGTATGCAGGAATACTCTTGCTGTCTTTATTGACCGCGACGTAAGCTATTACGCCGTCAACGTCACGGGCAAGATCGGAGGTGAGTATTTCTTCAAGAGCTGACCGCAGATTATGCTCGCGGCTTTCTTCGGAATTGAGAATCTCGAAAAAGAGCATTTCATAGCCGTGTCGGGCATCAAACGTTTTCATAAAGTCATTTGACTTATAAGCGAAAGCGGCTTTGATTTTTTGACAGAGCAGTTCTTTGTCGCTTTCGGGATTTATATTGAGGAAAAATCTGATCCGAAACACAAGAATGTCAAAGCTGTTTTTATGCCATAACTGAGCGGCTTGCATTTTTGCCTGATACTGCTCGGTCTGAAGAATATCGGATTCGCCGTTCAGCAACATTAAAGTTGCTTTCGAAAATGAAACGGGGTCGGATTTGTAAATTGTTTCCGCCTCGCTGTACAGACCCGACATAGCCGATTTGCGGTCATTTTCGGATAAAAACTGCATTTTAAATGCATATTCGAGAATTGTGTCGATAATTAATCGTATCATAATTACATCATTGTTCGCACTGGGAAAATGTGCTTTTAAAAAATTCGTATCGGCTCATTTTACTCCCATTTGCTTCTTGATCTCCTTCAGTTCCTTTTTGAACTTCGGGTTTCGCAGATCCTGATTTGCACGCCACTGCTTTATCATACTCCAATACGGATCGTTGGAGTTTTGCTTTATGCACTCAAGCAGTATCGGGAGCCCGACATTTAAGTCCCATCCAATGCTGCTGTTCATAAAGTCGCCGTATAGCTCCTTCTTGCCAAAGCGAGACACAAACTTTTTTCCGCATTGATAATAGAGGTAATGCGGTTTACGTGCGTCGATGCTGTTTCCGTAATGGATAGTGAAATTATCTTCCGTGGGCGAGAGCGGTATATTTCCGATAACTTCGCATTCTCCGTAAAAGAAAACGTTGTCCATTATCATTTGCGACGGCAGCATTTTAAGTTTAACGAGGTGTTCGGCGGTTACGTTCGGGTCATCTGTTACGATATGATAAACAGCCACGCAAAGAGGTTTGCCCATAAATATTTCCCAGAATGGAACGCCATCTTTTCTCATTTTGGCGTAATCGACCATTATCCGCCCGTAGCCGTAGAGACCCCGCTTGATTCTGTACCTGAAAAAGTCGCCTTCGCTGAATTTTTGATGGATCTTCGGACGATTTGCAAATTCGTTGATCTCGGCGAGTTCTTTTTCTCCCGTACCCCGGCACCAATCATCTACCCATTTTGATAGATCATCAAGAGTGTATACTTCTGCTGCCTCGTAATTCGAGCGATAATAGTATTGATCCGCGGTATTATTGATCACGTCAACGTATCCGCGGCAAAATGAGAGCGTCATACCGAGGGGCGTTTTCTTGAGCAGGTTGGGTGCGGTAACATTCTGCGGTTTGCCTTTTTCGGTTTTTGGCAGGATTTTTGTGCCGTCCTCGGAGAGCATCTGATCGACGTCGTATTCCACGTACATTTCCTGACCGCGCGTTTCGGATACCTTGATCACCTTGACGATCCGCCTGCCGTCGAGATAGGCGTAAGTAACGCAATGATCATAAGGTCCCGCCTTGACTTCGACTTTTGCCCAAGTGTCAAGCACAGGCTGTATGGCAAAGCATTTTCTTTGTTCGTTTGTCAGTTCAAACATTGTTTTTTACCGTAAAAATGGTTGTTTGGATTTGAATAATAAGGGGTGACAGAGCGCAATACTTCCCTACATTCGGGAAGTATTGACTCTGTCCAAAACGGAGAAGCGGAGCTTCACCGTTTTGAAGCGTAGTGGCGAAGGCTGAAGCCTCCGCATTGAAATGAGGCTTTGCCTCAAACTCCACCACCTTTTGAAAAAGGTGAACGAAAACTTTCCGCTGCTGTTGTCTTTTGTTTTAATGAAAATTTCCGAGCAAAGCGAGGTAATTCACCACAACTTTTCACTTTCCACTTTTCACTTTCCACTTGCGTAAGCATCGAGCGCGGTGGGTACGTCTCCGTATTTTGCAAGCAATTCTGCGGCGTGCTCCCGATCTACGTCCGCAAGCTGCATAATGATGCGCGTTGCGCGCTCGACGAGCTTTTCGTTGGTCGGGCGGACGTTTACCATAAGGTTCGAGCGGACCTTGCCCGTCTTGATCATCGCGCAGGTCGAGAACATATTAAGTATCAGCTTTTGCGCCGTGCCGGCTTTGAGTCGTGTTGAGCCCGAAATGACCTCGGGACCGACGTAGACCGAAACGGCAATATCGCAGTGATTTTCCATAAGCGAGCCGGGATTGCAGGTGACGGCGACCGTCTTGCAACCGAGTTCTTTTGCCTTTTTCAGCGCACCGATGACGAAGGGGGCGCG
This sequence comes from Eubacteriales bacterium, assembly GCA_045531455.1. Classification (GTDB taxonomy): domain Bacteria; phylum Bacillota; class Clostridia; order Oscillospirales; family CAG-272; genus CAG-390. Next base: position 27,889 of record JAZSEA010000108.1, read on the forward strand.
TCCCGATGCCGAAAGTCCGACAACGACGTCGCCGTCATGTGCACCGTCGGCTTCGATAGCGGTCATACCCTTTTCTTCGCTGTCCTCGGCGTTTTCGGTAGCGCGGAAAACTGCCTCTTTGCCGCCCGCTATAACGCCGCGGAAGAGGTCGTAGTCAACGCCAAATGTGGGCGGACATTCGGAAGCGTCAACGATTCCGAGTCTGCCCGAGGTTCCGCAGCCGACGTAAATGACGTGACCGCCATTTTCAATGGCTTCACTTATCATATCGACAGCCGCCGCGATCTCAGGGAGCGCCTTGTCGATCCCGTCCTCAACGGCTCGGTTCTCTTGGTTTATGAGACGCACCATTTCGAGCGAGGAAAGCTTGTCAATATCCATTGTCCGAGGGTTTCTGCCCTCGGTCTTCAGAGCGTCGTAATTGTCTCTCATATCAATATCTCTTGGGCTCGAAGCCTTCGAATACGGGAACGTCGCCGCGTGCCTTTGCCTCGCCGTAGATCTCGGGGGTGTTGACGGTCCAGGTGAACGTCATTACGTTATAGATCTTCTTGCAAAGCATAAGGGGAAGAAGCTTGGGGTGACGGCAATCGTAGGATACGTAGTCGGGCTGCGCGATGCAGTTGAGGACCATTGTGGTCGCGATAAAGCGGGTGAAGATATTGCCCTTGTGACCCTTCGCGAGGAAATTGGAAACGAGCACGCCGCGCACGACTCTCGGGCGGTTCTTGCGGTACCAGCTGATGAGGAAGGGATTAAAGGACTTTACCGAATAGTATCTGTCTTCCTTGTCGAGGAGCTTGGCAAGCTCGACGCAGAGGCGCGTGTCGTTGCCCTTGAGCTCTATGCAGAGGGGAGTTGTGGGGTCGATGGTGGCAAGAACGTCCTCGAAAAGCGGGATCTTCTCGTAGGTACCCTTGATGTCTACCCAGGAAAGCTCGGACGCGGTCTTTGAATCGACGCGCTCGGTGCGGTCGCAGAGACGCTGGAGGGTGTCGTCGTGGAAAACGACTACCTTGTTGTCGGAGGAAAGACGGACGTCGAGCTCGATTCCGTATCCCTCACGCTCAGCGGCATAGAAAGCCTGCATTGTGTTCTCCACGGCAAAATCGCCGTGGAGTCCTCTGTGAGCGTAGTCAACCTTGAGGGGCTCGACCGAGGTCTTGTGCTCGGTACGGGGACGGAGAAGGAAGATATAGAGCGCGGTGAGCGCGACGAGCGCGATAAGAATATAAAGTACTATCATTTGATTACCTCAATTATTTGGTGGGCTTGGAGTCTCCGTGGCGTACGAAGAGCATTGTGACGAATGCGCCTGCGGCAAAGATCGCGGCGTAGGGGAAGAGGATCTTGAGACCGAAGCTGTCCATAAGGTAACCGGAGACGACGGGGGTGAGGGTCTGAGCCGCCATACTTGCGGTGTAGTAGAAGCCTGTGTACTTACCGACGTTACCGCCGCGCGCAAGCTCAACGACCATGGGGAAGGAGTTGACGTTGATGGTTGCCCATCCGATACCCGCGATGGCGAAGAGGATCATCATAACGGGAAGGGGAGTGCCCGCGTCAAGGAAGGATGCGGTGAGGAACGCGCCCGAGAGCATAATAACGCCCGCGAGGATGGTCTTCTTTCTTCCGAACTTGGTTGCGATGAAGCCGACGGGGAGGTATGCGATCAGAGCCGCGATGTTTGCGACGAGAAGGGTGGAGTTGTAGTCAAGCTGAAGAACTCTGCCCGCATAGACCGAGTATTTGCTCGTTACGGCGTTGTAACCGAAGAACCAGAGAACAACGGATGCAAGAAGGAGGACGAGAGAAAGTCTTTCGGAAGCCGAAAGCTTGCGGCTTCCCGAGGCATCGTCCTCGTCGTTGCCCTCTTCGATATTATTCTGACGGCTGATCTCCTCCATTTCGGCAACGAACTTGCGCTCGCGGACGGTGGAGAGGAAGATCACGAGGCTTACGAGCATAATGCCCGCAACGATGCAGAAGTAACCCGTGTAGGGCATATAGGTGTTCTTTGTCGAGCCCGTGGCGAGGATCATACCGAGTCCGAGGATCAGGCTTCCGCCGATGGTGCCCATAAGGTTGATGACGGCGTTCGCTTTCGAACGCAGGGGTCTCGGGGTGACGTCGGGCATCAGAGCGACCGCGGGCGTGCGGAAGGTAGCCATTGAAAGCAGAAGCACAAAGAGCACGGCTATGAAGGTTATCAGAGCGGAGGGATCCTTGCCGACGATCTCCTCGGCGATATAAGCCGATCGCGCGGGTACGACGTAATTGGTGTAGTCGGGATTAGCCTTGCCGTTCTCGAGAGTCGCGGGGATCTTGACGAAATCCTCGCGCTTGAACTCGGCAAGCTCATATTCCTCGCCCTCGGGGGTTGTCAGAGGAGAGGAGTAATCGTAATCGTAGAGGACGGTGCGCGCTTCCTCGGAGTTGATGTCGGCGATGTTACCGAGGCGGTCAAGCTGCATCGAGTCTACAAAGGAGAGCGAGATGAGCGCAACAGCCGCGATCAGAGTGCCGAAGATGATAAAGGGTGTACGGCGTCCGAGCTTGGATTTTGTCTTATCCGAGAGGATGCCGAAGAGAGGAAGAAGAAAGAGCGCGAGAATGTTGTCGATCGCCATAATTGCGCCCGACCAGAATTGCGACATACCGAAGCGGTCGGTCAGGATCTTCGGAACGATGGTGTCATATGCCTGCCAGAAGGCACATATCAGAAAGAATGCGAATCCGACGAAGAGAGTGCGTTTGTAATTGAGTTTCATTTTGGGACTCCTTATATCAAATTAATAAAAACTAAAGACAATGGCAGCGGAAAAGTTTTTGAAGATTCTAAAGAAACTTTTTTCAAAAAGTTTCTTTAGCCGACCTCCGCAGAGGTCGGAATTTCCCCTGCGCTTCAAAACGGCGACGCCCCGTCGACGTTTTGGAAGGAGTAAAATCTCCCTTAAGGGAGATTTTTTGCTCCTTCACTCTTTGAAAGTTATTTTCTCTTTTCCAAAATATACTTCGCTTTCAGCACAGCAGAAATCGTCTTGCCGTCCGCGATCTCGCCCGAGACGCACATTTCTGCAAGACGGTCGAGCGGTATTGCTTCAACGTCAATAAATTCGTCATCATCGGGGTCGGTCTCACCCATCGAAAGCCCCTCGGCGATATACATCGAGATCACCTCTCCGAGTATCGCGGGGGATGGAATGAAGTCGCCGATGTGGGTCAGAGTCTCGCATCGCGCTCCAGTTTCCTCGCGTAACTCACGGAGAGCGGCCGCGGGGCGGTCGGTCTCACCCGGCTCGAGCTTGCCCGCGGGGATCTCGAGGAAGACGCGACCGTGAGTGTAACGGAACTGACGAACGCAGAGAACCTCGCCCTTTTCGTTTATCGGAACGACGCAGACAGCACCGGGATGACCGACGTACTCGCGCGTCGCGGTGTTTCCGTCGGGAAGTTCAACGCTGTCGACCATTACGTGCAGAATCTTGCCGGAGTAGACCTCGCGCCCGTCGATGCGCCGCTCGGTCATATCGATATTATGCATTTAAATCACCTCAAAATATTATTTTATATTTATACAGAATAATTATACACTATTTTTTTCCTCTTGTAAAGATTTTTTTGCAGATTGCCGCGGTCTTTTGGATTTTTCTATTGCATATTTCGGGGAATTGTGATAAAATTATAACTATAAAAAGCTTAATGCCGATTTTGGGACGTAAGCGGAAACAAAAATATATGCTTCTATAGCGCGAGTCCGTAGGGACCGACGTCCTCGGCGGTCCGTGGGCATATAATTTTTTATGTGATAATATTTTGAAGCTATATTGGGTTTTCTCGACAAAATGCACATCGCGATTATTATTGGGCTCGGACCGCCGAGGAAGTCGGTCCCTACAGGCTCGCGCGAATGATCCGATGGAATCAACATTGGTTTCCCGTCCTAAAAAAGCATACGAAACGAGTGGGTGACAAAATGCAACTTGACGATACACGGACGCGGGCTTTGCTTGGCGAGGAGGGCGTGAACAGATTGAGATCGGCGCACGTTGCGGTTTTCGGGCTTGGCGGCGTGGGCGGACATCTCTGCGAGGCTTTGGCACGCGCGGGAGTCGGTGAGCTGACTGTCATTGACGGCGACTGCGTTTCTGCGTCGAACGTAAACCGCCAGATCATTGCGACGCAGGATACCGTCGGCAGACCGAAATCCGAGGTTATGGCGGAGCGTATCCTTTCGATCAATCCCGAATGTAAGGTGCATCCCGTCAATCTCTTTTATCTGCCCGAAAATGCCGACGAGATCGACCTCTCGCAGTTCGATTTCATTGCCGATGCGGTAGATACCGTCGCGGCGAAGGTCGAGCTTATCTGCCGTGCCGACCGCGCGGGAGTTCCCGTTATTGCCTCGATGGGCGCGGGAAACAAGCTTTACCCCGAGAGATTCCGTATCTCCGATATCAGCAAAACGAGCGTCTGCCCGCTTGCAAAGGTAATGCGCAAGAAGATGAAGGAAAAGGGCATCAAAAAACTTGACGTCGTATGGTCGGACGAGGAGCCGATCAAGGCGCAGGGGCTTGAATCCGAGAACGGCAGAAGCACGCCGGGAAGCCTTTCGTTCGTGCCCGGAGCGGTGGGGATGATTATGGCGGGACACATTATCAGAAAGATAGTGCAGAGTGCAGAATGCAGAGTGCAGAGTTGAGGAAAATTTCCTCGCTTTGCTCGGTAATTATTTTAATAAATACTTTTCTCAAAAGAAAGGAAAATACAATGAAATTCGACAGAGAAAAATACTTATCATATTGTTTTGACACCGTTAAGCGTCTTATGGACGTGCCGTCTCCGAGCGGATATTCTCGCGAGATCGCGTCGCTTCTCGGTGAGATCGCAACCGAGCAGGGTCTCGGACTCGAGGCAACGAAAAAGAGCTGTTTCTTTATGACCTACGAGGGTAAAGATCACTCCTCAGCGCTCGGCGTTGCCGCTCATTGCGACACTCTCGGCGCGATGGTGCGTTCGATAGACGGCTCGGGCGACCTCAATTTTGCGCCCGTCGGCGGAGTGCTTTGCAATTCGCTTGACGGTGAATATTGCTTCGTCATCACCCGTGAGGGCAAGCGTTACACGGGAACTATCCTCTCCCGCTCCCCCTCGGTTCACGTATATTCCGATGCGAGAAGCCGCTCGCGCGACGCCGACAATATGTACGTCCGCCTCGACGAGAACGTAAAGAGCGCGGCGGACACCCGTGCGCTCGGCATCGAGAACGGCGACTACATATGCTTCGATCCCAAGACCGTCGTTACCGAAAGCGGATATCTCAAGTCGCGCTTCATCGACGACAAGGCGAGTGTGGCTTGCATTCTCACCGCCTTCAAGATCATGAAGGATGCGGGTATCGTTCCCGAAAAGGATATCAAATTCCTCGTTTCGATGTACGAGGAGGTCGGACACGGCGCGGCTTTCGTTCCCGAAAATCTCGAGTCGATGCTTGCAGTCGATATGGGATGCATCGGCAAGGACCTCAAGTGCGACGAGCACACCCTTTCGATCTGCGCGAAGGACGCGGGCGGCCCCTACGATTATGAGCTGACCACGAAGCTGATCGATATGGCAAAGGCGGCGGAGCTTCCTTACTGTGTAGACCTCTACCCCTACTACGGCTCCGACGTTGGAGCAATGTGGCGCGCGGGACACGACGTTCCCGGTGCGCTGATCGGCCCCGGTGTTCACGCCTCGCACGGTATGGAGCGCACTCACGCAGACGCTCTTATGGCAACCGTCGAGCTCATTTTAATGTATCTTGGAGTATAAACTATGGAAAAGTTCAGACTTGGAATAATCGGTCTTGGCTGCCGAGGAAATTCTATGACGGGTCTTCTTGCCGAGCGCGAGGACTGCACCATCACCGCCATCTGCGACGAATACGCCGACAGATGCGACTCTATGAAGGCAAAGCTAGCCGAGCAGGGTCACGATCCCGCGATCTACCTTGATTACGAGAAGCTTATCGCCTCGCCCGAGGTCGACGTCGTTTTCGTCTTCTCGGCTTGGGAGAATCACGTTCCCGCCGTCGTTGCTTCGATGAAGGCAGGCAAACCGGTGGCATTCGAGGTCGGCGGTGCTTACACCGTCGAGGACTGCGTCCTTCTTTGCGAGACCTACCGCGAGACGGGCACACCCGCGATGATGCTTGAAAACTGCTGTTACGGACGAGTCGAGCAGACCCTTTATGCAATGAAGGATGCCGACGTCTTCGGTGAGCTTATCCACGTTTGCGGCGGATATCACCACGACCTGCGCGAGGAGGTCTCGATGGGTCTTGAAAACCGCCATTACCGCCACCGCAATTACCGCAGCCGCAACTGCGAGAACTATCCGACCCACGAGCTCGGTCCGCTCAACGTCCTTCTCGGTATCGGCCACGGCAACCGCTTTGTCCGCCTCTCCGCATTTGCATCCAAGAGCGCGGGACTTGACACCTATATCAAAAATCATCCCGACCGCGATCAGACCTACGCCGACGGCAAGTGGGCACAGGGTGACGTTGTAACGACGATCCTGACAACCTCCGAGGGACAGACCGTCCGCATCTCGCTCGATACCACTCTTCCGCGCCCCTATTCGCGCGGACTCGAGCTCCACGGCACAAAGGGCTGGTTCTCGCAGGACAATATGTCGGTCTACACCGATGAAAACAACGTCGAGGCTGACCACTTCAAGTGGAAGAATTTCTGGGGCAACTATTCGCAGTACGAGGAAAAGCATATGCCGAAGCTCTGGCGCGACTATCTTGACGCGGGCATCAAGAAGGGTCACGGCGGTATGGACTTCCTCGTTCTCGATGCATTCCTTTCCGCAGTACGCGACGGAAGCCCGATGCCGATCGACATTTACGATGCCGCTATTATGATGGCAGTAACTCCCCTTTCCGAGCTCTCGATCAAGATGGGCAACGCGCCCGTTGAATTCCCCGATTTCACCGAGGGAATCGAGGACAGAGAAACGGCGGAGGGGAAGTATAAGCTGTTTTAATAAGTGCAGAGTGCAGAGCACAAAAAAGTGCAGAGTGCAGAATGCAGAGTGCAGAGTTAAGGAAAATTTCCGAGCGAGCTCGGAAATCAGAAGTTAAATAATTATGTTTTGCTTTGACAAACTATTGTTTTGCGATAAACAATAATTTGGTAAACAAAAAGATACTCGGAAATCTTTGAAGTTATCTTCATTGATTTCCGAGTTTTTTTGTTTTGTTGTTATAGGTTATAGCCGAAGAGAGCCGAACACATAAGGTTTTCATCGGCAAATATCCGCATATACTGCAGAAAAAATCCTCGTAAGATTAATATCTTGCATCGAATTTTTTCTTTGTCTATC
>JAZSEA010000053.1:0-2565 GCA_045531455.1 Eubacteriales bacterium
CACCATGACACGCGAATTCGACGATGAGGGCGTCAACTTATCGATCGGAGAGCAGCAAAAGGTCTCGCTTTCGCGTATCTTCGCGGAAAAAACACCCTTCGTCGTCCTCGACGAGCCCTCAAGCGCGCTCGACCCGATAGCTGAGCACACGATGTTTGAGAATATGATCCGCGCGACCGAGGGAAGAAGCGTCATCTTCATCTCGCACAGACTGTCCTCAGCCACGCTTGCCGACCGCGTCTATATGATGGAGGACGGCGAGATCATCGAGGAGGGCACACACGCAGAGCTGATGGATAAGAACGGCAAATACGCCGAAATGTTCCGTCTGCAGGCGAAGAACTACACGTCGGGAGGTGAGGAAAATGAGTAAGAAAATCAAAGAAAAGAAGCCGCGCGAGCCGCGTCAGTCGCTCCTGCGCGTCCTTCGCAACAATATCGTGATCTTCGGTAAGGTCTGCAAATACGCCCCCGAGCTCGTTATCCTCGCATTCCTCGAGGAGGGCGTGCTGCAGGGCGTACACAACTCGATCTACGCCGTCTTCACCCTGCACCTCTTTAACTCACTCGATCTCGGTGAGCCATTCTCAAAGATCGCGCTCATTATCGGGCTTATGTCGCTGTGGTATCTCATTTTCAACGTCCTCGACCGCTCCTGGCATCGAGTGATCAAGCCCAACCTGCACCACAAGCTCAACAACGGCATCCATAAGGAGCTTTTCCGCAAGACGAGCGAGATCGACGTCGCCTGCTACGACGACCCCGAATTCTACAACGACTTCGTCTGGGCAATGGATGAAGCTTCGTCGCGTGCGATAAAGATCCTTGAGGATCTCACCCGAATGGTCGCGCGGCTCATTTCGCTTGTCACTATCCTTGGCACCCTCGCCGCGGCAAATCTTGACGCGATCATAATCGTCATCTGCTGCGCACTCGGAGTGATCAACTGCATCGTAAACCATTTTGGAAACAAGACCTACTACGCGGAGGAAAAGGAACGCAAGCCGCTTTACCGCAAGCAAAGCTACATCAACCGCGTTTATCACCTTCCCGACTACTCCAAGGAGATCCGTATTACCCGCGCCGATGATCTGCTCATCCGCGAGGCTGACGAAAACTCGGCAAAAAAGGTCGGAGTAGCTAAGAAGTACGGACTGAGATACTTCTTCATCTACGGAATATTCTACAACGTGCTTATGGAGGCAGCAGGTCTCGGAATTACCTTCTATATGTTCCTCCGTCTGCTTGACGGCGCGATACTCGTAGGCGTTTTCGCGGCAACCACGGGACTCGTCTGGCGCGTCCGCTGGAATATCCAGGATTTTGTCGAAAAGCTGATGAAATTCCGCGAGCACTCGCTCTTCCTCGAGAAATACTACGGCTTCCTCGAATACAAGCCGAAGGTCGTTTCCGGCAAGGAAGAGGTTCCCGAATTCGAGTCGCTTGAGCTGAAAAACGTATCGTTTACATACGATTTCTCGGATAAACCCAAATATCAGTGGCACAAATCCGACCACAAGAAGCCGAAAAATGAAAACAGCGGCTCAGCGGACGCCTTGAAGGGTATTGATCTGAAGATTGAAAAAGGCGAGAAGATCGCGATCGTCGGCTACAACGGAGCGGGTAAAACGACTCTGATCAAGCTTCTGATGCGCCTCTACGACCCCACCGTCGGCGAGGTCCTCTACAACGGCAGAAGCGCGAAGGAATACGATATTTCCGCATACCGCGCGAAGATTGGCTGTGTCTTCCAGGACTTCAAGATCTTCTCCTCGACGATCGCGGAGAACGTTATGGCGGGTGACTACAACGATGATGCCGACGCTGAAAACGTATCCCGTTCGCTCGAAGCCGCAGGATTTACCGAGAAGCTTAATTCTCTCGAGCTCGGCACCTCGACTATGCTGACCCGCGAATTTGACAAGAAGGGCACAAATCTCTCGGGCGGCGAGAGCCAGAAGGTTGCGATCGCGCGAGTATTTGCCCGCCCCTACGAGCTCTGGATAATGGATGAGCCGTCAAGTGCGCTCGATCCGGTTGCAGAATATGAGCTCAACCAGTCGATCCTCAAGTACGCCGAGGGCAAGACCGTCATCTTTATCTCGCACCGTCTTTCCACCACCCGTATGGCTGACCGCATCTATATGTTCGATTCGGGCAGACTCGCCGAGGTCGGCTCACACGATGAGCTTATGGCAATGGGTGGGAAGTACTCGGAGATGTTCAATCTGCAGGCGGAGAAATACGTTTGCGGTTGACGCCGCAAACAAAGGCAATGATAAATGCAAAATGCAGAATGCAAAATGCAAAATTATCATTCATAGGTAAATTTCCGTCGCTGCGCGAGGAAATAATTATACCGATAATTTAGTTTCTGCGTGATATCCTATTGCATTGTAATAAACTGAAGTTTTGCTAAAAAATAAATAATAAAATCGAGATGTTTTGAAGTTTTTGCTTCATTACATCTCGATTTTTCTATTTACTTATTATAGGTTTAAACCTGACAAAGGATTATTAAAACAAAACAAAATTATTGTTATATGCTTTTCGAGCAACGCTCGA
>JAZSEA010000076.1:0-14254 GCA_045531455.1 Eubacteriales bacterium
CGATTGAACTTCTATGTGTTTTTCGTGCAAGATTCGGGCGGAGAGTGATGGTGTACGGCTTTCCGAAAATCTTACCGAATACATTCCTCATAGAAAACTTAAATGACCCAGCCCCTTTGTTTGTTATTTTTCAATTCTATAAAGCGTAAAGGCGTTCTTTTCAAGCGAGAAGAAATGCTTGAGTGTGCCGTCGGCGGAGATTCTGACAGCCTCTGCCGTCATCTCAACCGCCTTGCCCGTGCAGGTCTTGCCCGTGACGACGTTGTTATGGCTCGAGTCGCAGAGGTGACCCTTGACGACGTATTCGCCGTCGGGCAATCCCGCGATCTCAAGCTCGCCGACGATCGATTCACCCGAGGTGTTGACAACGATCACGGATATTCCCTTTTCGTCCTCGACGGCAACTGCACAATATTCGGCATCGCGCGAAAGTGCTTCCTCAACCGTTACTCCGAGCCGCTCGCCGCGAAGATCGTGGAGCATCTTGACCGCAATGCCGTTCGGCGTCATTGCGTAGCTTCCGTCCTCGCAGAGCAGGAACTGCGTAAATGATATCTGCAGCTTCGGGTTATGGAAGGTGCACCAGGGGAAAGGACAAAGCTCGGGCTCTTCCTCGCAACCGAATGCGAGAAGATAGGTGATGATCCCCGCGGCGTTGTAAAGCGAATCGCCGTCGATTCCCGTTGTCTTTGCTTTTCCGAGCTCGTTTAAGAACACGGGCTTTTTCGGCAATCCGAGATCCGAGAGCATTTCGTTGTGGAGCTTCACGAGATATTTCAGCTTATCGACTCCCGAAAGCTTCGCGACCTCGTACAGCTTCTTTCCCACAAGGGTAGGCACCGCGTGCGCGTCGTAGTGGTGATAGGAGTAAAAATCCATCTCCACACCAGACTTTTGCAGCTTTTCAACGATCTCGCGCATCATCTTCCAATTCGTGATCGGATGCGCAGCCGCAAAGCCGCCGAGCTCGAGGGGGAGCTCATAGTTATGCTTTTCATTGAGACGCTTGACCGCGCGGTGGGCACAGAGGTATATTTGTACGTATTCCTCGGCGTTCAGAAGCCCAAATGAACGTATATCGACCTCGTTACAGCACTCGATATAACGAATATTCGGCGCAAGATCCTTACAATATTCGACAGACTTCTCGAATATACTTTCATACTGATCGTATGTTATGACTCCGTCCGAGACCTCACGCTCAAGACGGCGGACGTTGAGCAGAAGCTCATCGGCTTCCTTCGCGTGCGAGGTGAGATATGCACGGAAGCGCGTTCCCGAGGGAGCGGGGACGATATTTTTCCAATCGTAGGGGTAGTGGAGTTCCTCGGTGGGGTAGCGGGCAACGCCGATGTCGTAATCGGGGTAAAACGTGCCCGTTCTGTAATCCCAATACTCATCAAGAGTGATCCAGACGCGCATAACCTCCGCGCGACCGATCTCTTTTGCCATATACGCAGGAAAATCCTCGGGCGGCGAGTAGCGCAGAGTGCTGTTCTGAAAACGAGTGGGATCGATATATCTGCCGAGCTTTTCGGAGCGGGTGACTTTGATCTTCATAACTTACTCCTTCGGAATGATGGGATAAAGCTGAACGGTATTACCGCCGTCGACGACGAGCTCGGCGCCCGTTGTATTGCGCGCGCACTCGGCAAAATACCAGACGGCGTCGGCGATATCCGCGCCGTCGGCAACGTCGCCGATGGGGGTATAGCGCGAGGGCACTGTGGCGTAGAAGTCGGGATTCTTGACCCAACGGTCGGTCCTGATCATACCCGGAAGCACGGCATTGACGCGGATATTATACTGTCCGAGGTCGATCGCAAGCGCGCGCATCAAACCGAGCTGACCGCCCTTCGACGCGACGTAAGCCACACGGTCGGGAATCGCGCGGTAAGCGGTATTCGAATTGATAAAGACGATACTTCCGCCGCCATTTCCCTTCATTCGCGCCGCCGCGTGCTCGCAGAGGCAATAGTTCCAGACAACGTTGGTGTTGAGCACCTTCATAAAATCCGTGATCGGATTCTCGAAGATCTTCTGACCAAGACCCTGATCGGCGGCGTTGAGGACGAGGGTTTCGACAAAGATGCCCTTTTTGTCAAGAAAATCAAACAATTCCGCAACTCCGTCCTCGTCGACCGTTCTCTCATCGATGAGTGAATCGATTGCACAGCCGATGATATCGACGTTCGGGAATTTCGCGCGATAGTTCTTCTCTGCCTCGGCGACCTTCACGGGGTCTCTGCCCGTAAAGACGACATTTTTGCCCTCCGAGGCGAATTTTTCAACTATGGCAACGCCCGTGTTGATCGTCGCGCCGGTGATAAGTACACTTTTCATTTTCCTACCTCAAAAATAAACGCAGTTTTACAATCGAAGATTAAAAATAGAACGCAGTCTCGGGAGGACGGATATCGGTCAGCGCGCCCGTGTAGTGGCGAAGGGTGTGCGGCTGATAGGGGTGCTTGAGGCACTCCTCCTCGTCGATCTCAATTCCGAGACCGGGCTTGTCGGGAATGGTTATATAACCGTCGGCGTATTCGAGCGACTCGTTTGTAACGTCCGCTCTCCAAGTCACGTCGCTGTACATAATTTCGAGGATCGAGAAGTTCGGACAGCAAGCCGCGAGCTGCAGAGTCGCCGCGTTTGCGACGGGACCCGAGGGGTTATGCGGCGCAAAGGGAATGTAATATGTCTCCGCCATCGACGCGATCTTTTTGAGCTCCATAATTCCGCCCGCGTGGCTGACGTCGGGCTGAATATAATCGGCGGCGCGCATCTCAAAGAGATCCTTGAAGTCCTTCAGCGAATATAGTCTCTCGCCCGCGGAGATCGCAACGGGAGATTTTTCGCGGACTGCCTTGAGTGCCTCGAGATTGTCGGGAGGGGTCGGCTCCTCGAAGAAGAGGGGCTTGAATTCCTCGATCAGCTTTGCGATCTTGATGCCCGTGGGTACGTTGAAGCGTCCGTGACCCTCGATCAGCAGATCGACCTTGTCGCCGACAGCCTCGCGGACCGCCGCGATATTGCGAAGCGCGGTATCGAGATCCTTATTTGAAATTTCAAGATAGCTCTTGCCGAAGGGATCCCACTTCATAGCGGTAACGCCGCGTTTTACGGCGATCTTTGCCTTTTCGGCAAACTCCTCGGGAGTTTTCGCGCCCGAGAACCATCCGTTTACGTAAATACGGCATTTTTCATTGACCTTGCCGCCGAGGAGCTGATAAACGGGAACGCCGAGCGACTTTCCGAGGATGTCCCAAAGAGCCATCTCGACTGCCGACAGCGCACTCATAAGCACGGGTCCGCCGCGCCAATATGCATCGCGGTAAATGTCGTGGAAATGCTTTTCGATCGTGCGCGGGTCTTTGCCGACGAGGTATTCCTTGATGTGCTCGACCGCGCCGATGAGTGCCTTTTCCTTATATTCAAGCGTCGCCTCGCCCACGCCGTCGATACCCTCGTCGGTGTAGACCTTGACGAACATCCAATTCGTGCGGAAACAATCGACCGCAAAAGTCTTAACGTCAATAACCTTCATTTTTTATACCTCTATCTCTTCCCAAATCTCGGGAATTACTTTATTTTTGCAGGGGAAATCGGTCGGGTCAAGCGAGTCGAACATACCGAAATGGAGCGGAACGACCGTCATTGCGCGCGTTTTCTTGGCAAACCGAGCGGCGTCCTCCATATTCATATTGTTGCCGACACCGTTGATGGGCAGGAAAAGGACGTCGATATTGCGCCCTGTATCGGGGAGGCTGTCGAAAATTCTGCTGTTATAGAGCGTGTCGCCCGTGACGTAATATACCTTGTTTTCGATTCTGTCCTCGATAACGACGCCGATCGCGTAGGGGTCGCTGTGCGCGGCACGGACGGCGGTGAAGATAAATCCGCCGAGCGAAACGCTTGTGTATTTATCAAACAGGATGAAATTCTGACCGCAAAGGTCGCCCATAGCCTTCGCACGCACCGAAGTGGGTCCGAGGACGGACATCGGCTTTCTCGATTTCTTGAAGAAAACGGGCGCGGTCTCGGGGTCGTAATGGTCGATATGATCGTGGGTAAAGATCATAATATCGGGGTCGATATTGAAATAAGCTTCGTTTACGGGCGAGCGGCGCCAGTTCGCGGGCTGAACCTTTTCGACGTAATTCGACATATAGGGGTCGATCATGACGGAAACTCCGCCGCGCTCGAAGAGGAGGCCTGCTTGTCCGAGCCAGGTGATTTTCATATTATTTGTACTCCTTGATCAAAAAAGTGTAATGTGAATGCAAAATGCTAAATGCAAAATGCAAAATAAAGTAAATTTCCTCGCTTTGCTCGGAAATAAATTTGTATTAATTTTTTAATGCTATAGTTTAATCCATTTAACACTCGGATACAGAGTATCAGTAATCCTTTTGCATTCTTCCACACTGCCACAGTCAGCATCGCTGACGACTTCATAATCTTCATCACAACAGAACACATAATAGGATTGATCTTTCGGATATACACATATTGCAAGATAAAATATATAATCGCTGATCGTCCCGTCGGGATACCGAACTTCACCATAATTAGCTTTGTCGGTATAGTAAAGCACTTTTGCGCCGTCAAGTTCCTTGGGGAATGAATTATCTGAAGCTTTCATTAATTGTCCCTCCTGTATTAATGCATATTTATGACGAACGAGTAGATTATCCATATAACGATATATCCAAAATACGAGTCTGTAGGTGACGGCGCCATCGACGTCACCTGCGGTTTTTCGCTTACTTCATCAAAATCGCCAAAGGTGCATCAAGCAGAGGGAGGTTCTTGAGTCTTACGATGTCCTCACCCGCGTCCTCGAGCATATCCTCGCGGAGGGTGTAGAGGGTGCCGTTGCGGAGGTCGCAGAGTTTGATGTCCTCGCATCTTTGTCCGCAGAGGGCAAAGGAGATCGTGCCCTCGTAGGTAGTGGTCAATACGGGAGTCGCATTCCAATAAACGAGTGCGTGGCTGCCGTCGTCGAGCTCGAAGCCGTAGATCTTCGCCGACTCGTCTTCCTCGGTCGCGTTGATTCGGCGCGAGGGATTATACGCGCGGTAATAAGGAATATTCGCGGGTTTGACGTTGCCCTTGAAAAGAGTGGCGAGGGTCTGGAGCGCATAATAGGAGGGCTTGGGCGTATATTCACCCGTTGCAACGCCGTCCTCGTCAAAATCCGCACCGAGAACGCCGAAATAACCGTAATCGAGATACGTGGACTTATCGCCGACAACACCGTAAAGCGCCTCGATCATATCCATAGTTGAGAAATACGATGTGAATTCAACGCCCGAGTGGAGGTCTGTGACGAGTGTACGCAACAGTATCTTCATCTGCTTTTCCGGTGTCCAGGCAAATCCCTTTACCGCGCCGTTGCCGTCGCTTCTCGACTGCGCGCCGCCCTCGCCCTGGATCAGACCGATATTAGGGTTGTACATATCAACGAGCGAACGGAGCGCGCGGATAATGTCCTCTCTCTGCCAATCTGCGGCAGAATAGAGATGGAAGGAAATATAATCTATGTAATCGCCGATGCCCGCGCGGAAAGCGGTATTGACAAAATACGGCGCGCGGGTATGAGCAAGCGCGAATCCGATGACCTTGGCATCGGGATCGACCGCCTTGATCGCCTTCGAGGTATCGATCGAGAATTCCGCATATTCCTGCGCATTTTTCTTGAGGTCGTAGTCGGCTTTCGTTTCCTCAAAATAATGCTTCCAGCCGAGCTCGGGCTCGTTCCAGATCTCCCAGAACTCAATCCTGCCCTTGAAATGCTCGGTTATCGCGGTCACGTAATTGACCCAACCGCGTCTTGCGTCCTCACCCATCGGCGGGCACTTGACCGCGCCGAAGATCTTTGCGGCAAAATCGGTATAAAGCGGATTGCCGTAGCAGAGGCAGATCCAGGGCTCCATTCCGCGCGCGATGAGATTATCGACAATGCTGTCGAGCCACGAGAAATCATAAACCCCGCGCTCGCGCTCTGTCCTCAGCCAGCCCGACTGGATCCTGACCTTCTTTACGCCGAGAGCGGCAACCTTGTCGTATGCCTTTTCGGGATCGAAAACTCCGCGGTCGAGCTTTTCAAATCCGATTCCGATCCTCGAATGATCAATCTCGTTCGACGAGAGCTTAGGGAGTGTGCCTATCTTTTTAAGTCTTTCCATATTTGCCTCCGATTTTTATTTTTCCTATTTACTTTTTGGTCGGTTTCTGATATAATAAATATGTCATTATTTTAATTATATCACGTTGTAATGCCTTTGCAAAGGCAAAATATACTCTATTTTTGTCACGATCTTACGGTATAGCCGAAGAGAGCCGAACACATAAGCTCTGCGGCGATATATTTTCGCGTCTTTCGGCGTGATATATCCCGCAATGTATTCAAGGAGAAATAATATGCTGATTCCAGAAAAGGACATAAGCTGCGGATTATTCGACAGCTCGCTTTTGCGCAAAAAGCAAACAAGGAGTCTGCCCAGAACCGTCACGTGCTACGAGCTTGAGATATTTCTTGAGGACGGCGGGGTGAGCTATATGAATGATGATCACCGCAAGGTGCGCCGCGGGATGCTGCTTTGCGCCAAGCCCGGAGCCGTCCGCCGAAGCGATTTCCCTGTCAAATGCGGATATATCAGAATATCCCAAGAAGGTGCCGAAAACGAGGGCATCGCCGACCTTCTTTCATCGCTCCCCGCCTACACCTATATCGAAGACCGCGCCGAAGCAGACGAGGTGATCGCGCTTTATTCAAAGCTCGGGCGCCGTCTTTTCGGCGTAAGCGCGGACGGTATGACCGCTTTGCGAGTGAATGCGCTATTTTTGGACCTTCTGTACCGCTTGCATAAAATATGCGATGAAAATACACGCACCGAATCCGCCTCCCCTGTCGGCGACTCTATCCACGCCGCACGCGAATTCATCATTGAACACTTCTCGGAAAACTGTTCCCTCGAAAGAATTGCCGCCGAGGTCAACCTCTCGCCGAATTATCTGCACACGTCATTCAAGGAAGCCTTCGGCGAAACACCTTATGCATACGTCACGAAAATGCGGATCGAAAAGGCAAAAAAGCTCATCGCGGCGGGACGCGAATCGATGCTGACGATCGCGCTTGAGACGGGCTTTTGCTCGCAATCGCATTTCAACAAGGTATTCAAATCGGTAACCGGAATGACTCCGAAGGAATACCGTGCGAGTATTATTGATATATATTAAAATAGCAAGGGGCTGATTCATTAACAAATCAATGGATCAGCCCTTTAACTATGTGAAGATCTCGAATAAATCATCAAATATCAAACAGGAATGTTTTATTGAAAAAGTTTTCAAAAACGTAAGCCATCACTCTCTGCCCAAAGCTTGCGCGTAAAATACATAGAGGTTCGATCGCGTTCTCCTTCCACCGCTCCCCCGCGGTCCCCCTCCCTCCCGGAGGGAGGCTAAGAGTTTGTGCAAATTCAATTGTTTGTACAGCGAATATCGTTTGTATCTGTAATTTTGCTTATTTAAATAGGAATACTTTATTCAAAAGATTTGCAAAAACTCTGTTATGAGTGCAAATTAGTTTAAATAAAATATTCCTATTTGCTTTTTTAGATTAAGTTAAAACGATTCTCGCTGAATATCCGAAGGAGTTTGCGCTAACCACTCAGCCTCCCTCCGGGAGGGAGGGGGACCGTCGCTTGACGACGGTGGAAGGAGAACGCGATCGCGCTTTTTTTATTTCTATGCAAATACTTCGGGCGGAGGCGCGGTGGATGAGGATGTCAAGGACATCAAAAAAGGGGACTGAATCACTCAAGTTAATGAATCAGCCCCTCAAAGGATTTACTGAAGTCCCTTCAGAGTTTCATTGATAGCCGAGATCTTCATATCAAGCGCTCTTACGTGTGCTTTCTGCGAAGACATATAGCTGCCTGCGGTATTGCCGTTTACTGCGTTGCGGAAGATGCTGTAGGACATCTTATCAAGCTGTGTGGTGAAAAGTCTTGCAACGTCAATGTCAACTCCGTCGCGGATCTTGTCAAACATAAACGCGTCATCGCTCTGATCCGCGTATCTTGTCTTCATCGATTCCTCAAAGAGCGCGGGAGTTACGTTGAGATAGCTCTGATATGCCATAAGCTCAAGGGTCGCTGCAGCTGCTTCGGGATCGGGCGCAGCAGTTGAAAGCATATACATACTGTATCCGAATCCGAGACAGGTGCGATAGTCTGCCTGATCCTCATCATACTTCGGAATGGGAAGGATGCCGAAGGAGAAGGCTGTATCGGTAAGGCTTCTTGTGATAATGTAGGGACGGTCAACAAGGAAGAGTGCCTGACCTGCCGCGAAGAGGGGCTCGCTCTTCTTTATGTATGCATTGCCCGATACGTGAAGGAGATTGCAAAGCTTTTCGAGAAGGTCAACAGTCTTCTGCGAGAAGAGATCGGGAGAAAGCTCGAGATTGCCGTCGCCGTTTACCACAACGGTATTGAGATCCGAGCCTGCATAGAACGCATCAAAATGTACCGAAGTCACAACAACTCCGAAGCGGTCGCCCTCGCCCGCGATATTATCGCCGCTCTGCTCAAGGAATACGCCGTCGGAAAGCTCGATAAGCTTATCGAGAGTCCATTTTCCGTCATAAGCAAGATCGTAGAGCTCATCAGCACCCATATGATGGATGTCCGTCAGCATATCCTTATTGAATATGGTAAGGTACATCATATGAATGAAGTTGGTGGAAATATCACCCGAAGCAAAGTAAACACCGCCGTTTACGGTTGCCTTGGAAATAAGGCTCTTAGGCCACCAGGGCTTATCGAATTCCATAATGTCGTAATTGGTAAGATCCTGTGTGACACCCAGAGTCATAAGCGTCGCACCCGTCATCGTGTAGCCGCTGAAGAGATCGTAAGCATCCGCGCCCGACTGAGTGCTGTTTACGCAGGCATTGACAAAATCGCCCTGCTTGGAATTGTTGCCGGGGGTTCCGACGAAATCGAGAGTTACTCCGAACTGCTCCTGGATCTTCGCGTTTCTCTTGTAGATCGCGTCATTGACCGACTCGCCTGTCTGGTCCTCAACGAAGAATTCGACGTTCGGAACATCATCCCAATAAAGGAAATTAACGGTAGTTCCGTCAAAGCGGAGATCATCGGGAATGTCGCTGGGGGCAAAGAGAGTGTCCTCGGGTACGGTGGTAGCCTCGGCGCCGCTCGGAGCCTCGGTTGCCGCGGGAGCGGTGGTGGTATCGGGCGTTTCCGTCTGCGCACACGCAAGTGACGTAGGAAGCATCATTGCAAGAATAAGCATAGCAATGACGATACGAATGATTCTTTTCATGTTTTCCTCCAAATAATATTTAATAATTTAAATTTATAACCTATCCGAAGACCTCGAATGCCGCAACAACGCGGAGCATATCGCGGTCGAAATTTCCTCTGCCGTAGGCATCGAGGAAGCGATCCTCATATTTGTTCGTTTTCAGATTGTACCAAAGCGTCCAGACGCCCCAGAAAAGGTCGATGTGTTTGTCCCCCACACCGCCGTTTCCGACGTCGATGAATGCGGAGAACTTCCAATTATCGAGCATTACGTTCGGCAGGCAGTAGTCGCCGTGGATCAGGGTGTCGTTCTTGAGCGCGGAGCCGTATTTCTTTATCACAGCCATCGCCTCCTCTGCGGAAGC
Organism: Eubacteriales bacterium; assembly: GCA_045531455.1. GTDB lineage: Bacteria > Bacillota > Clostridia > Oscillospirales > CAG-272 > CAG-390. Next base: position 9,701 of record JAZSEA010000076.1, read on the forward strand.
GTAGCCGAATGAATCGGGGAAAGACTCCTTGTCGTAATTGCCCGTGCGATAATTTTCAAAAGCAAGAGCGGAATACGACTCTATGCGATTCTGCACGGGACAGCCCGAATAGTCGCGATGATGAAGATCATACAGCAGCTCGGCATAGAGATCGCAAAGCCGCTCGGGGTCGGAAAGATACTGCGTGTGCGTGCAGTCCTCGCCGTGAACGCGTGCGGTCAGCATATAGTCGCGCTCGCCCGATTCGAAATGCAAGACCCTTGCGCCGAGTCCGATCGATCCGAAATATTCCGTCATCCGAGCCTCGCACGCGAGCTCGCCGCCCTTCATACTCTTGAGAAAATATCCGTCGTCGCGGTCGATGAAAAGCACCTCCGCGCCGCTGGCGCAATGGCTGTCATAAACCTTGGCACCGTCAAGAAGACCGCGCAATGCTTCTGGATAGTTTTCGATATTGATTTGAGTCAAAATCCTTTGCATCGCGAGCACACTTTCAATTAGTTAAATATAGTCAGTATAATTTTAACACATTAATTAGAAATTGTCAATAACAAAAATGCCGCACGGCGAATAATCATCGCCGTGCGGTAATATTTTATTTCCATTTTACTTTTCTTGCGGGCAAATGCGCGGTCACAAGTGCCTTCAGCGCAAGTAGCTCGACCTCCGAAAGCGCGGATACGTCAACGATATACCCCTGACGTTTGGAGACAAAGAGATATACGTCATCATCCTTTTTTCCGACCTTGATTATGGCAGAATACTTTATGATACCCGAAGCACTTTCTTGGGTTGTTTCGGCAGTATAGTTCATTTCACTATCCTTAAAAGAGAAATTCAACACCGCATCTACCGAAGGTGATTTTTTCGTCAGCCTCGGCAATACAAAAGCGCCGAAAAGGTAGGCAAGATCCATAAGCGTGACCATAGCTCCGCACAAAACAACTGTGTCGGTAAGCGCATTGATCATAATCAAGAAGCCGACACACGCCCAAATGAGCAAAGTGCAAGCAGCCATAAAAGAGAAAAATACTTTTCTTTGCTTCCAAAAATAATCATTGAACCGCAAAAGCCTCTGTTTGGTATAAACGGTTGAAATCTTGAGTTCCATTTTGCTCACCTCCAATATTTTTCAATTTAATTATATCATAAACACTTGAGAATGTCAATAATAAACGTTCGGCGGCAAAAAACAAAAGGAAAAGCAAATAATTATTATAAAAGTATAAGAAAAGCTCAAAAACGTCTTGACAAACACATAAAAATAGTGTATAATATTATCCGCGAGTTCTGCAAACGGCCGCTCGCGAGGGTACAATACGGAGATGTACTCAAGAGGCCGAAGAGGCGCCCCTGCTAAGGGTGTAGGTCGGGTAACCGGCGCGAGAGTTCAAATCTCTCCATCTCCGCCAACATGTGTGTGCAAAATAGATATCACACCGAAAAAGTCCAGAAACCACAACGGTTTCTGGACTTTTTCGTTCCCCAGAATTAAGTTTCAATTTCATAGATATCATTTCTTAAAAAAGCCTATTGGGGAGGATTTGAACTATGCCCCATATTTTGCGGGGCATATTTAGCGAAATAATTTCACTAAATATGCCCCTGCAATTTTTGAAATAATTTTTCAATTCTATACTTATCAATCACCTTGTAACCACATATTATCCTCCGATCATCTCAAAACTTTATTCAAGAACATAATACACGCTTACCCATGATCAAAGTACACATATAGCTAAATCATGAGACTAATTGAGACTAGGAGAGATAGTATGAGACTGTTAATTTCATCAAAATATACGCTGTGAAATCAAGCATTATATAAGAAAAAATGTGAAATTTGGTTATTTTTCATATTATATAGTAAGCATATTATAACATGACAATTTTCGCGGTTGCAAAAGCATTATAATATTTATATTATAATTTACTATAGCTATTTATAATTACAAGTTTATTTAATGGAGGACTTGACATGAAGATGAGTTTGGAGTATAATATAAAAAAATACATTAACTCGATATCGGAGATAAAGAACATGCATTTAAATGCCATTATTGGAACATATAGCACATGTAAAAGGTACGAATTAGATAATGATGTGTCAGAGTATATTCAATATATTGATAAAAAGCCCTTTTATGTTCCGCCTTCTTTCAATGATGTCAAAACAAATATAAAGACATCATCGTTAAAGCCAAAGTTCATATTGTTTTCAGCTCCCGGTGCTACTGGAAAAAGCACTTTAGCTTATCACATAGCAAACCAATTCAATGCCTTGTATTGGAATTTATCAAAAGTAAAAATTGGTACTAATAGCTTTGCAGGATCAATTTTAGCGGCAGTTGGCCCGAGTAGGTATTCAGAATTTGTTGGCGACTTAAACACAGGCAATGTATTACTTGTAATAGATGCTTTAGATGAAGCAGAAATAATATCCGGAAGAAAGATGATTAATAATTTCATCATGGATATAAGTAATACACTAACATCCCATGAACAAGCTACGGTCTTTCTTCTTGCAAGAACTGAAACAGCTCAGTATATTGCATCTTTCTGCACAGATAACGATATTTCCATAGTTCATTATGAAATCGGCTTTTTTGTTGAGGAGTCTGCAAAAGATTTTATTGTTAAGAGCGTTGTAGGAGAAGGAAAAACATCAAAGCCTGACATTGAATGCGCTAATGCTTATTATGATGTTATAAAACAAAATATTACCCCAGAGGAATGCTCTTCGTTTCTTGGATACGCTCCTGTATTGCAGGCAATATCTGCACACATTAAAAACACCAATAATCGCCAAAAAATGATTAGTGATCTTGCTAATCAAAAAGGCTGTGTACCTATTATAATGCGGATAATGGATGACCTTTTAGATCGTGAGCAAGAAGAGAAAGTTATACCAGCATTTAAGGCGAAATGTCAAGAAGCTCATCCGGAATTCGATGATTGGGATAGGATATATTCTCCTGAGGAACAATTGGTTAGATTAATACATTATATCTTATTTACGGATACCGCATATGACGACTACGTTCTTGATTTTCTTCCTCCGCAGCTCGTTGATGAGTATCAATCACTAATAGACACTTTTTTGCCTCAACACCCCTTTATTAGATCCAATCTCGAATCATCGCAGCCCATTAGACCTATTGATTTTACAGGACCGGCATTTAGAGATTATTCATTAGCAAAAATAATTCTCAATGAATCTTTTGATGAAATAGCAAATGTGTATTTTGAAGAGTCTACAAGTCAGTCTTACTTTCCTTCACAAATATTTTTTGACTGTTATATGAAAATTTCAGGCAACAACATACATCCTGGTCACATTTCATATGTTTATGATTCATACAGATCAAAAGCTACTGCTTACGAACTTCCTTTTTTGCAGTGTTCAGAGATAGCTACTTCAAATGAATTGAGTGAATACTATGCTGAATTTGGTATGACTACCTCTAAGAATAATTCTGCCAAAAGAGATGTGTTGTGCGCCAATATACGTTCAGAGGGTTCACCTCTTATTTTCGAACAACTGATAAACGTATCGGTAGACACTCCAAGCCTTGCGGTAATAATTGGTCAGAGAAATATAGATGCAAGAATTACTAATTCTTCTGTGATATGTAAAAAAATATTTTGGAAAACCAAGAACATTTCCATAGAATCATACAAACCTGAAGGATGTCTGTTGGTAGCTAAAGAAGGCTTTGACGGGGACTCAACAATATTTGATATTATTCGTGATGATAATCTAAAAATCTCTGCTCCCAATATTAATTCTTACTATAAATTACTGCCCCATAATTATGATTTTGAGGATACCTCAGATGTTGACATAACAAAATTTATTTATTCTTTGCGTTGCATTTTGGTAGAGTTTCGAACTCATCGCAAAGACACTTTAGCTAAAACAGCAGATAGAATAGAATTTGTTACGGTTGGTAGCAGCGCTAGTAAACGCAAAGTATTGGAATATCTCAAGGAGTGCGGAATAATATATTCTGCCAATCATTTGTACAAAATTGATGAAGTGGTACTGCAGAAAAAAAAGATCAACTACAATGCCTTGGTACGCATGGATACAGAGCAAATGATAGATGCATATAATGATTTTCGCAGATGGGATGATGCATAATACTTAAAAGTTTTTCGAGTATTACATTTCGTGTGTCCGATAACCTTGACTTATAGTTCGATTACTACAATATCATCCATCAAATCTTAATGTTATATAAAACAAGCCAATTATTTAAGCCGAGATTTTTCTCGGCTTTTGGCTTTTCATGTTTTTATATTGATTATTATAATTAATGAAAGGATAATATCATGCTCAAATCAATAATCACCCACGAAGGTGACACACTATTTATGGACTTCCCGTGTCGGAGGATGCTTATGGCAGAGCATCTTGCGTCGATAGGGATCAAGACACCGGCGCATGAAATCAGGTGCGCGGACGAAGAGAATGAGCCAATCAAAGTGAAGATATACGGAACAAGCGAGTTTGAAAACAGACTCGCTTCTTTTGTTTCTTCGGAAAATACA
>JAZSEA010000027.1:0-8862 GCA_045531455.1 Eubacteriales bacterium
TACTACGATAATTATGCTTAGGCAGATCGGAATATTTTAATCAAATTATTATGCACTTTCGATGGAGTTTAAGCAAATTAATTTCAATAAAAATCTTCCAATTTGGTATATAAAATTATAAGTTTGAACGATATTCGTCGCTTAAATTGAATTAGCGACGTTGCCCCTTTACATTCCCCAGCGGGGAAGGGGGACCGCGTGCAGCGGTGGATGAGGAGATCGCCGTTTGTACAGCATAAAGTATAGAAACGGTAATTATTTAATAAAATCGGGAAATTTCCGCTTGCGGAACTAGCGACTATCAACTATAAACCGGCAACTACTTGCTCAGCGCAATATCATAGATCGCATAATAATGCGAAGGGTCGCCGTCGTCAGAACAGGAGAGCCAGAAGACGAGCCGTTCGGCGGAGGTGACGTCAAGCGTACAGCTCTGCGGATCCATATTCTTCGAGAGGACGAGCTCCTTGATACATTTTCCGTCCGCGATGACCATCAGAACCGTTTCGTCCTCGGCGTTCGCCTTAGCTTTCAGGAAGGATGCCGTGAAGCTGAGGGTGGTATAGCCGCCGCCCGAGATATTTGCCGCGGCAAAGGCCGATTCGCGCGCCTCGCCCTTTGATGAAAGCGAGATCGCGGACATTCCGCCCGCCGCTAATTGCGCCGTCATAAGTCCCGAACCCAGGATGCTGTCAACATCGGGGGTCTTGTCGGTATTGGTATGGAGGATAAGTCCGCCCGTGTAGTATTTGTTTCCGAGCTTGAAGCTGTTCTTGCCCGAGCCGTCGAAATAGCCGTCCATAGAGCTTGAACCGCCGATCTTGATATCCGATTTCGGATTTCTTACGTCATAGAAGCCGAAAAGCTCGATGAGATCCGCTTTTTCGGGGAAAACGAGCAAGTCGCTGTCGCGGAAGAGGTAATTTGGGTTCTCGCCCTCATTGTACGCCGCGAGATTTGCGATACCGATCGCGGGACGGCGCAGGCTTGTGGCGTGCTCGAGTCCCGATACGAATTCAAGCAGACGGCAACCTACCGCATCGACGGTGTACTCCTTCGGAAGCGTGCCTGTCGAGATATCGATCTCCTTGATCATCACGCCGTCGGCATAGACGCGGAGCTTTTCGTCCTTGTAAACGCCCCTGCCATCAATATTTCCTGCGATGAAGGAGACCTTTTCGTAGCTTCCGCCGAGGTTGAAGGCGACCTTCGCGGGCTCATCACCGAGGAGGAGGCTGTTTGTGGAGAGGAGGATCACGCCCTCGCGGTAGCTTCTGCCCGCCATTTTGAAGCTTCTTTGCTCGTTTTTGCCGTCATAGATCGCGTTATCGAGCTCGCTGTGGATCGAGAAAACGCCGAGCTCGGAGATGATCCTTACGGGCCTTTCGGGGAATTTTCCCTCCGAAACATTGATCGAGGCAAGTATCTCCTCGTCTGCCGCGAGGTATGCATCGGCGATGACGAAGCTTCCGTCCCGTCCGTTTCCGCTCATACTCCGGTTCCAGACGAATTTAAGCTGCTCACATCCGCTGACGTCGAGAGTGAAGGACTTTGGAAGCTCGCCCGCGGAGACAGTCTCGTCGAGGAGCTTTTTACCGTCAGCGTAAACTGTCAGCCACGCCGAGCAATCGTAGGATCCGTCCTCCGCGCCTGCGCTGAAGGTCAGAAAGCTGTATTTACCCTCGAGATTGAAGTATATCTCCTCGTCCTCTGTGCCGAGAAAGGCGGAGGAAACGTGGGTCAGTATCGCGTCCGTGTATTTGGTATTGGCAACCGAGACGGTCTTATCACCGCCCGTGTAGCTCGGATAATAGATCGGGCTCGAGCCCGCGGGGATGAGATAGGGCTTGAGGTCGCGGATCAGCTTGACTGCGTGATCGGGTGCGGCTTCGGGGACGTGACCTGTCGGGTGCGCCTCGCCTTCCCAGACCGTCAGCTCCATAACGGGGATGCCGCCGATGCCGCTGTCAGCCATGACCTTGAAGGTGAAGGTCTCGGCGCCCGAGATATCGAAGACGTAACGTCTTTCGGTGTCGTAGCCCGAGATTATGAATTCGTCCGCGATCTTGCCGTCGATAAGGAACTGAATTCCCGCGCTCGCCTCATCGCTCTGACCGCTGAGGGTGGGGTAGGAGCCTATATAGGGGTGTGCCGAGGGATAGATCTCGCTGCCGTCCTCGCCGATAGTCATCTGGCGCAGGCTGTAGTGACCGCCGATGACGAAGCTGATGCTTTTGTAAAGCCCGTCAAGCGGAAGCTCTATGCATCCGAGATCGGCGGAGCCCCAGCCGCTTTCTATGACGAAGCCGCCGCGGTAATCGTGACCGCCGATGGTCAGGACGGGCGCGTTTTCGCTGTCGTATTTGTAGATCGTGAGATCGCCCGAGGTGCATTTCGGCTCGTGCTTGTTGACGTAGTAATTGTCAATATACGGGGCGTCGAAATCGGTTGTCAGGGGCGGATCCTCCATCGGGATCACGTCGCAACCCGCAAGGATAGTTATTAACATTACCGCGCAGAGCAACGCGGCGGTATATCTGATAGAACGTAAAAACATTTTTGCCTCGCTTTTGTCTTGCGCAGAATTTTTCATTTTATTATAGCACATAAACGGAAAAACCGCAAGGGGTTATTTGGTAAGAAGTTATAAACAATGTTTTTTGGAAACGAAAAATCCCGCGTCTGAGTTGCCTCGGACGCGGAAAGTTTTTATTCGGATGTCTTTTTGCTTGAGTAATCTTAATAATTGAATGATCAGGCTATTCAGCGGAGTAGGCTCCGATTATCAGCTCGCCGAATTTTCTGCCGAGAGCAAGCTCGGAGAGGGAATCGTAATGCCCCCAATCGGGATCGCCCTCGGGCTCAAGCAAGATCGTATAGCCCGCGTCGATGGTCGAAAAATAAAGATTGAGGGGTGAAAGCTTCGAGAATGCAAGCTTTGCCTCGTTGATAGCGGGGTATGCGGGCTCACAGTAGGGGCTGTTCGATATGCCCGCGTCGATGAAGTATATACCGCCATCCTCGGCGTATTCGGCAAGATCCTCTCGCAGATATGAGGCAAAAGCCGTCTGATTTGCGAGGTAATGCGAAGCCTTGAAATCGGTGGTGTCGGATTCGCCCTGCATCCAGCAGATCGCGCCGACTCGGGCGTCATAATTGCTCTCGGTCAGCTTATCGAGATATGTACGCGCGAAGGAGATAAAAGCCTCGTAGATCGAGCCGCGCTCGCCGCCGCAGAGCCAATGATGGTGCAGGGAATAGCCCGACATGGTATATTTTAAAATGAAGACAGTTTCATCGGGATAAGCCTCGGAAAGCACCTCCGCCATTCCGAGCTCGGGACCGAAGCAGCCATCAGCCGAGGCGGTGAGATCGACCTTTCGGAATTCGCCCGCGGAGGTGTATTTTTGATCGTCGAGACAGTAATTGATGAGTACCGAGTCGAATCCCGCGCTGTAACGTGCAAAATCCTCGGCGGGGACGTTCTTTTCAAGGTAGGAATTGAGCGAGCAGCCCGTGGCGTTGCTCTGACCGATCAGGATGATCACCCTCGCGCGCCTGCCGCCGCCATCCTCAAGAGAGGTCGGGGAAGGGTACGAGGTATTCATATTGAGCCACGCCGTCGTGTCCTCTGTTACCTCGCCGTTTTGTTTTTGTGAGGTGCAGGACGGGAGGAGTATCGAAAGAATAAGTATTATAATGAATGAATATCGCAGATACTTCATCGGAGTCTCCGATCGTTTTTGTTTAATTATAGCATAAAAAGAGAAAAACCGCAACCCTTATTTCAGGTTGCGGTTTACAGTATTTATCCTGCGTAAGCTTTTCCGTTTACAAGGAGCTCAAAGCCGTTCAGGTCAATACCCGAGGTGTCGCCCGAGAGCGACGTTACCGAGCTGTTGGCTGTGAGGGTCCATTTACTGCCCGAATCCATCGTCAGTTTCACGCTTCCTTCATTTGCGATCGCGCCGCTGAAGGTACTGCCGTTCAGATTGAGCTCGAGAGAGGATATACTGTCGACGGTGATGTTGCCCTCGAGATTCTGATCCTTGGCGTTGAAGGTGCACTTGCCTCCGTTTTTTCCGTCCTTGCCCCATCTGCCCTCAGATACGATGAGTAATCCGCCGCTGTCCGAAAGAACGAGCTCGGTTCCCGAAAGATTAACTGTACTGCTTGTGTTGGTGCAATAGAACATGGCACCGCTTTGTGATACAAGCTTGCAGTTCTTTGCTGTCAGTACGCTCGTGCCCTCCTTCGCATCGCCCGAGGTGCTTTGATAAAGCATAATATTTGAGCGGACGCTTCCGCTTTTGGTGGATTGATCATTGCCCGTAAGCGTGCAGTTCTCGAGTGTGACGCTATTTTTGCCCTCAATGATGATCGCGCGCGATTTTGTGGAGATGCCTTCCACGTTTTTGACAGTAATATCGGCGGTCGAATAGATGACAGGACAGCCGTCCTTGCCGTTTGAGGTGTAGCTTCCGCCGTCGATCACCATAATTCCGCCGCCTCTGTCGGATCGGATCGCCGCCTTGCTTTCGGTCGTTACGTTAAGATTGTAACCGTAGAGAGTTCCGCCTCCCGCGACTTGTACGCCGCCCGCGCCGTTGCCGGTTACGGTTACGGTGCAGTCGGAAATGTGTATTATGCCTTTATCATACGCGAAAACACCCGTTGCGTTTTCGGCATTCGCCTCGATAACGCAGTCCTTGAGCGTTACCTCGGCGTTTCCGTATACTCGGACGCCCGAATTGACGCCCTTAAAGTTGGAGTCATCAACGCTCGAGGCTTTTCCCGAGGCTTTCTTTATGACGGCACCCGTGACCGTCGCTTTTACGTTTCCCGATGCTTCGAGCGCACTTTCGTCGATTCCTGTCGCGGTGTATGTGCCGCCGATGAGGTTGTCGCAATTTTTGAGCACGGTTGCGGAATGCTCGGCGGATGTGTCGTAAGCGATTGTTTGCTCGGACTCGGTCTCGGAAACCGTGTCCGAAACTGTTTCTGTTTTTTGTTTATCCTGCGAGGTCTGTTCGACGGTAGGCGAGGATGAATCCTCGGGAGGTTGCGGGGTTGCTTTTCCGCAAGCGCAAGCGGATACGATAAGTAATAGCGAAAGAAAGATTAAAGCGGCTTTTTTCATGGCAGAAGATCCTTTCGGTAATGTTATTATTTATATTATAGCCGACTTAAGTGTTGCTTAAATGAAAGAAAGATGAAGGTGTTGTGGATAAGTACGAAAAAAGCATTCTCATTATCCTCCTTTTTTCAACTTTTATTGATGATTCGCTCATCTAATTGACATTTGACAAAATTTATGATATTATTTATCCGATAAAGTATAATTCCCCTTCGGAGGTACTGTTTTTTGATTAAAAAATACCATATCGGTGCGGATGAGATACCCGTTTTCTTTTCCACCGACGATAATTACGTTCCTTTTCTTGACGTCGCTCTGGCTTCGATGATCGAGAACGCGTCGAAGGAGTATAAATACAGGATCATCGTCCTCAACACGGGACTTGACCCCGAAAATATTGCAAAAATTAAGCTGAGAGAGTGCGCGGGCTTTGCTATCGATTTCATCGATATGTCCGAGGACCTCAAGGAGATCAAGGCGCGCTTCAAGAACGTATATCATTTCTCGATCGTGACCTATTACCGCCTCTTTATCGCGTCGCTCTTCCCGGATTGCGACAAGATCGTGTATCTCGACTGCGATCTCGTGGTTCTCGGCGACGTCTCGGAGCTTTACAATACCGATCTCGGCGACGCGATCTTTGCCGCCGCACCCGAGCAGTTCGTCCGCAACACGCCCGAGTTCCGTGTTTATGCCGAAAAGGCTCTCGGCGTTGACCCCGACGGTTACGTCAATGCGGGCGTTCTCGTGCTCAGCCTCGAGCAGTTCAGACACAATGAGATCGAAAAGAAGTTCATAAAGCTTATTACCGAGTACGATTTCGACCTGCTTGACCCCGATCAGGCGTATCTTAATTATCTTTGCGATGGTAAGATCTGCGTCCTCCCGAACGGCTGGAACAAGGAGCCGATGCCGCTTTCCTGCGAGGGTAAGAAGAATATCGTCCATTACGCGCTCTACAAGAAGCCCTGGCAGTACGATGACGTCATCGATGGCGATTATTTCTGGAAATACGCCGAATCGTCGCCGTTCTGCGAAGTTATCCGAAGCCGCCGCGCATCCTTCGGTGAGAAGGAACGCGCAAAGAGCGAGGCTATGGCAAGCGAGATCCTCGTCCACGCCGACAGGATCGTTGCCTCCGACAACACATTCTTGAAATTACTTAAGGACCGATAAAATGGAAAAGTCAGCACATAAGCTCGAATTGCTGAGAAGAATCGCGGAGCTTGAAAAAAAGCAGCTCTGGCATCTTGACGTCGAGGACGACCCCGAGACCTACCCCCTTATGCCCGGTGACGTCGATTATCTCAACGAAAAGCTCTCGAGCCGTATCAAAAACAAGATCGCGAATATCTTCGGCGCGCGCTTTTTCGATAAGCTGATCGCAGACCGACAGCTCATCATAAAGGAAGTCCGCGGAATCGAGAATTTCAAAGCAGTAGATGGCGGTAAGATCGTCACCTGCAACCATTTCAGCGTCGGCGACAACTACGCCGTTTGGGTCGCGCTCCGCGATCATATGGACGGTAAGCTGCTTTACAAGGTCATCCGCGAGGGCAACTATACCAATCCCCCGAAGCCCTTCGGACTTTTTATGCGCCATTGCAACACTCTGCCGCTTTCAAGTCAGCTTCCGACGATGAAGAAGTTTCTGAAGGCAGTTTCCGTGCTGCTCAAGCGCGGCGAGACGATACTGATCTACCCCGAGCAGGGAATGTGGTGGAATTACCGCAAGCCCCGCCCGATGCAGGAGGGCGCATTTGCGCTCGCCGTCCGCAATAAGGCACCGATAGTTCCGATCTTCATCACGATGGAGGACAGCGACACGATCGACGGCGACGGCTTCCCCGTTCAGGAGTTCACGCTCCATATCCTTCCCGCGATATATCCCGATCCCACGCTCTCTCCCACCGAGGCAAAGGCAAAAATGAATAAGGAAAACTATGAGGCTTGGGTCGCGGTCTATGAAGAAGTCTACGGCAAGCCCCTCATCTACAGCGAAGAATGAAGCTCTATCTTACAACGATCGGGATCGCAATGCTGATCATCGCGGCGGTCAATCTCGCCATCGGCTCCGCGCCGTGGTATTACATACTGATCGCGGTGGTCTGGTGCACCGCTCTGCAGTTTGCCATTGACGGCTTGCTCGCGTTTCTGATAAACAAGCTGCCAAACCATTGGTTTGGCGCGGCCAATCCGCTTTACAGCGTTTCGGAGACCGAAAAGAAGCTTTATCGCAAGCTTCGGGTCAAGTTCTGGAAGGACAAGGTCTGGGAGCTCGGGGGCTTGGGCGGATTCAGCAAAAAGCATTGTACCGAACCATCGAATCCCGAATATATCGAAAGATTCATCATCGAGTGCAACAAGGGAGTGCTTACGCACAGGCTTTCCTATCCCGCGGGATTTCTCGCAATGCTCACTCTGACGGGACTCCCCGTGCTTACGGTAGCTCTGCCCGTTGCGATCGTGAACGTATATCTGAATATCCTGCCCACACTTGCGCTGAGGTATAATACGCCAAAGCTGCAGGCGATACTGAAAAGACTTAAAAGACACGCGGGACAATAAATAAAAAGGGGTTGGCTCATTAAGACATATTTTGCCATTCTTGGCTTAAATAGCACAATAATGCCCTCCTCATCCACCGCGCCAAGCGCGGTCCCCCTTCCCCGCTGGGGAAGGCAAAAGAGTCTCTGCGAACTATTCAGCGAATATCGTGAAGATTTAATATATAAAAGCAAAAGGAATATTTTATTGCGTTTTTTCAATAAAATATTCCTTTGTTATATGCAAAATTATAGATTGGAGTAGAATTCGCTGTACTTGCGAACGTGAAGCACTAACCATTTAGCCTTCCCCAGCGGGGAAGGGGGACCAGCGTAGGCTGGTGGATGAGGAGGAGATTTTTGCGTTTTTTGTTATTCAGAAAGCTAAATGAGCCAACCCCTTTTTATTAAATTATCAAATTACGATACGCTTATCGGGCGCGAGGAGAATAATTGCTGTTATATTGAGAACAATATTACTCCGTTTCATGCGAATGTTCAAAAATTTCTTCGGGGACGTATTTGCCGATAAAGGCAGACCACTCCTCATCGTCGCAACCGTAGTGGTGCGAATTTGTATACTCGCCGTTTTCGTCGAAAGATTCTCCGTAGCCACCACAGGAAATGAGCTCAAAAGATCCGTCGGTGTAGTTAATTCTGACAGTCCATTGGTCGTAATAAAAACTCGGATCAATCGCCGCGATCATGATTATGATGGTATCGGAAAATTGGATTTCGGAGAGATCGCTTAAAAAATCGGAATGATTTTCTTCGGGGATTTTATATACGGGTGTTTCGGTTTTAACAAATTCACCGCCAGAATTATCGACTCCGTACAGGTCATATATTTCTATAGACGAAACTGTAGCCGTATCTATTTCAAAGCTTTTGTGTAGAGGGATCATAATGCAACTTGGCAGAGTGATCATAACGAGAACTAAAGTTAATGTCAATAATATAATTCGTTTCATTTTTCGTTCCTCCGATCATTTTGATTGATTTTATTATAGCCGAAGAGAGCCGAACACATAAGGTTTTCATCGGCAAATATCCGCATATACTGCAGAAAAAATCCTCGTAAGATTAATATCTTGCATCGAATTTTTTCTTTGTCTATCCGAATATTTGCTCGATGAAAACTGCTTCGCACTCTGCGGCGAATAAATTTTTGATGGATTT
>JAZSEA010000117.1:0-18766 GCA_045531455.1 Eubacteriales bacterium
AGCCTCCCTCCGGGAGGGAGGGGGACCGTCGCTTGACGACGGTGGAAGGAGAACGCGATTGCGTCTTTTCAGAACTTGAAGTAAAACTTTGGGCTGAAGGTGATGGTGTATGTTTTCCGCAAAAAACTACTCTAATTTACTAACTAAATGAGCCAACTCCTTGTTTATTAATTAGATATGAGTTGTTTGAAATTAAATATGGTGAAAAATAATTAGCAAATCTTAGAAAAAATATTTAATTGCGCTCAATGCATCGTTGACATGCCATAATATTAGTGGTATAATAAACCATATAGAATGAGTAAGTATACTCAATTTGACAGAAGATAATTAATAAGGAAGGAAATCACTATGAAAAGAACCCTGTCAATCATTGCGGCGCTTCTGGCAATAATGTCGATTATGACGTTTGCAGTCGGCGCGGCGGTCGGAGAGGTTGAATCCGGCTACACCCCCGCAAGCGGCTCGGTGGGCATTTCGTCGCTCAGCGATATCACCGATCCTGCGGGAGCTTATCATCTTACAGGCGACATTACCGTCGATGCGACTTACGCTGAGGCGTTCAGCGGAGTTCTTGACGGCTGCGGACATACAGTAACCGTATCCGCGCCTATGTTTGCCGAGCTTAACGGAACCGTTAAGAATATGACTCTGAACGGCGCGATCGAGGCAACCGATACCTCTGCGGCTGCAGTGGCACTCCAGTCCACGAGCGGTATGACGGCAATGAATATCACCAGCAACGTTGATATTACCGTCAGCGGTACGGCATCCGATCTTTATGCGGCGGCTATCGTTTGCAAGAACAGCTGCATCACAGCTTCAAGCTTATTTGAGTCGATTGTAAACAACGGTGATATCAGCATTGATCTGCCCAATGAATCCGCATCCGGAAAGCCCCGTGCAGCCGGAATCGCGGCACGCATCAATTGTGCAGACTTTACCGATTGTATGAACAACGGCGTGATCAAGGTATCCGGCTATCAGTCGGTAACCGGCGGCATTTGTGCGCGTGCCAATAACGAGGGTGGCGATGTTGATTTCTATCATTGCGTAAATAATGGCGACATAACCGGCATCGGATACAATGCGTATGTCGGCGGTATTGCAGCATATATTGGTCACAGTAGTATTGCCGATACGGAATTCAATTTTAATGCTTGCGTCAATACCGGTGATATTACCGCAAACTATTATGCCGCAGGTATAGTAGCATACGTTTATGCAAACGAAACGCAGTATCCGGTAGTGGAGAACTGTATCAATACAGGTGATATCACATACGGTCCCAATACAGGCCATAAGAAGCCCAATACCGTATGGGGATCCCCCCTTGTAGGATATGCAAATTCCACCAAATCAATTATAAAGAACAATATTGATGTGGGCGCGCTCATCTGCGGCGTTGAGAATTTCGCTAATTATGCCTTTATCGGATGCTCCTCTGCTGATCTCTCGAATAATAATTACTCCGGAAACTATGTGACAAACGTTGCAACCAAGTTCAATTATTTTGCATATTCCGCTACCGAAGCAAACGTTATTGCCATTGATCAGGCGGGAAGCGCTCTGACCGATACCACCATCGACTATATCAAGTCGGAAGAATTTACCAACACAGTAAGCGGCTTTGTCAAGACCGATTCGCTTCCCGTGACACAGAGCGGTGACAGCTGGAACGGCGGCGAGTACGTTATGGCAGTCGATGAGCACGTTTGCGGCAATCTCTCATATGTTAAGGCTGTTGCGTCTACCTGCGGAACCGCGGGTCATACCGAATACTATAAATGTGCTTGCGGAAAGTGGTACTCCGATGCTGAAGCCCGGACCGAGATCACGGACAAAGCTTCTGTAGTACTCCCCTTGGATCCCGATGTACATGCCAAGACATACGGCGACGTATCCACAATTACGTTTACAGGTGCATACAATAACGCCGAGACCTTCACTTTGCCTGTGACCTGTGCACATTGCGATTGGACCGATTCCATCACGATCGTACCCAAGATGGGCGAAAACTATACCCGTACGAGCAATATTGTGGCTACATGCCAGCAGACCGAAGGAATAAAATATTGGCAGCTTGATTTCGGTACGGGAAGAACTTATAATTTTGTTGCATATAATCCCGACGGAGCTACCGATCCCACCAGACATATAACACTCGATTCTTATAAGGATAACGGAGATTGCTCGCATACTATCGTTTACAGCTGCTGTGAAAATGCGACTAAAATAACGTATCATACCTATTCCTCAGGCCTTTGCATAGATTGCGGAGCATCCCAGGAAGAACGTGAATCGATGCATAAGTGGGAGGTCTCGTACGAGTGGCGGCTTGATTCGTACGGAATTCCTTACGGATGCATAGCTAGAAGAATTTGTAGTGTTTGCAATAGAACTAACAGTACGTCCACAAAGGATATAAGCTTTGTTGGAGATGAGGATATCAACTGCCAGCAAGGCGCAACAAGAACTTACACAGCGAAATTCAGTTCGGATTGGGCTGAAACTCAGATAAAATCCGTTTCGATTGATAAAAATCCGAATAATCACGTTTCCGGCTCTGTTTATCTGTACAAGGATGCGGAAAAGCATATTCGTCAGTATCTCTGCTGCGGAGCCGAAATCGAGCAGAATCATAGCCTCAGCTCCGGTAAGTGTTCTCGTTGCGGATACGTTGAGGGCGAGACCGAGTTCTATACAATTACGTATATTATTGACGGTGAAGTAGTTGCAACGCAGAAGGTTTGTTATCAGGGCAAGATCACCAAACCCACACCTAAAAAGGAAGGTTACGTTTTCAAGAATTGGTATACCGAAGAGAACGGACAAGGCAAAACTCTCTCCAGCACCTATAGCGTAAAGGGAGATACCACTTATTACGCACACTTTACCGATGAAGCAACTGTTTATTGGTTTGTTGTTTATCCCGATGGCGAACAGACATGGAGCACCGACTCCCTAGTAAAGGTCGGTAATACCGTTGAACCTGACGTAAGTATTGCGCCTGTAGGATATTATATCGAAGGTTGGTACACTAAAAATACTCTTACAACAGCATTCGATTTCACAGCTCCCATTGTAACAAATACCGAAATCTACGCCAAGCTCGTTGAATGCACCTCTCACATATGGGGCGAGGTTGCATACGAATGGACGGAGGATTATTCCGGATGTACTGCTGTACGCAGATGTACACGCTGTAATTATGCCGATACCGACGTTGCAACAAGCGTACAGGTCAGCGTTACCGAAAAGGCTACCTGCGCAAAGGCAGGCTCTGCAACCGGTACGGTTACCTTTGCAGCCGAGTGGGCGACCGACATGAGCGGTGAGATCACAATTGCGATCGATCCCGATAATCATGTTAACCCCTCCGTTACCTATAAGTGGGAAAATGACGATGCGGGCATTCCGTATCACTGTATGGCAACCTTAAGTTGTGATGCATGCGGTTATATGGAAACTGTTAGTGTTAAGGCTGCATATGTTTCATATAAATCCAGACCTACTTGTCAGGCAGAAGGTATTGCTTTTAAGATTGCAGAATTTGGATCAAAATATCCTTGGGCAGAAGAACAGAAGTCCGAAGAATACGTAGTTGCAAAGGATCCTAACAATCATATTTCGTACGTATACTCGATCAAGGATGATACTTATCACACAATAAAGTATATTTGCTGCGGTGTGGAAAAAGACTACGAGCATGATATGAAAGACGATGTATGCTTGATTTGCGGTTACAAGAAAGGCGAGAAGCAATATACCGTTACCTATATGGTTGACGGTATGGAGTATTGCCGAATCAAAGTAAGTTATGGCTCATCGATCAATAGACCTACCACCCCCTCCAAGGACGGATATGTATTTGTTAACTGGTTTACCAAGGAGAATGGCGAGGGTGATAGATTCAGCTATACTTATAATATCGAAGGCGATACCACATACTATGCGTATTTTACCAATAAGGTTAGTTACAGATTCCGCATTGTTAATCTGGAAGGCAAACAGCAAACAATAATTCCCTATGTTGAGGTTCTTTACGGCACTGTAATTAGCGCACCCGCTATCTCAGAATACGCAGATCAGCTCCCTGAGAGATATTACATCGAGGGTTGGTATACTAGCTCAAGCTATGCAACCGAGTTCGATTTCAGCAAGCCTTTGATCCAGGTTAACACCAGTATTTATGGCAAGCTTGCGGAATGCACCTCTCACATATGGGGCGAGGTTGCATATGAATGGACGGAGGATTATTCCGGATGTACTGCTGTACGCAGATGTACACGCTGTAATTATGCCGAGACCGACGTTGCAACAAGCGTACAGGTCAGCGTTACCGAAAAGGCTACCTGCGTAAAGGCAGGCTCTGCAACCGGTACGGTTACCTTCGCAGCCGAGTGGGCAACCGACATGAGCGGTGAGATCACAATTGCGATCGATCCCGATAATCATGTTAATCCCTCCGTTACCTATAAGTGGGAAAATGACGATGCGGGCATTCCGTATAAGTGTACGGCAACCTTAAATTGCAGTGAGTGCGGTTATAAGGAAAGCGTGAGCGTTAAGCCTACATCGACTTCATATAATCCCAGACCTACTTGTCAGGCAGAAGGTGTCGCTTATAAGACTGCAAGATTTAGCGCAGAATATCCTTGGGCAGAAGAACAGAAGTCCGAAGAATACGTAGTTGCAAAGGATCCTAACAATCATATTTCGTACGTATACTCGATCAAGGATGATACTTATCACACAAAAAAGTATATTTGCTGCGGTGTGGAAAAAGACTACGAGCATAATATGAGCAATTCCGTATGTAAGAATTGCGGATACAAGGAAGGCGAGAAGCAGTATACCGTTACCTTTATGGTTGATGGCAAGGAATTCTGCAAGGTAAATGTCTGCTATGGTGCACAATTGTCCAGACCCCAGCCTCCCGCCAAAGACGGATATGTGTTCAAGAATTGGTTTACCGAAGAAAACGGTAAGGGCAAATCTTTCAGCTATACCTATAATATTGAAGGTGATACCACCTATTACGCTTATTATACCAATAAGCTTGAAGTATCTTACATTTATAATCATCCGGAGGGTTCTTATTACTTCGTGAAGCGTCTGACAGATGTTCTTTACGGTACAACTGTTTCGCCGATTACATACGCAGAGTATGCGAGCATTATTCCCGAGGGCTATTACATTGAAGGATGGTATACCTCCTATGACTATGCTGAGGAGTTTGATTTCAGCAAACCCATAACCTCTATCTATACCGAAATTAACGGCAAGCTCGCAGAGCTTAAGGGCTGGTGCAAGATCGACGGCGAGTGGTACTATTACAATGAAGACGGCACGAAGGCGACAGGCTTCAGCCGCGTTCCTTACAACACCGAGCTCGGTCACGCGCCCAATGCCGATGACCTTGCATACTTCAATGCAAATTCCGAGACCTCCAAGTACACCGATGCGACGACCGCAGTTTACTGCTTCGGCGAGGATGGCAAGCTCCTCCGCAAGACGGGTATCGTTGACGACAAGGGCAGCGTCCGTTACGCAGTTGACGGCGTGATCGCTTGGCACGTTGGTCTCGTTGAGGCAGACGGCGAGTACTACTACTTCGGCGGCGACGTAAATGGCGGCGGTAACGTAATGCTCACGGGCAACGTCTACGCTACAAGAAACACCACAAAGCTTGATATGGTCAAGTCGGGCGTTTACACCTTCGCCGAGGACGGCAAGATGTGCAAGTACGAGGGTCTGACCGAGATCGACGGCGTGCTCTACTACTATGAGGACTACTGCCGCTCGAAGGGTACGGGCGTCGTCAAGACCGCTGAGGGCTATATCTACGTCAGAACCACCAATCTCGAGGTCGTTACCGACAAGCAGTACTGGGTAAGCAAGACCGCAGAGAGCGGAGTCATCAAGGGCATCTACGTCATTGACGAGAACGGATTCATCAAGGATCCCATCCTTGTAAATTCCGAGGCTACCACGGGAATCTTCGACGGCTACTATTACGTTGACGGCGAGGTTCAGTATGCGGCAGGCGCGATCGAGATCGACGGCGACATCTATTACGTCCGTGCGAACGGTCAGATCGTTGCAGGCGGCGAGTACTGGGTAACTCAGTCGAGCGAGCTTCTCCCCGCAGGTAAATATACCTTCGATAATGACGGTAAGCTCGTTAAATAAATAAATAAACAAAATGCTGATCCCTCGGGATCAGCATTTTATTTTCGGTAAAATTATCTGCACGCCGAACATATCGTCCTCCTCGAAATAGTCGATCATTCCGCCGTATTCGGCGACGATGTTTTCGACGATCTTATGACCGAGGCCGTGGGCGGCGCGATCCTTCTTGGTTGAGGCAAGGTCGGGATTGTCTGCGAGGACGGGGCGGGAGATGGTGTTCTTGCAGATTATCATTCGGTTCGTGTTTTCGATCGAGAAGAGAAGCTCGATGCGCTTTTCCTCAACCTTCTCGATCGCCTCAACGGCATTGTCGAGGATATTGCCCATCAGGGAAGCAAGATCCTTCTCCGCAATGTCGGAGAGGTCGCCGACCGAGCCCGATATGACGATCTGCGTGTCCTTGAGCGTTCCGAGTCTTGAGTTGATCAGATAATCGAGGGTTCTGTTATCCGAGCGGATGATCCTGCCCATCGAGTCAAGGCTCGGCATCAGCTCGCGCAGATAGCTGCGGCAAGCCTCGGTGTCGCCCTCGTCGAGCTGAGCCGAGATCAGCGAGAGGCTGTTCTTCATCTCGTGCTGCATATTTCGGACGCTCTGCCAGAGCGCGGTCGCCTCCTTGTGGCGCGCGTTGTCGAATTCGGTCTTCTCCTCGAGGAGGCGGAGCTCATATTCGCTCTTTTGCAGGTGTTGTATCTGCGATAGCATAAAGTAGAGCATTACGTTCGTCATTACAAATGCAAGCGCGATGACGGTTATCTGAAATCCCGTGACACCGCTGTTCTCGAGGGTGGCGACGTACATTGTCATTCCGAGACCTATCATCGTCGCGACCGAGATGAGGAACGTGAAGATCGCGCTCTTTTTGTTTATCGATCCGTCGATCGAGAAGAATGCGAGTATCAGCCTTACGACGGCGAATAGGATGATCTTATGCAGGGTCAGATAGATGTATCGCGCGGTCGTGACGCTGCCTTGAAAAAGGAGGTTGACGTCGCCGATGATGGAGGATATCGCAAGAAAGAGCAGACTGCTCGCCGCCATCAGCATTATCCAATAGGTCATAACGGCGAGGATCTGCCTGAAGGTGATCTTATGCTTGACGAAGACGGTGTATAGAAGCGCGAGCAGCATACAGATCAACACGCCGATCAGATTGAAGTCGGCGAGGTATTTGTCGCAGAAGAGAGTGAGCGCGAAGAGAAGAGCGGCGGCTATGATCGGGTATATCGGCTTCGGTTTCATTCCGATAAAACGGGTGATGAACCATATCGCAAGCACGGAATCGAAGAGGCTCGCGCCGAATTCGAAGAGGATCGGGATCATTTCGAGTACCTCCTGCGGATGAATTGCATATAGATCTCCTTGAATTCGCCGATCTTGCGGCGGCTGATGCCGATCTCCATACCGTTATTCATCAGTACGCGGTTGCTGTCTGTGATCCTGTTTACCTGCTCGAGGTTGATTATGTACGCCGAATGGATCTTGAAGAATCGGCTGTCATCGCAGAACTTTTCGAGCGAGGTGATCGTGCCGCGGCATTTGTATTCCTCGCCGCCGACGCAACGGATCGTGTAGTAGTTTCCGTTGCTCTCAAAGCAGGAGATATCCGAGGTGCGGAGAGTGATGGGGCCGTCGGTGCAGATGAAGCTGACAGTCTTTTCCTTCTGCGTGATCTTTTCGATCGCCTTGAGCAGCGCGGGGATGAGCTCGTCCTTGAGGTGCGATTTGCGGAGAAAGCGGAAGGGGCTGTAGGCAAAGGAGCTGTAGACGAAATTATCGTAAGCCGAGACGAAGATGATCAGCGTTTCGGGATAAAGCTCCGCGATACGCTCGGCGAGATCAAAGCCCGTGATGCGCGGCATATCGATGTCGAGAAAGATGAGATCAAATCCCTCTTTTTCGAGATGCGCGAGGACGTCCTCGGCGGACGTGAAGGCGGGATAAACGCGGCAGTCGGACGCATCGGGTATTTCGCGCGCGCAGAATGCGGTTATCTCGCGCCCGAGCACCTCGGCGAAGCTTTTGCTGTCGTCGCATACGGCAATTTTTATCATCACGTGCCTCCGGAATAGTTTCATTATATACTAATATACCATATTTATCGGCGCAAGTCAAGCGTATGAGTATATTTTATCCGATTTAATCTTGACAACAAGTCGCAAAAGTGATATTATTATCTTAAAAGAAGACAAATAATGCACGGAGAGACTGAAAATGAGACAGGAAATTTCAATTCCGCTTTCGAGCGGAAAGAAGATAAAGGTCAGATACGCGAAGGAGGACGTCTCGCCCGAGACCTATTACGACCATATGCACGACCATTCGCTTCTCGAGGTCTGCATATTCCTTTCGGGAAAGATGCTTCATTTTTCGGGCGGACATACCTACCGACTCTCGCGCGGAGAGCTCTTTTTCGCGCGCCCCGGTGAGCTTCATTACGCGCTTGCCGCAGAAAAATCGGTTTACGAGAGGTATGCTTTCTGGGTGCCCGAGGATATTTTCGACTTTCTGATCGGCGGCAGGGACTCGACGGTGTCGGTCTTCGGCGACGAAAAGCGCGGAGAGGGAAGGGTGTTCAGCCTCCGCGAGGGAATGCTTGACGGGCTTATCGAGCGGCTCGAGTATCTGCGCGATTCGATCCCGAGCGGCGATTCGGTCGTGATCTTCGCGCGCCTCTGCGAGGTCATAAGCTACATCAACAAGAGCGCGGACGAGTCGGATTCGGCTTACGGAAACGGAAGCCGCGAGATACCCGTGGTAATACACAACGTCATCCGCTACGTCCGTGACAATTATCAGACGATCACGGGCATCGACGAGATCGCGGGCAGATTCTATATCAACCGCGATTATCTTACCCGAGTCTTTTCAAAATACACGGGAATGACGGTGCACGATTATATCCGCATCATCCGCATCAACCGCGCCCGCGCGATGCTTGCCGACAAAAAGGGCGTCACCGAGACGGCGTATGCCTGCGGCTTCAACAGCACCTCGTATTTCATCCGCGTTTTCTCGAAGTCGGTTGGTATGACTCCCGCGAAATTCCGTACGGTCGGCGCAGAAATGCTCTCAAAACCCAACAACATTGTTGCGGGAATTAAAAAAAGTCGTAAAAGTTAAATTTTTGGTAGGAATATTAGTATCTACATATCAAAATTCGCGTTATAATTAAGTTGATAATTATATTTTCATTCAGAGGAGTACATATAAATAATGGATAAGCTTACGTATTCGAGCACTCTCCCCTATCTCGGAGAGTATGACATCTGCGTTATCGGCGGAGGACCCGCAGGCGTTTGCGCCGCTATCGAAGCCGCACGCGAGGGCAAGAAGACCGTCATAGTTGAGACGACGGGTATGCTCGGCGGCATGGCAACCGCGGCACTTGTCGGACCCTTTATGACCTGCTATGACAGCAAGGGCGAGGAGAGAGTCGTACGCGGACTTTTTGATGAGATCGTTGACCGAACCATCGAGATCAACGGAGCAATCTCGCCCGACGAGACCGATGCGCCGAGCGTTTATACCTCCTTCCTCAAGAAGTATCACCGCCGCGTCACGCCCTTCGATTCTTATGCGCTCCAGCTCGTTCTTGACAGAATGTGCATCGAGGCGGGAGTCGAGATCTTCCTTTACACAAAGTACGTTGACAGCGTCCTTGAGGACGGTAAGATAAAGTCGATCGTTCTCGCGGCTCCCGAGGGACTTGTAGCTCTCAAGGCTGAGCTCTTCATCGACTGCACGGGCAACGCAGACGTAGCCGAAAAATCGGGCGTCCGTACCTGGTGGGGCTCGGAGGACGGTATGCTTCCTCAGCCCGGAACCCTCTTCTTTGAGGTCGACGATGCCGATGACGAGGCTTTCGAGGGCAGAGGCAAGCGTCCGACACAGCCCACAAAGTGCTACAGAAAGCCCATCCCGGGTACTTATAAGGTAAACCACTACCGCGTTTACGGCGTCAATGCCAACAGCGCGAGAAGTATGACCGACGCGCACATCGAGGCTCGTGAGCAGGTTCTCGATTCCTACAAGGATTTGCTTGAGACCGAGGGCTTTGAGCATTGCAAGATCACGCAGGTCGCTCCCGTGCTCGGTATCCGTGAGTCGAGACATATCGTCGGAAAGTACCGCCTGACGGTAAACGATATCTCCGAGGGCGTTTTCTTCGATGATACCGTCGTCGTTTTCGGCTATGGAATGGATGTTCACAGCCGCGACGGTCAGATCTCGGGCGGCTTCCACGGAAAGACCGCAAGAAAATACACCATCCCCTACCGCTCGCTCGTTCCCGAGGGATGCTCGAACCTTCTCGTTGCGGGCAGACCGATCTCGGCTGAATCTCAGGCGGCGGGCGCGTTCAGAGTAATTCCCGCTTGTATGGCTATGGGTCAGGCTGCGGGTCAGGCTTGCGCTATCGCGCTCAATGCGGGCTGCGAGGTCGGCAATATTGATACCGATCTTCTCCGCGCAAATCTCCGCGCACACGGCGCGATCGTTGATTACGAAAGCTAAAATTTGATTAATAAAGAGGTTTTTGTTATGAAAAAGAATTTCAGAATCCTGAGATCCCTTCTCTCGATTATGCTGGCTCTTCTGATGCTCTGCCCCATGCTTGCGGCTTGTGCCGAAACCGGCGGCGATGAGAGCTCCGAGACTCCCGAGGGCGCGGCTACAACGCTCGCTCCCGAGTCGGAGACTGTAGCGGAAACGACGAGAGACACCCTTCCCGAGCTCGATTTCGGCGGGGAAGAGGTCAATATCCTCTATTGGGAAAACGCGAACAATAACGAATTTTACGTTGAGGAGACCGACGGCACCGATATCAACGACGTCGTCTACAGACGTAACGAGAATGTACAGGAGCGTCTCAATTTCACCTTCGCCTGGAACGGACAGAAGGGTGCGAAGGGAAACCTTGATGATTTCGTAAACTATATGCGCAACGGCATCGATTCGGGCGAGAATATCGAGCTTGTCGCCGTACACAGTATGGTAATGGGCGCGGTTGCGGCTGCGGGCTATCTCCAGAACCTTGGCGACGTTGAGCATATCAACCTTGAGGCACCCTGGTGGCCGAAGGATCTTGTTGAAAATTCGACCATCCACGGCAATATCTTTTTCGTATCGGGCGATATCTCGCTCAATACCCTGCTCGGAATGGAGGGTATGTTCTTCAATAAGGATATGACCGATTCCGATCTTTACACCCACGTTCACAACAAGACCTGGACCATCGAGCAGATGTTCACCGAAAGCCGCAATTCCTATAAGGATACTATGGGCGACGGTCAGAGCAAAGATGACACGTTCGGATTCGTAACCTATTCGGGTATGATCAATGCCCTCTGTATCGGTATGGGTATCAGAATTACCGATAAGGACGAGGAGGGTATGATCAAGCTTTCGGAAAGCTACGTTTCCGAGAAGACGCAGGGTCTGCTTGAAACTCTTAACAATTATCTCTACAACGAGGACGCCTGGTACTATACATCGAGCTGGGATAACGCCGCTGAGATATTCAGCGAGGGACGCACGCTCTTTACAATGGCGAGCGTTCGCTTCACGGTAAATCAGCTTGCAAGCAGCGACGTCAAGTACGGTATCCTTCCCGCACCTCTTTACGACACGAACCAGGAAAGCTATCACACTCTGATGGCGAATACCTATACGATGTACGGTATCTCGATCAACTGCAAGGCGACCTCCAAGTGCGGTGCCGTTATCGAGGCTATGGCGTCCGAGGGCTACCACACCGTAACCCCCGTTGTATTCGAGGTTGCGCTCAAGGCGCGTTATTCGGACGACAGCAACGACGCTATGATGTTCGATAAGCTCCGCGAGAGCGTTGTTATGGAGATCGGTCTTGTATTCAGCGACGAGATCGGAGGTCTCCCCTCAAAGGCACTCTTCACTCTTGTAAACAACAAGAAGTCGGACTGGATGTCCTATATGAAGCAGTACGACAAGAAGATAACCAAGTATCTCAAGGAACTCAACGAGTCCTTCGACAAATAAATCCCGAAAGGAAAAATAAAAATGAAAAGAATTATTGCATCGGCACTTGCGCTTGTTCTTATGCTTTCTCTCGCGTCTTTCTGCGTTTCGGCTGAAAAGCTTGCGGGCTCGACGGCGGTTGACGTATGGGACGGCAGCTCGGCTGCGGGCTTCTCGGCAGGAAGCGGAACCCAGAGCGATCCCTACATCATCAAGACGGGCGCGGAGCTCGATCTTCTTGCGGCAACCTGTATGGGCGGCGAGAAATACGAGGATACATATTTCAGACTTGAAGCCGACATCGACTGGGGCGGAAACGTATGGACTCCTATCGGATATGACACAAAGAACCTTTTTGCGGGTCACTTTGACGGAAACGGTCAGACCATCTATAACCTTGAGTGCTTCGAGGTATATTCGGGTCTCTTCGGCGTTGTCAAGGGCGGCTCTATCAAGAACCTCAAGGTTGATTATGCAACCTTCACGACCGACACAAGATACTGCGGCGCGATCTGCTCATGGATGAAGCTCACCGAGGTTGAGGGCGTATCCGTGGGCGAACACGTTGTCGTCAAGAGCTCGGATATTATGTCGAACACCGCGCAGATGGGCGGATGCTTCGGTATCGTTCATTCCTCCACCGTTCAGGGCGCGACCTTCTACGGCTCTGTTGAATGCTACAGCGTAACGGGATCCTCCTTCATCGGCGGTATCGCGGGCGTTGTCGGCGGCGAGGGCTCGATCAAGTATTGCGTTAACTACGGTAAGGTCAAGAATATCAATCCCGCTACAGTTGCGGATGCAGTATGCTATACCGGCGGTGTTGCAGGCGGTGTCGGCGCGTCGAGCGCGATCGGTACCGTTGAGTTCTGCGTAAACTACGGCGAGGTCGAATCTGTTGACGTTGCGGGCGGTGTTGCGGGACGTATCCACGTTGACAACAGCGTGCTCAAGAATTGCTACAACCTCGGAAGCGTTAAGGGTCAGAGAGTCGGTGCCGTTCTCGGCTACCTCTCCAAGCTCTACGTAATGGAGGGCAATATGGGCGTTGCTCTCGGCGATGCTTACAAGACTATCGGCGACGAGGTCGGAAGCACCGACGCAGCGTATAAGGCTCCCGGCGAGGCTAATCTTAAGCTCTCCTCCGAGCCCACTATCACATCCGAATCCAACTTCTTCGAGGCTGAGGGTCAGACCAAGGTTATCGTTCCGATCTTCAATACCGTAACTCCCGTGGCACCCGCAGAGACCGATCCCGAGACCACCAAGGAGGTCACCACCGAGGCTCCCGTCGTTACCGATGAGCCAACAGAGCCTGCGGAGACCGAGCCCGAGGGAACTCCCGCTCCCGAGGCAACCGATGCTCCCGAGGCAACCGAGGCTCCAAAGAACGAAACTCCTTCCACAACCGCACCTAAGGAAGAGAAGGGCTGCGGCGGAGCTATGTCCTTTGCGGCTATCCTCCTCTGCATCATCCCCCTTGCAGTTATCACCAAAAAGCATTAATTCAAAGAATAAGCTTCTGCCGACGTCGCTCGGCAGAAGCTGTCTGTATAAAAAATGATAAATATGTTTATTGAAAAACCGAATCTGCGCCTCCTCTCTCTGATCCTTGCGATCTTGATGCTCGTGTTCGCACTCGTCGGATGTAACGGGGATCCCGCAGAGGAGAGCAGTACGCCCGACACGTCTACGGAGGCTCCCGTTTCGACATCGGGTATCCCCGAGGGATACAGCTTCGCGCTGACGCTTGATTATGCCGTTGTCCGCTCGGAAAAGGCGGGTCAGATGGCAAGATCTGCTTCGATTGAGCTGAAAAACGAGCTTTCCGAGCTCTTCGGAAAGGATTTTTCTATCACAGAGGACTGGAAATCACCCGAGGAGGGCGCGCTTGAGATCCTTATCGGATCGACAAACCGTCCCGAATCGCAGGCGGCTGTCGAAAAGCTCGGCGGAGAGCTTCGCTTTTCGCTGTCTGTCTCGGGCAAGAGCGTTGTAATTGCGTCTCCGAGCGACGCCATCATCCCCTACGCGGTCGATTACTTCCTCGATAACTTCGTTTATTTCGACAGCGAGAGTGCCACAGCCTATCTTCCCGCGGATCTTGATTACGTCAGCGAGGTATTCTCGACTCTGAATATCGCGCTCGGCGGCAAGGCGCAGTACGGTATGGTATATTCGCAGAATGCGAACGATATCGTCAAGGCGGAGTACGTCAAGCTGCAGTCGGGTATCAATTCGATCCTTGGCAACAAATCGCAGATGATCAAGAACGATGCGCTCTCGAAGGCGGGCAAGTACAGCTCCGAGACACTCGAGATCCTTGTCGGAAGCACGGGTCATCCCGAAAATCCCGAGGCTCGCGCGCTCTATGACTTTGACGAATGCGGCTTCTGCGTTGTCGGAAATAAGATCGTAGTCACGGGCAGAACGCTTCCCGCTACGTTTTATGCAGCCGAGAGATTCCTCGAGCTGCTCGAGGGCTCTGCAAGCACTGCCGAGGACGGAACAAAGCAGATCCTCCTACCCTATGCCGAGCCCGTCATCTGGGAGTACAAGGAATACAGCAACGATATCCCCGAGATCGATCTGACTCTGACCGAGGCTTACGATTGCGGCGACGATACCGTGACGCTTCTTTACGCCGATGCGGCTTATGCCGATTACGAGGCTTATATCGCAAAGGCGGAGGCTGAGGGCTTCAGCAAGCTGACCGAGCGCACCGCGGGTGCCGAGACACACGCGCGTCTCGAATCCGAGAAAGCCAAGACAAGGCTCTTCGTTTCCTACACGGCGGACGGCTTGCGTCTGACGACAGAGGATCTCAACGACAGAAATCTGCCGATCGCCTTTGAGGCGGATCAGTACGAGACTCCCCTTGCGATCACACAGCACGCGCTCAATTACGCGGCAACGGGCGGCAGTACGAACGGAATGTCCTACGTGCTTCAGCTTACCGACGGCTCATACGCAATCTGGGACGGCGGTTGGGCAGGCGACGCGAACGATCTTTATCAGTTCCTCAAGCGCAATGCGCCGAGCGGAAGTACGCCGCATATAAGGCTCTGGATCTTCACGCATCTGCACGGCGACCATTCAAACTGCTTCCTTGAATTTGCCGAGGAATACGGCGCGGCTGTCGATCTCGATTACGTCGGAATAAACATCCCCGCGATCTGCAGTGATAACGAGGGAACGAGCATCTATACCAACGGCAAGCTCAAGAATGCGCTGACGAAGTTCAAGAAGGCACAGGCGGTAAAGCTTCATACGGGTATGCTGATCCCGCTTCCCGGAGCAGATATCGAGGTCCTCCTGACTCACGAGGATCTCGGCGTAATGAATATCGTTTCGGGCTACAGAAACGACCAATCTGTCGTGACCCGCATTATTGCAAAGACGGATAAGGTCCTTCTGCCCGGTGACGCGCAGACGATCGCGGGCGATTATATCGTTGCCCGATACGGCGACTATCTGCAGAGTAACTACGTTCAGGTCGCGCACCACGGCTCGATCAACCACCCCACCTGCCTTGATTTTTATAAGGTCTGTAAGCCGACCTATGCGTTTTTCCCCGGCGCGCAGTCGAGATACAACGAAAACAAGACCACTCCCGAGAATAAGTATATCATTAATCTCGTTGGAGCGAAGAACGTCTTCGTCGCCGATGGGGGAGATAAGACCATAACGCTGGATTAAATGCAAAATGCTAAATGCAAAATGCAAAATGAACCGATAATTTAATTTTGAAGTTCTATATAAACAAAGGACTGAATCCAAAAAATGATTCAGTCCTTTAATATTTAGAAAGATAAATGATGTTTTCTGCCAATTTTGCATTTTGCATTTTGCATTTTGCGTTTTGCATTGAGTTACAACACACCATCTACCATTATATCACACCTTAATCAAGATGTCAAGAACAAATTCAGCGAAGTGCTTAAAATCGGCGCGTTGTACAAAAAAATTTGTATATTTTGTGCAATCTGTATATTGCAATTATGAAAATACTGTGCTATAATATAGTCACAGGAAAGGAAGGTATAAGCCAATGTACAACTAAGTACCGACTCTCCGAAGCAAAGACTTGAATAACTCGATGCTGTGACGACGGATCATAGGTCGAAAGGACGCTGCCGGAAGGCAAGAAAATTCAAGATCACCTTCGCGTGGATAAAGGACACGGATCGATGGTCGATTATATAGATGGTTCAAGTCAAGGTCTTCAAATACGAGTCAGAGGAAACCTTCGCCTTTATCCGACATTCAAAGATGCGCAAAAAAGCATATGGGTATTCTCCATAGAGAAAAAAAGAAAGTGATGCTTTTTAAGGTGTGATGATGAGGAAAAGGTAGATAAAGAAAGTGAGGATAATCAAATGATGTTAGATACCAAGATCGATCACAAATGACCCTTGGCCGGCAGGTGTAAAGAAACCGCGGTCAAGGGTCATTTGTTTTTTTATATTTGGGAGGATTTATGTCTTGACATAAGTCTTTTTTTATTGTATAATTAAAAAAACCATAGAAGGGAAGACATAAATGAAAATTACGGATTCTATCAAATATATAGGCGTAAACGACCGCGAGATCGATCTTTTTGAGGGTCAGTATGACGTGCCGAACGGTATGGCATACAATTCTTACGTGATCATCGACGAGATGATCGCGGTCTTCGATACCGTTGACGCGCGTTTCGGCGAGGAATGGATGGCAAATCTCAAGGCGGCACTTGAGGGAAGAGATCCTGATTACCTGATCGTTCAGCATATGGAGCCCGACCACTCCTCGAACATAAATCTCTTTTGCGATGAGTTCCCGAAGGCTACCGTCGTCGCTTCCGAGAGAGCTTTTATTATGATGAAGCAGTTCTTCGGACGCGATTACGCGGACCGCAGGATCGTTATTACGGACGGCGACACGCTCGGCCTCGGCAAGCATACTCTCAATTTCATCGGCGCGGCTATGATCCATTGGCCCGAGGTCATGATGACCTATGAATCGAGCGAGAAGGTGCTCTTCTCGGCTGACGGATTCGGCAAATTCGGCGCGCTTGACGCGGATGAGGACTGGGCTTGCGAGGCGAGAAGATATTATTTCGGCATCGTC
Organism: Eubacteriales bacterium; assembly: GCA_045531455.1. Lineage (GTDB taxonomy): Bacteria > Bacillota > Clostridia > Oscillospirales > CAG-272 > CAG-390. The sequence continues at coordinate 17,302 of JAZSEA010000117.1, forward strand.
GGCAAGTACGGCGCGCAGGTGCAAAAGCTTCTTGCGAAGGCATCGGGACTTGAAATTTCGACGATCTGTCCGCTTCACGGACCCGTACTGACCGAGGATCTTGGTTATTACATTGGTCTTTACGACACCTGGTCGAGCTACGGCGTCGAGAGCGAGGGCGTGGCGATTGCTTATACATCGGTTTACGGAAATACCAAGAAGGCGGCTCTTCTTCTTGCAGAGGAGCTTGAAAAGCTCGGTTGCCCGAAGGTTGCGCTCAGCGATCTCGCGCGCGACGATATGTCCGAGGCTCTCGAGGACGCGTTCCGTTACGGCAAGCTCGTCCTCGCAACAACGACCTATCAGGGAGATATCTTCCCCTATATGAATACCTTTATCCACGCTCTTGTTGAGCACGGATACCAGAAGCGCACCGTGGGTATAATAGAAAACGGAAGCTGGGCGCCGACGGCGGCTAAGAAGATGAAGGGACTTCTCGGAGAATGCAAGGATATCGTCTTCACCGATACGACCGTGACCGTCCGTTCAGCTATGACCGACGCGAACAGAGAGGAGATCAGGCGTCTTGCTCTCGAGCTCGCGGGCGAGTATAATAAAACCGAAAGTGAGAATGATGGCGTGAAATACGTATGTGAGATCTGCGGCTACGAATACGACGAGTCCGCAGGCGATCCCGATAACGGAATCGCCCCCGGCACAAAATTCGAAGACCTCCCCGAGGACTGGTGCTGCCCGCTCTGCGGAGTGGATAAATCTAATTTTAAGAAGGATGAGTGATCAAAAGCGACAGCTCCGCCGTTATGCGAACGGAGCTGTCGCTTTTCTTAATACTATCTTAATACCGGTTGCTTTAATTCTAATATACCCTTAAAAGCTCTTAATGTATAATATAAATTGAAAAGGGAGGGATATTGGATGTTTAGGGTGACAAGAATAATCCGAACTAGCCCGAAAGCCTTACTTTTTGGCGCTTTTCGGCTTGTCGTCCTAGCAAGGTTAATACCTTGCGTTGTCCTCCGCACCAAAAATCACCTAAAAATTAAGGCTTGCGGGTCGGAGATTTTTTGGCTGACAAATATTTGTCAGCAGCAGGAAAACGCCGAAGATTGTATATTAATACCATCAAGGCGTTTGACGAACTGATGGCGAATATTTGTCGCCAAAAAACTAGTTCGTATTATTCTTGTCACTCTAGCCGTACGGGAGTCGAACATAATTGGTTTTGGCGGGCAGATTTTCCCGATAACTGCAGTTCTTTCCTTGATAATATTTATATATGATCATCGGAAAGAACCTTGTTCTCGAAAAAATCTGCTCCGTCAACACTGCTCGCACCTCACGGCGAATTAATTTTTGATGGATTTTGGTGGGATTTTGCGAAGCAAGGTATTAACCTTGCGAGTAAAAGCACGCCGAAATACGCGAAAAGTAATCGCCGTGAGGCAATTAGGTTCGACTCCCGTAC